>NZ_KV826593.1:356850-560550 GCF_001835975.1 Staphylococcus sp. HMSC034G07
GCGTCAGCACGCTACAAAATCACTTTGTATTTATTAAAATCCGGCCGCAACTTGATACAAAACTTTACAAAGCAAAAAACGCCAATTCCTATCATATTTCAATAGGAATTGGCGTTTAATCTTAGTCTGAGAAATTAAAGTCTCTGAATCTTTTATTTATAATGATTTAGAAGAAACGTTTGACAGCTGTTGACATTGGTGGAATTTCATCTAAATCTAATTTTTTATCTTCTGTAATAGATCTGTATGCCCATTTACCATAGTTAATAGCTTCATCTTTTACAATTTTACCAGGTAATGGTGCAGCATTTGGATCAACATAAACATTGACAATTGTTGGTCTATCTTGAGCCATTGCTTCTTCTACGACTTCATCAATTCTATTTGGATCTTTAAGTGTATAACCAACACCACCACAACTTTCAGCAAATTGCGCTAAGTCTATGTCAGTGAAGTTAATTGCATATTCTAACTCTCCAGCAGCTTGTTGTTCATATTTAATAAATGATAATTCTTGGTTGTTTAAAACAAATATAGTCATTGGTAAATCATATTGAACTGCTGTTGCAAAGTCTTGCATTACCATTTCAAATGCACCGTCGCCTGCTATACCAACTACTTGACGATTAGGATAAGCACGTTTTGCTGCCAATGCACCTGGTAGCGCACAGCCCATCGTACCTAACCAACTAGAAACGATAAACTTATTATTCACTGTTAGATCTAAATAACGTGTTGACCAAACAGTAGATGTACCGACATCGATTGAGAAAATCGCGTCATCTGTTTTTACTTGGTTGATTGCATCCATTAGACGTTCTGGACGAATTGGTGAACTTTCATCTGCTTTATCTTTATCCATCCAAGAATCCCAAGTCGCTTTTCTTTCTAATGTTTTATTTAAGAAGTCACGATTTTTCACATGTTTAGCACTATCTGTTAATTGTTGCAATGCTAATTTACTATCACCAATAATACCAGCATTTACGTCAAAACGATGTCCAATATTTTCTGGATTTGTATCGATTTGAATTGCTTTGATATTTTTCTTAGGTAAATAGTCAACATAAGGATAGTTTGTACCTACCATTATTAGTAAATCAGCATCTTGAATCGTTTGATAAGATACTTTAGTACCAATTTTACCTAAGTTACCTAAATTATATGGGTGTGCATCAGCTAAGATACCTTTTGCTGGTAAAGTAATGATTGAAGGAATTTTAACCGCTTCAATAAATTCTTTCACTTCATCTTTAGCATGTTTAGCACCAGTACCAATAATCATAACTGGACGTTTACTTTTGTTGATCAACTTAGTAGCTTTTTTGATGCTACGTGGTTTTGGTGCAATACGTGCTGGTGGCGCAGTGTCCACTGGTGTATTTGTTGTATCTTTCACTTTGTTTGTCAATAGGTTATTTGGCAGAATTAAAACTGCAACACCTTTTTTCTCATAAGCTGTACGAATAGCTTCATTAACAATACCAAATATATCTTTATCATTTTCAGAGATTTGACGATTATAGACTGCCACATCGTCTACCATTTTACTGATATCTGTTTCTTGGAATGCTTTTGTTCCTAGTGCTGTACTATCTGTTTGTCCTGCTAAAATAAGTTGAGGCACATTGTCCATTTTGGCATCATACATACCATTAAGTAAATGAACGACACCTGGTCCACCGATACTTAATGCAACACCAATTTTACCAGTTAATTTTGTATGACTGGCAGCTGCTAAACTTGCTACTTCTTCATGACGCACATGAACAAATTCAATATTATCTCTTTCAGTTCTTAAACTATCTACTACTGCATCTATAGAATCTCCTGGAATACCATATAAATGATCTATTTCCCATGCTTGTAATGCTTTTACTAATGCTTCATTTGCTTTAATTTTTGCCATTGTAAAAATTGCTCCTTCCAAATTTTAACGATTTATTTATTATCCCTTAAAATAGTTAATACTGTGCTTTAACACGATTGCTTAATATAAAAAGATTATGAGTATCGGGAGAACGATTGAACTTAATAATGCAGTCAAAATCATTCCAATTGAACTAAACGCGCCTGCTTCTAAATCAATATCAAGTGCTTGAGCTGTACCAAAAGCATGTGATGCATTACCAAAAGTTAGGCCTTTTGCAATAGAAGTTTTAAATCTTCCGAACTTAATCAAATATGCACCTAAAATGCTCCCGATTAAACCAGTTGCAACGATAAATAACACTGCTATGGCATCAACACCACCCATTTGGTGAGATACCTGAATACCTACTGCAGCTGTAATTGATCTTGGCAACATCGTAACAATAACTTCTTTTGAATAACCAAACATTTTTAATATGACATAAACAAATGCAAAGTTCAAAATTACTGCTGTAATTACACTGCTAAATATAATTTTACCATTAGCTAATATTTTATGACGATTTTGATATAGTGGATATGCTAATGTTACAACTGTACAATTTAATAGTTGGTGTATCCACTTACCACCGACCATGTACTGTTGATAATCTAAGTTAAATAATAATAATACAACGATAATTCCAATCGATGATATAAGGGCAGGGTTTAAAAATGGGCTCCGGTATTGAAATTGTAATTTTTTTGCTCCAACGTACATACAAACTGTCAATAGTATCATTAACAATGCTTTTAGAAGTACCATCTAATCTTGACCATTCCCGTATTGTTCAGCTTTAACCATTTTTTCAGCAATAAAACCTGAAATTAAAGCAACACAACATGTGCCTAGAACAATCATGATAAAGAATAAAACAAAATTAATATTAATCATACTAGCGACATCCATAATACCTACGACAGATGGAACAAAGAAAAATACCATGGTAGCTAAGAAAAATTTAGAGCCTTCTTCTACCCATTTTGTCGGAATAATTTTAAATTGCAGTAATAAGAAAAATAAAATTAATCCAACAATACTGCCTGCAATCGGAATATCAAAAATCATTTGAATTTTATTACCAATAAAAGTAATACCCATAATAATTAATGCTTGAAACATAATTTTGACAATCTTTAGCGCTACCTGCAATACTCATCACCCTTTTTAATACTTTTGAACTGCTGACTTTTAACTACTTTGTTGATTACATGACTAAGTATAACGCGCCATTAAATATAATAAAAATATTGTTTTTTCATAATACCTATTATTATTTTCTATGAAAGCGATTTTACATATTCCAAATAGCTATAACCTATTAATTAGATCGACTATTTTTCGATGTATCTTTTCAAATGACTTTTTAAGTATCGGTTTTTACAGCTAAAAAATAGCGGGAATAGGTTTGAAAACAAAACATTCTTTTGATTCCCAAACTACTCCCACAAATAGTACGTAGCGCCTATCTACTTCTTTTATAAACGTTGTTTCATAAAATCTATCCACTGCCTGGTTGCATAACTTAAATATTTATCTCGTTTCCATATCACACCTAATTCCCAACTCATGCCTGGATCTTCAAGTGTTATATTTTTAAAGTCACTGTCTAATAAACCTACGATATTTTCCGGTAAAATACTGACACCTAGATGAGCATTTAACAGATTTTCAATAAAGTTCCATTGTGAAATCTTAGATATTGTATTAGGTATATAACCGGCATTCTTTGCTGCTTCAATAATTTTATCATTCAAGTAAAAATCTTCATTAAAAAGGATAAAGTCTTCGTCTTTTAACATGCTCATTTTCACTTGTTGATATTGCGCAAGACGATGTTCTTTATTCAAAACTAATTTCAACTCTTCTTGATATAACGGCAACGAATGGAAAATAGACTGGTCTACTGGTAAAGTTGTAATACCGATGTCAATTTCATCATTAATTAATTGATGTTCAATCATTTTGCCACCATTTTCCACTAAATTATAAGTTACATTAGGATATTGTTGATGGAATTCACCTAAAATATGTATAAATTTATTCATATTCATGACTGCAGACAAACCAATACTAATATGACCTGTTTCTAAACCTAGTAGACTATTAATTTCTTTAGGTAAATCTTTGTATAAAGATAGGATTTCTTTACTTTTATGATAAAAAACTGAGCCAGCATCTGTTAGTACAAGTTGGCGTTTGCTTCGATCAAACAGTGGCATATCCAATTCTTTTTCAATGTCTTTAATCGCTTTACTTATTGTTGGTTGGGCGATATATAATGATTTAGATGCATTTGTCATACCATGTTGATTTACGACTTCCACAAAATACTTCATATGTTTAATATCCATATATATGCTCCTCTATATTAAACTTCAATTTGTATATCCTAGTATACGGTTAAATATCTTTTTTTCAATCTTTTAAATCAATTCATCATTTGGAACATTAGCATGATTAACACGTTGACAAGCTAAAGTGACTCGAGTGATCAAATTTTTGTGCTAAATTTCACTATAAAAGGAGAAAACAAGTAAGTTTCACTTGTTTTCTCCTCTGTTTAGATTAAATGGTTAATTTTTATAAAATTCAAAAAATTAAGCTAAGTTAATATTATCTGTATGCGCCTTATCTGAATCTTTTAATTTAATTATTTTAAAACCAATGTAGCCAAAAATGACTGAAATTATAGGAACAGTGTAATTCACAATAGCAAATGGTGCATATTCCATTACCGATACGCCTAGCGTTGATGCAATAAATACGCCACACGTGTTCCAAGGAACGAATACTGACGTCAACGTTCCACCATCTTCTAATGCCCTAGATAAGTTTTTAGGATGTAAACCCTTGTCTTTAAAAGCACTCGCATACATTCTAGAAGGTACAATGATAGATATGTATTGTTCTGAACATGTAAAATTAGTACCAATACAAGAAACAATGACTGATGCAATCAATGAACCAGTTGTTCTCGCTACTTTTAAAATCACTGAAATCAATGCAGATAACATGCCTGAGTATTCCAGCACACCACCAAAAGTCATCGCTACTAAGGTCAATGAAATCGTATAAAACATTGATTCTAATCCGCCTCGATTAAATAATTCATCTACAAGTTTATTACCTGATTCAATCGTATATCCTGTTTGCAAAGCTGTCAGCGCTTCTGTTATTGTTCCACCTTGCACAAAAATTTGAGCAAAAAAACCAAATATAATACCGACGCAAATGGCTGGTATCGCTGGGACTTTGAACGTGACCAATACAATAACTACTAAAGGTACTAACAGCAACCATGGTGAAATTACAAAATTATCTTGCATAGTGCTAAGAATTGCATCGATGCGTTTCGTATCAAAATTTTTATTGCCATACTGCATACCAATAAAGAAAAATGCAATTAATGCAATAATTACTGCCGGAATAGTTGTATAGAACATATGCTTAATATGTTCAAATAATTCAACGCCAGATAAGCCTGAAGCAAGATTTGTTGTATCCGATAATGGGCTCATCTTATCCCCAAAATAAGCACCACAAATGACTGCACCAGCAACCATACCAGGAGAAATCCCCATACTAACTCCAATCCCCATTGAAGCTACACCAACAGTCGCCATTGTAGACCAACTACTTCCAATCGCTAACGCTACGACACCACATAATATAACTACAACTGCTAAAAAATACCGCGGATCTATTAATTGTAGTCCATAATATATCATCGTTGCTACAACACCACTACCAATCCATGAACCAATAACTAAACCTACAAGTATAATAATAACAATCGCTGGCAACGCATGCCGTATACCCTTGTACATCATTTCTTCTACTTCACTAAATTCATAACCATGTAGCATTGTCACAATAATCGCTACCGCAGTACCTATCATTAATGGTATATGAGGTTCTTTTTCTAATACCGCCACAGTTATTAACATAGTAATAATCATAATTGACAATGTAACAACTGCCGACGTAACTCCTAACGGCTTCTTTAAATCCTGTTTTTCATCATTATGCTTATCTTTTGACTTTAAAATAGCAAACACCTACCTTTGTTAATTTATATCATACTTAAAAATGTATGCGCTTTCAATAGTGTATTTATAAATTTTTAATGAATTTTATCTCAATTAATTTATTGTTATACTTAAAATTAACAAAACACCTCGCCTTACGATTGTGTTTATAAACTTCAATTAACAATTTAATGCTATGATTTCTACATAATTAATATATAAAAACTACTAACAAAGGTAGTGTATACTGAAAAAGCCTGGGACGACGTTGATTCGTCCCAGACTTTCATATTGTCAGTCATTAAGTTAGTAGGAGTTAAACATGTACTTTAGCTCAGTTAATCACTTTATGCTTTGTTTAATGCTTGTTGTTCTTGTCGCGATGAGATGACGAAACCTTTTTAAGAAATCGAGATTCTTGTCCCACTCAATGACTTAAAACGCTTTTTTATCTTACTTTAATGAAACTGGTAGCTATGATGACCTTTTGCAAATCCCTTTGCTGTATAAATCCAAGAACCGCCACCTTGTTCAATATCATTGGCACAAATCACTAATTGATCCGTACCTGGAATAAATGCAGGATGTGTTGAACGAAGCATATGCCCTTGATCACGTCCTGGTATTAAAATTTGTCCAATAGGATAACCTTTTTTATTAAACACTAACACTCTGCCTTGTCCGTACATTGCAACATATAAATTATCATCACTGTCTATACAACATGAATCTGGCCCTTCATGGCCAGTAAAATGATAAGGTATAGAAGCGCCAAATGGCGCAATGGTCACGCCATCTTCTAGTAAATCAATGCGATGTAATCGATTCGCATTTGTTTCAGTTACCCATAGTGTTTTTTCGTCAGTACTTAAAGCTATGCCATTAGCAACTGCTAAATTTTGAATCACAGGCGTTATGGATTTATAATCTGGCGCAACATAATATACACCACCTTTAGGATTTGTAGAGTATCCTCTAAAATCAGTGAAATAAAATCCACCTTTACTATCAAACACTAAATCGTCCACACAGTATTCTGTATCAATGTCTGACACAATCGTTTCTTCTGCTTTTCCTTCAGCATTAACCGCAAACACGCCACCCGAACGTTCGAAATCACCCAAATAACAAATAAATAGTGTTCCATCTTTATGGATTTTAACAGCTGCAGGATTTTCTTTATGTGATTTAAAAAGCTGAGTGACTTTTTTGTCTGGTAAAGTCACGTGAAAGATAGTTCCACCAAATACTTCACAAAGTGTTAAATCTCCATTTCTATTAAAGCATAACCCTTCTAATTGTAATCCTTCATCTGAAATTTCCAGCCACGGTTCTGCAGTAATTGTTTGTAGGCTTTGTTCCGATGCTAAAAGTGGCACCACAGAATGATTCGTGTAATCATATGATAATGCCGGTATATTATTGCCCATCATATTCCCTCATTTCTTTTAATCTTTTCATTTATATTATATTGAACTCAAATCCCAAAATAAAATATTTATAGTTTAATTCATAATGATTGATTGTACAAAAAGACGGAGTAATGAAAACAATGTATCATCACTCCGCCTTTCATATAAAATGTTTTAAAGACACGATTACACCTATTATAAAAACATCATTTAATTACTAATGTGCTTCTCTCATTTGATTGAGAATCTGTTCTGCCATAGCCGCATTTGCGCTCGGCTTTTCTTTTAACAATTCAGCGACTTTCGTAATTTCGTCACCTTGAGCACCTACGACAATTGCTAATGATTTATATTGTAAACTCATATGACCTTTTTGAATACCTTCTGAAACAAGTGCACGACATGCAGCGAAGTTCTGAGCTAAACCAACTGCAGCTACAACATGACCAAGTTCTTGTGCCGAGTCAACTTTCATTAAATCTAAGGCAGCACGTGCAATAGGTAATACACGTGTCCCTCCACCAACTGTTGCCAATGTCATTGGAACCTCAATCGTACCAACTAATTTTTGACGTGATGCATCATATTGCCAAGTAGCTATGCCTCGATACTGTCCATCTTTACTCGCATAAGCATGAGCACTGGCTTCGGCGCCGCGTGTATCATTACCTGTAGCTAAGACAACTGCGTGAATACCATTCATAACACCTTTGTTATGTGTTGCTGCACGATGAATATCTACTTGCGCTAACACAGATGCCCTTTCCATTCTATGTGCTACTTTGGCCCCGTCACGTCCATCTTTCGATAGTGATTGAACATCTATCTCGCCTTGTACTTTAACCACAGAAGCAGTGGCATGGTTAGAAAGAATACTCATCAATATATCTACATCTTCAATTTCTGTTTTTAAATATGCAGAAATCCCCTCTAATATTGTATTTAACATGTTAGCGCCCATTGCATCTTTCGTATCTACAAATACTTTGAGTGATACTAACTGTGCTTCAGGAAAAGTATCTATTTCAACTCGACGATAACCGCCACCTCTTTTAATAATACTGGGATAAGACTCATCTGCAATTTGCTTAATTTTTGGTTCAAGATTTTTAATATTTTGAGATAACCGTTGGGTATCCTTTACGTTATCAAAAACAATTTGTCCAATCATTAACCGCTCACTAGCGATGACATGAAAACCTCCTGTTTCATTAACTAATTTTGCACCATAGCTTGCAGCTGCAACAACAGAAGGTTCTTCAACCATCATTGGAACAACATATGATTTGTCATCTACAATAATTTCAGGTAGTAATCCGACAGGTAATGCACCTTGACCGATCACATTTTCAATTAAACTGTTAGCTATTTCTTCTGGAATTAAAGGATGTGTTAATAACATATCCTGATTTTCTTTATTCAACCAACCATATTCGACTAGACAGTTTAACTTTTCTTCACGTGATAAATGACGAAAATCTTTGCCTAATGGTAACATCATGCATCCCCCTTTTCTACATATAATGCAATACCTAAACCGCCACCAATACATGCAGTTGCAATACCATTTTGTTTATTTTCTTGCGATAAGATATTCACTAAAGTTGTCACCAACCGCGTTCCACTCGCACCTATAGGATGACCTATAGCAATAGCACCACCGTATAAGTTAAGCTTATCAGGATGTATCCCCAAATTATTTTTAACCGGTATACTTTGAGCAGCAAATGCTTCTGTCATTTCTACAACTTCAATATCATTTATATCTTTCTTAGCTTTTGCTAATAATTCCGTCACTGCATAGTACGGTGCGTACCCCATATAGGCAGGATCACAGCCAATTTCCGCGTGTTCACCTAATGTTGCAATAATTTCAAATCCTTCTTGTTTTGCATAATCTACATCCATCAAAATAATTGTTGATGCGCCATCGTTGATACTTGAAGCATTCCCTCCTGTGACAGTACCATCTTCTTTAAATATTGTTTTTAATGTGCTTAATTTTTCAACACTGCTATTTCCACGAATACCTTCATCTGCTGTCATTAATTGGCCTTCACTATCTGTTAAGGGAACAATTTCATTATCAAATTTACCTGAGCTGGAAGCTTGTGCCGCTTTATGTTGCGAGTCATTCGCAAATTCATCTTGTTGTGCTCGTGTAACATTATATTTTTCTGCTATTTTCTCTGCAGTAATGCCCATTGGTACATTTAGAAATGCATCAGTTAAACCGTCATGCATAAAACTTTCTACTGGCGCTGCATCTTCATTAAGTAATATTTGGGGAGCATTGGTCATACTTTCAATGCCGCCTACTGCTACTACTTTTGCTTCACCTAATTGAATTTGTTGTTTGCCTAATATAATCGATTTCAATCCTGAACCACAGACTTCATTAATAGTCATCGCAGGTGTAGTATTAGGTACACCTGCGTTGATACTAACTTGTCGCGCAGGATTTTGACCATTTCCAGCTTGAAGTACATTGCCATAAATGACCTGCTCTATCATTTCAGGTTTGAGATTAATTGCTGACATTGCAGCTTCTAACGATTTTGTACCTAATTCTACTGCAGTATAATTACTTAATTTTCCTCTGAATTTTCCTATAGGTGTCCGCTTGGCACTTACGATTGCTATTTTTTTCATTATTATTCTCCTTCTGAACATGTGGTAAATCATTGTATTTTATACATGTGATTTGATATGATACAATTGCTTATTTATTAAAGAAAGGTGTCGATACACTTTATGACAGTTGGTATTGATCAAATCAATTTTTATGTTCCAAATTTTTATGTAGACATGGCTAAACTTGCCGAATCTCGTCAAGTTGACCCAAATAAATTTCTTATTGGTATTGGGCAAAATGAAATGGCAGTCAGCCCAATGAGCCAAGATATTGTATCTATGGGTGCCAATGCTGCCAAAGAAATCATCTCTGAAGATGATAAAAAACAAATTAGCATGATTATTGTTGCAACTGAATCTGCTATAGATTCTGCTAAAGCATCTGCAGTTCAAATACATAATCTTTTAGGTATTCAACCATTCGCACGTTGTATTGAAATGAAAGAAGCTTGTTACGCTGCAACGCCTGCAATTCAATTAGCGAAAGATTATATCGCTAGCCGTCCCAATGAAAAAGTTTTAGTTATTGCTAGTGACACTGCGCGCTACGGCCTAGAATCTGGCGGTGAGCCAACGCAAGGTGCAGGTGCAGTTGCTATGATGATAACACAAAACCCACGTATTCTTGAACTAAATGATGACGCAGTTGCATTTACAGAAGATGTATACGATTTTTGGCGTCCAAGTGGACAACCGTATCCACTTGTGGATGGTGCATTATCAAAAGATGCCTATATCCACTCATTTCAAGAAAGTTGGAATGAATATGCACGTAGATATAATACTACACTAGATACATTTAAATCATTATGTTTCCACGTGCCATTTACTAAAATGGGTAAAAAAGCACTTGATTCTATCTTAACTGAAGATATCAACACAGAAACTAAAGAACGATTAACTTCTGGATATGACGCGGCAACTTATTACAACCGTTATGTAGGTAATATTTATACTGGGTCATTGTACTTGAGCTTAATTTCATTATTAGAAACACATACCGAATTAAACGCTGGTGATACAATTGGTCTATTCAGCTATGGTTCAGGCTCTGTTGGTGAATTCTTTAGCGGTAAATTAGTGGAAGGTTATCAAGATGCGCTTGATATAGAAAAACATAAAAATCTATTAAATCATCGTACAGAAATCTCTGTTGACACATATGAAACATTTTTCAAACGTTTCGACAACCTTGAATTTGACCATGATGTTGAGCTAGCAAATGAAACAAAAGGTATTTTCTATCTCGAAAGTATCAATGATCATATTCGTAATTATAATACATTAAATTAAGTTTCAATTCACTTAATCTTATCTCACTTTATTCAGAATGATTAATGACATAAAAAGGTCTATATCTGAATAACTTTATCTAACATCAATGATTATTTATAAACCCGTAAATGAATTTTTAATATTCACTTACGGGTCTTTTTATATAAAAGAAAGAGGATGCCTTTTACTTCACTTACATAAAGGCATCCTCTTTTATCATATTAAAGTCACTATGTTGAAATTTTCTATAAGAATTAATCACGATTTGTTTCGTTTAAATCTTGTGTTTCAATCTCTCTTTTAGGTTGTAACGATAACCCTAAATATTTACGCTCTTCATTTCCATCTTTATATAAGGAAATCATCATTAAGATAACGACAAAACTAAACGGTAAAGCAGAAATAATTGCCGCTGATTGTAATGCATCTAGTCCAGTGTCACCACCAGCTAGTAATAATACGTAAGCGATCGCTGCTAATGCAAGTCCCCATACAATTTTGATAAATCCTGAAGGATTCAATGTACCATATGCAGTTTGCATACCTAGCACAAAGGTTGCAGAGTCTGCAGAAGTGATAAAAAATGAAGCAATTAATGCTAACGCAATAATTGATAATACAAAACCAAATGGTAACTCATTAAAAATACCGAACAATTGCGTTTCTGGTGGCATTTTAAATATCTCGCTATGAGCTTGTCCAACATCTATACCAGTTACACCAAAAGCACTAAACCAAATAATACTAATCACAACTGGTACGCCTAATACGGCAATTACAAATTCGCGAATACTACGACCTTTTGAGATTCTCGCAATAAATATACCCACGAATGGACTCCAACTCATCCACCAGCCCCAATAATAAATCGTCCAACTTTTCAACCACTCAGCTTTTTGTTCATTTAATGGTGCTACATCTAAACTATTAAAAATCAGTGAATTAAGGTAATCACCAGTACCGCTTGTCATCATATTTAATATCAATACGGTTGGTCCTACAATAAAGATAACAATAAGCAACAATGCTGCTAAAAACATATTTAAATTACTTAAATATTGGATACCTTTACTCAAGCCACTCCATGCACTATATAAAAATAATACGGTAACTACAGCAATAATAATTCCTTGAACAACAGAGTTATTCGGCACACCAAATAAATAATTTAAACCACCGTTTATCTGTATTGCCCCTACACCTAAAGAAACCGCAACACCAATAATAGTTGCAAATACAGCTAAAACATCAACAATGACACCAATTGGGCCATCTACTCTATCGCCCAACACTGGTCTTAGCGTTCTAGAAATTAAACCATTTTCTCCTTTACGAAATTGAGAATATGCCAAACCTAATGCCACTACGCCATATACTGCCCAAGGATGAAATCCATAATCAATAAAAGAAGACCTAAAGGCTTGTGCCATCGCTTCTTTCGTTTCAGGATCAGCTGTTGGCGGTGCTAAATAATGTGATATCGGTTCTGAAGCACCATAAAACACCAGACCTATGCCCATACCTGCACTGAATAACATCGCTAACCAAGATACTGTATGAAATTCCGGTTTATCTGTTGGTTTGCCTAATTTCAATTTTCCAATAGGACTAAATACTAAAAATACACAAAAACCTAAAATCACTGTATACAGTAACATATAATACCAACCAAACGTTTTCGTCACCCAAGAAGAAATAACACCAGTAATTTCTCCAAATTTAGCTGGAAAAATAGCTCCAATAACTACTAATAAGCCTACGACTAGTGCTGAATAAATAAACACACTAGAAAACGACTTTTTTGTATTATCCAAATTTTCCACCCCTCTAATAATAATAAAAAAGACGTTTTATAGGATAACACACTGAGCAAGAGAAACAACTTTATATTTTCAGAAAATTTTATTGATAAAAAATACAAAATGTATAAAATAATAATATTTATTTACAATAATTTTCAGTCATGCGCAAATTTACGCTTAAGGTTTCGTACTATATTTTGGTCTGTAAAGCGGTTGCATATCTACTTTTTCCAATTTCAACAACTCTATTTTTGTATCAATGCCACCACCGTATCCAGTAAGACTGCCGTTTTTTCCAACGACTCTATGACATGGAATTATAATAGAAATCGGATTTGTACCAACCGCACCACCAACTGCTTGTGAAGACATATTTGGCTTATTTCTTTTAATACCTATTTCTTTAGCAATTTCACCATAAGTAACAGTCTCTCCATATGGTATTTTCAATAAAACATCCCAAACTTGCTCTCTAAATTCGGTTCCTATAGGTTTCAGTGCAAAATCAATTTTCGGGTTATTTCCTGAAAAATATTTATCGAGCCAACTAATAACTTTTTCAAAAACTGGTAATTCCGCTTCTGTTAATGCCTCGTCATAATTTGATTCGAAATCATCGTGTTTCGGTAACCACAAGCCTGTAATTGCTTCACCATCTGACGTAAGTGCAATCCGACCAATCGGTGACTCATAATATGTTTTATAGTGCATCATACCACTTCTTTCTAGTATATTTTGTGATTATCATAATCCTTTTATATTTTAATGTAAAATAGATACAGTTGATACAAGTCATGATAGAAAAACACGGTAATCGCGCTTTAAGTCATTGTGTAGCAACAAGATTAGTTATACTTATTAACAACATTTTGTCATGATATATATTCCTCATAATCACTCCATTTCACATGTTTAGTAAAAAAAGGCGTGGAACGAATCATAATATCAGACTCAACCTAGCGATTAATAAACGAAATACCCTTCACTGACTCACTTTCCGTGTTGGTATAACAAGTGCACTTGCTAATACACCACATAATACTAAACAAGTCCCCATGATAAAACCTACACCCGCTGCAATGTGTATGCTATGACCACTTTGAATTATACCAGTAAAAATAGAAGTCATAATTGCTATACCGAATGCACCGCCTAATGTAGATCCCATTTTAAAAATCCCTGAAGCAACACCTACTTTTTCCGGTGGAGTCGTAGAAACCGCCGTACTTAAAGCTGGTGTCGCAAATAATCCTGTACCGCCACCAAAACATATAGCACCAATTAGCGCTACAACAACATAAAGCGTAGTATCAAAAAATGTCAAACTGAACATTAATACACCTAAGCCAGTAAATATTGGGCCAATAATCATTGCGCGTTTTGCACCAAATCTTTTAATACTCTTCTCACCTAAGCGAATGACTAGCAATAATGAAATTAAATAAGGTAAAGTTAACAATCCTGCTTGGAAAGCTGTTAATTTCAAGCCGGATTGTACGTACATATTTAATAAAGCAATCACACCTACACCGGTATTCAATAAAAAGTTAGCTAAAAAGGCACCAATATAAGGCCTATTTTTAAATAAATCTAAATCGATAAACGGCACCTTTTTGACACGTTCTACTTTGAAAAATATGTATATACAAATTAAAAATATGACAAATAAGATTACTGTTACAGCATTTAACCAACCTATTTTATAGCCTTGCGTGATGACAAAACTAATGCTACCAATCATAATAATAAAAATGATTAAACCGATATAATCAAACGGGCTCGTTTCTGTTTTATTAATACGACTTTCTGGTAATTTGCGCAGTAAAACTAAAGCTACAATTGATAATATGATCGATAATATAAAAATAGACTGCCAAAAAATAAATGTAGCCAGTGCTCCTGCAAAAAAGGAAGATAACCCAGTACCACCAAATGCACCGATTGACCAAAAACTGAGTGCCTTTTGTCTATCATCACCATCAAAAAAATCGTTCACTATAGAAATTGTGGCTGGCATGATAATCGCTGCAGAAAGTCCCTGTACAATACGACCAAGTAGTAGCATTACAACATTTCCTGAAGCAATCAACATCAAAGAACCAACAATACTTAACACTAAAGCAATTCTCGTCAATTTCACTTTACCAAATTTATCTGATATATTCCCAGCTACTACCATAAATACACCTGTTACAAATGAGGTTAGACTCACTGAAATATTTACGATATCCGGACTCGCATCAAAAGTAGTTTGTATTTTAGGTCCAATATTTAAAAATGCTTGGGCAAATAACCAGTATGTTAATATAGATAAAACAATGCCAGTTAATAACTTACTACCTGAAACTTTTTCTATTTTCACTGTCATAAAAACATCCCCTATTTCAATGTTAATAACGATATATTCATTCATGTATTTTACAAATCTGAAAATTGCAATCAGTGATAATACAATTTATAAAAATACATATAATTAAAATATTACCATTGTTTTATTGAAAAAGGGGATATTGACCGCAGATTATTATGAATTTTCTGATAATTTAAACTAAATACTTAATTTTTTCTTAAAATTGACAATATCAAAATAATTTCTTAATTGCTTTAGCAAAATAGCTTTTAAAATACAATACATTGTGTTTACCGTTCCTATTAGTAGTATAATAAAACATTGCTTTGTCAGAAAACAGTAATTCACTTAATATATCTACAGCGAATTCTGTTCGAACAAACATCTCTTGTTTCATGCTAAATTGTTGTTGTCCTTCGAGCGCTCCGACATACCAATAAATTTGTTTGTCATCTTTAATAACGGTTTGTTGTTTCATAAACTGTACAAATCCTGGGTACCATACAGAAGGTGATATTAATATGTAGCTGCCAAAATTTTCTGGACTTTTAAATAATGTATACAAAGCAAGTAATCCACCTAGTGAAGCGCCAGCTATACAGATATCTTCGTTTCTTTGTGATATATTAAAACATTTTCTTAAATAAGGAAGCAAATGCTTAGTCATCCATAAAATATAAGCATCCGCTTCCCCTTTATAATGAACCCCATCTACAACCGTTTCCCATGGGCTATAATCCTGATTTCTATTGTTGGACTGTACTCCAACCAATATCATATCTCGCTCAATATCTTTAAATAACTCGTCTCCATCTTGCACTAATATAAGTGAATAACCACTTTCTTTTGCTTCATCGTATGCTTTGGGCAATTTCACAAAAATATCATGTTGTTGAAAATGAATTTTAAATGTTCCAATATTCATTTTAATCACCACTTTCTCAGCAGTTCAAATACACATAGATTTTAACTAAGAAAAATTAAATAAGTTTATTTTATTTTTCTTAGCATATTCTAATGCTAAAATTTCTAAAATATTGATAAAAGCTAAATTATCTTTAACCTTAATGTATTGAAACTTTAAATTTTTTTCACTTGCCTTAATATTTTTCATTTCTGCTTCATCTAAACCATGATGCGCTAAATACACTTTTCTAAATTTTGCAGTACCAGCGTCTGAAGCTGAATTAAATTGGCCTAATTTGTCAGATAAATCTTTTTGTGTAAATTTAAAGCCAGTCATAAATCCACCAGCTTGCCCAACAAATATTGGTTTTTTATTTTCAAAAATTACAAAAACACCTTTTTGTTCTGCGACTTTACTTCTACTTTCATTATCAAAACTCAGTGCGTTTGCTTTATCATACTTAAATAATTTCTTTAATTGCTTTTGATAATCTTCTAACAGGGCGTTTGTTTTTTTCTCGCCATTCAATGTAATCATTCCTTTCTTTTTTTCAATTTACATATACACTAAATGACCTAATATTAAACCTTTTGTTATCATGATCAATTTTTAATTAGCGAAAAACCTCATTAGTTATTTAATGTAATTTTATTTTTGTCCTATATCAACGTGTGATTTATACAACAAAAAAACAGGTGTATACGTATGGTTTATCAAGTAATAAACCTCGTATGCGCCCGTTTTTTAATCATAAATATTAATTAGGTTTATCATACTAATCAATATTCTACTATCGTAAATCATGCATTCTACGGCAATAGAAATGTATGGTAGCTTTCATAAGTAATTGTATTATTTAAGATAATTTAATACTGTTAATCCTACTGCTTCTGCAGAAACTCGCATTGAACTTTCACTGATATTAAATTTAGGATGATGGTGGGGATGGATTTCACCATTTTCTGGTGCAGCACCAGCATAAATAAATGTGCCTGGAATTGTTTTTGCATAGTAAGCAAAATCTTCTGAAGGCGGTTGTGGTTCACATCTTTCAACATTTTTAATGGCATCAGTATCCGCTTCTTTTATTGTGTCTACAACAAATTTTGTAAACTCAGGATCATTGTACAATGCTGGGTAATCATCATGGTAGTCTAATTCACATTTGACACCAAACATCGCTTCCAATCCATCTGACAAACGCGTCACTTCTTTTTTAATTGTGTTTTTAGTATCATCTGTTAACGCACGTACGTCACCTTCTATTTCAACACTATCTTTAATCACATTGAATTGTCCTTTACCATCAAATGAACCTATGGTAACAACACCTGTTTCAAATGGATTTAAGCGTCTGGAAACAACGGTCTGTAAAGCATTTACAAAATATGCACCTGCTACAATACTATCATTTGCTGTATGTGGCGAAGAGCCATGTCCGCCTTGACCATTGACTTTAAGCTTAAAGAAGTCACGCCCAGTTTGTACATTTCCTTCTCGATAATAGATATTACCTGCAGGCATATGACTCATGACGTGAACACCTAGTACGTGATCAACACCATCTAAAACACCATCTTTAATCATTGACTGAGCACCACCAGGAGGTACTTCTTCGGCAGGTTGATGTATAACAACCACTTTACCATTAAATTGGTCTTTCATTTCAATAAGTGTCTCTGCAAGAATCAACATATATGCAGTATGTGCATCATGCCCACATGCGTGCATCACACCATCATTTTTAGAAGAAAATGCTAGACCCGTATCTTCTTGAATTGGTAAAGCATCGAAGTCAGCACGAATTGCGATTGTCTTACCTGGTTTACCGCTATCTATAATAACTTTCAAACCATTTGGTCCTACATTCGTTTCAACCTTACAATCTTTACCTTCATAAAACGACTCTATATACTTAGGTGTTTCTTTTTCACAAAATGATAGTTCTGGGTGTTGATGTAAGTATCGACGTATCTCAATCATACGTGCTTCTTTTTCTTTCAATTTTTCAATCAGTTGTTTCATGATAATCATTCCTCCAATGAAATATACGATACCTTAATGTCATTATATACTTTTCAAATGACAACGTTGTAATATTGAATTATGCTTTATTTTGTTTCTTAAATGATGGCACAGCTAAAAGAATAATAACGAATGAAAGCAATGCCATTAATACATTTAGCCATAAACCAGCCATCGCTCCAAATTTCACATTTGTAGATTCTGTAACAACGCCATATAATGCTCCTGATAAAGCTATACCAAACGCACCACCTAATGAGGAAGCCATTTTATAAATACCCGAAGCTACACCAACTTTATCTTCAGGAGAATTAGATATCGCCATATCTGTAGAAGGTGTCGCATAAAAACCTAAACCTAATCCATATAGTAAATAACCTATGATACATACTACGACATATAGTGCGCTTGGCAAAAATGTAAATGATATTAAAATAATACCAACCATATTAAATGTTGTACCTAACAACATCGGTTTTTTAGCACCCACTTTTTGTAAAACTTTTTCACCGACTCTAATCATCAACAATACAGTAACCAAATATGTAATCGATAAAAGTCCTGTTTGGAATGCGTTGAAACCTATACCTTTTTGAACGAATGTATTGGCTACCAGCAAGGCACCTGCAACACCATTAAGTAAGAAATTGGATAATGTCGCGCCTGTATAAGCTTTATTTTTAAATAATTTAAAATCAATTAATGGATTATGCTTTTTGTTTTCAACTATGACAAAAGCTATAGTTGTGATAATAAATACAATAAGCAATCCTATTATTATAGGTGAAAGCATGCCAAATGTACCACTTTGCGTAATCACGACATTAATACTTAACATCATAACTACAAAAAGAATTAGCCCAGTAAAATCAAATTTCAAGTTTGTTGTACTATCAGATTTCGTTTCCGGTGTCCCTTTTATTAATAACATTGCAATTAGTGCAACAATGATAGATAAAATAAAAATCCATCTCCAACCAATAAAAGTTGAAACCATACCACCGAATAAGGATGCTAAACCTGAGCCACCCCATGAACCAATCGACCAATAACTCAGTGCACGCTGTCTATCTTTACCTTCAAAATATGTCTTCATAATTGCTAAAGTTGAAGGCATGATTGCTGCTGCTGATAAACCTTGAATTACCCTTCCTATGATAAGTAATATTGGTAGATTACTAATTATAATCAATAAAGAACCAATGATACTTAACCATAAACCAAAATATGTTATTCTCACACGTCCTACTTTATCCGCTAGACTTCCTGCACCAACAACAAACATCCCTGAGAATAATGCTGTAATACTAACAGCAATACTGATTGTACCAATATTACTATTAAATGATTGTTGTAACGTAGGAACTACGTTTAATAAAGATTGCGCAAATAGCCAAAAAGTGACAACCCCTAATACAATACCTAATATTAATTTGTTGTCACCTTGATAACTCTTCGTATTTCCCTGTTGCGTCATTTGTTCATCCTCCTAAAATATTTTTAAAATGACAAATAGGGAAGATTAGCTTAGTTGGAAAATGTACTTATCTCTCGACATTTTCAATAAATCAATAAATGATACTTGCTATCCTCTCTATAAAATATAGTAGTCGGATATATTTTGCTAAAATATATAATAATTGTGGTTTTAGTATCGATTATTTTCTAAATAGCATTTGTAGTTTTAAATGACAAAAATGGACTATGCTATTTTTGTCATTTTGCATTTAACATTAAACAAATTGGATGACCATTTTATCGTCAAACATACTACTCAGCGAATCATATTGTATTTTTTCTCTATAAATATAATTAAAAGTATTTTTTAAATTCAATTATCTGTATGGCGTTGGTTTGTAATTTCAAATGATAAGATATCGTATCTACGACATCAACTTCACTGACATCTAATTTAGGATAAGAGATTCTATTCACATAATTAATTGTTTCTATATCCATACCATGTTGTGTATTGTACTGTTGCCAAACTTGATAAAGCGCACCATTATTTTTATCTAGTGTTAAATGTTTTATTTTATATGATCCAGTAGTAGCATTTAATATATTGAGTTGATACTCTTTATGACTTAAATAATCTGTTTGTTCATTCGTCATATAATATGGATTGTAATGTTCTGCATCCCATATTACGATTTGAAAATGATCACTCTGTCCTACAACCATACAGTCTTCATTTTTAAAAAGTACTTGATTAAATAATTTTTTAAAAAACATACTTGTAAAAAATGCAGGTCTTTTTCCATCAAACTGATGATATAAATCAATACCATTTAATTCAGAAGTAACCTCATTTGAATTATATTGATGGTGTAATTCGTGATTGAGCCAATAGCCAATTGCGTTAATTTGATGATTCATATCAATCAATTGCTCAAATATGATACCTGCTCTAAAATATTCACCATTTGTAAGGCTTGTATTACCTGTTAAAGTGTTCCAATTAAGTAGGACAATTGAAACATCTTTTCCTTTTATATTAAATCGTTCAGTGATCTTATTATACTGTTCTATGATATGTCTTTTAGCTAAATCATACTGTTGACTTTCAATTGATTTGAAATTAATAATATCATTTTGGTTTGCGCTAAACGCTATACTATCAACATTTTCACTGGAACTATCCAAGATTTGTTGGGCAGTTGTCACTTCATTAATATCAGTGATATCCGTATTAAGTATAATCTGAGTATGTTCAAAGTATTCCTTAAATAACATTATTATTTTTAATAGCATATTGGCTTTTTTGCCCTTCAAGTAAATGACTAATTTGAATTGTTGTCTATTCGGCACAGTATTATAAATATGCTCTAATAAAAATCTTAATTCTTTTGTATATTCCGCAAATTGGGATGGTAATGTTGGAGGATCAATTTCAATTCCTAAACCTATGTGATGTTCAAATAAAAAACTTAAGCATTCATCTACTTTCATATAAGGATGCATAGTAGGAATAAGTTCATCACTTTCAATAACTTTATGATCAATGTAGCCTTTTAAAATAGGATCTTTGATCAAAACATGATCCAAGCCTAAAAATTGTTGCACTTCTATCAGTTGTTTTCTGTATCTTTGAAGACGCAATGTATCAAAACTACCAATTTGAATCACATGGTTATAATCTGATAAATCGTGTGTTTGATCGTAATTCAATGTAATATCAATAACTTTTTGATTATAGGGGGATTGGATCATAGTACCTAGCGTTTGTTGTATATAAGAATTTAAATAGTATAGATACATTTGATAGTTTTCTGACTCAGTGGTTTTTTCGGCGGTGCTCACTATATCTTCTACCTGATATTTTTTTCTATATTGCGAAGGCGTTAATGCTGTGTCTAATTTAAAATATTTCAACAGCATATTAGAGTTACTAAAGCCATTTTTAAAAGCAATTTGAGTAATAGCATCATCTGTTTGTATTAAGTCATTTTTACAATGTTCAATTCTAATATGGTTAACATAGTGATTGAAACCGATACCCATATGTTTTGTAAATAATTTAGACAAATATGTGTGACTTAAATGCACCTTTTCAGCTACTTCACTTAATGTGATTGGTTTGGTGAAATTTCTTTCAATATATTTACATACAAATGCTAGACGATGATCATTGACATGATGTTCATGATTTATATTTTCATAAGCTGGTAAATATCTTACAATCATAAACATTAAGTCAATTAACAGTTGTTCCATATATAATCTATAAAATTTACCTTTTCGAATATAGACGACACCTATCTTAGCCACAACATTCAGAATTTGTTGATAAATGACGTTTTGCAATGTCTGGGAATTTAAAATATATACTTTATCATTATAATCACTGATATATTGTTTTAAATACGATGCTTTCAAATGAATAGCGGTATATAAAGTGTCATCCTCCTCAATCAGTCGATAACGCTCTCGATGATTGATAATAAAAACATCACCTGCTTGAAATTTATGAATACTAGTCCCACTGACAAATTTTAATTTATTTTTTAATACGAGAACGATACGTACACCATCATTAAAATTAAATACTGAATTATTGCTTGGATTAAATTCGATATCATAAAATTTTTCCATAACACACCTCTTTATTAAAATATATTTTAATAAAATAAGTGCGTATTTGCTATTTTGATTTTAATTTGTCGTTAATTGGACAAAAATCTACCTATCTTCAAATAAAGTCTCTGATTTTGTTGACGGTCATTTATGTGCTTAATATATCTTGCTAATTTATGGATATGCTAAAACGATGTTAAAGTGTGTTAAACTGGTATACTTTAACACTTCAAGTGAAGTAGGTACAGAATCGAACGATACTCCAACAGACTTTTAAAAAAACTTTAGCTCTAGGAATATTATAAATAAAAAAAATACTAATCCGTACACAACGGATTAGTATTTTTCTGAGAACAGTGTTAATTCCCGGAATTTTTACTTTTTATTAATTGTTTTTTCAATTAGTTCATTTAAATGTCGAATGTTTTCACTTTGTTGTGCTAATAGCTTAACAATTTCATCATCTTCACGGCCACGCGTACTTTCGTTTTTATTCTCTTCGTGTGTAGCGAAGGATGTTGATTGTTCACTTTCATTTTGCGACTGTGCTAAATCTTTTTTATATGATTTTAAAGCTTCATATAAAAATGCACGTTGCGTTGTTTGTTGTGCAATTTCGTTATATAACATTTTCGTTTTTTGATCCACAGATATTGTATTATTTTCTTCATTATATGTGTTTTGTTGTTTGCGGATGCTAAATGTACGATCATAACTATCATTACCAGCAGACTGATTGATATGTGCATAATTAGATGCAGGCATCTCGCCTTGTAAAGCATGCCCTTCAATATCTACGTGAGGTAATATTCTATATAACCATGCAGGCATATACCAAGACGCTTTTCCAAATAATTGTGTCAACGCAGGAATCAATAATAAACGTACGATAAATGCATCAAACAATATACCAAATGCAAGTGATAATCCCATAGATTTAATCATTACATCATCTTGGAAGACGAATGCAATAAACACACTGAACATAATAAGTGCTGCCGCAACAACGACTGGACCACTTTCTTTAATACCTACTTTAATCGCGTGCTCATTATTACCTGTTTTACTGTACTCTTCATGAATACGAGACATAAGAAATACTTCGTAATCCATCGCCAGACCAAAGAGCAAGCCAATTGTAATAACCGGTAAGAAAGCTAGTAATGGTCCCGTTGTATCTACGCCAAACAGTTCAGACATAAATCCTTCTTGCATTATTAAAGTCGTAAAGCCTAATGTTGCCACTAAAGAAAGGACGAAACCTAGAACTGCTTTTAGTGGAATAATGATAGAACGGAAGACAACCATTAATAGTACGAACGCTAATGCTACGATTACGCCAGCAAATAATGGGATAGCTTCATTTAGTTTTTGCGACATATCTATATTAATTACACTTTGTCCAGATACTTCAGTTTTGAAATTATATTTGTCTCTCGCATCATCATTATAATCTCTCAAATCATGAACTAAATCATTGGTAGATTTAGCATTTGGACCTTTATCAGGAATTACCGCTACTAATGCATAATCTTTATTTTTGCTTAATTGTGGCGGTGCAACCATTTTCACATTATCCATATCTTTAATATCTTTGCTCAAGCTTTGTAAGTCTTTTTGCAACGCTTCAGGATTATCATTTTGATCTTTCACATTGACAAGCATTGCAATTTGACCATTATATCCTTCTCCAAACTTATCAGATACAATATCATATGCTTTTTTCTGAGTTGTATCCGCTGGTTTCATACCATCATCAGGTATACCTAAACGCATATCATTAATCGGTATAGCAGCTACAACTAAGATAATAAGTCCAATAAGCACTGCTGCAAGTGGTTTTCCAACTACAAATTTGGACCATTTCGTATCTACATCTCCCTCAAACTCAGTTTTCGTTTGTTTAGGATGAATTTGCTTATGGAAAATACTAATCAATGCTGGTAATAAAGTTAATGCACTAATCACTGCGACAAATACACTAATTGCAGAAGCGAAGCCCATTACGGCTAGGAAATCTATACCAACAAGTGATAATCCACAAACAGCAATAATGACTGTAACACCTGCAAAGATGACTGCACTACCTGCAGTTCCTACAGCTAAACCTATTGCTTTAATATGATTTGGTTCGCTTTTAACAATTTGACGATATCTAAATAAAATAAATAGTGCATAATCGATACCTACTGCTAAACCAATCATAACCGCTAATGTTAAAGTAACATTTGGAATATCAAATGCATACGTCAATAACGATATGATACCTACACCCGTGCCTAAACCAAGTAAAGCACTAATGATTGGCATACCTGCTGCAATAAACGATCCAAACGTAATTAGAAGTACAACAAATGCGACAATCACTCCGATTAATTCAGAAGAACCGCCAATTTCAGTCGATTCCATACCTGTACCCATCAGTTCTACTTGTACGTTATGCTCATCTTCTAATTTTTCAACTTGGTCTTTCACTTTATCTTTTGAATCTTCTTTTAATGACGTTGCAGACACATCATAATTAATATCTGCGATGGCTGTCGATTTATCCTCACTGATTTGTTTATTGTCATAAGGGTCTGAGATATTTTTAATATCTCCATCATCATCTTTAATATCTTTCAATGTATCTTTGATATCTTTAGTCATATCTTGCTTCACTATGCCATTATCTGAATCACTTTTAAAGACTGCTCTAATTTGAGCTTTCTCACTGTCTTGCCCAAATTCGTCTTCTATTTTGTCATTCGTATCTAATGACTGTAATCCATTCATAGTTATATCATTATCAAACTTAGGTGAACTTATTGTAAGCGGTATAATAATTGCTGCAAGAATAATCACCCAAGCAACAACACTCCACCATTTGTGCTTTGCAACAAATGAACCTAATTTGTATAAAAATTTCGCCAAACTATTGCCTCCTTAATTAATCAACGTTATAGTTTATACATATACTGTAGATTATTTCTATTGACATCTTATAATGATTTACCCTATTTAAAAAAGAACTAAATATCCAATTTCGTATATTTAAACTACAGATTAGGAGAATTGTAGAATGAATGAAAAAGATTTGCGTGTAATCAAAACAAAACGGGCATTATCTCAAAGCTTATATGTACTATTAGAAAAATATGCGTTTTCAACTATTTCTGTTAATCAAATTTGCAATGAAGCGTTAGTTCATCGTACAACCTTCTATAAGCATTTCTATGATAAATACGATTTACTTATTTATTTAATGACTTACTTAACTCAAGATTACTTTTCCACAGATATTAAAGATCGTATCAATAACCCTTTTACTAGCATGGAACAATCCGTCACACACATTGACGATTTTAGTAAAATAAAGCATAAACAAGAAGACGATAAAGAATTTGAACGTACAGTTGAAAATCATTTTATCCGTATACTGCAAAATGATATTAAAGCAAACGAACATCGGATAACGGTTGACCAAAGCGTTCCAATAGATTTAGTATTTTATGTTTACGGTGCGACTTTATACGGTTTTATGGAATGGATGGGTGAACATAATAGTAATATGTCGTATGAAGCCATTGATGCACTTTTTCATAAAATGATTAATATTCAAGTTAATGATGAATAAAAAGAAGCACTCAGATGAATTGAATAAATCATCTGAGTGCTATTTTTCTGGGATTTATCCCAGAATCTTTATTTTACTAGAAATGTTATCCTAGCCGATTGTTAACAATTAAAACATTTCTGAAACAACTTTTTGTTCTAAGAAATGTAATAGATAATCTGGGCTACCTGTTTTTGCATCTGTACCAGACATTTTGAAACCACCAAAAGGATGATAACCAACAACCGCTGCAGTACAACCACGGTTTAGGTATAAGTTACCAACGTCATATTCTTTAACAGCTTCAATCCAGTTTTCGCGATTATTAGTAATAACTGCACCTGTTAATCCATAATCTGTGTCATTAGCGATTTCTAATAACTCATTAAAATCTTTTCCTTTTACAAAACCAACAACAGGCCCAAAGATTTCTTCTTGCATGATTTGATCGCTTGATTTAAGTCCAGAGAAAATCGTAGGTTCAACAAAGTAACCAGTAGCACCATCTGTACCGCCACCTTGTTCTAACTTACCTTCTTTTTTACCAATTTCGATATAATTTTTAATTTTATCAAATTGTTTTTGGTTAATAACTGGTCCCATTGAAGTGTTATTTTCTGTATTTCCTAAAGTTAAATCTTGTGTAAGTTTAACTGCTTTTTCTAATACTTCATCATACACATCTTGATGAACGATCGCACGTGAACAAGCAGAACATTTTTGACCTGAGAAGCCAAACGCTGATGAAACAATAGATTCTGCTGCCAAGTCTGTATCGATCTCTTTATCAACAACAATCGCATCTTTACCGCCCATCTCAGCGATAACACGTTTTAAAAATTGTTGTCCTTCTTGAACTTTTGCAGCTCTTTCAAAGATTCGTGTACCTGTTGCGCGTGAACCTGTAAACGTAACAAAGTGCGTATGAACACTATCAACAAGATAATCGCCAATTTCTTTTGGATCACCTGGTACAAAATTCACAACACCTTTTGGTAAACCTGCTTCTTCTAATACTTCCATTAATTTATACGCTGTTAACGGGGTATCTTCTGCAGGTTTTAAAAGAACTGTATTACCAGCAACAACTGGCGCTAAAGTAGTACCCGCCATAATTGCAAATGGGAAGTTCCATGGTGGGATTGTTACCCCAGTACCAATTGGTTTATAAAAATATTTATTGTGTTCGCCTTCTCTATCTAATACTGGTTTACCGTCTGCTAATTCCATCATTGATCTAGCATAATATTCGATAAAATCAATACCTTCAGCTGCGTCACCAACTGCTTCATCCCATGGTTTACCAGCTTCATACACCATCACTGCTGATATTTCTTCTTTGCGTCGTCTAATAATAGCTGCAACTCTAATTAAAAATTCAGCACGATCTCTGTGCGTCCAACGTTTCCAAGATTTATAAGCTTCATTAGCTGCATCAAAAGCTTTATCTACTTCTTTTGTTGTAGCTTTTGATACTTCAGCAATAACTTCAGAAGTGTTCGCAGGATTGATAGACTGAAATGTATCCTTAGTAAAAATTTTCTCCCCATTAATCACTAACGGAAGTTTTTGATTTAATTCACCTTTAACTTTCTTTAATGCTTCTTTGAATGATTCGACATTGCTATTATCAGTAAAGTCAATGCCTGGTTCATTTGTATAGTTGACAACCATTTTTTCTACCCCCATGTAAGTTTGTAAATAGAAAACTAAAATGGAAAAATTCCATTCTTATTTTCATTGTATAGGTATCACACAACAAATGCAATCGCTTACAATAACTTTTATAAAAATAAATCGTATTTTATGTCTAACTTTTACTTTTAAAAACTGTATTGCGCTTGATTTATATCGTTCAATTGACTTCAAAAAACACTTTCTTTAAATTTTTTACATTTATGAACTTAAAGAAAGTGTTTAATTCGTATAATGTCACATTAAAATTGTTACAACGTCCATTCAATTCAACCATCGTTGAATAATGACATTTATCAAGTCAACAAACAATATTTAATTTTTATGTACTTTTTGACTTTTATTATGTTTATGTGGTTTTTTAACTAACAGTATGATGCCTGCAATTAGCCATAACAATGCTGTAAATATATTTAATGTAAACACACAGACAATTGCAAGTAATATAAATACAACACCTGCAGTTTTTGGTATCTTCTTGATTAATAAAACAAATATTAATGCTAAGATTGTCGTTACAATAACTAAGCCTAAAGCAACGATAAATAATTGACTAATACTATCTAATAATTGTGATGTTTCTGTTTGAGTTAAATTATCGCTAATAGCATCTTGATTTTTAAAAGAACCCATTAATGAACGTTTAAAACTCCGATCGTTTAAAAATGGTGCAGCAATAGCCATTAAAAAAATCAGTACAAATTGTATGAAAATTCCTAGCCAAATTAGTACTTTTTCCAAAGTACGTTTCATATGCAACCTCCTTTGCAATTTATAATTTTTCATATGTTCTATACCCACAAAAATATGAATCATGCAACGTCATCCATATTATAATATTCGCTAGCATTTTCAATGAATAGTGTCATTGTATTAGGGTAATTTCTTAATATAAATGAAAACAAAGGGATGATTTAACACTATTATGAGTGACAAAAATGCACACGACAGAAAGAAGAAACATAGAAATCTTGTTTATATGATATCTGTTGCAATTATTGTGCTTATAACATTAATTGCAGGTATTTTCCCTAAAAGTTTTGGTAATCACGCACAACAAGTCTACGATTATATAGCAAATAGTTTTGGATGGCTGTTTTTAGTAATTATTTTTATTTTAGATATATTTTTAATTGCGTTAGCCATTTCACGTTATGGTCGCTTTAAATTGGGTGATGATAATGAAGCTCCTGAATTTTCTATGATGTCTTGGATTGGGATGCTCTTTTCTGCAGGTTTGGGTGTCGGCATTGTATTTTGGGGTGTAGCAGAACCATTAACGCATTATTTACATTCTCCATTTCCTGGAAAAACGCCAGACGCTTCATCAGAATCAGCGCGTGTTGCTATGGGCTATACTTTTTTTCATTGGGGTATTTCTCAATGGTCTATCTTCGCAATTGCCGGTTTAACAGTGGCGTACTTCCAATTTAGAAAAAAACGTGATGGTCTCATTTCAACGGCGATGGAACCTGTATTTGGTGAATCTTATAAACGACCATATCGAAATGTGATAGATGTATTAGCCATTATAGCTACAGTAATGGGGATTGCCACATCTATTGGTTTAGGTATTATGCAAATTAGTGGTGGGCTACAACATGTCTTTAACGTTCCTAACAATAATATTACCAAAATATCAATCACTATTTTAATGGTAGGTATTTTTTTAACATCAGCGATTACTGGTTTAAATAGAGGTGTAAAATGGTTAAGTAATATCAATATTGGCTTAGGCGCAATATTACTTATCTTCATGTTTATTTTTGGTGATTTTAAATTTATTTTAGAATCTTATACATTAGCAATCGGTGATTATCTACGTCATTTCATTGAATATAGTTTACGCATCAGCCCATATACAGGCGATAACAGTTGGATACAACAATGGACTGTTTTCTATTGGGCATGGGTTATATCTTGGTCACCATTTATTGGTGGTTTCGTAGCTCGTGTCTCTCGCGGTAGAACGATTAGAGAATTTGTTATTGGTGTATTAATTATCCCACCTTTAATTTCATTTACTTGGATAGCTGGATTTGGTGGTACAGCTGTTAAAATAGCATTGAATGGTAACGACAATATCGCTAATATTGTCGACAAGGATTATACTGTTGCTCTTTTTGAATTATTATCCAAATTTCCTATCGCTGACATCACAAGTGCATTAGCAATCGCACTTATCTTTATATTTATCATTACAAGTGCTGATTCTACTACACATATTGTTGCGGGTATGGCAACTGGTGGTATTGCTAATCCTAAAATCAAACATAAAATTATTTGGGGCATATTAATTGGTGCTATATCTGTTTCTATGACAATTGCAGGTGGTTTAACGAGTTTACAAACTGCCTCAGTTGTAACAGGTCTACCATTTTCAATTATTTTATTACTCATGATTTTTTCTCTAATGCGTGCATTGAGAAGAGAACCAACGGAACACTTTAAAATGACCTACATCAATGATGATAAAGATTATTCTATACCACTAGAAGAACGCGAAACAAATCATTTAGAAACCGATGAGGATTCCCCGATAGAAGAAAATGAACCAAGTAATCATAACGATAATGGCAAAAACCATGATAAAGATACCAAAAACAAAGATGATTAATCTATCATACTGTTTAAACTCATCCAGCTGACCCAATAAATTACCATTGTTTAATTGAGTATTAAATATCACAAACGGACATCGTATTGAAATCCAAATGTACTTTAATTTCAATACGATGTCTATTTATATTTTCCAAAAGATTCTGAACATTTTATACAACTTATATGCTACTTTTTGCTAAAATGTAGCTAAGACGTTAAATTTAAGGGGATGAACACTTAATGAATTTACAAAACCAACACCCAAGTATATTAAGAAAAATGATTAGTAAAAATGAACTTACAGGTCATACAAGCGGAATGGCTAAAGGTTATGTCCAAGCTAATGTAGTCATATTACCCTCTATTTATGCATATGATTTTTTAAAATTCTGTTTCAGAAATCCAAAAACATGCCCACTTTTAGATGTTTCAGAAATTGGTTCAACCTCTTTTCCTACTTATGGTAAAGAAGCTAACATCACAAATGAAGTAGCACAATATAAAGTATACCGTTATGGCGAATTAGTAGAATCTCCTACTGACATATCTCATTTATTTAATGATGACATGGTCAGTTTTTTGATTGGCTGCAGCTTCACTTTTGAGCATGCTTTGTTGGAGGCGGGTCTACCAATACGTCACATTGAAGAAGAACATAATGTTCCAATGTATATAACAAATATTCCAGCCGCACCAAGTGGCCATTTCTCAGGAAATATCACTGTTAGTATGAGACCGATGACTATGCAACAAGCTATAAAAGCAACAGAAATTACGACACACTTTAAAAATGTTCATGGTACGCCAATACATATAGGAGATCCATCAACAATTGGCATCGAAAACATAACAAATCCTGATTTTGGCGAACCTGTCACGATTAAAGAAAATGAAGTACCAGTATTTTGGGGTTGTGGTGTTACGCCTCAATCTGTTGCGTTAGATGCTAAACCAGAATTGATGATTACACATGCACCAGGACATATGTTTATCACTGACGTCCCAGATAGTCAGTTAAGCGATTAATTTCACATGATACACATTTTTACACACTAATTTTACTGATGGAAATTTAAAAAGCAGCATGATAGCATCCACAAATACTAAATGGCTGCTATATGCTGCTTTTCATTTTTTAATGGTTTTTATGATCAGTATGAAACACGGTTGACTATTTTAAGATTAACATTTACATCATTTACTTATAACGTAGCATTATCGTGCTTCTATCTCTTCTTTCGAAACGACTGGATAATTTTTAAACCAAACTGAACATACATATCCTACGATTAAACCTATAACACCTACAATGGCGCCATAAATAATTATTTTTATCGGGTTATTGAAACCGAACATAACAAGAAAACCTGCGAGCGGGGTAGCTGTACCTGTCGCATCATTAATCATACCTGATGATGCTATCACCGCACCTGCTAAAGCACCACCAATAAAGTTAGCGGTATAGACGGGTACTGGATTGGCTGACACAACATCTGCTTGTGATAATGGTTCAATACAAACTGCAATTCTAGATTTACGATCTCCTAGTTTAAGTTTATTAAACATCGTACCGTTAATGAAAGATGATGCAAATGAAACCATGGCTGCAATTGCCATTGGCATCCCAGTTAAACCTAATAACGCAGTCAATGCCATGGAACTTAATGGTGCCGTTCCAACAACTGTAATGACGCCACCAAGTATAAGACCCATAATAATCGGGTTAATTTCTGTGGAACTTTGAATAATATCCCCAATTTTCAATAATGAATTATTTACTAATGGCGTAATTACAGTAGCTACTAATCTTGCTAGTGGCGCTATAATCAAAATACCCACTATTAAATCTACGCCGTCCGGCACTTTATGTTCTGCAAACTTCATTAAATAACCAATTGCATAACCAGCAACAAATCCTGGTATTAAATCTAAACCGCCACAAGCTGCTGCAATCACTAAAGCATACACAGGCGAAACCCCGATTGCTAAAGCTACCAAACCTGCAGCTGCCACACCGCCAAGTCCACCAGCAGCATCACCAAGATCTCCTAAAAATTTAATACCAAACAGATTTCCACCAACATACTTATGAAAAGCTTCCACTAAAAATGTTGCTATCGCTGCATTAGCTAATGCTCCCATTGCACGCATGCCATTAGGAGCACGATATGTAAATAATGTAAATAACACTAGTACAACGATTAAAAACAAGGTCCCTATTAAAATATCCATGAATCATTCTCCTCTTTCTTTGAACTGCTCACACAATAAATTTGTGCAATAAATCGTTCAATCCTTTCTAAATATGGATGGCAAAGCTACTTGCAAAAAATAAATATTAAAATATTTGAAAATCACAAAATATAAACTTTTCAATTTCCATATTTATATATTCTAACATAATTTTTTATTATATTCCGAACAATTTTATTAATTTCTAATTAAGCTCCGCGGAACATTTTTTAAAACAAATTTAATTTATTTTAAAATTTCACGCAATAATATTTTATTTATCCTGTTGAAAAATAAAAAAGAGTCGTAACATGATCCGTTGCAAACGTTGAATCATGTCACTAACTCCTATCGAAAAAGTTCAATATTTAATATCATCATGTCGATGCGTTGTTTTCAATCGTTTTTATTGGTTTTGCCGGAGAACCAACTGCAACTACATTCTCAGGAATATCCTTAGATACAACACTTCCCGCACCAATTACAGAGCCATTACCTATTGTTACTCCAGGTAAGACTATGACATTTGCGCCAATCCATACGTTATCTCCTATATGTATCGGTAACGCTTGTTCCAATCCTTGATTTCTATCTTGATATGCTAATGGATGTATCGCAGTGTAAAATCCACATTTTGGTCCAATAAACACATGATTGCCCACAAAAATTTTACCACCATCCATAAAATAACAATCATGATTGATAAACACCTGTTCACCTAAAAAAAGGTTATAACCATAATCGACATAAAATGGACTTAATAATTCCAAATTATTTGGTTCAGCATGTAACAATGCCTTCAAAATAGTTTGACGCTTTGCTTTATTGCTAGGTTTCGTTTGATTTAATTCAAAGCATAAGTCTTTAGCTATATTTCTTTCTTTATCCAAATTTTCATCGTAATTTGCGTCATACCATTGTCCAGCTAACATTTTTTCTTTTTCCCTCATATTACATCCCTCACTCATCTATAATAATTCACCAGATTAACTATATCATCGCGTCATGATATTTCTAAATAATTGTCTTACCACTATGCAATATAAGATAACCATTGATACATTAATGTACCTGCATAATTGCCAATCACATAACCTAATGTACCTACAATTAATATAGGTCCGACTAAATCAGTCCAACCTTTACCAATAGCTAATGCAGCTGCAGTAGTAGGACCTCCAGCAGTTGCATTACTTGCAAGTAATATCTCTTCAATGTTGAATTTCAATAATTTTCCTAACAACAAGCTCAAACCCAAGTTAAATATTAAAATTATCATAACAAAAATAAATAACAACGGTGCCGTTTTTACAATCGTAACAAACGAGGCTGGTGTACCTATGACAACAAAGAAAATATAAATTAAGAATGTTCCAATTTCAGAGGCACCTGCTAATTTTTCAAAGAAGTCTCCCCAAATTGCAACGATGACAAGTGTTAAAGTTGTAAGTAAGAGATAGAAATCCCCAAAAAATGACACAAGTATAGTTAAGAGCAAATTACTTTGAGGTACAACATGTTGTATTAATTCAGAAAGTTTAAAACTGATTGCAACGATTGCTATTGCTGCAGCGATTGAAAATGCGATATCTAATAATTGAATTTTTTTTGGTTGCCAAAATGATTGTTGTGTTGCCGGTGTATGATCACTATGATAATGTGTTTTAAAGTGTTTTTTAATAAACGGAATGGATGGTATAGCAATTAATAACAGAAAATATAATGCCATGACACTATTATCTGCAACAACTGTGGATGAAACCATTTCTCCAGGCGTTTTTAATTTGGAACTTAAGGCCGCAAAATTCACACCCCCACCAATGTAACTTCCAGTCATCATCGCCCCTATTTTTGATAAATAAGGCACTGAATGATTTAATATAATAAAAGCTACAGTTGTCCCTATCATGGTCCCTATTGACGCAATTAAAAAAATAAATAACAATCGCCGACTTTCTTTCCAAATTTTTAATATATTTGAACTAAAAAGTAGCAACGGTATAGATAAAGGAACAATATAATCCCACACGGTATCATAAACTGGTGCACTCGTTGGGATAACTTTAAAGTTAGAAAGTAACATCGCTCCTACCAATGCAATAATCGCTCCTGAAATCGTACTTGCCCATTGATATCGTTGTTCTAAAAAGATACTTATTGTGGCCCAAACTATAATAATCGCCCATAATACCCATGTATCATCTTTTCCTACTAGTGTACCCAAAACCATAAAATCACTCCCCTTTATTTTGCATGCATAAGATTAAATTTATTCTAACAATAAAACAGTTATTTTTTTACAATTTTCTGAAAAAATAAATTGTCATTACTTTTCCAACTTGATATTCTTACTAATGCAAGGGTACAAACAAGGGGGATTTTTATGAAACAAAAAATTGGTTTGATACTAGGACCGTTGCTTTTTCTTACTTTTTATTTTATTCCTGAGATTACTGGGCTAGATGACGCTCCTAGGGCCGTACTTGCTGTAACACTTTTTGTCGCCACGTGGTGGATTACAGAAGCGATTCCCATTCCGGCTACTTCACTCATACCACTTATTCTACTACCTTTAAGTGGAGGCACAGACGAACAAGTAGCTGCAAGTGCTTATGCTGATCCAATCGTCTTTATGTATATGGGGGGCTTCATTATTGCCTTGGCAATTGAAAAATGGAACTTACACAAACGTATCGCTATGACGATTATCGCTATGATGGGTTCTAATAGCAATAGGATTATTTTAGGTACCATGATTGCAACGGCATTTATATCGATGTGGATTTCAAATGCTGCAACAGCCTTAATGATGTTACCGATTGCATTAGCTTTAATACATGAAATCCAAAACGCACAATTTTTAAAGCCTGAGTCAGCACATAAGTTCAGTAAAGCTTTATTACTTACGGTCGCTTATTCCGCTTCTATAGGTGGTCTCGCAACATTAATTGGCTCAGTGCCAAATGCAGTTTTTGCTGCAATCGCTTCTTCAAGCTTAAATAGAACAGTTTCTTTTGCACAATGGATGATTTTTGCATTACCATTAACAATTATATTACTTATCATATTATATTTGTTAATGACAAAATGGCTCTTTAAAATTGAAGATGCAGATCAAATATCTTCTGATTTTGCTAAAAAATCATTACGTGATTTAGGACCTATGAGTCTAGAAGAAAAATTAACAGGTATTGTATTTCTATTTGTCAGTATATTATGGATTTGTGGTAGCCTGCTTCCATCTTCTCTCCACTTATCAGATACAGTTATTGCAATGATAGGTGCAGTGCTTTTATTTTTAATTCCAGCTAAATCCCACAAAGGTGGTTTACTTGTTTGGGATGATATGAGCAAACTCCCTTGGGGTATATTACTATTGTTTGGTGGCGGTCTTTCGTTAGCTGCTGCTTTTGAAGACTCTGGTTTAACAAAGTGGTTTGGGGGTATGCTAGGCGTTGTAAAACCGTTGCCACTCATTTTAATTGTTATCGTGCTTACGACTGGCATTTTATTCCTTACCGAAGTAATGTCTAATACAGCCGTATCAAATATGTTAATGCCAATCAGTATTGGATTTGCTGCAGCTATCAGCCAAGACCCTTTCATAATTATGGGTATTGTAGCAGTATCATCAACATGTGCTTTCATGTTGCCCATTTCAACACCACCAAATGCAGCGGTATTTAGTTCTGATGAATTAGAAATGAAAGATATGGTAAAAGCTGGTTTTATATTAAATATATTCACCATTATTGTCATATCACTATTTGCTTATTTCTGGTTACCAATTGCTTTTGGTCTCTAATTGAAACTTTAATTAGAATCGATGACCATACATTATCATAAGCACGTCGTATACAACTAAGGTACGATAGTATGTAAATACTCTGGACGCATGTCACAGACTAAATTTTCATTTATAATATATGTATTATCATTAAAAGGAGTCATTACTTATGAAAACAATCATCAAAGGGGTAATAGCAATCCTCTTAATCTTAGGTGTCGTAAAAACATTTCAAGATCACGATATCGTAGCAGAAACTACAAATTATTATCAACAATTTAAAGAAGGAGAAATACTACAAAATATTGAAAATGTTAACTTTGACTCTTTAAAAAATATCAATGTCGATGATTTCATTCCTTCAGATTTCTTTTAATATTTTAAAACGTATGCATCAAACTTGATGCCTTAGTTATAAATGATTAACATACTTTTTAGATATAGATGTACATGCAACCTAGCATCTCTCAATTCAAAACTAGATCATTAACATTTCTATGTTAAATATCATATTAACAATACATGCTCAACTTTAGAAAACTTTACAAACATTGCAAAAGCACTTTCATCTTTCAAAGGATTTTACAATTGCTATAAAATATAACAAAACACTTTCGTTCAATTCATGCTTTTACATGAATTGATATGAAAGTGTTTTTTACTACTAATTAATATAGAAGCATAATCAAAGTCTATCCCCTTAAGAGCTACAAAATGATAATGCTAAATCAAATATTTCAATTAACTTTAAAACAAGACACACCCTACATTCATTACTAATTTTATAGAGTAAGCTTTACTATCAAAGTTGCAGTAAGTTGTTATTTCGTTAGTCCATAATAATCAAGCTACACACTATGCTTAAGAAGTAATATAATCACCGCCATTTACATGAATGACTTGTCCTGTAATGTAAGAACTATCTGCATAAGACGCTAAAAATACATACGACGGTGCTAGTTCTGCGGGTTGTCCTCGACGCCCCATTGGCGTTTCTCCACCTTGATGTGCTACTTTTTCTTCTGAAAATGTAGCAGGTATTAAAGGTGTATATATCGGACCAGGTGCAACAGCATTTACACGTACGCCCCGTTCTATCAAACTTGTCGCTAAAGATCTTGTAAACGCTACAATTGCCCCTTTGGTTGCTGAATAATCAATAAGATGCGCTGATCCTCTATATGCTGTTACACTTGTAGTATTGATAATGGCATCACCGTCTGCTAAATGTGGCGCTGCTGCTTGAGATAAAAACATCATGCCAAAAATATTAGTTTCAAACGTTTCTTTCACTTGCTCTGGCGTAATTTCTTGAAAACTATCCTGTGGAAATTGAACGCCACCATTATTTACTAAAATGTTTAAACCTCCAAAGTCTTTAACCACTTTATCAATTAATGCTTGAGCGTCTGACACTACCTTTAAATCATGTGCATAGGCTTTAGCTTTTACACCTATTCTTTTCAAATCATCCACTACTTTTTGAGCATCTTCATGTTCATCATAATAGCCAATAGCAACATTTGCACCTTCTCTTGCAAATAGCATCGCTACAGAACACCCAATGCCAGAATCACCGCCAGTAATCAGAGCAACCTTGCCCGTTAATTTGCCACCGCTTTTATAACCTTCCATCTCTGTTATAGGCTGTGGATTCATCTCTTTTTGAATACCTGGTTGTTTGTTTTGTGTATAACCTTTAATTTGCTTATGAAATTCTAATAAATTCATCATTATACCCCCATGTGTAATCATTGTGTCGTGTACTACATACCACGAATAGACAACGACAAACATATTTAAAAAAACCCGATACATAAACTAAAAATGCTGTGAATCATGTTATATGTTTATAACTTCATTCACAGCATTTTATTTAAGCTTATTTATAGAATGTTTTATTTTTTAAATTGAATGTTTTACAATTCGGCTTGAATGTATAAAAGACATAATTGCAAATATACAATACACAATTGAATATACTATCATGACAACATAAACTGGTGTCATACTTGTCGCATTATAAATACCCATAAAAGCTTTTGCTGCAAAGTAAGCATGCATCAGTGACACAACTAAAGGTAAGCCAAAGTTGAAAATTACTTTTAACCCTAGTCCTTTCAACATATCCTGATGAGTATAACCAATTTTTCTTAAAATGCGAAAGTTCGGGATTTCATCTTCAGTCTCATCCATTTGTTTAATATAAATAATACATCCTGCTGCCACTAAAAATGCCAAACCTAAAAATGAAGTGACAAATAGTAAAATGCCGACACTTTCATTCATTTCTTGTTTTATCACACCTTGTGATTGGATACTCGGTTCAATAGATTGTGCAATTTTCGTTGCTTTTGTCAAATCTGTATGATGTTTCAAATCATAACCGTATTGTTTATTCGTTTCTTTACCTTCTTGCTTGATTTGCTCATATTTATCCGAGCTTACTAATAATACTGGACCACCATAACTTACTTCGCTCATAAATGTCGCTTTATTACTGTCGCCAATCACCTTGAATGTTTCCGTATGACTATTTTTTAACTGAATCTCTTTATTTAAATCATATTTTACTATTCCAGTACCAGCTGCTAAGTTAATCAATTTAGCTTTATTTCCAGAAACTGCTTTATCATTAAAGTATTGATTGCTCGTAACAAACAAGGTTTTCATATTACCCATATTTGATTTTTGAAATACTTGATCATTTAATATATCGCCACGTGTCACTTCTTTATAGTCTTTCTTTACTTCAATGTGTGCTTTTTGTAATTTACTTTCAAATTGTTTTGCTTGTTTACTATCTTTAAAATTTAAGTCATGAGGTGCCATTAACTTTGTATTTTCATCCATCGTTGATTTACTAATTGCACCAAAACATAATACCGTTACGGTTACCGCTGAAATAGTTGCAATGATTGTTAATGATAATGCATTTTTCTTCATTCTGTGCATGATAGATGATGTAAACACAACGTCAGTGATTGACACATTGCCTTTTTTTGAACGTTTTAACGTTTTAAATATAAGCGAAACGGAACTACGGAAAAATAAATATGCCCCTAACACCGTTAAAAATAAAATGATAAATGGTGAATAGATAACCATATTGAGAAACTTACCAAACATTTCTGTTGAGATATAATATCCTACACCAATCATCACAATACCTAACACACCGAAGATCACTTCGATCACAGTGATTTGAGATTTGGTTGCTTCTGTGCGTGCATTGTCATTCATCATCATTAAAATACTACGCTTACGTAAAAAGATAAAGCTTTGTATGAGTATGAGTACAAATGACACCACAATAAGCATCAATGTTTGTATGACTGCTGGCAATTGGAACGATAACGATACGCTCATATTGATGTCTAATATTTTGAGCACGATCATCAGCAGCAATTTCGAACCAAATATGCCGATAATCATTCCGATAACGCCAGTTAATAAAAGCATCATCGCTTGCTCAATGACTAACATTCTCATGATGTTGTTTCTTGTTAAACCAATCAATTGATACAGCGCAAATTCACGCGTTCTACGCTTAATAAATAGTTGGTTTGCATACATTAAAAATATAACAATTATAAAGAATAAAAATACTGCGCCAATTTCTGAACCTTTTTGAATTGTCTTTAATGATTGCTCATTATTAATACTATTTGTATATTTTAAAGTTACAAAACTAAAATATAAAACGATACTGACAATTAAGGAAAATAAATACATGGCATAATGTCTAACGTTTTTCCTTAAATTCTTGATAACGATTTGATTAAAATTCATTTGCCACACCACCTAAGGCAGTTTGCATGTGAATGATGTTTTTATAAAATGCTTGATTACTATCCTCACCTTGATATATTTCTGAATGTATATCACCATCTTTTAGCATAATGACACGATTTGAATAACTAGCTGCAACGGGGTCGTGAGTGACCATTACGATGGTAGCATTCGTCTTTTGATTTAACTCTTCCAAACGGTTTAGTAAGTCTTGTGCACTTTTTGAATCTAAGGCACCCGTTGGTTCATCTGCAAAAATAATAGCAGGTTTGTGTACTGAAGCCCTTGCCGCAGCAGTACGTTGTTGTTGTCCTCCAGATATCTCATTTGGATATTTATGGCCCAGTTGACTAATACCTAATGCTTGCGTGACTTCGTTATAATTTTGCTCTTTTTCTTGTTTAGATAATTTTTGAATAGATAGTGGTAACATTATATTTTCTTTAACAGTTAATGTATTAAGCACACTATAATTTTGGAAAATAAAACCTATTTCTTTTTTACGAAAGTCTGCTAATGCTTTATTACTCATTTTATTAATTTGATGACCATTAATTTCAACAGTACCACTCGTTATATAATCTATGGAACTAATCACATTAAGCAATGTCGTTTTTCCAGAGCCTGATGGCCCCATAATCGTCACAAATTCACCTTTTTCTATTGCAAAATCTATGCCTTTGAGTACTTCTTGTTTTCTATGTTTATTACCATAATTTTTAGTTAATCCTTCTACTTTAAGAATAGACATGTGTTACACTCCTTCAATCACTTTACTTTTATTTATATTTGTATCATAGCGAATTCACTTTATTTTCTCGTTTGATTTTACTAACAAATACATATTTTCAAATTACAAAACTGTCACATGTTTATTTCGTAATAAATTATATTTTTTTAAATTTTTTTTGTCATAAAGTACTATAAACTTTTTTTATGCTATGTGCTATACTATTAAAATTGACTTTTAATAAAGGAGCACAGTTTATGCTAAATAAATTAAAGAAAGAATGGCTCACTGCACCAGGTACAAATATATTAGCAGGTATTGTTGTAGCACTTGCGTTAATTCCTGAAGCAATCTCATTCTCTATCATTGCAGGTGTAGATCCAATGGTTGGATTATATGCCTCGTTTATCATCGCTGTTGTCATTTCATTAGTTGGGGGTAGACCCGCAATGATATCAGCTGCTACTGGTGCTGTTGCTTTAGTTATTGTGCCATTAGTTCGAGATCATGGTATTCAATATTTACTTGCTGCCACCATTTTAATGGGAATCATTCAAATCATCTTTGGGTTGTTGAAAATAGGTAGACTTATGAAATTTATTCCAAATTCTGTAATGATTGGGTTTGTGAACGCATTAGCTATAATGATATTTATGACACAACTTAAACATATCTTTGGTATCTCCATGCCTACATACTTATTTGTCATTATCACACTATTAATCATTTATTTATTACCTCGTGTGTTCAATCGTATACCTGCACCATTAATTGCTATCGTCGTATTAACAATCGCATATTTAGTTACCGGGGCAGACGTTAAAACGGTTGGAGATTTAGGCGAAATTAAAAAAAGCTTACCGCAATTAATAATCCCAAATGTACCATTTAATATGGAGACTTTTAAAATTATATTTCCCTATGCCATATCAATGGCAATCGTAGGTCTTGTAGAAAGCTTATTAACCTCACGCATCGTCGATCAGGCAACCGATAGTTATAGCAACAAGAATCAAGAAGCTCGTGGACAAGGTATCGCAAACTTTATCACAGGCTTTTTCGGTGCAATGGGAGGTTGTGCTATGATTGGACAGTCGGTTATTAATGTGCGCTCAGGTGCAACCACACGACTTTCCACATTTACAGCGGGTGTATTTTTAATTATCTTAATTATGGTCTTTGGTGACTGGGTTGTTGAAATTCCAATGCCAATTTTAGCAGGCATCATGGTGATGGTTTCGGTAGGTACATTTAACTGGGGATCATTTAAATTTATTCAAAAAGCCCCACGTTCTGATGCATTTGTGATGATATTAACGGTCGTTATCGTTTTGTTCACAAGTAATCTAGCGCTTGGCGTCATTGTTGGTGTTATCATCAGTGCATTATGTTTTGCTACAAAGATATCCAATGTTTCTGTCCAATATGAGGAACAAAATCATCACGTCTATTATAAAGTTAAAGGACAAATTTTCTTTGTCTCTATCGATTCTTTAATGAATCAATTAGATTTAGAAATAAGAGATCAAACAATTTATCTCGATTTTAGCCAAGCACATCTATGGGATGATTCAGCTGTCAATGCAATAGATACTTTAATAGAAAATTATAAAAAGAAAAATAATATGATTTATGTAAAACATCTTAATAAAGACAGCCGTAAAATTGTTTCTGAACTCAGCAAAGTCAATCAGCAGCAACATCTAATATAACTTTGATTTAAATCATAAGCTAACATCACTTGTTACATACATACTGATGTTAGCTTATTTTGTTTCAAACAAACACATTGACTTTTATACCTGTAGGGGGTATATTAAATTTAACAGATGACATACAAATAGCGTTTCGTTATAAATCTATAAAACAAAAGGAGGCAGTCACTGAGATGAGTAACAACAAAAAAACGACACTAGGCATTACGGGCATGACTTGTGCCGCGTGTGCAAACCGTATCGAAAAGAATTTAAATAAAATGGAAGATGTCACAGCAAATGTCAATGTCACAACCGAGAAAGCAACGATTGAATATAATTCAGATCATACTTCAATCGATGCTTTAACTCAAAAAATTAAAGATACAGGTTATGATGTTGTCACTGAAAAAGCTGATTTAGATGTCATCGGTATGACTTGCGCTGCATGTTCAAATCGTATTGAAAAAGTTCTTAATCGCACTGACGGTGTTGAACAAGCCAACGTCAATCTCACAACCGAAAATGCAACGATAAATTATAATCCAGAAGTGACATCTATAGATGAATTGATAAAGAAAATACAAAACATCGGCTATGATGCAAAAACCAAAGCAGCTCCTTCAGAAAAGAATTCACGCAAAGCTCAAGAATTAAAAGGGAAACGAAACAAATTAATCATTTCAGCCATCCTTTCTTTACCTTTATTATTGACGATGTTTGTCCATTTATTCGGACTACCATTACCGAGTTTCTTAATGAATCCCTGGTTTCAATTCATATTAGCTACACCTGTTCAATTTATAATTGGTTGGCAATTTTATGTAGGCGCTTATAAAAATCTACGAAATGGCTCAGCCAATATGGACGTATTAGTTGCTTTAGGTACGAGCGCAGCATTCTTTTACAGTATTTATGAAATGATAAAATGGTTGAGCAATACAAATGATACACCTCATTTGTATTTTGAAACGAGTGCCGTATTAATAACACTTATCTTATTTGGTAAATATTTAGAAAGTCGTGCCAAAACACAAACTACCAATGCTTTAAGTGAATTGTTAAGCTTACAAGCCAAAGAAGCACGTATAATCAGAAATGGTAAAACACAGATGGTGCCACTCAGTGAAGTTGTTGTGGGAGATTATATACAAGTAAAACCAGGAGAAAAAATACCAGTTGATGGTCAAATAATTAAAGGTATGACTGCGATAGATGAATCTATGTTAACCGGTGAATCTATCCCTGTTGAAAAAACATTAAACGATAATGTGATAGGATCAACAATGAATAAAAACGGTACGATTACAATAGAAGCAACAAAAGTAGGAAAAGACACTGCTTTATCTTCTATTATTAAAGTAGTTGAAGACGCTCAAGGTTCAAAAGCGCCTATACAACGTTTAGCTGATACGATTTCTGGTTACTTTGTTCCTATTGTCGTAGGCATTGCTATACTCACATTTATCATTTGGATTGCTTTTGTTCAAACGGGCCAATTTGAACCTGCGCTTGTAGCAGCAATCGCTGTATTAGTGATCGCTTGCCCATGTGCATTGGGCCTCGCAACACCCACTTCAATTATGGTGGGTACTGGTAAGGCTGCTGAAAATGGTATTTTATTTAAAGGCGGCGAGCACATAGAACGTACGCACCAAGTCGATACAGTTGTTCTAGATAAAACAGGAACAATCACAAACGGTAAACCAATTGTGACTGATTTTGAGGGTAATAATGAAACCCTACAACTATTAGCTAGCGCAGAAAAAGATTCTGAACACCCATTAGCTGAAGCAATCGTCAATTATGCAAATGAAAAAAACATCGACTTATTAGAAACATCTGCTTTTGAAGCCGTACCTGGACACGGTATTCAAGCAATGATTCATAACCAAGACGTATTTGTTGGCACACGTAAATTCATGAAAGATGCGCATATAGATGTTTCAATGTATGAAGATAATTTAGTTAAATATGAATACGAAGGTAAAACGGCTATGCTCATTGCTATTAATCAATCACTGCAAGGTGTGATTGCAGTCGCTGATACAGTCAAAGACTCTGCCGAGGAAGCAATACAACAACTACACGAATTAGGTATTTCCGTAACAATGCTTACAGGAGATAATGCACGAACAGCACAAGCGATTGCTAAACAAGTAGGTATAGACGCTGTAATTTCAGAAGTATTACCAGAAGAAAAAGCTTCAAAAATCGCTGAACTACAAGATAATAATAAAATTGTAGCTATGGTTGGAGATGGCGTTAATGACGCACCAGCATTAGTTCAAGCCGATATTGGTATTGCTATTGGTACAGGTACAGAAGTAGCAATAGAAGCAGCGGATGTCACTATTTTAGGCGGAGAATTATTATTAATTCCTAAAGCAATCAAAGCTAGTAATTCAACGATAAGCAATATCAGACAAAACTTATTTTGGGCGTTCGGCTATAACGTTGCCGGTATCCCTATTGCCGCTTTAGGTTTACTTGCACCATGGGTAGCTGGCGCAGCTATGGCATTAAGCTCCGTAAGTGTAGTAACCAATTCGCTTAGATTAAAACGAATGAAATTATAACTCAATTTTGTAATAATACTAATAATAAATATCCTTAATTTAAGGAGGTGATTCTTATGGCAACAGAAACAATTAAAGTTGATGGCATGAGCTGCGATCATTGTAAGCATGCAGTAGAATCTGCGCTGACGAATCTAAATGGCGTATCAACAGCTGATGTAAACCTTGAGGCTGGTAATGTTGAAGTCAATTTTGACGACAATAAAGTTACAATGACAAGCATGAAAGATGCTATCGAAGATCAAGGTTATGATGCTAAATAACCTGTACATTTATAAAATAAGGGCTGAGACGAAATCAAACGTCTTAGCCCTGTTTTTATATTACCTATTTAATTAACGCGAAGTTTACTATCCCCTGTATATATTACTTCTAATGTTGCATCTAGCGCATCCACAATAAGATTTTTCACAGCTGCATCTGTATAAAAAGCAATATGTGGAGATAGAATGACATCTTGTCGCTCTATCAATTCAACTAATACTGCATCATCCAATTGTGTATTGCGTTGATCACTTGGGAATAAGCCTTTCTCACCTTCATAAGTGTCTAATGCTGCTCCTTTTAATTTCCCACTATTCAATGCATCTATAAGCGCTTTTGTATCAACAATCGTACCGCGCGCACAATTAATAAACACGGCACCAGTTTTCATTTCTGTAAATACTGTCTCATTAAACAAATATGTATTATCCTTTGTCGCTGGGATATGTACAGTGACAATATCCGCGTCTTTAATTGCTTCACTCATGCTTTCCTGATATGTCAAATACGCTTCGCATGAAATTTGAGGTTCAATATCATATGCTACTACTTCTGAACCAAAACCTTCTGCAAAAATTTTACCAACAATGGAACCAATACGACCTGTACCAATAACTGCAACTTTTAAATCTTTTATAGAACGTGACAAAATACTTGGTTGCCATCTAAAATCATATGTTGCAGTTTTATTTTGTATATCATTAAAATTTCTAATTAAATTTAATGCTTGGGATACGGTATATTCAGCGATTGAATTTGGAGAATATGAAGGTACGTTGGTTATAACTAGTTCATATTGCTTAGCTAACTCAAGATTGTAACTATCAAATCCAGCACTTCTCTGAGCAATTTGCTTAATGCCATAATCATGTAATTTTTTATATACTGTTTCATCTAATTCAATTTGTTGTGACAATGACACCCCATCAAAACCTTTGACACGATCTACCGTTTCCAAAGATAAAATGTCACTATCTAAATCTACTAAAACCTGATTTTTTTCTGACCATTCATTAATAAAAGGGATATCTTCTTCTCTGACACCAAAAAGTTTAATGCTTTTCATTAATCGTTTCACTCCTAATCTGCTTCATATAAATGTTTTAATGATTGAATGCGTTCTGCGGCTTCCATTAAGCTATCATCATCCACTGCTAATGAAATACGTACATAGTGCCGCCCATGTTCACCAAATGGAACACCTGGCGCAACCAAAATGGATTTTTCTTTTAATAAATACGTTTCAAATGTTTCACCATCATAATGTTTAGGGGTTTTCAACCATAAAAATATGCCACCATTCATCGGTTCAAAAGGGATTCCCACTGCATTCAATTTAGCAGTGAACTTATCTCTACGAACTTTAAATATTTCATTTTGACTCAAGAGGAAATCATCATAGTGATTTAAAGCAAAGGTAGCCGCATCTTGCAGTGCACCAAACATACCAGCGTGCGTATGTGTTTGATATTTTTTCAATGCTTGTATCATATCTTTGTTTCCTACAGCAAAACCAACTCTAAAACCTGACATATTATATCCTTTTGATAAAGAGAAAACTTCTATTGCTAAGTTTTTAGCACCCTTTGATTGTAAAATACTTGGATTTTTATAATCAAAACCAAATGCACTGTAGGCAAAATCATGAACAATTTTAGTTTTTGTGCCTTGAAATTGTTTAATTGCTTTATCAAACACATCTTTTGTAGCAACTGAACCTGTAGGATTATTTGGATAAGTTAGATAAACTAAGCGCGTATTCAATAAGACATCTTTATCTATCGTATGCCATTGTGGCAAATAATAAGGTGGCTTTAACACAAGTGGTTGTGGCTTAGCATCTGCCAATAATACACCTGCTAAATAATCTGTATAACCTGGATCAGGAAGCAGCACATTTTCCCCTGGATTAACGATGCATGTAGGCAAAGCGACTAAGCCGTTTTTCGTACCATATAAGATACAAACTTCTTCATCCTTATCTAATTCAACCTCATATTGTCTTTTATAAAAATCCACGATTGCTTGCTTAAATGTTTCTTTCCCATGAAAAGCGACATATTTTTGATTTTCTGGTTTATAGATGGCTTCTGCGTAACAATCAAGAATACCTTTAGGCGTTGCACCATCAGGTATACCTACTGCCATATTAATCAATGGCAAAGGACCAGGCTCTATTTTACGCCCCATCGTTTTGCCAAAGTAACTATCCGGAATTTGTGATAATCGATCTGATATTACCATTAAAAGTCCTCCTTAAAATAAAAAACTATATGCCCCTTAAGTGACATATAGCTCTCACATGACACTTATCTATCAAGTATTTTACTTGTTGAATGTAGCACAGTACTTATGATAATAGATAAGTCTGTTGCTGAAGTTTCAACGGGTCAAGTCCCTCCACTTCTCTGGATAAGTTACTTTATAATTAAATTAATATTAATTTTATCAGAATATTCTAACATGTCAATATAAAAAAGAGTGACTCGCTTGAGTCACTCTTTATCTATATCACCAAACAGAACTCGTTCAGCGTTATAGATTTTACCACCAACCGTGGTTTTTACGGAATTCTAATGCTGCTGCTTCAGAACCGTAACGTTGTTTAGCATAGTTTAACATACCTTTAGTTTGATCTGCTACTGAACCAGTACCCCATGATTCTTTAGTTTGGCCTAAACCTCTATATCCTGCTGGGTTAACCGCATTTGGATTACCACTTGATTCAGGCATTACAATTGAATTCCACATAGCTTCTGATCCACCAGCCGCTAAGAATTGTGCTTTAACTGATCCACCAGTTGAAGCTGCTGATGCTTGAGCTGTTTTATATGTTTGCGTAGCTGCACTTGTTTGTGCTGTTCTAACATTTGTAGTTGCTGAAGCTTTTGGTGCTTCTACTGCTGCTGGAGCAGCATATGATTGTTGCGAACGTACTTCACTTGCAGATTTTTCATTTGTATTAACACTAACTTCTGAACTTACATCTTGTGTAGTGTTAGGTGTTGAAGCTTGTGCACCAACTGCATGGTATTCCCATGACCATGTATTACCGTCTGATGTAAAATTAAACTCGTTACCATCTAGTACAAAATTATAGTTATACGCACCAGCGTGTAATGGTTTTTGATTTAATTCAGCTGAATCATTTAATGCTAATTCTGCTAAATGTGCTTTGTCGATGTTTTGTTCTGAAGCGTGAGCTTGATTGTTGTCAGATGCTGCTGCATATCCTGTTACGCCTAATGCTACTGCTAATGATGAAGCTAAAATTGATTTTTTCATAATAAAATAAATCCTCCAAATTTAATTTCTAATAAAATATATTTTCGATAATTTTTTTGTCGTATTTGCTAAAATTCTTTAAATTTTATGTTTTGTTTTTTGACCATAGTTAATATACCACATATTTTTATCAAACATATTACACTTACATAACAAAACTTTACAAAAATTATTCTGATTTGTAACATTGCAATCTTTTGTAATCATTTTATACAACGTTCTCAAATAATTATTATTGCTCATACGATTTATGAATACTGGCATAAAAAAAGTATTTTCACTTGAACCACTTCATTTTTTATATTGTCTGAAAAATTACAAACAACCGTTTTGTTACATAACTGTAATAATATATTTCGATATCTTTTTTATATATTGGGGTCAAACTTGCAAATTTTTTTGTACAAAATTAAAAAAGACCTTTGATTTGAGGCCTTTTTTAATGTTTTCTCTTACATTTTAACTATACGTATTTTCAATATATTACATTAATCAAGCATATATCTGCTTATTTTATGCTAAAAATTTAAATACTTCCTTATTATATAATTTCAAAACTTTCATATAGAACATATGGATTAAGAAACCTATCATAAACGGAACGACAAAAAAAGCGATAAATACATATAATAGATTAAGTAGTAACGGCGCTTCCATATGTCTAAATGCACTGATTGGCCCAACGAGTCCAATGATACCAAAACCTGCAGATTCTTTGGTACCTGCAATACCTAGCAATGCACCAAAAAAACCAGTGATTAGCGCATTGGTAAAGATAGGTAATAAAATGATAGGATGTCGAACCATATTAGGAATCATCATTTTTACACCACCTAAAAATATTGTGATAGGTACACCTGATCGATTTATTTTCATCGTACCTGCCACGAGAACTCCTTCACATGCTACGATACCTAATGAGGCTGAACCTGCTGCTAAACCACTAATACCAATAGCTAATGCTGTAGCCACTGTAGAAATTGGTGAAATGATGATGAAACTAAAGACAAGTGCAATAAGCATTGACATGATGATAGGTTGTAATTCTGTAAATGTATTAACTAAGTTACCGATACCAGTCGTAATTAATTGTATGTATGGTAATAACGTCAAACCAATCAAACCTGAAATTACACCAACGATGGTTGGTAAAATAATCAATGTGAGACTACCAAAACGTTCACCAATTACCAATATAAAAAATACTGCAATTGCTGCTGTAATCATTGTATTAATTAAGTCTCCTACTCCAGCAAGTACCCATACGCCATCTTTAAATTGCGCAACACCACTGCCAACAAAAGCTGAACTAGCAACTACAGCGGTCGCTAAAGGCGTTAAACTAAAGCGCATTGCAATCAAAGCACCTACCAATAGTGGAACTGTAAATTGAATACCTAAAACAACCTGTAGTAAAGATTCAAAAATGGCATGTTTCGGCGCTAAAAGCTTAAACACCTCACCTAAAATAGCATTAGGTATGAGCCCAGCAACAATTGCAATTGCTACTCCAGATAATACATTATTAATAAATTGTTTCGGACTTACTTTGATCATTGTGTGCCTCCTATGTTGTGATAAATAAAATATACCATATTATCGCAATTTTCAGAATATTTATTTGTGTAAAATTTTCCATTTCAAATTAAAAATGTAGTTAAGTATATTCTCAAAATTTTCCAACTCTACAGTATGCTTACAAATCACAAAAATTGCACACAAAATACGGACAGACATTCATATCTATTGCATGAACTTGTCTATCCGTATACTTTGGTTGCTATTCAAAACGATATTAAACCTTGTTGTCGCTAAAATTTAACATACTCTAGTACATGCGTATTATTGATGAAACCGTGTTATTAACATACCTTATTTTTCGTCCATGAATTCACGCGTCAATACTAAACCTTGTGTTGCATTCTCAAAAAATTCTAGCTTTTGTAGTGTATTTTGCTCTGGCAAGTGTTGCTCAAATTGTTCCCATATCCAAAAGGCAATATTTTCAGCAGTTGTATTCATTGATGGCAATGTTTCATTAACGAGTTGACCATCCAAATAAGTTGCGATTTTTTGATTATATATTTTATCTACTTCATTAAAATCTAATGCCAATCCGGTATCGTCTATTTCAGATAAAATTTCAATATCGAACTTATAATGTTGATTTGCTAAATCTTTGTGTGCTGTTTGACTGAAATATATTCGATTATCACAAGTGAATTCATAATAATTTTTAATAAGCACTGCATTACTACGGTATTTAAATTGTTCGGGTGGTTGTACTTGATCAAAATTCGTCATAGTTAAAATCTCCTTTTCAGCATTATATTTATCTATACCCTTTAAGGTAGAATATATGACCTCTGAGACCTCTGATGTTTTTAATATTAAATTTTAGGCTATAGAAAAATAATTGAAATAATTCAAATTAAAGGAGTATTTTATGACTATTCAAATACAACGCATTTATGAAAAACCACTTAAAGAAGGCGTTCGTGTACTTGTAGACCGTGTTTGGCCAAGAGGTATATCAAAAGATCAGGCCAATTTAGACCATTGGCTAAAAAATATTGCACCTACATCCGAGTTAAGAAAATGGTTCAATCACGATCCTCAACTTTATGCTGCATTTAAAGAAAAATACGAGAAAGAATTACGTGAAAATGAGGAACAACAAGAAGCTTTTAATGAATTGCAAGATATTATTGCTAACAGTAAGCAAGATGTCATTTTGCTATATGGTGCAAAAGATGAGCAACATAACCAAGCAATTGTGTTGCAACAATTATTACAATAAGGTGTGAGTACGATGACTCAGTGGCAAATTGATATAAATGATCCGGCTGTACAAACACTTATGAATCAAGATGAGACACTTGCAAAACTTATAAAGCAAATTGGCAACATAGAAATAACACTACGTACCAATCCGCTAAAATCGTTAATTCGTTCTATCATTGGACAGCAAATTACCAATACTGCCGCTTCAGCAATTTTCCAAAAATTTTCAGATGCTATACACAATCAATGGACCCTTGAATCGATTTTAAGTTTGAAGGAAACACAAATGAAACATATTGGTCTTTCAAAAACTAAAATCAACTATATTCAAAATTTGCTTGCATATATAGAACAAAATAAATTGGATTTTGCTAATTTACATGAATTAGATGATAAAACTGTAAAACAAGTTTTAACACAGGTCAAAGGGATTGGTCGTTGGACATCAGAAATATTTTTAATTTTTACATTAAAACGCGAAAATATATTGCCCATTTTTGATGTAGGTTTACAGAGAGCTGCACAATGGCTATATCAAACCTCAACCGCAGAAAGAAAAAAACAGCTCACTCTCTGTGCAAAACAATGGCATCCATATGCTTCATATGGAGCATTTTACTTGTGGGAAGCAATTCATCGAAATTTATTAAATTACGATTCTATTGACTCAGTTATAGATAAATCAACTTCTTAATAAGTTAATTTTATAGTTCCTAACTATGCCTTCAATATGGTAGAACAAAATTATATAAAATAATTTTGTTCTACCATATTGTTATCATTACATTATTTGGTAAATTGTGCCGTGATAGGCTAAAATATTTTCTAGACATTTATTGCTTATACAAACTTTTTTCACCTTTTGGCAATGATTCTATAAATTTTCTTGGGTTTTCCGCATAATCGTTGCCAACGCCACCTTTCATTCTTTGGAAATGTAGATGCGGTCCTGAAGTTTGAGAACCAGTATTACCAGAAAGTGCGATGATTTTTCCAGCTTCAACTTTGTCTCCAGGTTCCACTTTAAATTCATTTAAATGCATATACCATTGATGGTATACACCATTTTCTTCCCTAATTTGCACTACCTTACCACCTAACTCATTTTCAAAAGTTCTAGTTACCTTACCATCTGTTGCGGCAGTTACTGGTGTGTTTTTAGCTATACCATAGTCGATGCCATAGTGTTTACCATCAAAGTCATTATATTCATAATCACCAAAAGATTCTGTCTCTCTACTAATATTAAAAATACTTCTATCTGTTTCTTTTTCATCTTTATTTCCATCATTTTGTTGCACTAAATTTTCTCTTATATATCGTTGTACCGTATCTATATTTGTTAATAATAGTATTAACGGCACTAACACAATAATTAATAATAGTATCATTTTAAATGTATTTTTCACTATCTGATTCACCTTTTAAATTATGATATTAATATCATAATAAATGCTTTCATCTATATTTTGCTAATTATTCAACTTAAAATCTTCTCATACTTTCGTACTAAATGAATGGCACAAAAATATCAAAACACTTTTAGTAAACATATATCCATTGAATTCAGATATGAAAATCTCTTGATACCATTAATGTAAAATAAACGTCAATTTCTAATTTATTTTACTAGAAACCGACGTTTATTTTCAGTGACAAATATTTAAGCTCTATGCTTTTCTATTATTTTAATAAAATTTAAGAAATGCTAATGCGCACATTCTTACAAGTGATGTATATTAATATCTTCAAAATTTATGAAGCAATACCTATTCATTTAAATTACACGTTATAACTTTCTAACATATGTTCCATCAAAGTCCAAACGCGTTCAACATCTACTGATGTAGCAAAATATGCATTTTTTTCTTTGTTTGTAACATTATTTAAGTCGACTGACATTGTACCGTAAGTGAGTGAACTTTGATGTTCTATGTCGATATGTGTCTGTTGCATGGTAAATAAGTCTGGCTGCAATAAGTATAAAATTGTACACGCATCATGAATAGGACCGCCATCCATATTAAAATGCGTTTTATACGTAGATTTGAAAAATTTTAGTAGTTCAACAACAAATTTGGATATTTTATTATCAATAGCACTAAATCTTTGAATAACTTCATCTGTTGCTAAAACTTGATGTGTCACGTCTAGCCCAAAAACATTAATGTTAATACCACTTTCAAATACACGTGTAGCAGCTTCTGCATCTACCCAGATATTAAATTCAGCAGTAGGTGTCCAATTTCCGAAAGTACCGCCCCCCATGATAGTAATAGAATCAATGTATTGAGCAATACTAGGATCTTTAATTAATGCGGTAGCAACGTTAGTAAGCGGCCCCGTTGCTACAATTGTTACAGGGTCAGAGCTTTGTTTCAATGTTTTAATGATTACATCTGCAGCGTGATATTGTGTTGGTTTCAACGATGGTACTTCTGGTAATTTAGGTCCATCTAATCCAGAATCTCCGTGAATTTCAGAAGCAAACGAAGCAGGTTTTATGAGCGGACGTGAAGCACCTACTGATACTTCGATATCTCGTCTTCCCATAACTTCTAATACATTAAGTGCATTTTTGGTGTTTTTTTCAACTGCTTGATTTCCAGCTACAGTGGTCACTGCTAGTATATCAAGCGTGCTATGTTTCGCACCTGCAAGAATCAATGCTATCGCATCATCATGACCTGGGTCACAATCCATGATTATTTTTTTAGTCATTTAACACACTCCAATCTTCTTATATAAATATAAATTGTACTAACTTTATCTAAGTATCATTTTGAAGTTAATATTTTATTATTAAACACAACTACCTAAATCGCAACAACATGCTTTCAATTATATTGCTCTGTCTTTTTATACTACTGTTAAATCTATCATACTACTTTTCCATTGCATCCGCTTTTTATTTTTCCGAAAATTCACTTATTTTTTTATAAAATATCATCTTATTTGTACGAATTATGTTTGCTGTAATTAAAAAAACTGGTAAGTTAGTATCATTAAACAACTTGAGGTGGTCTTAAATGCGAGCAATTTTAATTGGTATATTAGCTGCTTTCTTTTTTTCTATTACATTCATATTAAACCATGCAATGTCTAACGACGGCGGAAGTTGGCTTTTTAGTGCGTCACTACGTTTTATTTTTATGTTTCCGTTTTTATTAATAATGGTTATTGGGAAGCATAAAACCCGCCATCATGTTGTTCTGTTGCATATTAAACAACATTTTTTCGCGTGGCTATTGTGGAGTTCTCTTGCCTTTGTCTTTTTCTATGTGCCTATAACTTTTGTATCAAATTATAGCCCGGGCTGGCTTATTTCTGCAACATGGCAATTAACTATTATTTGCGGCCTTCTCACTGCTCCTTTTTTCTACACATACATACAACAAGATACAGCTACAATTAAAGTGCGAGAACGAATCGCATGGCGCCCGTTAATTACATCGAGCATTATGATTCTAGGTGTTATTATTGTACAAATACCACACATTTCAAATATAGACTTGCATATATTTTTATTATCGGTTTTACCGTTAATCGTTGCGGCATTTTGTTATCCATTAGGCAATCGTAAAATGATGGTGCTTGTTGGCAATGACTTAAATACGATTGAACGGATTTATGGTATGACCTTAGTCACCTTACCATTATGGTTGCTCATCTTTCTCATTGGATTGGCTAGGCAAGGACCGCCATCTTCAAATCAAATCATGCAAACTTTCTTAGTTGCAATTTTCTCTGGTATTATCGCAACAACATTATTCTTCTATGCTACAAATATGATAAAACACAATCAAACTAAGTTAGCTGCAGTTGAAGCAACACAAGCGATGGAAATCGTTTTTACATTAATTGGTGAAATGTTACTTTTAGGTTTAGCGTTACCAAATATATTGAGTATCGTTGGTATTATGATCATCACATTTGGTATCATTATCTATTGTTTTTTAAATAGTAAAATAAATAATCGTAAAATAGAAATAAAATAATGTTATAGTCAGTTATGTTTATTGACAACTTGTGCGTAAAGCAAGATAATTTGTCTGATGCTAATAACAAATATAGAGGTGTAATCAATTGAATCATACTCATATAGATCCCCGTATTATAAGAACAAAGAAATTATTAATGGATGCTTTTCGTGAAATTGCAAAAGAAAAAAAGTTAGTATCGATTACAGTTAAAGATATCACCGAACGTGCTACTGTCAATCGCGCTACTTTTTATGCTCATTTTTACGATAAATATGACATTATGGATTATACATTGTCTGAAACAATCTTAAAAAATTTAAATCAATCACTCAGTATGGTTGCAGAATTAAATGAAAATGCATTGTGTCAATGTTTTATTACAATCACTAGCTATATTCAAGATACGCACGAAGAGTGCCGTCTAAACAGTGAAGCATATGGTGAAATTGTCGAAAAAAGAATTAAAGAAGAATTAGAAGATATTTTTTTAAAATTAATGTCTGATGAACACAAAGATATAGATAGAGAAACGCTTGCTACAAGTGCACGTTTTCTTTCATGGGGGTTATACGGCATTGCCAAACATTGGTTTCATTCAAGTAAATTGCCTGCTGAAACGTATATCAACAAGTCATTACCCTTCATTACATCACAACTTTCAAAACAAAAATAATTCACATACAATGAGTTTAGACAATGAAAATAGTTGTTCTGTAAACATTCACCCCCTCGTTAAACCATCAGTTATCATAACTTTATTATCACGAGGGGGATAATATATTTGAGTACAACAATTGTTTAAACATTGTGTTTCTTGATAAATTCTAATACTTCACCTGTTATCGCCACTGCATTATTGCTTTCTCCTTCCACTCCTCCGTAATGTAGGCCGATTAGTTCATTATTATCATTAAAGACAGGTGAGCCTGAATTCCCACCAAATGTGCTAGCACTATACGTCAATATGTTATCATTATTACTTTTGACTTTACCGGAACTTTCCCACATCGTTGCTAAAGGTTTGTCACCTGGATAACCAGTAACTGTTATTGGCTCATTGCTCGACACAGTGGTAGATTCTCCAATAGTGGCAGGTGTCACAACATCACCAACCGATTGTCCTTCACTGTTTTTATTAAAATGAATAACTACTAAGTCAGCATCACCAGGATATGCTATCACTTCTTTTGCCTTAAAAGTACCGTACGGAAAACTATTTTCATTTTCAGCAGCGGGCGCAAACGACAGATTTGCATTATTGTTATCCGCTACATGTTTATTCGTCAGCACTGTATTTTTACCAATAACCACACCGGTAGCAATCATTTCTCCTTTTTCTATGTAGCCAATTGATTGGTAATGACTCGTTCGAGTATTTTTAATTTGATGTCTATTTTCACCTGGTAGCATTACCCTTGGCGTGGCAGTACCTATTTGGTTGTGTTCATTACTCTGTTGTGAATCTGGCAAAGTTCCATTTTGCGTTTGTGCTTGCGTCTCATCATTGATAGCGCTTGATAAAAATAATAGAACACCTATAACGATGCTAACTAAAATATTTTTCAACAAAAGTACCTCCTATTTAAAAGATATTACTTTTTAAATTTACAGAATTTTAAGATTTTAATCAATAATCATTAATGTTTCATTATGATTTTATAAATCGTTAATATTCATTCACAAATTCAACAATCATTGGGACATTAACTAAATAACTTAAACAACATATTGCTCACGTTGTTGTTTATACAATGAATCTATAAACATGTTGTTTGCATTATAATAAGTCGTGACATATAATCAATCTAAACAACATATGTTTCTTAGTTTACAATCGTTGTTTAATATGATTGAAGAGGAGGGATAGACGTGACAACAATTCAAACACACAATGGTTTCAAACGAACTTTTCAACAGGAACATTTAACCTTAGGATTAATGTTACCCTTTGACGATTCTGAAAATATCGCATTGCCGTTTGATCAACAAATAGCATTAGTTCAATATGCTGAAAGACTTGGATTCACAAGCTTATTTGTGCGAGATAGTCCTTTATATAGTCCGCATCTTGGTAATGTAACGACAAACTACGATCCGTTTGTATTTTTAACTTTTATCGCTGCCAACACATCCAAAATCGCTCTCGGAACATCTAGTATTGTTGCAACATTACGTCATCCTGTGCATATAGCTAAAGCATCTGCTTCTCTTGATTTAATATCAAACGAGCGATTATTATTAGGGATTGCTACTGGAGATCGGCAATTTGAATTTCCAACTTTTAAAATCAATCCGAATGAGCTAAGTCAACATTTTCAATCAGCTGTATCATCTTTAAAAGAACTATGGCAATCATCATCACCACAAACGTCAAATCATTTATTTGAACTGTATGAAGATTCTGGCCTACAAGTATTACCAAAGCATAAGCATATTCCAATTTTCGCAACAGGATACGCCAAACAACATATGGATTGGTTAAAAACGCATTTGGATGGGTGGTTATTTTATCCTCAACCATTCCAACAACAAAAAGCATTATTACAGCAATGGCATCAAAATGAAACATTCAAACCATTTATGCATCCTTTGGTTATTGATTTATCAGCGAATCCAAATGAACTTGTAAAGCCAGTTAAAGGTGGTTATCGCTTAGGAAGAAACACTTTGTTAAACATCCTAAAAGCGTACGAACGCATCGGAACCAATCATATCATGTTGCAGTTTATAACCAACGACAGAACTTATAAAGATATATTAACAGAGGTCGGCAATGAAATAATCCCACACTTTCCACCTCGACATTTACAGGAGGACAAAATTTATGAAACTACTAGATAGAATTAACCAATTAGCAAATAAAGAAAAAGTACAGCCTTTGACTGTAGAAGAAAAACAAGAACAGCAAGTATTAAGACAAGAATATCTTCAAATGATTCGTGGCCAAGTCGTTAACACATTTTCCACTTTAAAAGTTGTGGATCCTTTAGGTGAAGATGTTACGCCTGATAAAGTTTATAAATTGCGTGAAGAAATGGGCACGCTAAATTTAGATTAATAAGAAACCCGTCAAGCAGAAAATGCTTAACGGGTTTTCTTTGTATCAATTAGATTGAAATATACTAATGATTCAGTTCATCATATTTAATTTTATACTAATCTCATCATTCTAAATGACTATTACCGTCTATTTCATTTTTAAAAATTGTATATTCATCGTGAATACAATGTGTAACGTCACTTTATAACAATAGAAAATCATCTTTATCATGTTTAACCATTTAATATGTTTTCCATGGAGCGATCTACACTGCCTGCATACATACTTCCAAATTTTAATAAATGCACCATTAATAAATATAAACGATAAAATTCTAATCGCTGATTCGCACCTTTACTTAAAGGATAATGCTTATTATAAGCATCATAAAAAGTTTGAGTAAAACCACCGAACACAGTGGTTATACCTAAATCAAACTCTCTATCACCATATAGTGGCGCCGGATCAAACAATGCAGGTTGGCCATTTTCTAAGAACATATAGTTACCACCCCATAAATCACCGTGCAATAATGATGGTTTACTCGTATGATCCCTTAATGAACTTACAATTTTTTCTCTCACTTTATGATAAGTTTTTACATCATCCTCTATCCATAGACCTTGATCTACCAATCTATCTTTTAAATGATCTAAACGTCGTTCAACAAATATAGTCATCCAACTGTCTGACCAATTATTATTAAACGATACATCACCACCTTCATATGGTAAATCAAAGCCAAACTTACCATCTGGCTGCTGTTGTTGATGCATTTTAGCCACCAAGGCTCCAAGCTCGGCTTGGCTTCCTTGTGTTCCTTCATTTAAAAAGCTTAGCAACAGATAGGCATCACCATCGATTTCACCACTATCAATAACGATTGGCGCAGTGATGCCAGATTTCTCAAACAAATTGAGCCCAGCGACTTCTGCAGCAAAAAAATCTTTACTTCTCTGACGCTGTACTAATAAAAAATATGGTGATTGAGATGTTTCTACTCTATATGCTTCGTTAACGTCTCCACCACTTACTGGTACGATAGACCGTATGTTGTCTAATGGTAGTTGTGATTGCCATTGTGTTTTCATAATATTATCCCTCCATCATTCCATCACACAATTATACTATTACCGTTTAATATAAAATTTAATCAAAATCAATGTCTTCCCCAATAATTTGAAGGTTGTATTAACATTACTTATTTACACTAGGCATATGAATGCTAAAATGCTAGTCTATTAAAGACAAATCATTTCATCTACTACTAATTTAAACAAATGGAGCGATGACAACATGTACAAGTTAATTAAACCTATATTATTTCAATTAGACCCTGAAAAGGCGCATGGCATGACGATAAATGCTCTTAAAATCCCACAAAAGCATACTAAATTGTTGCCGATACTTGAAAAATTATTTCATTATCAACATCCGATATTATCGCAAAATATGAAAGGGATACATTTTGAAAATCCAATTGGATTAGCTGCAGGATTTGATAAATCTTGTGAAGTTCCTAAAGCATTAGATAAAGTAGGTTTTGGTGCTTTAGAATTAGGTGGAATAACACCTAAACCACAACCTGGCAATGCTAAACCACGCATGTATCGTTTAGTAGAGGACCATGCTCTGATCAATCGTATGGGATTCAACAATTTAGGTATGAACAAAGCATTGAGCAACTTAAGAAAATTTAGTTACCATACACCTATTGGTATAAATGTAGGTGTAAATAAAACAACACCATATGAATCACGTTATCAAGATTATATAAAAGTCATCGACACATTTAAAAATGACGTTACATTTTTCACTGTTAATATCAGTTCGCCTAACACGGAAAACTTGCAAAGTTTTCATGATAAAAATGAATTTTCTCAATTATGTTCTGCTATACAAAATTACAAAATCCAGCATGAACTAGATGTACCTATTTTTATTAAATTAACATCTGATCTTAGTCCAGAAGGCTTATCACAAATGCTTAAACCCATCACACAAACGTTTGATGGCATCATTTTAGCTAACACTACGCAAAAACGCGAACAGTTACACTCCATTAATCAAAAAGAAACTGGTGGGTTAAGTGGTAAACCTTTATTCGAACGTAATTTAAAACTTATTGCACAAGCATATAGGGAAACGCAGGGGCAGTTTTTAATCATTGGTACGGGCGGTATTTTCACAGTGAATGATGTCATCAAAATGTTACGTCATGGTGCATCATTGGTGCAAATTTATAGTTCTCTCGTATTTGAAGGCCCCGGATTAACTAAAAAGATGAACAAACAACTCGTACAATATTTGCAAAACAATGGATATAATCATGTCAGTGATATCATAGGATTAGATGTGTAAAATATTTTAGTTTTTCTAATCGAATTATTTATTGTAAAATATTAATAGTGAAATTATGATAATTTTTTATTATATAGGGTAAATAATTACTGAAGGAGGCGCTAAAATGTATAAAAATATATTGTTAGCATATGACTTTGATAATTCTTTTAATAATGTTCCCCAAGAATTACAAAATTTAACTACTGGTGTTGATAATGCAAAAATCACTATTTTCAACGTGATACCTGAAGGTGATTTACAAACCTCAGTTCGCTATGATGGCAAACATTTTGAAGAATTAGCTGAAGAAAAAGGCAAAGAGATATCACCTTTTGTAGAAAAACTAGAATCACTCGGCTTAAAAATCCAAGTGAAGTTTCGTTCTGGCTACATTAAACAAGAAATATTAAATGAAATCGAAGAAAACAACTATGATATCGTCGTTATGAGTAATAAACGTGCCAAACCAGACATAAAAAATGTACTAGGTAATGTTACTCATAAAATCGCTAATAGCGCAAATATTCCTGTACTTATTATAAAATAATGTTACACCATTAATAAAACTCATTATTCTGTTAACAAATCTCTCGTAAGGATATGTCGTAATGGAATAATGAGTTTTTTGTCGTTGTTTTAGTTTGTCATATTGTTAGCTTGTTTTAAATATCGTTCAATGACTTGCAACACACCTGATTCATCATTAGATGGTGCTTTGTAATTTGCGACTTCAGCCACTTCTGGACTACATTCAGCCATTGCATAACTATTTGGCGTCATAGCTAACATTTCTATATCATTATTTGCATCTCCAAAAGCCATCAATTCATGAGATTGAATCTTCCATTTATCTAAAAGTGTTTTAATCGCCACACCTTTATTCACTTTAGGTAATATTAAATCTAGACTATCATTTCCACTCGTTACTGGCTTTATTTCTTCTCCGTATTGTTCAGTCAAGCCTCTCATCACTTCATCTAAAAATTGTGGGTCTTTAATTCTAAGCGCAATTTTAACAAATTTATCTTGATTAATTGTGTTAAAGTCTGTAACTTTTGTTATATTAAAATAATATTTATATAAAAATGATAAAAAGTCGTTACTCACACTTTCTAATACATAAGCCGTTTTAACTCCACTTAACACAATATCTTCAATATGATAATGATTAATGATCAAATTCAAAACGTCAAAAACCAATTGTTGATCAAAATATTCAGCCGCTTCTAACTTGTTATTTTGATACGTCACTGCACCATTTTCGGCTATATATGCTATCTGCTGATCTTTGTCAGGAAAAAACGAACGCAATTGCGCATATTGGTTTCCACTAGCAATGATAAATTTCATATCCCTGTCCATCATGCTCTTAAAAATTTTATTGAAATAAGCTTCATCAAAGGTATTATCAGATTTAAAAAAAGTACCATCTTTATCTACCGCTATTGCTTTTATCAAATGTTACACCTTCCATTCCTGTACAAATCATTCAAAGATGAGATTGTCTTGTAAGTCATTACATTACAATAACATTGAACAAATGGCCATCTATATCACTAAATAACGCCCCATAATACCCTTCATGTTCTGTGCCTGTTTCGAGTACTTTTCCACCTGCCTGTTCAACCAATGAAACCAACGTATCAACTTCAGGTTTTGTTGAAACTGAAAGTGATACTAATGCTTCATTACTACCTATAGATGAAAGTCTAGAAACATTTTCAAATTGTTCTTTTTCTATCAGCATAATGATTTGGCCATCTTTCGTTTGAATACCTCGCATTTTATTCATCATGTCTTTATGTTTTTTGATTGTAAACCCAATCGTATCATAAAATTTTTCACTTGTTTCCAAATCTTGTACTGGTAAATTGAGCCATGCAGCGTTAATTTCCATCAGCATTCTCTCCCTTTTCAAATTTTTCAATGTATTACACACTTATAGTAAAACATAAAATACATTAGAACGCATGACTTAATCATTTTTACATTTCAATAGCGTAAAGTTTTAAAATTTTTATTTCATACGACAAACATTAATCACTATCATCCATTTTTGCTAGTGTTCTAATACTCTTTAAATTCACTTGCTTTAATAATTGGTCGTAAGTATGAAGTGCTTTTTGGGTTACTTTTTCTCCATTACTAGTTAAGTAAATATACATGGCTCGTTGATCTTCTACACACTCTTGTCTATATACAAGCGCAGTCTCTGTATTTTCCATCCTTACAATAAGTCTAGACATCGCACTTTGACTTAAATCAACCACTTTTATCAAATCATTGATCTTGTATTTTTTATTTTTTGACTTATAAATTTCATATAATACATAAAACTCTTTAATACTTAGATGGTATTGTTCTTTCAATTTCCTCTCGATCATCGCTTCAATATAATGTATATATTTCGTCATTTTAATCCAGTTATCCACTTTTTGTTCTTTTTTCATGATATATCTCCCCACTAACCATACATTTGAAAGTTTCTTTAGTTCATTAATTAATTTTTAAATGATGTTGTACAAAAAATATTAATTCTAGCTTCTGGGTTTTGTCTAACACTACCTATATAAATACTTGGTATCAACAATAAATTTGGCAATCTATATCATTCAATATACTCAACATTTTAGCATTTTCTTTCTAGTTTAAAGGATAAAAATATCGAGTTAAAGACTAGATACTCACATCCCTTACTATATACAGCTAATCATTTTGTTATTTTCTAAACCATTTGCCTACATTCATTTTAAAACATTTTAAAAATTATATATGCTTTCATCAACCCTATATAATTAGGACATTATTTATCATTGAGCATAATACAAAAACCATTTTAGTGTACTAACAACAACTACTAATAAAATAAGTTCAATTCTATTAGTGTTTAAACTGTTAATAGTAACTAAAATGGTTTTAATTTATAAAATTAATCCGGTTTATATTTATTGCTTTTTCAATAATTGATCTTTCAAATCTTTACGTTCATATTCTAAAGAGTAAGGATCATTTAGCCAATAAATACCCTCGTCTACTTTAATTGTATGTCCATTTTTGACAGCCTCGGTACTTTTCCATAGATCTTTATTTTCAAAAGATAATTTAGTTCCTTTAGCGACAGGTGTAACCACGTAATCACCCGCCATATCTGGAATTTCCTCTTCAGAGATATCAGCTAAATCATTTTTCTTAGTAGCTTTTTCAACATTCTCTGGCATTTTTAAGCCAAATGCATCATACAACACTTCACTACCATGACCGTATGTCTTACCGAGTGCATACACTTTTTTATCAAAATCTTTAATAATTGAAACTGTTGTGTTTTCACCAATAGCTTCTTTTATTGTTTTACCATCATTTTTTGTTTTTTTATCCCACTTATCAATCCATGCATTCGCTTGTTTTTCCTTACCTATAATTTTCCCTAATTCTTGATGTTGCTCTTTGTAATCATGTTTCAAATAATCAAAAGCAATTGTAGGAGCAACTTTATTTAATTTTTTTAAATTTTTATCTGTATTGTAAGTAATAATTAAATCTGGTTTTAATTTTGCGACACTTTCCACATTCTCTGCGTCTACTTTTTTGACATCTTTAAATTTATCTTTTAACACTTTGCTATCATTCACGATGTTAGCTACACCTACTATGTTCCCATCAAGTTGTTTTAAGCCACCTGCATAAGTAGCCCCCAGTACGACAATGCGTTTAGGTTTTTTAGGAATTTTCACTTTATCCCCTGAATCTTGAACATACGTCTTTGTTTCTTTCTTACTTTTTGATGATTCATTATTTGATTGATTACCACATGCTGCTAATACCAAAATAAGTGCAAGTAATGGTAATAATAATTTTTTCATTTCTAAATATCCCCTTTTCATATAATTACAATTTAAACTGAGCTTAATTATATATTATACTTCATTTATATTGAGCAAACCACAAAAATTTGTTGATTGTACTTTAATTATTGCCCAGCTTAATATAGAGAAAGTAGCGCTTTCGTATAATTATGGCGATCTTCAGAAAATAAATCAGTAATCATAAAATCATCGACAATTTCTCCATCTTTCATAACAACAATACGCTCAACAAATTGATTTAAAAATGCGATATCATGAGAAATCATAATGATGCCGTTGTTTGTTTGATCACAGTAATCTTTCAAAACTTTTATCATTCTTTGTTCAGCGATGACATCTAAGCTCGCTGTTATTTCATCACAGATTAACATATCAGGTTCTAGCATTAACGTGCGTATGGTGTTAAATCGTTGTAACTGACCACCACTTAACTCGTCTGGAAATTTTTGTAATAATGCTTCTTCTAACTGCATGTATGACATTAAATATTTTAGGTTTGAGCGAATATCTGATGTTGATTGTGAACCTTTGTAATATCGTAATGGCTCTTCAAGCGCGGTTTGTATTTTGAATTTGGGATTAAAGCTGTCATATGCATGTTGGAATATTGGAAGCATACTTAATCCTTGTGTTGAATAATAACCTTGGTAATCAGTTAATAATCCTAGCATGATATGGGCCAAAGTCGTCTTACCAGAACCGCTTTCACCAACAATACCTAGTTTTTCATTTGGAGATATAGTTAAATTAATATTTTTTAAAATAGGCGCATTTTTATATGCAAAGTTAACCTGTTTCAACTTAATCATTTATGCCATCCTTCCTTAACTGACTACGCGCATCAAATAATTTAAGACTATATGGTTTTACATTCCCATCTTTAAATGCTTGTACATGGTTAAAGTCTATGACCTTACCATGTTGAATAACACTAATCCAGTCACTAAAATCGAGCACATGAGATAAATTATGTGTAATCATCAATAAAGTCACCTTATGGACTTCCGCTAAGTGCTTGATTAAATGCATCACATTATAACCAGTGATTGCATCTAATGATGCTGTAGGTTCATCAGCGATAATAACACTTGGCTTTAACATTAAAACACTGGCGATTTGCACCCTTGCAAGTTGACCTCCTGACAAGTTAAATCTATAACGCGGCATCACTGTTTCTGGATCTAAATCCACCCATTTAAGTGCTTGTTTTACAAACTTATTAGCCGTTGTTTTGTCTACCTTATAATGCATTTTATAAATCGCAAGTAATTGCTTACCTAATTTTGTATGATCATTAAAACTATGTGTATAATCCTGAGATATAAATCCAATTTCTTTTCCTAGTAAATTACGCACACCTATGATGGATTGCCCTTTGTAAACTAGTGAATCAAAATGTGTGGTTAGCATATTAGGAACTTGTTGCACAAGTGCTTTTGCAGTTAAACTTTTTCCGGAACCGCTTTCACCCACCAAAACATTCACTTTACTTTTTCGTAATGCTAAATCAAGTTGATCTACAAGTCTTTGTCCGCTGTTATCTGTGATGGTTAAGTTCGCTATTGCTAAAAGGTTACTATTAGCCATCTACATCACGCTTTCTTTTTAAAAGTTTATCTCTCAATGCATCACCAGTTAAATTAAACAATAAAATAGTTAATGTGATTAGAAATGCTGGTACAATCAATAGTAAAGGATATGAACTGATATAATCTCTACCTGCATTTAACATTGCCCCCCACTCTGGTGAAGGTGGTTGTGCACCTAAACCTAGAAATGAGAGTGAAGAAATATAAAGTATAATCTTCCCAAAGTCTACGGTCATTAAAACAATCACAGATGGCATCACTTGTGGGAAAAAATGTTTAATAATAATACGATGTGTTGGTACATTAAATAGTTTAGCCATTTGAATATATGGTTTCCCTATTTCACTACTTACAATCGAACGTGTCAGTCGCGTGTATGTCATCCATTTTATAATCGTAATTGCTATCACTAAATTCCAAATACTAGGTTTAAAGAAACTTGCCATAGCAATCATTAACACAAACTCTGGAATACTTAATCCTATGTCAATAACACGCATAATTACAGTATCAACAAAGCCTTTTTTATAACCTGCTAAAAGCCCCAATGGTACACCGATTATTACAGTAATTAACAATGTGATTAAACTGATGATTAATGTATATCTAGCACCTATGATTACTCTTGCTAGTAAATCGCGACCATAATCATCTGTACCTAGCCAATGTGAACTACTAGGAAGCTCTAGTGTATGATTCAAATGTACCTCCAAAGCACTATCTGTTGAAATAAAAAATTGAGCAATGATGAGCAACAATACGTATATACCAAACACGTAAAAGATAAAACTGCTTTTATTCATGTCTTTCATTCCATATCACCATCCTGACCGTGGCGTTTTAATGTATCATTGATTTTATTAAAACGACGTTTAGGATCGATCCATAAAAGTAACAAATCACTAATCGTATTGGCTAACACCACAAAGCATCCAATCATGATAACGGCACCTTGTACTACCGGATAGTCCCTCGCTCTAATACTATCCACAAGAAAGTGACCTAGGCCCGGTATACCAAATAAATTTTCAATCACTACCGTACCACCAATTAAACTCCCAACAGACATTCCTAATACAGTAATCACGGGAATAATAGCTGGCTTAAATAAATCTTTCCATAATATATATTGTTCTGACATCCCTCTTAATCTAGCCGCTTCAACTTCTTTAGATTGATACAATTCAACTAAAGTCGAACGCATCAATCTTACATAATATGCACTCATTCCAACACTCAATGCAATGACAGGTAATATATAACCAGCAATGGAATCTAAACCTGATGAAGGAAGTATATTTAATCGTTGTGCAAATATATAAATTAATATCGTTCCTAAAAAGAAGGAAGGCACACTTACTGTAAATGAAGTCAGTATTCTTATCCATGTATCTACCCAAGTATGATAACGCTTAGCTGCTAACATACCCAAAGGAATGGCAACTAGAAATACGATAACTATCGTTAATATTGCAATCGTTAAGGTTGGAGGTGTATAGAAAATCAATTCCTTAATCACAGGTTCACCAGTTTGATAACTGGTACCAAAGTTCAATTGTATTATTTGACCTAACCATTGAAAATATTGCATTATCGGGGATTGATTAAGCCCTAATCGCTCTTTCGTAGCTTCAATTTGATCACTCGAAACATTCGCTACATCTAAGTGCAAAACCTTGTCAACTGGGTCTCCGGGTGTAAGTTTCATTAATATAAAAGTAATAGTAGAAAGGACAAACAATACAATGATCATTTGTCCAATTCTAGAAAGTATCTGTTTTAATATCATTCTTTTTTATCAACCTTATAATCAATAAGGTAAATACCTTCTGGTGTTGAAGTTAAATTTTCTACATCCTTATTCATTCCAACAATATTGTCATTGTAAGAAATATAACTGTTTGCGATGTCATCATTTGTAATATCAATGATTTGATTGGTAATGCGATTTCGTTCTTCTTTATCCACTGTTTTATTTAACTCATCTATTAATGCTGCGACCTTATGATTATCATAACCCCCTGCATTAATTGCACCTTTTGGTTTATAAGCTTGGTTAAAGAAATAACCTGTATCTCCTCTAGGGATTGTACCGAAGCTGTAAAGTGAGGCATCCCATTGTTCTTTATCTTTTAAATACCCCTGTATGTCATCCACATTGCGTAATTTGATATCAATATTTGCCTTTTTAGCATCTGACTGAATCACTTGTGCAATTTTAGGTAATTCGGGACGACCATTATACGTAGATATCGTCAGCTTTAATGGGTGTGCTTCACTGTATCCAGCATCTTTCATTATTTTCTTAGCTTGCGCAATATCTTGTTTTTGCACATCTTTATTTTCTATAAAATCGAGTTTATTGTTGAACGGTCCAGTTGCTGGTGTTGCATAACCTTTTGAAATATTATCTGTAATACGCTTGCGATCAATGACTTTATCTAAGGCTTCACGAACCTGCTTTGTCATTTTGTCACTCGTGTGATTATATAATAATAATCCAGTTCTAAAACCAGAGACAGATGAAATTTTTGTCTTATCACTCTCTTTTAATGATTTAACTTTTTCAACTGGTACATCTGTAATAACATCTGCTTTTCCAGAATCTAAATCACTCGTGCGGGCATTGCCGTCTTCTTGATATGTAACATTGACGTGGTCTAGTTTAGGTTTGCCTTGCCAATAATCTTTATTTCGGTCCAATTGAATTTTCTGTGATTGTTTATAATCTTTGATTTGATATGGACCAGTGCCTACAGGGGTTTTATTGATATCTCCTTTAGCTTTAGTATCATAAATAGCTGAGAATGGGCTAGCTAATTCTGAAATGAGCTCAGGATATGCGGATTTAGTTGTGATTTGCAACTTTTGTCCATTCACTTTGATATCTTTGATTGGTAGTGAACCTTTGACTAAATCACTTTTTTGAATACTTTCCTCCAAACTAGCTTTAACCGCTTCGCCTGTCACCTTTTTGCCGTTTTGGAATTTAATATTATCTTTTAATGTTAAATCTAATTGAGTCGGTGATGTTTGATCATAAGATTTAACTAACAACTTTTGAACTTTGCCATCAGATGTCGCTTTAAACAATGATTCTGCAGCACCTATTTTCACAGGCACATCCGTTTCATATGGTGCGATAGATGTCGTTTTCAAAGGTAACTCTACATCTAAAGTTTTGCCTTTAGACTCGCTGTTAGAGCCACTACAACCAGCCAAAATCACTGCTGCAGAAGCTAATACTGTGATGATTTTTTTCATAAATATACCTCTTTTCAACAATTTTTATTAAATAATAAACGCATAATCAAAGTTCATCCTCTTTCATTATACTTAGTTTGTACATTTAATTAAACCGCATGCCTCAGTGGTTATTTATTTTTGTACACGCATACTATTGCCTGCGAATAACATAATCCATGTAGCAATAATAAACGGTAAGGTAAAGACAGGTAATCCAAATGGTGTTAGCAATGTAATCATGCCTGCATGTATAACCACTGTTAGTAAAACACCCAGTACAATACTCATATACCTTGGAATTCTAGTTTTAAATGCCACGCCTAACGCTAAAACTGTAAGAATGACATTATAACCAAATAAACCGTCATTAATCTGATCATGATTTGCACCGAGTATTGTAACTGCTGCAAAGCCAATAACATTAGCAATCATTGCGTAGCATCCTGCTTTTCTGGAAGCAATAAAAATTCCAATTAAAATGAATGTACCTGCCAAAACACTTTTCAATAAAAAAACTTCACTAAAACCTGATAAAAAGGCACTGATAAAATCGATTTGATGTCCCGAAAATGTAATTTCTTTGACTGTGTTAGGCAATATCTTTACATCTGCGTTTACAAATTTGAATTGGAAAGACATCAATAAAACGACCCAGCTTACAAACACATATGGCATCGTTAACATTGGTACACCAAAAGGTTTGAAAAATTCCCTGAATGCAGATCCTAATGGCATTGTTATGACTATTGCAACTAAGACTATCAATAGGCTGTACCATTCAGGTACTAAAAATAACGTTAATGCAATTGCTGTCAATACTGGATTGAACCCTGCTAAACCACTATTAATCTCTTCCTCTGAATAATTCGTATATTTAGCTAATAATAACGATATTAAACTAGCAATAAGTGCCATTAAACCGACTTTCCAACTACCTACAAATAGGCCTATTAAGATAAATAAACCTGTCCATGCATTGTTCAACAACAAAACCTGCGCGATATTTTTTAATAATATTTGAATCGCATTCACAATGTCACCTGATTTCTATAAAATTTACGTTCTTTATCTTATATCATACAACCTATAATTAAAAGTCTTTCAAATTTTACTGAATTTGTTATTTTTGCATTTTTCACTAATGTGTAATTCTTGTAGTTAGCCTAGCAACCCTTTATTATAAAAATGTAGACACTTATACATAAGTGTTGTTTTCAACAGTTTCGGAAAGGGAGTGAACAACGTGCATTTTACACAACGTGAGCAAGATAAATTAATGTTAGTCATTGCATCCGATTTAGCACGTAGACGTCAACAAAGAGGATTAAAATTAAACTATCCTGAAGCAGCTGCTATCATTAGTTTTGAATTATTAGAAGGCGCACGCGATGGGAAATCAGTCGCAGAACTCATGAGTTATGGAAAACAAATATTAAGTGAAGATGATGTCATGGAAGGTGTTGCAGATATGTTAACTGATTTAGAAATTGAAGCAACATTCCCTGATGGTACAAAATTAATTACTGTCCATCATCCGATAGTCTAAAGGAGGATACTTGATGAAACCAGGTGAAATTATTGTTAAGCGTACAGAAATCGATGTTAACAAAGGGCTTCATGCCACAGTCATCACAGTAAAAAACACAGGTGATCGACCTATACAAGTTGGTTCTCACTTTCACTTTTACGAAGTGAATCCTGCTTTAGATTTCAATCGTGAACACGCATATGGCAAACGTTTAGATATACCCGCAGGTGCTGCAGTTCGTTTTGAGCCAGGTGATGAAAAAGAAATTCAATTAGTAGAATATAAAGGAAAACGTAATATTTATGGTTTCCATGGCAAAGTAAATGGTCCGATAGACGAAACCCGTGTAGTTAAACCTGATGATTATACTAAAGACTCAGAAATTATCGATGAAGCTAATTTATCTGAAGATAATGCTAATAAAGAAAGTGGGTATAAAAAATGAGTTTTAAAATGACGCAATCTCAATATACAAGTCTTTATGGCCCAACGATTGGTGATTCAGTTAGACTCGGTGATACAAATTTATTCGCCAAAGTCGAAAAAGATTTTGCTACTTATGGTGACGAAGCTACTTTCGGTGGCGGTAAGTCCATCCGAGACGGTATGGCTCAAAACCCTAACGTAACAAGAGACGATAAAAAAGTTGCAGATTTAGTGATTACTAATGCGTTAATCTTAGATTATGACAAAGTAATCAAAGCAGATATCGGTGTGAAAAATGGGTATATTATGAAAATTGGTAAAGCAGGCAACCCTGATATTATGGATAATGTTGATATTGTTATTGGAGCAACAACTGATGTTATTGCTGCAGAAGGTAAAATCATAACTGCGGGTGCACTTGATACACACGTCCACTTCATTAACCCAGAACAATCACTCGTTGCACTAGAAAGTGGTACAACGACATTGATTGGCGGAGGTACAGGTGCTTCTGAAGGCTCAAAAGCAACAACCGTTACACCAGGTCCTTGGTATATTCATCGCATGTTAGAAGCGGCAGAACAAATTCCATTAAACGTTGGCTTTACTGGCAAAGGACAAGCCGTTAATCATACGGCTCTCGTAGAACAAATACATGCGGGTGCCATTGGCCTTAAAGTCCATGAAGACTGGGGTGCAACACCATCTGCCTTAGATCATGCTCTACAAGTCGCAGACGACTATGACATTCAAGTAGCCTTACACGCAGATACTTTAAATGAAGCCGGCTTTATGGAAGAAACAATGGCTGCAGTTAAAGACCGTGTGTTACACATGTACCATACAGAAGGCGCTGGTGGCGGGCACGCACCTGACTTGATTAAGTCAGCTTCATACTCAAATATTTTACCATCATCCACTAACCCTACCTTGCCTTACACACACAATACCATTGATGAACATTTAGACATGGTTATGATCACACACCATCTTAACGCTTCCATCCCTGAAGATGTCGCTTTTGCTGACTCACGTATTCGTAAAGAAACGATTGCTGCAGAAGACGTATTACAAGACTTAGGGGTATTTAGTATGGTTAGTTCAGACTCTCAAGCTATGGGACGTGTGGGTGAAGTAATTACACGTACATGGCAAGTGGCTCATCGCATGAAAGAACAGCGTGGCGCACTTGAAGGAGACGGTGAATATAACGATAATAATCGAATCAAACGTTATATTGCGAAGTACACAATTAATCCTGCAATCACGCACGGTATTTCAGAATATGTTGGGTCTATTGATGAAGGTAAACTCGCAGATATTGTGATGTGGGACCCAGCGTTCTTCGGTGTTAAACCTGAAGTAGTACTTAAGGGTGGTATGATTAGTACAGCAATCAACGGTGATGCTAATGGTTCTATTCCAATTTCTGAACCGCTCAAATACCGTAATATGTACGGCCAATTAGGTGGTAATATGCAAAGTACTGCCATCACTTTCGTTTCGTCTACAGCTTACGAAAATGATATTGGTAAAAGTTTAGGCTTAAAACGTAAATTAAGACCAGTTAAAAACATTCGTAATTTATCTAAAGCAGATATGAAAAATAATAACGCTACACCTAAACTAGATGTGGATCCACAAACTTATGAAGTATTTGTCGATGGCGAGAAAATAACAAGTGAACCAGCTACTGAATTGCCACTAACACAACGTTATTTCTTATTTTAGGAGGATAAAGTATGATCATCGAAGAAATTAAAGGTAATATTGCAAATCTTACGCAAAATGAAAAAAACAAACATGTTGAAAAAGTTTACCTTGAAAATTCTGACTTAGTGAAACGTATTCAACGCGTTACAACAGATCATGGTAATGAAATTGGTATTCGTTTAAAACAGCCAATCGATTTACAATATGGTGATATTTTATATCAAGACGATACAAATATGATAATTATAGACGTCAATTCAGAAGATTTATTAGTTATCAAACCACGCACATTACAAGAAATGGGTGACATTGCACATCAATTAGGTAATCGACATTTGCCAGCACAATTCACAGAAACAGAGATGCTTGTACAATATGACTATCTTGTAGAGGATTTACTGAAAGAATTAGGCATACCCTATAGCCACGAAGATAGAAAAGTAAATCAAGCATTCAGACATATAGGTCATTCACATGATTGATCATGCACATTTGCGCCTTTTTCAATTTTGTGATTCTCAATTTCCAACAGGCGCTTTCAGTCACTCATTCGGACTTGAGACATATATCCAAAGAGATATTGTTCATGATGAAGCATCATTTAAACAATGGCTTGAATTATTCTTAAATGAACAACTTTCGTTTGCTGATGGTTTAACGATGCGTCTCGTCTATGATGCACTCAATCATCAGAACACAGAAAAAATCTTGTATTTAGATAAAATACTTTTTGTACAAAACCTACCTAAAGAAACCAGACAAGGTTCAAAACAAATGGGTAACCGCATGGTCAAATTAGCAGCAGAACTTTATGATAGTGAATGGTTAAAGTGGTATCAAACGCAAAACAAAAATAAAAATGCAAAATTGCATCCTGCGATTTGTTTTACGATGCTCGGTCACCATTTGGGTGTCGATATTGAAATGATTATCGATTACTATTTATACCAAAATGTTTCGAGTTTAACACAAAACGCCGTTCGTGCAATTCCTTTAGGACAAACTGCTGGTCAAAGAATCGTGCATGATATGATTCCCTTTATGAAAAATACGAGAAATCATATTATGACATTAGATGAATCACAACTAGGTATCACTGCACCCGGATTAGAAATCAACCAGATGGAACATGAAAACGTAAACGTAAGAATATTTATATCTTAGGAGGGCATTTAAAATGACAGAGACAGTTAAGATAGGTGTCGGTGGCCCTGTAGGTGCAGGGAAAACACAACTTATCGAAAAATTAGTAAAACAATTATCTAAAGAATTTAGTATCGGAGTCATTACTAACGATATTTATACAAAAGAAGATGAAAAGATTTTAGTTAATTCCGGTGTGTTACCTGCAGACCGCATTATCGGTGTCGAAACAGGCGGCTGCCCACATACAGCAATTCGTGAAGATGCTTCAATGAACTTTGCTGCAATCGATGAATTAAAAGAGCGCAATGACGATATCGATTTAATCTTTATCGAATCTGGCGGTGATAACCTTGCTGCGACCTTCAGCCCAGAGTTAGTCGATTTTTCTATTTATATTATCGACGTTGCCCAAGGGGAAAAAATTCCTCGTAAAGGCGGACAAGGCATGATTAAATCTGATTTCTTTGTAATTAACAAAACCGATTTAGCTCCATATGTTGGTGCTTCATTAGAACGTATGGCCGAAGATACAGAAACATTCCGAGGCAAAAGACCATTTGCATTTACTAATCTTAAAACAGATGAAGGCTTAGATAAGGTTATCGAATGGATAGATCAAGACGTCTTTCTTAAAGGTTTAGCTTAATGGCCGATGCACAACAAAAATGGACTGGCATATTAGATTTAACCATTTTTAATAATGGTAGAAAATCTGTAGCGCGTAATATCTTTTTTGAAAAAGCATTAAAAGTCATACGCCCAGTCTACTTAAACGGCTCAGATATACCTACATTTTATATTGTAAATGTAGGCGGTGGTTATTTAGATGGTGACCGTTACAAGATGGATTTTACAGCAGAAGAAAATGCACATGTGACGCTAACTTCACAAGGTGCGACAAAAATTTATAAAACATTAAATGATCATGTCGAACAATATCAAAATTTTACCATTAAAGATAATGGTTATATTGAATATGTCGGCGATCCTATAATTGCATTTGAAAACGCCAAATTTTTCCAACAAAATACGTTTAATTTAAGTGCTAGCGGTTCACTGTTCTATACAGATATACTGACACCTGGTTATTCAAAAGAAGACAAAGCCTTCACATACACATATATGCATCTGCTTAATGAAATTTATGTTGATAATGAACTCGTAACTTTTGATAATTTATTACTTGATCCAACTAAAAATAAGGTTGATGGCCTAGGATATATGGAAGACTATACACATTTAGGCTCATGTTATTTCATACATCCTGAAGTAAATCAATCCTTTATTGATGATGTATATGATCACATCAAGCATTATCAAAAAGTATATAATTGCCGTTTTGGCATTACGCAACTGCCAACACATGGTTTCAGTATTCGAATTCTATCAAATAAAACACAAATTATTGAGCGCATTTTAAATGCAGTTCAAACGTATGTTGTACATCAAATCTTTGATAGAGAAGTCAATTTCTTAAGAAAATATTAATTTTCATTGTGCCAAATATCAAACAACCACCTTCACGTCAAAAATAATAAGACTTACAAATTAACTTATACAAAAGAGAACTAATCCATACAAAAGATGGATTAGTTCTCTTTTTATACAACATATTGATTTTGACCGTGCCTGACTGAGGCTATCATTTATATCATCAGAGCCAGTCAGTTTCTGCTAATTTAACAATCAGAGGCTGAGACAAAGTGCTCCGTTCCAGCCTCCTCTATTGCACATCTAAAATTTTGTGTTTGAGTCAGCTATTTGTGATAGCTTATCAACACGTAATGCTTAAATAGCTTTTTTACCATTCATTTAAACTATATTTAGCAACCATACAATACTAATTACTAACAATATAATTGTCGCAATGTAAATCGCTAGCTTTTGTCCTTTTTTTAATGATTTTTCTTCATGTGTAAACAAGCTAAATAATGATCCATCTTTCCCCATCAGCAGTGCAATAGAATAAATCAATAATATAATCGCTATTATCAGTAACAACAATGCCACATAAACCATTTGCGATTGGCTCCTTTCGGATTTCAATAGTTATCATTTCTTATACGTACCTGCTAGCTTAACATTTACACTATGAAAATATATACCTATTTTCATATGATATTTTACAAATCTTGCAATGATTTACCTTGTTTTTTTATTCGTCTCACCTTAAATGGTGCATAAATTAATACGATTATAATAATGATTCCCATATAACCAATTACTGGATAGAAAAATGTCATTAAATCTGTAAAACCTGCAAAACTAATTGCAAAACCGATTAAAGTGAATATCGTATAAAATATTTTAAATTGTTTCGTTTCAATTTCAGTGAAACGTGTAGCTAATGAGTAAAACATACCTAGGCATGTGTTAAAAATCATTAAATAAATAACGATTGACATGAATACGCCTAATATAGGTGAAATATCATTGACTAATCCTAACATTGGTAACGGCAAGTGCCCAACTGTTTCAATCTTAGAAAAAATTGCCAAATGGCTAATCATAATCATTAAACCTAATACTATACCGCCAACTAAACCGCCCCATGCCGCTATTTTACTATTTTTCTCATTTCCTCCCATGACAATTGACATTGATGCACCTAATCCTACATTAAGTGAGACATAATTCACACCTGCGATAAACCAATGTGGGACAGCTGAGGTATGACTTTTAGCCAATGTATCCAATTCACTAAATGAACCTGACATCGTAAATAAACAATATATCGCAACGATAACAATACAGATAATCAATAGCGGCGTAATGTTACCAATCACTTTTACAACGTTATCCACACGTAACATTCCAAATACAAGTACTAAGATAACCATAAGAGCGGTACCGTACACAGCTGGTATGCCAAATTGTTGTTCAAAATTCGAACCTCCACCTGCAAGCATAACGACACCAAATCCAAATAAGGCAATAATGAGCACAATGTCTACTAACCATGCAATCACTTTGCCAAACATTGTACCACCAGTCAATTTATGTATCACGTCGTTATGTCCTTCAGCTTTAAATATACTACCTAGCCAAACTAACATCATACCTACGTAAGCGAATAACACGGTAGAAACAATTCCTGCGAGTATACCTAACGTTCCAAAGCTAGTAAAATACTGTAGTATTTCTTGACCTGAAGCAAACCCTGCACCCACGATGATACCAATGAATGCACTACCTATTAAAAATATCCTTTTCATATAAATCCCCTTCGCTAAAGTTACATTAAATTTCATTTATAAACATTTACAAATGTCTATAACACTACTTTGCTCGCTTGCATCTTTGATCTTGATATAGGATGAACGAGCTTAAAATATGTTTGTGGTTTTCACAGAACCTTAAGTCTGTACCCCTTTTTCCTAGTCACCCAAACCTTTGTTACCTACCGAATTCTGTTTAAATTCAAAATTTTTATATCTTTTATTTTAAATTTATAAATACTGATATAAACTTAAAACATTCAAAATGCAAGCGTTTACATTTTTATAATAACTTACTTACATTTGTTTATCAATGCTCGCATTTTTAATAATTAATGCTGAATTATGCTTAGATTCAATCAAAATACTAACTTAAACTGTTTAATGTTGTTACAATAATATAGGTTACTATTAATTTTTACTCGAGGAGTGATTTTGTGGCAGAGGAATACATTTATAAAAACACCGTGCAACCATCTTGGATAGATAATAATAACCATATGCATGATGCACAATATTATTCCATTTTCAGTGATGTTGTCGTTGGCTTTTTTGAATCAGTCGACTTATATGTTTCTTATCGACAAACACATGAAATTACCATTTTTAGTTTGGAGGCACATATTTCATTTTTAAAAGAACTTGTGTTAGATGATGCCTTTTATGTTAAAGTACATATTTATGATTATGATGCGAAAAGAGTACATTTATTCCTGACAATGTATAATGACAATGATGAGCGTATTGCTACATATGAAGTTATCATGATAGGTGTTAGTAAAGTTACACGTCGGAGCATGGCATTCCCTCAACCTATACTAGAGAAAATACAAGCAGCTTTTAATATGCAAACGCCGTTTAATCCGCCATCACAACTAGGACACGTTATTGGTATACCTAGAAAATAAAAAAAAGAAAAGTAGAACAGAGATGCTAACTTCCATTTCTGTTCTACTTTCTTTATTTTAAATAAGCTATTATATTGTTAGGCTTTAAACATGTAGTAAAGACTTTCTTTTGTATAAAGTAAATGTTTTTCATACGCTTCGTCACATTGATAATTCAAATCAATTAAACAACTTATATTTAAATTGATTGTTTGAGCAATTAAACTACGTACAAAAAACTCCGCTTCGACATCTCGCATTTCACCACAACGTATCATCTTATTGATTATCGGCTTTAAATGAGCAACTAAACGCTTATTAAATATTTCTAATAAAACTGATTGAAATGTTTTACTTGTCATAGCCTCATTAAAGAATATATTTATCAGCATTCTATTTTCATAAATAAATTGAGAACGATTGTCCACAAATGTATTTATAAATATTTCCAAGTTGCTTGCACGATTCAATTCACTTAAGAATTCTTCTGCTACAGTTGGCGCTATATTATCTTTTATGATAGGCACTAAACCTGCATATAGCAATGCTTCTTTATTTTTAAACTGTTTGTATACTGTACCTTCAGCAACACCTGCCCGCTTCGCAATATCACTTGTACTTGTTTGATTATAGCCTTTTTCACTAAAGAGTACGAGGGCACTTTCAATCACTGAACGTTGCTTTTCAGTTAAATGTTCTAACTTAGGTACAATTTCTTCCACAATATCTTTAATATTTCGATTCATTTTTGATACCACCTATATTTAAACTTTTCTATAACGCTTCATGCCTAAAATATTCAATATCAAGAGCACTACAAAAATACCAAATAATATACATAAATTGATATAAATATCTTGTATACCAAATCCTTTAATCATGACATCTTGCATAGCTTGCCCCGTATAGAATAGTGGCATCAAATGTGCAAAGTATTGCAACCCCATATTCATCGACGATATTGGTATTAATCCTGCAAATAGCACTTGCGGTACAATTACAAGTGGTATAAATTGGATCATTTGAAATTCTGATGATGCAAAAGTAGACAGCAGTATACCGAAAGTTAAAGCTACGAGGGCCGTTAATACCGTTGTAGCTAAGACAAGCCAAATCGAACCTGCAACAGCTATATTTAACACATATATGGCATATATAACTACTACAAAGGTTTGTATCACGCTAAAAATACCATAACCCATTATATAACCATAAATAATATGACTGCGCTTAATTGGTGAAGACAACAACCGTTCCAACGTCCCTGAAGTTCTCTCTTTTAATAAACCGATGCCAGAAATTAAAAAAGTGAAGAAGAATACGAAAAATCCTATTAAAATGGGATTAATTGTATCAAAATATGTAGCATCTTTATCCCCATATAAATAATGTGTATTAACTTTTGTTGGCTTGCTGATATTTTGCTGATTATCTGTCATACTTTGACCTGAATTAGCATTATCAGGCATTTGCGATTGAACTTCCTCAAGTGCCTTTTTTAATGATTCTGTATTTTCTTTCATTTGAGTCATATTATGATTGGTTAACCATTTTTGGTTTGTAGAAGCCATGATGCCCTTATCAGTTGGATTATCATTAGCAAAAGTGACTTCTAACTCATTATTTTGCATATACATAAAACCAGTCAATTGATCTTCTTTTATTTTATCATCTATATTTTTATGGTCCTTAAAATTTTCTATCGTAATATCTTGTGACTGTAATTCATCCTTCAGTGATGCAGGAATATCATGAACGCCTACTTTCACACCATTCGAGTTATCTGAAACTGTAAATATATAATACAGTAATGTTAATATTAGCAAAGGTGCTACTAGTAATAACATTAACGTACGTATGTCTCTGATTGTTTGTTTGAAAATTCGTTTAGTAATATAAAATGCATTCATATTTAGTCCTCCATTTTCAAAAACACATCTTCAATTGATTCAGCTTGATATTGCGTTTTAATATCTTGTGGTGATCCTATTGCAATAATTTCACCATGATTCATAAGTAATAGTCTGTCACAACGTGTTGCTTCATCTAATACGTGAGTTGTGACTAGAATACTTTTCCCTTCTTTTTTGGCTGCATCCAAATCCCTCCATACCGCTTGTCTAAGTTTAGGATCAATTCCAACAGTTGGTTCATCTAGTATCAATATTTGTGGATCTTGTAGAAAACTAATAGCCAAAGACAACCTACGTTTCATGCCGCCAGAATAGGTAGATACCTTTTTATCTAATGCTTCTTGAAGTTTTACCATATCACTACAAATTTCCACGCGTTTTTTGATGTCTTTTCTTTTTTTTATATATATACTTCCAAAAAATTCTAGGTTTTCTCTCCCCGTCAAATCTGTGTAAAGTGCATCACTTTGAGCCATATATCCAATGTCACCTAAAATTTTTCTATTGGGCATTTCAACTCCATTTATCGTTACCCAACCTACATCAATACGTTCCATTCCTAACATGCATTGGATTAGCGTTGTTTTTCCAGTTCCAGACGGACCAATTAATCCAACGATTTCACCTTTTTCAAAAGCAACATTTATATCTTCTAATACTTGTTTATTACTAAAAGATTTACTTAAATTATTCACTTCAATCATTTCTACACCCCACTTCACAAATAGTGAGTATACACTCACTTTGTTGTTATATTACACTTCTAAATATAAAATGTCAAAATCATAATATGTTGATATTACTTTGACATTTTGCTATTTAGCTGTTAACTTTAAATAGAACGGTCATTCTACTAAGAAGAAAGTGTGAGACGATTGTCACAAAAGCGACAAGATATATTATCAACTGCTGAAAGGTTATTTTATGAATATGGGTTTCGTGGTATCGGCTTAAAGCAAATTATACAAGAAGCCAATGTAGCTACGATGACTTTATATAATCATTTTGAATCTAAAGACAATTTAGTTGAGGCGGTGTTAAAACAACGTGAATCTAGATATTGGCATTATTTAGACACTTATGTTGAAAAACAACCACACCAACCTTTTATTTCTGCAGTCAAAGCACATTGTCAGTGGCTTAATGATCATTCTTATAAGGGTGATATGTTTATGAGGGCTATCGAAGATTATGCGAATACAGATAACGAAATTGAAAATATTGCTAGAGGACATAAACAAAAGTTGTTAAATTACTTAGAGCAATTGGCAAATAATGCTGGTATCGTCAATGGATTGGATTTGGCAATTCAATTCACACTATTACTTGAAGGAACAACCTCAATGACAGCATTACTAGGTTCAAAAAAAGCTACATCTCACGCCATAACTATGGCTGATTTACTACTTAACGAAGCACACAAAGAAATTTAATTCTTAAACGAGCATGAGCATCTTACTTTATATACTCATCTCGTATTTTTTTAAAATTAAAATAGAATGAACATTCTATCTACTAAAGGAGAAATTTATAGTGAAATTTTCTAAACTTGTATTTCCTGGTATAGCTATGATAGCAACAACCTATGGTTTAGGACGTTTTAGTTTTGGTTTGTTTTTACCTGAAGTAACTACTGATTTACATTTATCTGCATCACAATCAGGGATTATTTCCTCATTATTTTATTTATCCTATTGTTTTACAATTATCTTTTCAACATTACAAACTGATAAAATTGGCCCTAAACGTATGATTATATTAGCAGGAATCTCTGTACTAATAGGTTTATTAGGGATAGGCATTTCAACAAGCGCAATCGTTTTATCTATCGGTGTCATCTTTGCCGGTGCGAGTACTGGACTCATTTCACCTCCATATGGCTACACCATTTCTTTATGGATTAAAGTGCATGAACAAGGAAAAGCAAATACTTGGATTAATTCTGGCACAAGTATTGGCCTTATGTTTACGGGTATAACAGCCATGTTCACTTTTATAGATTGGCGACAAACTTATTTTATCTATGCGATATTGGCACTTATCGTTTTACTTTGGAACTATCTCATCATTCCATCATTAAAGCAAAATATTAAAATTCATACAGGTTCATTTAACATTCGTGATATTTCAGCTAGTACACGTATCACGACTGCTTCTATATTATTAGGTGTATCTACTGCAACCTTTTGGACATTTTCCAAATCATTTGTTCAAAATACTGGTAATTATTCTGATATTGCACTTTCACTCTTTTGGATTTTGATAGGATTATTCGGCATGATAGGTGGCATATCAGGTGCAATTATTGATAAACGCGGACTTCGTTATGCATTTAATTTAGGTGTTATAGCACTTGCCATCGCAACAATCGCCCTTGCTTTCACACCCAAAATTTGGATTATTCCCTTTGTATCTGCTGCACTATTTGGTATGAGTTATATATTCTTAACTGGCGTACTTTTAGTTTGGGGAATTAAAATATTTGTTAAAAATGCCTCTTTAGGTATAGGCATACCCTTCTTAATGTTGGCTATTGGACAAGTGATTGGATCTACTTTTGCAGGATTATTTATAGATACGTTTAATTTTATGTTTACATTTATGATATACGGTTTAATTGGTTTTATTCCCCTATTTATTTATCCTAAAGTTGAAGCTCTCGAGAGCAAATTACCAGAAGGAGATTACAGTCAGCTACAACAGCAAAACGCTGAAGTTTTAAATCATGAAAATATGGATGATACACACGATCAATATGCGCATGATCAACATTACTAATATATAAAATTGCCTAGGAAATAATGATCCTAATCGAATGAACAGATTTTGCCTATAAAGTTCCCCATGAATATTGTTACATATTAATATTCGTGGGGACATATTATTGTTATAAACATAAAATCCTTACTTTCTTAGTAAGGATACTTGAAAATAAAAAAGTGCTCTTGTATAGTAATAATTATCAGAAAATTCAAATATATAGGAGGGACAATGTATGTCTCAAAATCATTGGCATTTAGATACTTTATCGATTCATGCGGGTCAAGAGGTAGACGCATTCTCAAAATCACGAGCAGTACCGATTTATCAGACCTCAAGTTACGTGTTCGATGATACAGAACACGCAAGAAAACTTTTTTCACTAGAAGAACCCGGAAACATTTACACCAGAATTATGAATCCTACACAAAACGTTTTTGAAGAACGCATTGCTGCACTTGAAGGTGGTGTCGGTGCCCTAGCCACATCTTCTGGACAAGCTGCAATTCACTTAGCTTTATTAAATATTGTTGAAAGCGGTGATGAAATTGTAGCATCTTCAAATCTTTATGGTGGTACCTACAACTTATTTAATGTCACTTTCAAAAAACTAGGTATTAAAGTACACTTTGTGGATCCAAGTAATCCCGAAAATTTCAAAGCAGCCTTAACGGATAAAACCAAAGCAGTTTATGCCGAAACAATTGGTAATCCTAGAATAGACGTCTTAGATATTGAAAAAGTTGCTCATATTGCGCATGACCACGAGATACCTTTAATTGTTGATAACACTTTCCCAACTCCGTATTTATTACGCCCATTTGAGTATGGCGCTGATATTGTGATACACTCAGCCACAAAATTTATAGGAGGCCATGGGACTTCCATTGGTGGCATCATCGTCGATAGTGGTAAATTTAATTGGGATAATGGAAAGTTCCCTGGTTTAGTCGAACCGGATCCAAGTTATCATGGTGTTTCATATGCAAATGATGTAGGCGAAGCTGCTTATATTACAAAAGCACGCGTACAATTATTACGTGATCTTGGTTCTGCTGTTTCACCGTTTAATGTACATGAATTTCTAATTGGCTTAGAAACGTTACATCTTCGTTTAGAACGTCATTCAGAAAATGCACTTAAAGTCGCACAGTTTCTTGAAGAACATCCTAAAGTTTCTTGGGTGAATTACCCTGGCTTGGAAAGTAATGCATATCATAATCTTGCTAAAAAATATTTACCTAATGGCCAAGGCGCAATTTTAACCTTTGGTGTGGATGGTTCAGTTGAAGATATTGCCAAATTTGTTGAATCTTTAAATTTATTCTCACATTTAGCAAATGTAGGCGATTCAAAATCATTAGTTATTCATCCAGCTAGTACGACTCATTTACAACTTTCACCTGAAGAACAACAATCATCTGGTGTCTTACCAGAATTAGTAAGATTATCAATTGGTACTGAAAATATTGATGATATTATTTCAGATCTTGAACAAGGCTTACAAATATTATAAAAACGTCTGCATGTCTTTAAGTCATTTGATAAAAATCTAATTCATTCAAAATGATTATGACGGTCTGCAATAGAATGGCTAAAACTTGAGCGAACAAGCTTACATTAAGTCCCACTGACTCAAAACATTTGAGAAGTGGGACTTTAATTGCTAATTAAATGTTAAAGGCTGAAACAATTAACTTTTATCAGCAATATAATATCTAATTGTCTATGTAGACGTCGCATCGATAAAAATAAGACATGTTTTTATACTTGAATTTTATTGATTTAACTTTTTAAAACCTTTAAATTTCATTTTGCTGAAACGATAACGTCTAATCATTACTTAAGACACCTCACAACGTAACCGCAGACAACCCGAAGGCTAACGTCAGCAATGCATATTGTTTATGCTTTTTACATTTAGTAAATTCTCTTTGAAATTACATAATAATATTGGGATAATAATGATAATTATTTATCAAGTCGGAGGTACGCTTTTGGATAACTACAAAGATAAAGTTACGATGAATGTGATATTACTTGCTGGTAAAATTTTATTGTCATCTGGCGCTGAGGTTTCTCGTGTTGAAGATACAATGAGACGAATCGCCATTTGTATGGGTTATTATAATAGCCAAGGATATGTCATTAATGTATTTATCAATTTTTCATTAAGTGAAGAACACGATACTCGAATTTTGCGTATTGATAAAAACAGTACTAATTTACTTAAAATATTTCAAGTCAATAATATTTCCCGTAAACTTACAGACAATCAACTTGCTATAGAAGAAGCTTTTGAAGCGCTGAAAAATATTGATAGATCCAATTTAAGTATTCCACTATGGAAAAAAGTGATTGCGGCAGGTATTATATCGTTAAGTTTTTTATACTTACAAGGCGGTACTTGGTCTGATGCAATTACTACAATTATCGCTGGTGCTATAGGATTTTTAATCGTTGAGTATATGCAAAGTAAATCACTCACCATGTTTATACCTGAATTTGTAGGTTCATTTATCTTGGGTACGACCGTTATATTTGGTTCAGAACTGTTTCAAGTCAATCAATCTTTCGGACCAGCTATGATTGCCTCCGTTATGCCAATTGTACCTGGTGTACTAATAACGACTGCGATACAAGATTTATTTAGTAGACACATGTTAATGTTTACAGCAAAATTTTTAGAAGCACTCGTCATTGCCTTCGCAATTGGCTCAGGTATTGCGATTGCTTACTTAATTTTTTAGGAGGTCACATAATGACAATTTTATTTACTTTTTTATGTAGCTTTAGCGCATCATACTTTTTTAATGTGATTTACGATGCCCCTAAAAAATTATTTTTTCCAGCTGGGTTTGCTGGCTCAATGGGCTATTTTGTCAGCTACATTTTAGAACAATCATTTGAAATGGATAGTATATATTCTAGCTTGCTTGGTAGTTTAACATTAGGTTTGCTTGCCCATATTATGAGTCGTATTTTCAAAGCGCCCGTTGTACTTTTTATGATTCCTGGCATCATTCCACTTGTCCCAGGTAGTATTGCTTTTAGAGCGACACAGCAATTGGTGACTTTAAATTTCACAGATGCAACCAATACCTTTATACGAGCGATTTTAATTGCAGGTTCAATTGCATTAGGATTATTACTTTCTGATCAACTATCTAAAACATTAAACATAAGAAAATATATTTTGATTAAGCGCAACAGACTATAAATCAACTTAAGCATTTTAGACATCAAAAAATAGCGAGCATCTGAAATTTCCATTAAATCATTTCAGATGCTCGCTATCTTTATGAATGTGCAAACTGTTTTTATTGTTCATTTACATAATAAAGACCAGTAAGCACATTTTCTGCCAAATTACTTACTTTAATATGAAATGGTTTGTTTTGAATCAAATGGTGCTTTTGCGCATACGCTTCAATGTTTGCTTTATATGGTAATGCACTTTGTGTAACACCACCACCAAGAATAATATGATATACATTAAAGATATTAAATAAATTCGTACATAGTTGTTGTGTTAGTAACACTACTTCATTCATCATACGACTGATATTTTCATTGTCATTATTCATGTAGATGTCGATTGCTTCTCTAGTACTCACCACTTTTTGTAAAATATCACTCGCTTTACGACTGATCGCTAAACCTGACAGTTCATTTTCAACACATCCAAATTGGTGACACACCGGACATTGATAATCGCTATTATTTTTTATGATAGTATGACCAATTTCTCCAAAATTACCATCAATGCCAGTAACGAGTTGACCATTTCTTATATATGCCATACCAATACCTGTGCTAATTGTTAAGTATATGACATCTTCTACATCTGAATTTAAATATTGATATTCCGCTAATATCGCTGCATCAGTATCATTTACAAAATGTGGTTGAAATGCACTTTGCGCCTTTATAAAATCACCAGCATTAAAGCCTACATATTTCTGTAAATTAGGAGGATTCAAAAACAATCCTTCAGTATAATCACAAGGTCCTGGCATCGCGATATTCAATGTACTTTGCGCTACATTATTATATTTTTTGCTGAATTCATTTGCTATATTAATAATTTTTGTAAATTCTGCTTCCGGGTGATCTACATCCGTCTCGAATTTTTGACTGTCAATCACTGATAAGTCTTGGTCTATAACCCCTACAATGGTTTTCGTGCCACCTATATCTGCGCAAATTTTAAGCATATCCATACACCTCATCACTCATATTATTACTTCAATTTTGGATAAAAAGAGGTGTAGGTTAAATGAATCTGCCTTAACGCAAATCCATGCCCTCACCTCTTAAACATTATACATAACTTATAATCATTGTCATATCACCGTTAAATGCTATGTTTTTATCTTCTGTCGTTAATATAAAATGTATTCCTTTTTCTATTTTATAAACTTCATCATTCGTTTCTACATTACCATTACCCTCAACTATGGATACAAGACAATATGCGCTTGGTTTTTCATAATTTAATGCACCCTTGATCATCCAGCGTTCGACCGTGAAGAAATCATTTGAAACAAATTGCGTATATGTTTGCCCTTGTCTCACCTCGTGTTTGGGTGTTGTATTGGGCGAAGTCGCAGCAAGATTAATCACAGCTTTACTCTGCGCTAAATGTAGTTCACGTTGGTTACCTTTGTTGTCAGTGCGCTCATAATCATAGATTCTGTATGTTGTATCGGAAGATTGTTGTGTTTCTAATATTAAAATACCTTCTCCGATAGCATGTACTGTACCAGCAGGCACATAGAAAAAATCTCCCGCCTTCACTTTAACTTTATGAAATAACTTATCAAATTGTTGTTGATCTATCATATCATTCAGTTCATCTTGATTTTCAGCGTTTACACCGTAAATAATTTCAGCATCTTCTTGTGCGTCTAATATATACCAACACTCTGTTTTACCGTATTCACCCTCATACTTTTGGGCATAGTCATTATCTGGATGGACTTGTACTGATAATTTATCTTTTGCATCTAAAATTTTAGTTAGCAATGGAAATTTAACATCACCTGAAACACCAAAAAGTGCTTTATCCTCATTCCACACTTCTTCTAAAGTTTTACCTTGATGCCTTCCATTTTCTATTGTATTTGTACCATTTGGATGCGCCGAAATCGCCCAACATTCTCCTGTATAATCACTTGGAATATCATAATTAAATGTTTTTAGAGCTGTTCCACCCCATATCCGTTCTTGAAATACAGGTTTTAAAAATAATGGCATTGCATGATACCTCCATTTAAATATCTTTTAATATATTATAAATCTGCTTACTATTTGTTGCATTTATTAAATTTTGCCTAGTTTCATCATCCATCAATGTTCTTGATAATCTTTGTAATAATTTGAGATGTGTGTCACTGCTATCACTTGGTACAGTAATTAAAAATATCAATTGAGGTAACGTTCCATCTAAACTTTCCCATTTCACGCCGTGCTTATTATTCATGACTGCTACGATAGGTGCTTTAACCGCATCCGATTTTGCATGAGGAATGGCTACGTTCATTCCAATCGCTGTCGTTGATTCCATCTCTCTCTTTAAGACATCGGATTTTAATTGTGATTGATCTGTAATATACCCTTGTTCATTTAAATTTTCTATTAACTGGTCTATTGCTTCATCTCTAGATAAAGTTTGTTTTGAAATATGAATAACTTGTTCACTAAATACACTTTGTTCTTCTAATGCTTGATTATCCATCGTTGAAACACTATTTTTTTCTGTTTCTATCTCATTTTCTGATTGATCCATACCCATTTCAATATTATTCGTATCAACTGCAAGTGATGGCGTTTGTCTTCTTAAAATTAAAACCACACTCATTGTAACGATACTACCAATGATTACTGCAATAAAAAACCACAATATTTGATCAATTCCGCCTAGCACTGCAACTATTGGGCCTCCGTGTGCAACTCTGTCACCTACACCACCAATTGCAGCAATAACGGCAGCTACCATCGCACCAATCATATTAGATGGTATAATTCTAAACGGATCTTGTGCAGCAAATGGTATAGCACCTTCCGTAATACCGAACAATCCCATGGTAAATGATGCTTTGCCCATTTCAATTTCACCTTTATTAAACTTACGTTTATTGATAAATGTAGCCAATCCTAAACCAATAGGAGGTGTACATACTGCAACTGCAACCATTCCCATAACAGCATAGTTACCCTCCGCGATTAATGCTGAACCAAATAAAAATGCTACTTTGTTTACTGGTCCACCCATATCAAAAGCAATCATAGCACCAACTATTAATGCTAAAATAATAATATTTGTCCCTTGCATACTCTTTAACCAAGTTGTTAAACCTTCAAAAATACTCGCAATTGGTGCGCCAATCAAGAAGATAAAAATTAATCCTACAAGCAATGAAGAGATGATTGGAATAATAATGATTGGCATAATAGGTGCCATCGCTTTAGGTACTTTAATATTTTTTATCCATTTTGCAATATAACCTGCGATAAATCCTGCAACAATACCACCTAAAAACCCAGCGCCTGCATCACTACCATAAAAGCTACCGTCAGCTGCGATTGCGCCTCCAATCATACCAGGTACCAAACCAGGTTTATCTGCAATACTCACTGCAATATACCCAGCCAATATTGGAACCATAAAACTAAATGCTAGAGAACCAATATTTTCAATTGATTTCCAAAAAGAATCTTCTGGTATAACTAAACCTTTTGATGAAGCCTCACCACCTAAAGTTAGAGCAATAGCCATCAATAATCCACCAACTACAATGAAAGGTACCATAAATGATACACCATTCATTAAATGTTGATAGACCATTTGCATCCCACTTTTTTGCTCTTGATCATCATCTTTTTGATTCGTATCCCCATTACGATCATGATGAATATGTCCGTCTTTATCAATGATACGTTGAATTAATTCTTTTGGTTTATGAATGCCTTCACGAACACTTTCATTTATAATTAATTTCCCATCAAAACGTGACAAATCTACTTGTCTATCGGCTGCAATGATAATGCCATCCGCTTCTTTAATTTCTTTTGATGTTAAAACATTTTCTGCCCCTACACCACCTTGAGTTTCTACTTTTATATTGACGCCCATTTCTTGAGCAGCTTGTTCTAACTTTTCTTGTGCCATATATGTATGCGCTATACCATTTGGGCACGATGTAATCGCTAATATTTTCATCATTTCATCCTCCTCACATTCAATTGTAAACGCTTTCTAATATTGATAAAAAAACATAATTGCCGTTATCAACGGCAATTATGTTTTGATGAGTTTAATCATATACTGTTTTAGATGTTGTGCATCCATAGTCATAAGTTGATCGACATCATACTCGTTTAATCCAGCTATCACATGTATGATTTTCTTCATTGCTGAGGTATCAGAATTTGCGATGGCTAAAAAGAACACTAATTTAACTTTATTTTGTTTCCATAGTAAGCCATGAGGGCATTTAAATATAATAACATGTGAACGCAACACTTTCGCAGGATCACCATGTGGCATACTAATACCATTCCCTATATATGTTGAAGCAAATTTTTCACGTTCCAATGCACTCTTCATATAACTTTCCGTAATAGCATGTTGTTTCATCAGCATTGACTGTGCGTTTTCAAAAACATGGGTTGCAGTTTCCTCATCTGTCATCGTTTGAACATCAAATTGAATTGCAGATATTTCATCCTGTTTCAACACAGGGTTTCTTTTATTATTGATAAATGATTTAATGTGATTTATATCATTATCCGAAAGCAAAGGGGATACCTCTATCACGTGTAATGTATTTGGTAAATCAGCAGTGTCAATGGGATGCGTGGTAATCAACATATCAACATTTGAAAAATTGTAATGAGACAGTCTCTCTAATTTTAAAGTATCAACAATATTTATATGACTATCTAGATTCGCAATTTTCACTTCCAACAAACTAGATATTCCTAAACCATAATAACAGGTTATCACAATGTTAACTTCGTCTTTTTTATTACGATCAATAGATGATTGAAAATGTAATGCTAAAAAAGCAATTTCATCTTCTACTAAGCTTAAATTTGAATCTTTAGCCAAGTATTTTACAGTTTCATACAATGCATTAAAAACAAAAGGATAGTATTTTTTGATTTCATCCGTTAATGGATTATTAATATATACATTTTTAGCGATACGCAAATACGCTCTGCTAAAATGTACTTGAATGTTTTCACGTAAAATATTGTCTTGGGTAAAATTGATACCAACTATTTTTTCCATTTGATGAATCATGCGCGCTACATAGCTTTCAACAAAAAAGGTTTCTATACCCAAATCATATTTATTAAAGTAATAACTAATGAAAAAAGAAAATAACTTAGCTGTATCTTTCGATAATCCATAAGCTAATTTATGGTTGATATCTTCTATACACTGCATCGCTATTTCTTCAGCCTCTTCATTTATCACCCATGAATCTTCACTTATCTTTTCCCTTTTTATAATAATGACTAAATGAATGAGTAATTGTTGAATACGCATATCAGAAGTAAAAATATAATGTTTTGCTAATCTGTTTTTAATAATATGACATATGGTTTTGATGTGCGCTTGAGGTATTTCATTAAGTATCAAACCCTCTACTGTCTTTTCATTATTAGACAATTGATTTAAATGTAATATCGCATTCCTTATATTCATTTCATTACCAGTTATGGTAACACCTTTTTTCTTAATGACCTCAACGTTAATATCAAATGATGCACACCAAGCCTTTATTCTATTTATATAATCATTAGCTTCTGCTTTCGTTACCATAAATGCTGATTCTATTTGATCAATGGTAGTGGGTTTCTGATACATTAATAATTCATATCCAATTTTCATTAACTTTTCATTTTCTTTTGTTAAATAAGAATGTATCAATGTCTCTAATTCTGTCTCATCATAATGGTCATGATTGAGTTTATATCCTTTCCCTTTAACACTTGTAATCAAGCGATTTATAATTTCACCATTAATGTATTGTATATCATTTCTCACTGTTCTATTGGAAACACTTAAATAATTAGCTATTTCATCTGCGCTTAGGTAATGATTACTGTTGTTCAACAATAACCTAATGAGTTTAGCATGTCTTATCAACATGATTGCACCGCGCTTTCTAATCGTTTAATTTTTTATTAAATTCAATATTAATATTTAAATACATTGTAGCCATACCTTCATATTAAAGCAAGCAGTCACACTATGATACTTCTGACATAATGATGAAACAAAAATATGAGTACAAAATAAAAAAGTGGCAATTTCTATATAAAATCTAGAAATCGCCATTTTTTATGCTATGTGATACTTATGTTTCTCACTCTATATTAAATGAACTTAATTTTGTGCTATATGAATTGTTTGTCTGATATATTGATATGCTTCAACGAGCTGCTGTTCTTCTTGTTCATCCAATGTGATAGGATATCTTTGTACAATACCATGCTGATCAATTAATGTCGGCAAACTATACGCCCCGTCATCTAGCCCGTATTCCTGACTGTTTGATGTTAGTGGCATAATTGTGCGTTGATTCAAAGCAATCGCTTGTATCAATGTAGTAGTCACCCTGGAAATCGCTGCATTGGTCCACCCTTTTTGATAAAAAACATCCATTGATACTTCATTGATAATTGATGTAATATGTGCTTTATCAATTACTGGTGATTGACTTAAAGCTTCATACTCTGATAGTTCCATACCATGAATGCGCACTTTGCTCCATACAGGCACTGCATACTGACCATGTTCACCAATAACAAAAGCTTCAACATTTTTAGGATCAATTTGGTAATGCTGAGCGATAATGGTTTTGAACCTTGAGCTTTCCAATGCTGTACCCGTTCCAATGATTTTATGAGTTGGATAATTGACTTGATTAGCAAAATATACCATCGAATCCACTGGGTTAGAAATTAAAATAATAATAGCTTCTTGCGTTACTTCAGCAATTTGTTTCATAACATTTTTTATAATATCATGATTATCTTGTGCCAATAGTGTACGATCACCATCGTTTTTATCCGTTTGTATACTTGCGGCAATTACTATAAAATCTGCATCAGCTAAATCTTGATATGCGCCAGCTTTAATTCGCACATGACTTGTATTAAACAATCCTTGCGAATGATTATGATCAAGCGCCTCACCGCTTGCAATTTCTTCTTTGCTATCAATTAATACAATTTCTGAAAATAAATTCAAATATTGAACGTCTGTCAATACTTGGCTGCCCACTCTACCAAGTCCGACAATTCCTAACTTAGACATGTGTAACCATACCTCCTCTGTTTGTTAAAACCTATATCATAAATTAATGTTTTTATTTTTCATAAGGTATAACATCTTCATTATATTCTTTTTTTATGAACTTTTTCATATCTTCAGATTGTAAAACTTTTAATAGAGTTTGATACTTTTCATCATCTTTATGGCCTTTTTGAACTGCAATAATGTTAGCAAATGGTGATGATTTACCTTCTATTGCAATAGCATCTTTGTGTGGCGTCAAACCATTATCTATCGCATAATTAGAATTCATGATGACAGCTGCGCCTTCTTTACTTTTATATGTTTTAGGTAAAAATTCTGCACCCTGCTTATTGTTAAATTTGAGATTCTTTTTATTTTCCACGATATCTTCAAATTTGGCATCTTCAATTTTGACACCTTTTTTAATTTTTATTAATCCTTTATCTACGAAAAATGATAAGAAACGCCCTTCTTCAGCTGGATTATTGGAAACATAGATTGTAGAGCCTTTAGGAATGTCTTTGATGTCTTTATATTTTTTACTGTATACGCCCATTGGTGTCGTAAATACTTTTCCTACTTCCTCAATATTATAATTATGGTCATCTCTTTCAGCCTTTAAATAAGGTACATGTTGAAAGAAGTTTGCATCAACATCACCTTTGTCTAAAAGTTTATTAGGTACTTTGTAGTCATTAACAACTTTAATTTCTAAATCATACCCTTTTTTCTTCATTTCATCTTTCGCATGTTTTAAAACTTCGCCATGAGGTGCTGGTGATGTAGCAATCGTGATTTTTTTATTTTCTTTATCTTTGGACGAACCACAAGCTACGAGTATTGCAGCAAAACATACTAAAATTGTTAAACTAATCAACTTTTTCATAACATCTCTCCTTAACCTTGTCTGAAAATAAAATTCACTCATTATGTAAAAAAATACTTTCTCTTATTGTAATAAAGAGAAAGTATCCACCTTCTCTTATCTTTGAAAGTAATCAAGATTACTTTCTGTGAATTAGCACCATTTCGTTTAACGATGGTTGCCGGGTTTCATCGGGCACATCCCTCCACCTCTCTAAATAAGAGTCAATCCTATGTATTTGAGTTGTATTAATCCTAGCATTCCACTCATGTATAGTCAATAAATTTTAGAAAATTCTAATTAATTATTGATTAATCTAATGTTAATAAAATTGTTCCATGTGAAACGAATATATTTACACTATGAACCGGCAATGCACTCACATCTTAATTATTTAATTTGTTAGTTTACATAATGGTTTTACTTCTATTTTCAAATAAACATAATGATGTCCGTATATGAAACCACCAATATTGTGTGGGTTTTCTAAAGTATAAAACATTCGTTTATAATCATTGTTGGCATTTGAAAATATAGATTTCTATTACGTTTTGTATAACAGTTAAGTGGAATATTAATACTGTACTATCTATTAGGAGGTAATACAATGACTTTTGAATTTAAACATGATTTAGGAACGACTGATTTACCAGAAGATATTCATTCAGCAGTAGCTTTAGAATTTTCTTTTGTTGATGCATTCGTTGCTTTAAATATAGATGTTAAAGGCATTGCTGATGATAATGATAGCACAAATTTAATATCACCAATTAAAGAAGCAGTTGGTAAATATAGATCTGTTGGCACTCGTATTGATCCAGATTTTGAATCAATTCGTTCTGCCTCTCCGCAACTTATCATTGGAGATGTTGATCGTCATCAAAATATATATAATGAATTAAGTGAGATTGCACCTACTATTTTATTTAGAAGTTTTGATGCTGGCTATCAAGAAACTTTAGAAATATTCCAACGTATTGGTACAGCAGTTAATAAATCTAAAGAGGCTAAAGAGCGCTTAGACAAACACAATGAATTAATCAATGATTTCAACAAGCAAATTGATATAGATAAAAACAAAGAAACATTGGCGGCTGTAGTTTCTGAACAAGGTATAACTGCACATTCTAACAAAACGTATGTAGGTGAACTTCTAAGTAAATTAGGTTTCAATAATGCACTTAGTGAAAACATTGCGGATAAACTACCTGCATACAGAGAATCAAATTATTTAGAAATGTCATATGAACAGCTTGCTGAGGTTAATCCAGAAAGATTAATTATAATGATTGATGAAAATAATGATGAAGATTTAAACAAATTACAAAACAGTAATCAATGGGACCAACTTGATGCTGTAAAAAATAATAATGTTCATTTCGTAAATAGAGATGAATGGTCAAAACTGCGTGGCTTATTTGCCTCTGAAGATATTGCAAAAACTTTAGCTAATCTTAAAGAATAATGTATCTTTATAATTGTATTATCAGTTTACTCGTTTTTTAAAATTAGTTATAAATGATGAAAGGTGCATTTGGTAAGATTGTTATAGATTTTCATAAGTAGGGCCATTGAAACACTAAACCCGAAACTTACTAGAGTAAGCTTCGGGTTCTTTTAGATGTGCTGTGTTGACATTCGTAAATAATGCACAATGTAAAGCTATCCTCAATAACGGCATATTGTCCATCATTGGTAATATAGGCGGTTTCGCTTTATCATTCAAATGTATAAATTGTAAATAACATTATTATTTTGATTTCAAAGACATTTTTATCTCCACTAATATACACCATAATACTATGCTTTATTGAATATTATGTAATTAATTAAAAATCTAAGAAAGCCTTAACGATAATGCTGTTAAGGCTTTTTTACATAAAAAACATACATTAATAATATCTCGCATCAATGTTTATGCCACTTTCTAATAAATTTCTAAATCTAGTTTATTGGATTCATTCCAACTTTCCATGTTTTATAAGTTAATTTACCACCTTGCCTTTTAAACTTTTCATTACTTACACCGCGTTCATAGGGTGCTGCAGCTTTTATATTAATGTGAGGTGTTACATTTAATAAGTTTGCATACCAGTCAGCCCAAACATTGCCTTTTACAGGATCATCATCTGCTACATTATAAATACCCGAATCAAAGTTTAAAGCCTGAATTGCTGTTTCAATTGCATCATCTATATGAATAAATGATTGAACACCATCTGTGATTGAAATTTCATTATTCATAAATTGATTATAAATCATGCCGTCTTTACCATACCAAGTACCTGGACCATATAATAACCCATAACGCAAAATGACATAATTTTTTATTCGAGCTGTTTCTTTTTCTAATCCATCAACGCCATCTACTGTAATTTTACGATCTCCACTAGATTCGTAATCTAAAGCCGTATCCTCAGTTGCCAACCCATTACCGCCTTCATATGCGAAAGCAATGCTTTGTGATTGGATATGTTCCACGCCGTGCTGAATTGCTGCATCAACAAGATTTTTTGTACCTTCAATTCTAACTTTTGTGTTAGCTGACATATCAACCTGCTTTAAATCAGTAATTTCATTCATGATAATGTCTGGTTTGAAATCACCAATACTGCGTTCTATCGTTTCGTATTCTAAAATATTACCGATATATGCTTGAATACCTGCATTAACTAGTTTCTCCTCACCCTTTTTAGATGTTGTTAATCCAGCTACTTCATAGCCTTCTTCAAGTAAACGCTTTGTCAGTTTCGTGCCAATAAGACCTGTAGCACCAGTTACAAATACTTTCGTCATAATCATCCTCCTTCATGATTCACATTTTATAATCATTTTTATTTTTCTTGTCTAAATTTTATACTACTTTCAAAGATGATAATACACGTGACCTTCAAAAGCTTATGTAACATCTTAAAGGTCATGTTCATTATAAATATCAAAATAATGATATGAGCATGGTTCTACATTTCAAATAATTGCTATATAGTAATCACCACTTTCACTCCATGCTTCATTTATTAAATATACCCACAGCGTATTTAACAATAAACAATGAATTACGTTATATATCACTTGCTTTTGCAACTACTCGGCCAATCCATTACATAATCATCAAAAATTTAATGTTTTTATATTTTGGCTTAGATTATTAAGTCTCATTTCTCAAATATGAAGGATGTTCTTTGATATTTAAAATTTATTGTATATTATGCAATGAGCATGCCTTTAAATTTTCTGTTCATTTCCAATGCGTAACTTTGAACTTTTAGTGGTATATATATAACAATATGAATCATTACATAGATTAAGGAGTGTTTAAGATGCGTATTTTAGTCTTAGGAGCAGGTGGAATTGGAGGCTATTTTGGTGGTCGTTTAGTAGAAAATCATAAAAATGTCACTTTTTTAGTAAGACCGAAAAGGAAATCTTATTTGGAAAGGAACGGCTTAGTCATCCATAGTGAGAACGGTGATTATAGTTTTACCCCTCAATTGATTACTAAAGAAGACAAAGCAGAACCATTTGATGTAATTTTGCTATCTTCAAAATCCTATCACCTTGAGCAAGCAATCGATGACTTGAAACCATTTGTTGGTGACCTCACAGTGATTATTCCACTGTTGAACGGTGTTGCACATATTCCAAAATTACAAGCTGTTTTTGGTGAAAATAAAGTCATGGGTGGATATTGCATCATTGAAACCTCATTGAATGCCACTGGTGAAGTCGTACAAACTAGTGATTTCGATAAACTTTTCTTTGGAGAATTAAATGGTACGAATAGTGATAGAGCTAAATTAATAGAAGATACTTTCGCTAATACAAAATCTGAATTTATATTAACTTCAGATATCATGCGTGGTATGTGGCAAAAATATCTAATGATTACAGTATTATCAAGTGTAACTACGATGATGCATGCACCAATCGGACCAATACGTGATAGTGAAGGTGGCACTGATTTTATCAAATCATTATATGAAGAAGTTTCATCCATTATGAGAAGTCACCAAGTGCCCATTGACGATACAATAGTTGATCAGTATATGAAAGGACTTACTAAGCTCTCATATCATTTCAAAACATCAATGCAACGTGATATGGAAAAAGGCTTAAATATCGAAGCCGATCACTTACAAGGCTATTTACTGAATTTAGCCGAAGAACATCAACTAAACGCACCATTGCTTTATGCTTCATATCAAAATCACAAAGTTTATAAAGAAATGCTTCAATAAAATCTTCTTAAAACTTAGCTAAAAATTATAAGGAGGCATATCAATGAGCTTAAATACGTACGCACACCCTTTTGATATCGCAACAAGCCTAAAACAACAAGAAATTGGCGTTTATCATGGACATACTTCTGACGATTATGCCAATATGGTTGGCCCTTTTGGTGGTGTGATTGCATCAACATTATTACGAGCAATTATAGAACATCCTGACTTTCTTGGTAGCCCAGTTTCATTTACTGTTAATTACGCAGCACCTGTCAAAGACGGCTCATTTATTATTAAGGCAAATCCTACAAGAACCAATCGTTCTACACAACATTGGTATGTTGAACTGTGCCAACATCATGAAATAGTTATCACAGCGACTGCAGTTACCGCAAAGAAAAGAGATACATGGTCTTCAACCGAATTAATCAAGCCAGAAGTGCCAGATGCAGAACGTGTAGACAGTTTATCATTAACTGAAGTCCCACCCTGGGTAAATCATTATGATATTAAAATAGTAAAAGGTGCACCTAGAGCTTACACAAAATCAAATCATGCAGATTCAGTTACATTACAATGGATGAAAGACAAGCCAAATAGACCACTAGATTATTTATCACTTGCTTCAATGTGTGACGCCTTTTTCCCAAGAATATATGTCCGTCGTGAAAAAGTTGTTCCAATAGGTACAGTTTCTCTTACTGTTTACTTTCATTCTGACACGGAAACATTAGAAAAACACAATAATCATCATGTATTAGGACATACACGGGCACAAAATTTTAATAACGGTTTTTATGACCAAACCGGCGAAATTTGGAGTGCTGATGGATCGTTATTAGCTACGACAACACAACTTGTTTACTATAAAGAATAAAATAACACAAAATCCTAGGTTTATGATTTTACATAGCCTAGGATTTTTATGATTACTGTTCTTTCATCGCTTTTTGGTTCGAACGTTTTTGTAATAAAATTGACACTACAGCGACAACAACAATTAAGCCAACAATACCAATGATGCCCAAATATTTTGCTACATTACCAAGCACGACACCCACTACTAAGAAATCTGTATCTGAGAACGTAGTAGCAGCACCACCTAAATCCCCTAAAAATGGCAAGAATAATAATGGTAGGAACGTGATTAATAAGCCATTTAAAGCTGAGCCAGCTACCGCACCTCTAATACCTCCGCGTGCATTACCAAAGACACCTGCCGTAGCGCCCAAGAAGAAGTGTGCAACCACACCTGGAAGTATCACGACACCACCGAATAAGAATAAAATGAACATCCCAATCACACCTACAATAAAGCTGACAAAGAAACCGATTAACACTGCATTTTGTGCATAAGGGAAGACTATCGGACAGTCTAACGCAGGTTTCGTATTGGGAACCAATTTTTCAGATATACCTTTAAATGCAGGCACTATTTCTGCAAGAATTAAGCGAACCCCAGTTAAAATAATAAATACACCTGCTGCAAATGTAACGCCCTGAATAAGTGAAAATACAATAAAGTTTTGCCCATCGCTGATTTCTGAATGTACGAAAGTAGGTGTAGCAAACAATGATGCTACAAAATAAAGCAATGTCATTGTTAAAGAAATACTGATCGTACTTTCTCTTAAAAAACTTAACCCTTTAGGAAAATTGATATCTTCAGTCGATTTTGATTTACTTTTAAATAATTTCCCAATTTCTCCAGCAGCCCAATAACTCAATGTACCAAAATGACCCAAAGCAACTTGATCGTTTCCAGTGATTTTTTTCATTGTAGGCTGTGCTAAAGCTGGTAATATTGCCATAATCAAACCTAAAATAATCGCCCCAATAATCACTGTTAACGTACCTGTCACATGACCAACTGACAATAATATCGCTAAAAATGCGGCCATATAAAATGTATGGTGGCCAGTTAAGAAAATATATTTCAAATTAGTTATACGTGCAATAATGATATTCACTAGCATGCCAAACACCATGATTAACGCTGCAGTCGTACCATATTGTTCCAGTGCAATTGATATAATCGCTTCATTATTAGGCACAACCCCCTGCACACCAAATGCATGTTGGAAAATTTTACCAAATGGTTCTAATGATTGCGTTACTACATTAGCACCCGCACTTAAGACTAAAAATCCTAAAATTGTTTTTATCGTACCTGAAGTAATATCAGTTGCTGACTTTTTCTGAACAATTAATCCAATCAATGCGATTAGGGCAACTAATATCGCAGGTTGACTCAAAATATCGACGATAAAATCAAGAATTGGCTTCATTGTCCCACCTCCTTATTAATGATTAAAGTACGTTTAAATCTTTTAATTTTTCATCTAGTTTTTGCTGTAATTCTTCTTTATCTAATATATTATCTAACACAATGACATCACCTAAATTTTTTGTGTTTTCTTCTAAATCTCTCCCACAAATAAATAAATCTGCCATATCAGGGCTCGCGCTCATAACATCACTATGTTCAACCTTTATGTCTGATGGTGCATTTAAATTTTTAAGTGCTTCTTGTGCATTCATTTCAACCATAAAACTACTTCCTAATCCGTGACCACATACTACTAAAATTTTCATTGTCCTCATTCTCCTTTAAATATATTTATAATTTCACTTGATGTTTGTGCATTTAATAAATGTTCTACTGTCTGTTGATTGCCTAAAGTTATAGCTAAATTTCTCAATACTTCTAAGTGTCCTTCATTATCTATAGCACTTAATACAAACACCAATGAAGCATAGTGCCCTTCTTCTGAAAAGTTAATGTGCTGATTTAGTTTTAACAAACTTAGACCTATCTTTTTTACATTATTATTCGGTCGAGCATGTGCAATCGCTATTTCTGGAGCAATAACTATATAAGGGCCTAATTTTTCTACACTATGAATCATGTCATCAATGTAATCTTGCTGAAAATAGCCTTGTTCTTTCAAAGGATTTGCAGCTATACTAATTGCTTCACGCCAACTTTTAACCTGTTCAAGTACTTGCACTTTATCTGATGATAAAATTTCCAAAGTCATTTTCCCCTCCTTAATGTTGACTCACTTCATTTATGCAGTGCATAATTGCTTCAATATTTCCTGAAAGTAATATATTTCTAGTTTTATCATTCATAATCAGTTCACTAAGTTGTCTCAATGCATTTAAATGAATTTGCGGCTGAGCGGTTGCTAACGTCACAATGATATATACAGGATCATATTGTTCATGTCCAAAGCGAACACCTTTTTGATAGTGTGTCAAACTAAAACCTACTGTCCCTTTAACATGTGTTGGTTTAGCATGAATTAAAGCAATGTGCGGACTGATAACCATATATGGTCCAAATGCATTTAATTGTTCAATGATTTCATCGGCATAAATACAATCAACAACTTGAGCATCAATCAAAGTTTCAATACTTTGTCTAATTGCATCATTTCTACAAAGTGAAGGTTGTTGTGTTAAAATTCTATTTTTTGGTAAGACTTCTTTTAGAGTAGGCCCTAGTCCTTTGATATCATACACATATTGTTCTCTTGATTTATTAATAATTGTGTTAATTTGTTGACGGTCATTTTTATCTAAAAATGGAGAAACATTGAGTATAGGTATTGAAGCATGTTCAAACGGTACCGTTGATATGATATAGTCAACGCCTTCATGCTTTAATAACGTCTCATCAATTTCGTAGATTGAATAAGCATCTACAATTTCAAGTTCAGGATAAATATGTCGAATTCTACTTCTCAATAATTGTGAAGTGCCGATGCCTGAGCCGCACAGTAAAACTACTTTTAGAGCATTTGTAGTAATTGCGGAAATACGTTCAATTGCTGAAGCAAAATGTAACGTAATGTATGCAAGTTCATCTTTGTCAAAGCAAATACGATAATTCTCTTCCACACCCCAAATATGATTGCGTAATCTTTCTACGATGTGATGGTACTGTTGAAATATTTCATCTGTCAGAGGATTATTATGCGTCATATCGAACTTCAACCGGTGAATTGCTGGTCTTAAATGAACAATTAAGCCATTTAATAATTTAGTATCGTTAATTAAATCTATGCCTAAGTCACCACTCATGCGTTCTATCAATTGTTCGGTTAGAATTTCTAAATCATCTATTGTTTCGTTTTTTTGATTCATCTCTGAAGTTTTAGCCCCTAGCAAATGTAACGTAATAAAGCCTGCTTCGCTTTTAGGGAATTGTATATCGAGTTTTTCTTCCAAAGATGCCTTTATAAGTAATGCCACGCGAAATTGGTCTGTTTCCGCTAATTTGTTATATTCCATATCTGGTATTTCAAAAACAAACTTTTCTTTCGTTCGGTGTATTGCAATTAAAATATGATAAATCAGACCATCAATTGCACTTTGGACTAACTGATAATCCGCTTCAAATAATACTGACACTACAGTTAATCGAATCGTTTCCAATGCTTTATTCGAAAATAGCTTATGCCCTATTTGATGTGTATGATTTTGAAAATATTCATGGACGCGTGTCGCATATGCTTTTCGATAATCTGTTTCTTCACCTTGTATGATAAATCCCTTGTTTTTAATATATTTTAAATTCAAATTATAAGAAGATAACCAAGTCTGTACACTTTTCAGATCTTCAACGATCGTTCTACGTGTCACAGAAACCATATCGGCCAACGTGTTAGAAGATGTTGGTGTATTAGATTCAAATAGCTTTAATATGATATATCGAATTCTTTCCTCTTTAGAATAATGTATTGAAGTCGCTATATATTGAGGAACAATATCATTCAAAGGTTTTTTAGATTCAATCTTTATGCCTGCATTTTTATTTCTAAAAATGGTTAAATCCAATTGTTGCGCCATACTTTCTATATATTCTAAATCGTACTGTATCGTCCTTTCTGAAACATTGAATTGGTTAGCTAAGTGATGAATAGTTATAAAGGATTCACGTTCAAGTAAGAATGTTAAGATATGATGCTGTCTCTTGCTTAACACATGAGCAACCTCCTTATATTTATATTGTAACCGCTTACTTTCATTTTTAGATGTGTAATCTCTTTCGTCTCATAATCCGAAAAGTTGCACATCTATCATAAACGATTACTTTTTAAAATTATAATTTATTTAATTATAATTTTATATAAATACTTCAATAAAATATTAAAAAGAGAATCCAACGTTAATGTGTTGCATCCTCTTCTCCGTACCTATAATTTTTAATGTATTTAATCAAACTAAAATAAGCCAATGAATATTTGTAACCATGGATTTATGCATGGCGTTTTTATTAGCGATTTATGGAACGTGCAATCATCGATATCGTGTGTCTCTCTCCACGCAACGCCTTACTCAATTCAAATATATTTTCCACAGGAGCTAAACCACAATAACTCCCATCACCAATGTGTTGAATATCCACACCACATATTTTATTTCGAATGGCAAAATCTCTAATAGTGCTCGGATCAGCGCTCTCTTGACTCGTACCAATTGCTGACATGACAAGTCCCCCTTCACGATGAACTTCTTTGACAATGTCTTTAAGTTGCGCTTCATCGAAACCTGGCACTGTACCGACAGCAGGTACTAGTATAATATCAGCACCCGCTTCAATAAATTGCTTTACATATGCCCTGGTAATCACAGGCTCATCTACACCTGAACTATGCATTTTCCCAGCGATAATCAAACCTGAAAAATGATTTCTTGTATTTTGGATTGCTTCAACTATTTTCTTATTAGATACACCAGTTGCAGGATTTCCAGTCATACATATAAAATCCACCCCTAATGCTTCAAGTACTTGAACCGTTTCAGGACTTGCTTGACGTCCTTCTGCAATTTCTAAGTGTTGCTCATACATATTTGTTCCGTCATCAACAGGTTCTAAGTTCACACCAATGGGTCTACCCACGAGTCGTTTTAATGTTTCTATAACCTGTTCGTGTTCATCTATATTTTTCACTTTTGGATGAAACGCATCAAAGCCATTTAATAAAATCAAATCAGCACCAAACGCACGCGCTATTTCAGCATTAGTAATATCAGGCACGACAGGCGTTTCCGTAACTATATTTTCAGATAAAACTACACGCCCAGCACTCGCCTTAATGCTCTGTTTTAATTCTTCACCTGACATTGCTAGTAGTTCTGAAGCATTGTTACTCAGTATTCGCTTAACCATTTGTATTCCACTCCTTAATATATACTTTAGCTGTCATCTATTTATTATAACTACATGATATAGTAATGATGTTCTTTCTTCCGTAACGACGTCACTGAATCCCCCTATGTTTCATTATACACAGCCTCTACTTATTATTATTATTTTTTAAATAAAATCTACTACTATATGCATTTTCATTTTTTTGAATTTAAATTTAGTTAATTTTCAAAATAGTAGTGTAACACAAATATAAATGTGATAATATTATATTTTAATATACATATTACAAGGGGGGAAGCTTTATGCAGTGTCCAAAATGTGGAAATCCTATTGAAGCATCAGATTTATTTTGTGGAGAGTGTGGTACAAAATTATCTCATCAAACAAATACAACAAACGAAACTAAAAACAAACCGAACCATGCATCCGAACATAATTCAACGGAATCTAATGCAACACAAATATCAACACAAGATTCAACACAGTCTAATCATAAAAATGAGCAGTTTTTAAAGCATACTTCAGATATTTTCAATGAAGCTAAAACGTTCTTTTCAACTGCTTTCAGACATCCTGATAAAGAACTTGTGAGTCCTCACTTTTTTTCTTACAAAACACTTTTCAGTTTAATCATAGCAGGATTACTTTTATCCATTATATTACTAACGATATTGATACCTGCAGAAGTTGCATATTTCATGACAAGTAAAGCAAGCGTTGTGTTTAACATTTCACTTTTCTTATTAATAGCAATTACAGTACTATTTGGTATCACTTTTGCACTAATAAAAATATTAAATATTAATTCGACGTTACATAAAGTATTTTCAGATTTCGTTTTAGTCAACACCCTTTCTGTTATTACACTTTTGTTTGGTTTATTATTTTTAGCAATTCATGTTCCAAGTTTTGCAGTATTCCTTATCATTATTGCTATATTATTTACACTCATTGCACCAATATATTTAATTACGAAATACAGCCACAATCAACTTATACGTATGCCTGTCATTTATTCTATATTTATCTATATCATCATTTTAGGAATCATTTTACGTATTATAGTGGAAAGTACTGTTTCTAATACATTAAGTGATTTAAGTTCATTTTTTAATACAGGTTATTAAGGAGGATATTTCAAATGAAGTATTGTAGTAATTGTGGTGCTGAAATCAAGCCTGGTCAACGCGTTTGTACTCAATGTGGTACGCCTGTTCAACAACGAACAACGCATCAACCACCTAATCGTAAATCAAAATTACCTATATTTATCATTATTGCAGTGATATTAGTCATTATTATTGCTTTGTTTGTTACTTATAAAATAATTGACGCGCAACTATCACCTACAAAACAGGCAGAAACCATTTCTAAAGATTTAAAAAGCAAAGATACAGATCGCCTAGCCAACCATTTAAAAGCAAATGGTGAAGCTATTTCTAAAGATGAAGCTAAAGCTATTTATAAATATATTGACGAAACTGATAGCATAGATCGTGTTGCTGATGAACTTCAAAGTAGTGCAAAAAATATTAAAGAAAATAAATCAAATGAACATGCTGTCACTGTTGGTGACACTGCTTTAATTAATATTACCGAAGATGGAAAAAAATGGGGCATATTCAAAAATTACATTTTTAATGTTAGTAAGGAGCCTGTTTCGATTACCTCAGAAGAAGACACAACGCTATCTTACAAACTTAATGACAAAACAACCCAAGTTAAATTAAAACAAGGTAAGACGAAGACACTCGATGATTTTCCAGTTGGCATATATGATTTAAAAGCAACACAAAAGGTTGATAATAAAAAATTCGACGGCGTTATTCATATCGATATGTCTGAAAGTAACAGTGCAGATTTACAATTCAAACAAAAACGTTTTACAGTTAGTATTGATTCAACTTATGCAGATTCTGATTCTCTTAAACTTTATATTAATGGGGATGAACAATCAGATTTTGACGAATATGAATCTGTCACTTACGGTCCTTATGCACCAGATGAAAAAATCGAAGTCTATGCTACAACTGAAGTTGAAGGCAAACAATTCAAATCAAGTGTAGAAAATGTTTCTAGTCCTAAAGATGATGAAGATGAAATAGACGTATCTTTATCATTTGACGATGATGCAATAAGCGATTATGAAGACAAAATGATCGAAAAAGAAGCAGATTCTGATGACGACGATAGTAGTAACGCCAGTTCTGACGAAAAAGTAACGCGTGATAATGTTATTGATAAAGTCGAATCTTATGAAGGTAGCACTTTGGATACAGATAATTATACTTATAAAGAACCAGAAAAAACTGGAGACGGTTGGGGATTTTCTTTCACAGATAAAGACGGAGACCTAGCAGGTTCTTATAAAATTGATGAGGATGGTTACGTAACTGAATATGACGAAGACGGTGAAGAAGTAGATTCAGGATACTAATAAACTACAAGTAGTAAATACAACATGCTACTTGTAAAAGTCCATAACATTGCATTAATACTTAAACACACTATACAAGGGAGTGAGATAGAAATCTGATATTTTAAAAAAGATTTCTGTCCCGCCCCTTTTATTTTTATCTTTGTTAAAGCAAACTAACATTACACCAAATACATTAGCTCAGTCTAAATGATGATGTTTTATTAATGAGAAGTTAGTAATATATACTTAAGATTATTAAAACAAGCAATGTTTATACTACCAGAGTTGGGTAATTTAAAAGTAAGCACTTAATATCTAAATACAATTGAAGGTGAAAAAATGACTAACAACAACTCTTTCAATGATTATCCTAAAATTTTAAAAATTGAAGATGATGGAAAAATTATTGCGCTAGACAAATATGGAAACGTTAATACTGATTTAAATATTCACACTGTGAATGACCAACAACAACAAGATATCTACGGAAAGATCTTATACAATCCTTATCGTCGTACTGTGAAAAACAGTGAATCTTATAATGACCATAAGTACAATGATTACAAGTCGGAAACAAGCTACAATCAGCGAGATCGTGAACGAGAGTTGCAGTTATTAGAAGAAAATAAAAAATCAAAGCGCAAGCAATTTTGGCTTGGTTTAGGTCTGGTGGCTTTATTAGTCATCATTGTCATTTTTGCAGTTAGTACTTTTATGAATAATAACAATGATAATCAACAAACTGGTAATGAAACAAGTGAACAATCCACTGCCAATCAAAATCAATCGAATGATACGCAAGGTGATAATGTCAATTTCGAACGTCAGAACAATCAAGTCAAAGATGATATTCAATCGTTAAAGTCAGATATTTCAAATTCTAATGAAGCAACAGATTCTAAATTACAAGCATTACAAGATAAAATTAATAGCCTAAAACAAGAAGCTGATTCTAATAAAACAAATAAGTTAGCTGATAAATACCAAACTACAGTAGATGATTTAAAACAGGCAAAAAACGAAAAAGATAATGGTAATACTGATAAAATGCAAGAAGAATTAGATAAAGTAAATAGCAAACTAGATGATATAAAATCTAAATTTTCTTCGTTGTTTAGTAAAGATGAACAAACAAATAATGAGGATGTTGAAAGTTAACGCAAAAAATTAATATATGCTTTTAAAAATACGAGATATAGATTGTATTCGCTAAATAATAACTGTCGACTAAGGACGCACCTTGTCGGCAGTTTTTTTATTTAAGCTTACCTACTGTCTGATATGTTTATATAAGTGTGTACTCGTTTATTTTTCTAGTTATTTCCTTGTTACAAAATTATTGGATATATGCCTACTTGAAAAACAACTACACTTCTTTTCTATTTCATTAATATTTTGAATTATATTTTCAAAAATTTAAACATTAATTTATTGAACTTCAAATATTAATTTTAAATTTTTTCATACAAATCATTTTAATAAATTCCACAAATGATCAAACGCCATAAAACCCTTGATTTTTAGCGACATATAGCATATATAAATTTCTGTTTCGTGAATATATAGATTTTACAATTTTACGAACTATTATATGTAAGCGTATACATTTCAGAATATTCGTGCTATTATCTTATCAACTTAAACAAATGTTTAAGTTGTAAACTTAAGTTTAATTTTGCATAAAGGAGGTTGCCATATGAATAAAAATGAACAGGAAGTTTTAAAGCGTATTCAAGAAAATCCATTCATTTCACAACAAGAATTAGCACAATCTATTGGATTATCTCGGCCAGCAGTTGCAAATATTATATCTGGACTTATCCGCAAAGAATATGTTTTAGGGAAAGCGTATGTTTTAAATGAAGATTATCCAATTGTCTGCATTGGTGCTGCGAACTTAGACAGAAAATTTTATGTTCATAACGATTTACAATTAGAAACGTCTAATCCTGTTACTTCAACGAGATCTATAGGTGGGGTTGCACGCAATATAGCAGAGAATTTAGGGCGTATGGGTGAAACAGTCGCATTTTTATCTGTGAGTGGTAATGACAGCGAATGGGATATGATTTATAAATTATCAACCCCATTCATGAACTTAGACCACGTTCAACAAATAGAAAACGCAAACACTGGTTCCTATACAGCATTAATCAATAACGACGGTAATATGGAATACGGTTTAGCAGATATGGAGGTCTATGATTATATTACTCCTGAATTTTTAATTAAACGTACACATTTATTAATAAAAGCAAAATGTATCATCGCAGACCTCAACATTTCAAAAAGTGCAATGGATTTTTTATGTGCTTATTCAGAAAAGCATAGCATTAAATTAATAGTTATTCCCGTTTCATCTCCAAAAATGAAAAACATGCCTGATTCATTACATGCTATCGATTGGCTTATTATTAATAGAGATGAAACCGAAACTTATTTAAATATGACTATACAAAACACTGATGATTTGCGTATAGCTGCACAAAAATGGAATAAGTTAGGCGTTTCAAATGTTGTGATTACAAATGGTGTAAAAGAACTTATTTTTAGAAATAGTAACGAAGAAGTCATTAAACCTGTGATACCTTCACAACATGTCGTAGACGTAACAGGAGCTGGTGATGCTTTCTCTAGTGCAGTCATTTTTAGTTGGTTAAATGAACTAGACACTGAAAGCATACTGACAACAGGCATGATGAATGCTCGAAAAACAATTGAAACTGAATACACCGTGAGGCAAAACTTAGATAAGAAACAATTATTTAGAGATTTGGAGGACTATAAAAATGAAGCAATATATTGAATTTTCTAAAGAAGTAGCACAAGCTAAAGCAGATAAAAAACCCATCGTAGCACTAGAATCAACAATCATTTCACATGGTATGCCTTACCCACAAAATGTGCAAATGGCTACGGCTGTTGAAAATATCATACGTGATTATGGTGCAATTCCAGCAACCATTGCATTAATTGATGGAAAAATCAAAATTGGACTGGAAAATGATGAACTAGAATTACTCGCTAAAAGTGATAATGTCGCAAAAGTTTCACGTCGTGATTTTGCAGAAGTAATCGCTACTAAACAGATTGGTGCAACTACAGTTGCATCAACAATGATGAGTGCAGAATTAGCAGAAATTCAATTCTTTGTAACTGGTGGTATTGGTGGTGTACATAAAGGTGCCGAAAACACAATGGATATCTCAGCGGACTTAGAAGAGTTAGGTAAAACAAATGTAACAGTAATATGTGCTGGCGCTAAATCTATACTAGATTTACCAAAAACAATGGAATATCTTGAAACAAAAGGCGTACCCGTAATAGGTTACCAAACAGATGAATTACCAGCATTTTTCACACGACAAAGCGGTATTAAACTAAACAGTTTTTCTGAAACTCCAGATGATATCGCACATATTTGTAAAGTTAAAAATGATTTGAATATTGAAGGTGGCGTTGTTATCGCTAACCCAGTTCCTAAAGAACATGAATTACCTAAATCATATATTGACGGTATTATTGAAGAAGCAGTTAAAGAAGCAGAAACGCAAGGTATTAATGGAAAAGATTCTACGCCATTTTTACTTGGTAAAATTGTCGAAAAATCTGAAGGCAAGAGTTTAAATACAAATATCAAACTAGTTGAGAACAATGCGGTACTTGGCGCAAAAATTGCAGTTGCTTTCAATACATTGTAGGTGATACTTATGTCAATCATATTTGCCATTACTGGTATATTTTTTGCATTATTCATCGCTTTTTTATTTAGCTATAACAGAAAGGCGATTGATTTCAAAAAACCAGTCATTATGTTAATCGTTCAAATCATCATTGTAGTATTCATGATGAATACGTCTATTGGTTTAACGATATTAACCACATTAGGTTCATTTTTTGAAGCATTAATCAATATTAGTAAAGCTGGTATCGAGTTTGTTTTTGGTGGTTTACAAAACAAAGGTGCTTCAACGTTTTTTATTACCGTGTTACTACCTTTAGTATTTATCTCTGTATTAATCGGTGTGTTAAACTATTTTAAAATTCTTCCGTTTATCATTAAATATGTTGGTATTATTATCAATAAAATCACACGTATGGGCCGTCTCGAAAGTTACTTTGCAATCTCAACGTCAATGTTAGGACAGCCAGAAGTTTATTTAACTATTAAAGAAATGATTCCTAAATTATCTAAAGAGAAATTATATACGATTACTACTTCTGGTATGAGTGCTGTCAGTATGGCTATGTTAGGTTCATATATGCAAATGATCGAACCTAAATATGTAGTTACTGCCGTTATGCTCAATATTTTCAGTGCTTTAATTATCGCAAGTGTCATCAATCCATATCAATCAGATGATAGTGACGTGGAAATTTCCAACTTATCCTCAGATAAAAGCAATTCAAATAGTGATGAAACAAAGTCGAAAAACGTTCCATTTTTCCAAATGATTGGCGATAGTGCTACGGACGGCTTTAAAATTGCCGTAAGTGTCGCCATTATGCTCCTTGCATTCATCTCTTTGATGGAAGCAGTCACAGTATTATTTAATTTTGTCGGTTTAGATTTCAAACAATTAATCGGTTTTATTTTTGCACCGATTGCTTTCATCATAGGTGTACCTTGGAACGAAGCAGTTCAAGCTGGATCACTCATGGCAACTAAATTAATCACTAACGAATTTGTTGCTATGTTAGACTATCAAAAATTAGCTGGAGATTTAACACTACGTACACAAGGTATCATTTCTGTATATCTCGTTAGTTTTGCTAATTTTGGTACTGTAGGCATTATCGTTGGTGCTATCAAAGGATTTAGTGATGTACAAGGCAATAAGGTGGCTTCGTTTGCCCTACGCTTGCTACTAGGTTCAACACTTGCTTCAATTATTTCAGCATCAATCGTTGGTTTAGTATTATAGTCTTTAAAAAATGACTACATAAATCCAAATAACTTTAAATGATATTGTAATCTATAACTAGCATTGAATAATAAAAGGCTGAGACAATTCAATTTGTCTCAGCCTCTTACATTATTTATTAGTTAAAGAAACCTAAGATGAAGTCAGCGCCTTTAGCTAATGCGTCAGCAATGCTAGTTCCCATTGTTACCCAGTCAGCACTTAAACCTGCTTTTACAGCTTCACTGATTGCGTTTACGAAATCAGACATTTAACACACCTCATTTCTCAATATATGATTTGTTAAAGGTTGATTACCTTTAACTAAATTATAATAATAAATATTAATATTGTTGTAAATATTTCCTAATTTGTATGTTTTTGTGCCTAAGTGTTATTACAATACTTAATTTTTACAATTAGCGTTTCCTAGTTGTCATTCAGTGATAAAGTTTTATATTATTTTTATAATGACAGAAATAATGCATCTGGGACATAAATCCTAAAAAAATAGCACTCAGATGATTTAATTCAATTCATCTGAGTGCTTCCTTTTTATTCAATACTTCGTATTGTTGGTTCGCTTTCTTAAGGGACGACTTCATCCTATAGTCTTCAGCTTGTCCTGTTCCCTCAAGCGTCTTGCCAAAGCACAACGTTTTCTAATCTCTTTATGACAAATGCCTTTCTAATCACTGAACTTTATCTTGATCTAATACTTCGAATATTTCATTATCTACAATTACATCAACATGAGGATGTTGATGTAATATAGATGCAGGTAACGTTTCGGAAATTTCTCCCTCTATTAATTGTGAAACGGCTTCTGCTTTATTTCTACCCATCGCTAACAAAATGATACGTTTCGCATACATAATGGATGCCAGCCCCATAGAAATTGCTTGCTTAGGAACATCGTCTATTGAATCAAAATAACGACTATTCGCTTTCATCGTTGAAAAAGATAAGTCTACAACCCTTGTAACACTTTCAAACGAAGATCCAGGCTCATTAAAACCTATATGCCCATTTTCACCTATACCCAAAATTTGTATATCTACAGGTCCTTTATCTTTTAAATATTGTTCATACATTAAGCATTCTTGTTCTAAATTATCAACATCTCCTCGTGGCACAAATATATTCTCTTTATGCCATGTTTGATGGTGTTTAAATAACTGCTGATACATATATGTGTGATAACTTTGCTCACTGTCTGCGTTTAAACCTACATACTCATCCAAATTAAATGTCACTATTTGATCTAGTTGCAAATGATTATGATTAATCAATGTTTTTAAATATTTGTAAACATCAGTCATAGTATTACCTGTAGCAAGACCCAATACTGAATCCGGTTTCATTTTTATTTGCTTTAACAGTTCAGTCGCAACATATTGACTTGCAAGTTGTCTATTCTCTAAATTTAAAATATACATATACTCACCAATCACTTTCTAATTTCTGTATATTACCTTTGTTTAATGATAAATTGAATATTTTATAAATTACGCTTGTTCACTGTCTAGTAACTCTTCTACTTCATTTTTTATCGTTGTGACATGTGGTCCATAAACAATTTGTACACCATTACCTTTTTGGATGATACCTCTAGCTTCGGTAGAATTCAGCAGTTGCTTATTGACTGGAGCGTCTGACTTTAATGTCACTCTTAGCCTTGTAGCACAACAATCGACAATTTCTATATTTTCTTTACCACCTAAACCCTCGATAATTGTTTTAGCACGTTCTGTCGTTTCAACAGTTTCTGTAGTTGTTTCCGCTTCTCTACCAGGTGTTTTAAAGTTGAATTTGTTAATTAAAAATCTGAAAATAATATAATATAAAATAAACCAAACGATGCCAATCGGTATTACCCATAAAAAGTTCGTCTTAGCATTACCTTGCAAAACGCCGAATAATAAAAAGTCTATAAAGCCACCACTGAATGTTTGACCTATCGTAATATTAAATACGTCTGCCATCATAAACGCTAAACCATCTAAAAATGCATGTATCACATATAAAATTGGTGCAACAAATAAAAAACTGAACTCTAACGGTTCTGTAATACCTGTTAAAAATGAAGTTAATGCTGCAGATAACATTAGCCCACCCACAACTTTTTTATGTTGTGGTTTCGCAGTATGATAAATTGCTAAAGCTGCACCACATAGTCCAAACATCATAGTAATAAAACGACCTGACATATAACGCGAAACACCTGAATAGTATTTCGTTACGTCTGGATCACCAAGTTGAGCAAAGAAAATATTTTGAGTGCCTTGAACAAGATGACCCTTAACTTCTAACGAGCCACCTAATGCAGTTTGCCAAAACGGTAAATAGAAAATGTGATGTAAACCAAATGGCCCCAATAGCCTTAATATAAATCCAAAGAAAAAAGTACCAATGACACCAGTTTTATCTACGATACCTCCTACACCAAATATCCACCCCTGTACTGTTGGCCAAATAAAGAACATGATAACCCCGAGTATGATTGCAGAGATTGCTGTAATAATTGGAACAAAACGAGATCCTCCAAAAAATCCTAAATATGATGGAAGAGAAATCTTGTGATATTTATTATGTAAAAGCGCCGTCATAACTCCTGTGATAATCCCACCAAACACGCCCGTTTCTACTGTTTGAATTCCTAGAACCATACTTTGTCCTTCTTCTGCTAAATTGCCTTTTGCTAACGTATCTGTAATGATTAGCAATCCATTCATCGAAGCATTCATAATAAGGAATCCTAACATTGCTGCTAATCCTGCAGTACCTTTATCACTTCTAGCTAATCCAATTGCAACACCTATGGCAAAAATTACTGGTAAATTTTGAAATACAATATTACCAGCTGATGACATAAGAACAAATATATTTTGCAATAAGTTAATATCCAACACGGGATATGCTTTGATTGTATTCGGATTACTTAATGCGCCACCGATTCCCAACAACAATCCAGCTGCCGGTAATATAGCGATAGGTAACATAAATGATTTACCAAATTGTTGTGCCTTTTCAAACAATTTACTCATAGTCATTAACCTCCTAATTATCATAAATATACAATCAAAGAAAATATTAATCAATATAAAATACCATTATGAAAAACTTTTTCATAATGGTGATATATGCCTTCTTTTTTAATGAAAAAAACTCACAAAGCCACGTTACTTTGTGAGTCTCTTTATTTATTCAATTAAGATATGTGTTAAAAAATATCCCCTAATGTTCCTGCCATAATTGCTTTAATTGAATGTAATCTATTTTCCGCTTGCTCAAATATAACAGCATGTTCACCTTTAAATACATCATCTGTTATCTCCATTTCAGTTAAACCATGAGTCTTATAGATTTGTTGTCCCACCTTTGTATGCACATCATGGAAGGCGGGCAAACAATGTAATACAATAACATCTGGATTCATTGTATTGACAAGCATAGCTTCATTAATTTGATATGGAAGTAATTTTTCAATACGTTGTGTTTGAACTGATTCATCTTCTCCCATTGAAAACCAGACATCTGTATATATTGCATCTGCTTTATAAACTGCTTGTTGAATATTATCTGTAATTAAAATATTACTGTGCGATTGTGTTGCATAATTTTTAGCAAGTTGCTGAATATCTTGATCAGGCTGTAGCGATTGAGGGGCTGCAATATGAATATTCATACCTAATATTGCGCCGGTAACCAATAAATCATGTGCTACGTTATTTCTTGCATCACCAACATAAGTCAATGTTTTACCTTGTAATGTGCCTAGGTGTTCTTTTAAAGTATAAAAATCTGCAATCATTTGAGTAGGATGCCATTCGTTTGTTAAACCATTCCATACTGGAACTTCGGCATGTTGCGCTATACTTTCCACATCTTTTTGATAAAAACCTCTAAATTCAATACCATCATACATACTCCCTAATACTTTTGCTGTATCTTCTGTCGATTCTTTGACACCTAGATGAATTTCACCTTGCCCAAAATAATCTGGAAAGGCACCTAAATCGTTTGCTGCTACACTGAATGCTGAACGTGTTCTTGTAGATGGTTTTTCAAATAATAAAGCAATATTCTTACCTTTAAGATAAGGGTGAGGAATGCCTCGCTTTTTCTTTTCTTTTAATTCTCCGGTAAAGTCAATCAAAGTGACTAGTTCATCTGCAGTAAAATCACTCGTTTTCAAAAAGCTCTTACCTTTTAACAATGCTAGTTTTTTTAAATCTGTTGTGTACGCCCCAATTTCATCACTCCAATATATTTATAAGATTTATATACATATTAAACTTAAATAGAGTTATTTTCAAGTATAAATATACTATTTATTGTATATTTTTAAATTATTTAATTATTTTACTAGTTTTGAAGTATAACCTACGCTAAATGTATATTTCCATACAATCACGATCTTATTTGCAACAGTCAAGCAAGTAAGATGTCTGACAATAAACACCGTGGCAATGATTTAACTAAGTTGTGCTTTCCTACACAATATTTTAATAATATATAGTAAATTGAACATGTAACCACTAGCTCATGGAGGTGAACATACATGTTAGATTTACTATTTGCCACTATTAAGCAAATTGCTGCTCATTTTGTTTCAGGTGGTTTCCAAGAAAAATAATTATATTTATCCCACGTCATCTCAAAATCATTGCATAATCATCCCTTAAAATGAATACAAAAACAGGCAAACAATATCAAAACCCCTCATTTTGAAACTGTTCGCCCGTTTACTATTATTTATTAATCGTTAGCTGAAGCTATTAAAAAATCATCCATTAAGCCATATCCTAACTTTTTTATAGCTACTATAATAGATTATTTACTGTATGATGCAAAATTTTTAGACTTTCTACGTTCCCTTTCCTCAGGTGTCTTTAAGAAACGTGTCATAATTGCACTAGCAACATATAATCCAAATATTAAGTACATCATGCCTTTAACACCAATACTATCATAAAACAATGCCACTAACCCTGGTCCTGCAAATACACAAAGACCAGCGCCTAAATTTAATATTGCCATTGCTGGTCCTTTATCACCATCATGAACTAAAGAAGGGACAAGTGCAGAAATAGGGACAAAGCCTGCTAAACACATCCCCCATAGAAATCCTACCGTACCCACAATAAAAACATTACCTGTAAATAACTCTGGCACAAAATATAGTCCTAACGTAAATATCGCACATCCAACACCACCAATATAAGAAATCGTATTTTTCCAGCCAATTTTATCGCTCAACGCACCAAATATTAGATTGAATATAATATTAGCAATAAAAATTGTTCCCCAAATATTTAACCAAGTTGTAGTAGCAATACCTTTGGAAGCTAAATAAATCGGCAGAAATAATGGAAAAGCATATTGTGCCGCCTGGTTTATGATTCTAACAACACAGGCCACTGCCACACGCGGTTCCCTTTTTAGTATCGTTATACCTGCAAGTACCTCACTAAAGTGTTCTTTAAATCCGTGCCCTTTTTCTTCAATCATAAACTGGTCTCTATTTACAAATACTGCTAAAAATGTTCCTATTAACACCCAAATAATCGCTGTCCACAATGTAAAGAAGTGTCCAAATAGTTGAATCGCAAAAGAAGAATAAAATGATCCTAGGACACTAAGCCCTCCTGTAAACACAAACCAAAACCATCCTACTGCAGCACCTAAACGCTTTTGCGGAGAACGATAAGCAACCCAAACCAAAAAAGAATAAGCAAACAAAGGGTAGCCAAACCCTCTTATTGCATATGACGGAATCATGATATTATAGTTCATCGTTGGGATTGCCAAACCAACAAATATTGCATGACCGATGATATATAACCCTGTTCCTAACAGCATCACTTTTCTTGGACCGATAATTTCTACCAAGACACCTGATAACCAAGAACCAATAGCTATCGTTACACCATAGCAAGTGGTCAAAATCGCAGTTTGTTGCACGGATAGACCATGATCATGTAAATAAGGACTAATCCATGCCAGCTCTAAACCGTCTCCCATCATAAATATTAATACACCAACATATCCCCAAAATAACGTTGGAGGCATTCCCATTTTAGTTAATTTATCACTCATATTACGCACCCCTTATAAATCAATCGTTGATATTAAGATTAATTTAAATATTTTCTTGCAATTTTTGTAATCACTTTTGTAAACGCTTTCAAATATTATCATTATATTATTATATTTTTTCTAATAACGCAAATTTATTTTCATTTATTTTCGTTTTAAGATATAAATAAGTAAAACCGAAAATACAGCTTATTAAAATCAACGAAAAATATTTGTATACGATTTAAATTGTTTATATGAAAAATTCATTTTTTATACATGATTGAAAATTTATTTGTAAACGTTTACAATGAGAGTTATTTAAACATCATATGACTAGATGATTATTAAATTTTTATGAGGGAGTTTTATATAAAATGATGTTATTAGTCGCTTTCAGTGCAGTAATCGTACCTTTTTTATTTCTTGTACTCTTACGTATGTCAGCTTTAAAAGGGATGATTATTAGCGCTATCGTTGTAACAGTTTTAGGGATTTTTGTATGGGGGATGCAAGGTAATGTCGTTATAGCTTCAATACTTCAAGGTACGCACAAAACATTAACGATACTTTATATTTTATTCGGTGCGCTCGTGTTACTTAATACATTACGCCAAACGGGTGCAGTAAACCGTATCAATGCAGGATTTAAGAAAATTTCACCAGATATGCGTGTCCAAGTCATCATTGTCGCTTTCTTATTTGGTTCACTTATTGAAGGCGCTTCAGGATTTGGTACACCTGCAATGGTTACAGCACCTTTACTAGTTGCATTAGGTTTTAGACCTATGATAGCTGTTGTTACAGCTTTAATTGCCGATAGTATTGCAGTGTCTTTCGGAGCAGTGGGCACGCCAGTTATTGTTGGATTAAGTACTTTAAAAGAAGCAAATCAATCCTTTTTCCATTCGACAGCTGAGCAAATAACTATATTAGACTTATTGAGTGGTATTTTCATACCTATCATCGTTATCTCTACGATGATTATTTTCTTTGGGAAAAATAAAAAGTTAAAATCTATTATTGAAATGCTACCATGGCTAGCATTAATAGGAATTGTATATGCAGTATCTGCCTTTGTATATGCACATGTTTTCGGCGCAGAATTTGTTGCTATATTAGGCTCATTAACTGGTTTAGTAGTTGCCGTCTTAACTGCAAGTAAGGGTTGGTTGTTACCTAAAACAGTGTGGACAGATGGCTTAGATAAAACATACGAGGCAGATAGTACAGAACATTCTATGAGTTTACTAACTGCTTGGGCACCTTATGTAATGGTTGTTATCTTACTTTTATTAACGAGAACGGTTCCAAGTGTTGAATATTTCACCACACATGTTCTTGATTTTTCTTGGAATAATATTTTAAATTTCTCTGAAATATCATCTGAATGGCAATTTCTTTATTCACCTGGGACAATTTTATTATTATCAGCAATTTTCGCCATTATAATTCAAAGAAAATCTATTAAGGATTTAGGTAATGCAAGTATCACATCCTTATCAACAATAAAAATTACTGGTATTACACTAATTGCCACACTCGCAATGGTGCATGTTTTTATCAACTCAGGTATCAATGCGCATGATTTAATAAGTATGCCAGAATATATCGCCAAAAATATGGCTAATACTTTAGGTCCTGTATGGCTATTCGTTGCACCATTCTTAGGTGCTTTAGGTTCGTTTATTACAGGTAGTGCTACTGTATCAACATTGACTTTCTCACCTATTCAATTAAACATTGCTAACTCTATTGGTGCAAATCCATTTATTGTATTAGCTGCACAAATCATTGGTGCAGCTGCCGGTAACATGATCTGTGTGCATAATGTGGTCGCAGTTTGTGCGGTAGTTAATATGCCTGGTAAAGAAGGTAGTGTCATAAGAAAAACATTAGGCCCTGCACTTCTGTATTGTATTCTAGTTGGGATTAGCGCGTATATTATCTCATTATTTTTCGCTTAGTCTATGCAAGTCTGAGATACAAATATCTTGAACTTAAAAATGAAGTGAGATATTCAAATTTAATTGATTTAAAACCACTTCGTCTTCACACGGCGATAAGAAAAAAGGCAGAGACAAATTGAATTGTCTCTGCCTTTTTATGAAGTTTTATAAATCACCAACGCTATATAACTATTTTAAATAGAACATATTGTTACTTAATGCGTATTATTTCATATAAAATTCTTATTATTATCATATTGATTATTATTTTGATAAAGTACAAGTAAATTATTTCTTATATTTATATGATAAACATGAGGATTAGGTGGGGTTTGTTTATGAAAATTGAAAACATTAAATTATTCACTTCAGAATTTGAAAAGACATTCCAATTTTATGAAGAAATTTTAGAATGTCCAGTTTGGATGATTGGCCAAGAGGCTTTTACAGTTAAAATTGGAGAGACGCATCTGTGTTTTCAACAAGCAAACGACGATGTCCAACCATTTTATCACTTTGCGATTGACATTCCTTACAACCATTTCTTCGACATGAAACAACATTATCAAAATATTTTATTTCTATTGATGGAGGATGGTCAGCATACGACGTATTTCGAATCTTTTGTTGCACATTCTTTTTACTTTCAAGATCCTTCAGGGAACGTCGTGGAACTCATTGCACGCATTTCTAATATAACTGATGAACCTGAATTTTCAAGAATTAGTGAGATTGGATTCGTATGTAATGAAACGAAGGAAGTCTTTGAAGCATTGTCGAAATTTCATTTAAATACATATGAAAAGCAACCCTTTGCACCACATGATTTAAACTTTATCGGCGATCATTATGATGACAGTTTTATTTTACTGACACCGGAAGATAATAAATGGCTGTTCTCTGACCAGTTTTCCGAATCTCATCCCATGTGCATTCAAACAAATGAATTTAAGTTAAGCATGGATAACCAAGCTCAATGGCACTTAAATAAACTTTAAATCTAAAAATAATGAGCACACAATATCAATTTAGCAAGTTTTGATACTGTGTGCTCATTTTTTATTAACACCGTCTTATAACGTCATATTCTAAGTTTATCGTATATTTTGATTTTAACAGTTTTACAATCAAATTTACTCTTTAACTTGTGACTTGTCACTGACAAATTTCTTTAAAGTTTTATTTAAACCATCTTTCGCTTCTTGGTCATAACCATAACTACCATCTTCATTTTGTGTGATGTGCTTATCTAATATAAATCTGCCTTTATGAATAGTATCTGCACCTAGTTCTTTAATAACTGGATCGAGACTATATTGGATTGCTAGCACATGTGCAAACGTGCCTCCTAAGGCTAATGGTAGTACCGTTTTACCTGTAAATGCCCCTCGTGGTAACAAGTCTAAATACGTTTTCACGATACCTGAGTAGGCAGCTTTAAATACTGGAGATACTATAATAACACCATCCGCATCTTCAATCGTTTTATGCGTAGCATTTATCGATTCATTAGAAAAATCTGCAGTAATTAAAGCCTCAGCATCTAATTGATGTACGTGGATGACATTTGTCTCGATGCCCTCAGCATTCAAATACGATTCCGCGTAATCTATAATACCTGTGAGTCTTGATTTTAGTTTATTGCCTCCAGCAATAATTGCTACTTTTGCCAAAATGATAATCCCCTTTCTATATAAAATTTTTCATATATACCTTCGACATTTACACGCTTATCTATTTATAAATATATGAAAAAATAAAATCCATTGGAAACAAATTCCACTTCTTTAGCGTATCATCAAATATAGGTAAAATCATAGGAAATGATTTGAATTATCGCAATTATTATTGTATCAATAAGTTTATATATTAAATTTATGACATTGATTAGGCATTTCCTTGGAAATAATTATATTGTCATTTAGCACTTTATGTTGATTATTATCTAAATCCATTGATAACTTATCACTTATGTTATTGCTTCAAAAGCTATGACCTTTAATTCACCTGTTGATGCATTTTTTTAATTTCTTAACACATTATTAATTCTAAACATCATACACGGTTGAGTGTAATAGTACAAAATCAGTTTTTTTGTTTCAACTCTAAAAAATTTTACAATATAAATAATTTTATTATATTCTTTTTTTAAAAATCGTTTCACTTTAAAAACCTTTTTTTCTAGATGTATACTTAATTTAGACATACAAAGGAGTGATACACAATGAGTACATTTTCTAATAAAGAAAAAGTACAAATCTTATCAGATATTGTAGCGATTGAAACAGTAAATGATAATGAGCTTGAAGTTTGTAATTATTTACAGAAACTATTTTCTAACTACGGAATTGAATCAAAAATTCAAAAAATTGATGAAAGACGTGCTAACCTCATTGCTGAAATCGGTGAAGGCAAGCCGGTAATCGGTATTTCAGGTCATATGGACGTTGTTTCTGCTGGTAATAAATCTCAATGGACATACGATCCATTTTCGCTTACTGAGGATGATGGATTTTTATATGGTCGTGGCGCAGCAGATATGAAGTCAGGACTTGCTGCGTTAGCAATTGCACTTATTGATATTAAATCTTCTCAAGCACTGCAACATGGTCGTATTAGATTTTTAGCAACTAGTGGTGAGGAAATGGAGCAACTTGGTTCTCAAACTTTGTACGAACAGGGTTATATGGATGACGTTGATGCATTACTTATAGCAGAACCTTGCCAAGATATCATGGTGTATGCACATAAAGGTTCAATGGATTATCGTATTACTTCCTACGGTAAATCAGCACATAGCTCTATGCCAGTAATGGGCACTAATGCCATAAAACCATTAATCTCATTTATACAAGATATTGATGACGCCTATGCTAAAATTTCAAAAGAAGTTCAGGGAAAAGCGCTAGATTTCACAAAATTCATTGAAAGAATTAAGCCATCATTGCCTGCAACAACAGCACTTGAAGACGTAGAATCTGCACTTCAAGGTTTAGTTATTAGCAATACATTAATTAACGGTGGGGTACAGGTGAACTCTGTTCCTGAAGAGGCAGATGCAGATTTTAATATTCGTACAATTCCAGAATATGATAATGAACAAGTAAAAACGTTATTCTCAAACACAATTCAAAACCATAATGATAAAGGTGCAAATTTATCAAGCGACCTATACTTAGACCTAGATCCAGTACTCACTACTGGTGATAACAGCTTAATTAATACTGCTCAGAACATAGCTCAATCTCTATTTGACAAGGACTTTATCGCTTCTCCAATCGGTGGCGTTACTGATGCTTCAAACTTATTAAAAAATAAAGATGAAACTTTCCCATTCTTAGTATTTGGTCCAGGTATTAAACCACATCAAATTGATGAATGTGTAGAAAAAGACATGTATTTAAAATTCATTGATTTTTACAGTGAACTTTTAACAACCTATTCTAAAAAGCTTTAGTTTTAATTAAATTAACTTCAGCCATTTAAAAAAGCTCAGACACACTATATTCTGAGCTTTTTTTATAACATCGTGATAAGGTAAACGTGTGTACATACTGTTAAAACCTTGTCCTGACAATAGTGGAACAAAACAACACATTTAAAAATTTGTTATTTACGCTTTTGTACATTGTTACTTGCAAATTGTAGTACCTACATTATGGCCATGTTGCAATTTTTGAATAATGTGCGCTTCATTTCCTGCTGCAATAACTACTTTTTGACATCCCTTTTCTATTGCTTTAACAGCATCTTGGACTTTAGGTATCATACCACCATATATTAATTTTTGTTCAATATAGGTGGCTATATTTTTCGCATTTAATGACGGTTGTACTTTTTCATTGATTAAAACACCCGGAATGTCGCTTAATAAATAAATTGGTGCATGTAAAGCTTGCGCAATTTTATACGCTAGCGTATCGGCATTAATATTATATACCTGGTGCGTCATTTGATTTACACCTATAGATGCGATGACTGGTAGAAAAGATTGTGTTAAAGTCGCGATAACGCTTGTATCTATATGAATAGGTTCGCCAACAAAACCATATTTTAAATCTAATGGTTTAATATCAAATAATTGCGCATCTATGCCATTCATGCCAATACTTTGAATACCAAATTGATTGATTTTATTGACTAAACTAGGATTCACTTGTCCAATTAATGTTTGAGTCGTAACAGAAAGTACTTCATGGGTAGTAACTCTCAAACCATCTTTAAATTCTGTTGCTACTTCTTGTAATTCCAAAGATTGATTTATAAAAGGCCCACCTCCGTGGACGATTAATGGTTTATAACCTTGCTTTTTTAATGCAACAATATCTTCAATTATCGAATCATGCATATTCGTCAAAGTGCTCCCGCCTATTTTAATTACAATGTAATCCATATCAAACACCTCTTAAGTTCTATACGACGCATTTATGCGCACGTATTCATATGATAAGTCGCAGCCATAAGCGGTAGCTTCCCCATATCCATCACCTACAGTAGCTTCTATAATGATATTGTCTGCTTCCAATTGTTTTTTTAAATAAGCTTCATCAAATGCCACTGACATGCCTGCTTTAACCACATCAACTTGGCATAATGATACGTTTGTCGCATGAGGATTTATATGTTTTGATGCGTAACCCATCGCTGTTACAATTCTTCCAAAATTTGCATCTTCACCATGAATTGCTGTTTTAACTAAATTGGATGAAACAATACTTTTCGCCATTTTTCTTGCCTCATGGATATCTATTGCCCCTTTAACTCTAGCTGTCACCAATTTAGTCGCACCTTCGCCGTCTTTTGCAATCGACTGAGCCAAATAACGTGCAACATAATTGATGGCGTAAACAAATTTTTGCCATTCAGGATGATTTTCATCTAGCCAATGATGATTAACTTGACCATTTGCCATACATAGAACCATGTCATTCGTGCTAGAGTCACCATCTACGGTTATCATATTAAATGAGTGATCTGTAATTTGTTTTAAACATTCATTCAATGGCTCACTACCAACTTTTGCATCTGTCGTTATAAAACCAAGCATGGTTGCCATATTGGGATGTATCATCCCAGAGCCTTTTGCTGTACCACCTATTGTCACTATCTGGTTGTCTATATTTACTTTTACAGACACATGTTTCGTTGTCGTATCTGTCGTTAAAATCGATTGATTAAAATAGTCACTCTGGTTAAACGCATCGTGTAAAACATGATCGACGCCACGTTTCATTTTATCCATAGGCAAAAATGAGCCAATGACACCTGTCGAAGCAATACCAACATGATGTGGTTCTATGTTTAATCGTTCAGCCACCCAACTTTGTGTATCTTTCGCATCTTGTATACCTCTATCTCCAGTACATGAATTCGCATTTGCTGAATTAACTACAATTGCCTGCAATGTTTGATCGATGTTGATACTATCTTCAGTTACTTTAAGTGGTGCTGCTTTAAAACGATTAAGCGTATATACACCTGCTGCAGTCGCTTTTGTCGTAGAGTAAATCCATCCAAAGTCTTTTTTCTTTCTTCTTAGGCCAGCATGAAATCCACCAGCCATATACCCCAATGGCGATCCAACGTCACCATTGATATCTACAGTGATTTGATTGAATGTATCTATCGTTTCAATATCTTTCATCTCATCTCTCCTTTCGCATTTCATTAAGGATAAATTGGTAGCTGATTCAGACCAGTTGTCTCGTCTAAGTCATAAAGTAAATTTAAATTTTGGATTGCTTGACCACTCGCACCTTTAACTAAGTTATCTATAACTGATACGATAATAGCCCTTTGATTTTTTTCATCTACATACAGACCTATATCGCAAAAATTACTACCATACACTTCTTTTGTTTTGGGGTATTCTCCCAAGTCTCTAATTCTTATAAATGGTTTCTGTTCATAATTATTTTTATAAATATCATGTAAATGCTCTGCTGTCATATACTCGTTTAACTTCACATAAATTGTAGATAAAATACCTCTTGTCATCGGTATTAAATGTGGTGTGAACATCACATCGCACTTTGTCCCAGCAATATTAGATACATATTGTTCTATCTCTGGTTTATGTTTATGGTTTCCAATTGCATAGGCACTAAAATTTTCATTCATTTCAGCGTAATGGAGGTGTTGTGCTAATGCACGTCCTGCTCCTGAAACACCTGTTTTTGAATCAATAATAATTGAATGAACATCGATTGCATTTTGAGCAATCAGAGGGTGTAACGCCAATAAAATAGAAGTGGGAAAACAACCAGGATTCGCTATCAACTTTGTGCGTTGTGAATCTATTTCACTCCACTCCGCAATACTATAAAGGGCCGAATCTAAAAAATCTTGTTCTGCTGCTGCTTCACCATAATATGTTTGATATAGGTTTCTATCTGTCAGTCTAAAATCTCCTGATAAATCAATCACTTTAACACCATTATTAATTAAATTTGGCACTAAATGTTTGCTGACATTTGAAGGTGTTGCAAAAAATATAACATCACAAGACGTCGCTTGTTCATTTAATTCAGTATAATTAAGTGCGATATGGTTTAAATGTGGAAATGTTTTACTGATTGGTTCATCAATCTTAGAATGCGAAAATACATATTTAATTATGACGTTAGGATGATGTTGTAATAAACGTATAAGTTCTACAGCACCATAACCACTTCCACCTACTATTCCAACTGTAATCATCTTCCTCATTCCTTTCTGAATATTCGGAATTTTTAATGTGCTTTTTTATTTTTTTCAAGTACTTCTTTAATCACATCAGCAATTTGATTAATCTCATTTTCATTAATGACTAACGGTGGTGCAATTCTAATAACATTGCCCTGTGTTTCCTTACACAACACGCCTTTTTCTATCATTTCTAAACAATATGGCTGTGCTTGTTCTGTTAATTCAATACCAATAAATAACCCTCTCCCTCTGACATCATCAATAATTGGACTATCGATAAGTTGTAATTGATTCAACAGTGTTTGGCCTAACTCAGCTGAATGTTCAATTAAATTTTCATCTAATAAAACATCTATGGCTGCTATCGATACTGCACAAGCAAGTGGATTACCACCAAATGTAGAACCATGCGTGCCTGGTGTTAAAACATTCATGATTGTTTCATTTGCTAATATAGCTGAAATAGGGTAAAGTCCACCCCCCAATGATTTGCCTAGTAAATAAATATCAGGCTCTACGCCCTCCCATTCCATGGCAAACATCTTGCCTGTCCTACCTAGTCCAACCTGGATTTCATCAGCAATGAATAAAATATTATGTTGATTACATAAATGACGTACTTCTTGAATAAAATAGTCTGGGGGGATATTCACGCCACCTTCACCTTGTATTGGCTCTAAAATAATGGCCGATGTATTATCATTAATCAATACTTTTAAATGTTCAATATCTCCAAATTCTATATAATTAATATTTTCTAACAATGGACCAAATCCTTTTTTGTAACTATCTTGTGCAGATAAAGATAAAGACCCTAACGTACGACCGTGAAAGTTACCATTCATAGCAATGATTTCACTTTCATTTTCTTTAATACCTTTGACATCAGCGCCCCATTTACGTGCAATTTTAATTGCTGTTTCCACAGCTTCAGTACCAGTATTCATGGGTAGCACTTTGTCTTTATTTGCTAATTTACAAATTTTTTCTTCCCATTGTCCCAAGTTATCACTATATAAGGCACGCGATACCATAGTTATTTGCTCGCTTTGCGCTTGAAATGCTTCAATAATTTTCGGGTGACAATGTCCTTGATTGACCACTGAAAAGCCTGCTATACAATCAATATAACGCTTACCTTCAACATCCCATACATGAGCACCTTTACCTTTTGTTAATGCTAATTTCAAGGGACTGTAATTATTTGAACTATATTGATCTGTTAATTCGAATAACGTATTCATTAAATACACCAACCTTATTATTATTCTATTATTTGTATTAATATTCATGAATATTACACTTTTAAATATAATAAGTCAAAGGTTTATTTAAATAATTTTTTATAAAAATATTTAAAAAGGCTTTAAAATAAGCAAAAAGCATCTATCAAAATTATAAAAATTTCAATAGATGCACATAAATCATTGTATACAATTTGCATATCATCATTTAATATTTAAGATAATATCCGTACCTACCATTCAAATTATACATTCAGTCGTTTTAACAATTGTGGTAAAAGATATATTTAAGTAAAATGCCATATTAAATAACTAAAAAGAGATATAGAGTAGAAAAAAATCACCATTTTTCATTCCGCTCATACTATCGTTACTTTACATAAACAGATCCATGATTAATACAATAACCAAACCAACAATAGAAGATGTAAATAACAAAAGACCCCAGGTTTTAAATGTATCTTTAATCGTTATATTAAAATATTCTTTAAATAACCAAAATGATGCGTCATTCACATGTGTAATTGTATTACTACCAGCAGCAGTTGCTAGAACCATCAATACTGGATTAACATTAAATGTAGGAATTAAAGGCCCTACAATTCCAGCTGCAGTTATTGCTGACACCACCCCTTGTCCTGTAGCAATACGTATAAGTGCTGTAATTAACCACGCCATGATTAGAGGTGAAATATTTGTATTTTGCATAATTCCCGCAATATAATCGCCTACATTTGCTTTTAAAATAATTTCTTTAAATGCACCACCAGCACCTACGATAAATATAATCGTTGCCACACCTTTCAAGCCACTTTCGAAAGATTTCATCAACTCATCCATCTTTTTACCTTTTCTCAATCCAAAGACAATAATTGATGTAAGAATTGCGATTATAAGACTAATTTCTGCACTCCCAAAAAATGATACAATTTCATGCCATAAAGTGTCTTTCGTTAGAAACATACTTAATATTGTTGAAAGTGAAATTAAAATCGCAGGAATGAGTGGTATTAATAAACTCATCCCAAAATTAGGCATTTCTCTTTCACTAAACGTTTTATTTTTCTGCAACAACGGTGGCACAGGGTAATTCAAATTTTTCATAACCTTCGGTAAAAGGATACCAGCAATCATTACACCAGGTATAAAGACGATGATTCCCAAGATATATACCATCCCCATATCAGCATGATAGGCGTCTACCAATGCAGTCGGACCTGCCTGAGGTGGAAATAAACTATGAGATAGTGTCGTTGCAGCTACCATAGTAATAGCCAATTTCATAAATGGTGTTTTAGCTTCTATAGCAATACTAATTACTAAAGGCGCTAAAATCATAAAAGCCACTTCGTAAAATACAGAAATACCAAAGACAGCACCAATAATAATCAATGCCCAATGCACATGCTTTGCACCGAATTTATCAATTAGCGTGGTAGCTATTCGTTGAGCTGCTCCAAAATCAACCATTAACTTACCTAAAATTGCACCAAATCCTATAATTAGTGCAAGACTACCTAACGTTGAACCTAATCCATCTTTAATTGTATCTAAGATTACCATTGGCTTCATACCGTTCAGTAAGCCAACAGCAATAGCTGCAAAAATCAAAGAAAAAATACTGTTAATCTTTAATTTAATATTTAAAAATAATAGCAATGCTACGCCAATAATAAGTGATATTATCGGTAAATTTTCACTCACAAATGACAATTTAAGTCCCCCAGTCAAAATCGATTTTATGAAAGCGAATTCACAAACTAACATTATACACCTTTTCGCCTTTAATAACAACGTTGTTATTTTGTGGTTTTAAGATTTCTTAAAAATAAAAAAGCACAGACAAAATAAATGATTGACATTCACTTTGTAAGTACTTTTTAAATATAAGTAAACAAATGATTTAGAAATTTAAAGTTAATTATGATAACGCTCAAATTGCCATTGTTTGTCTGATAATACTTTTTTATAAAACGGATCGACGCCTATGACTTTAATACAATCAGCCAATGCCTCTACCTCATCTAAATGATGTGTCGTCAATATGATCAAACAATTTCGCTTCATTTGATTGAGTAAGTGGTGGATATCAAACCTTGATTTTAAATCTATGCCTACCGTTGGTTCATCTAGTATCAGAACTCGTGGATGATTCAGTAAACCTATTAATACATTCACTTTACGCTTCGTCCCCCCAGATAGACGAGAAACAGTAACATCTAAATCTTTGATGTTTAATTGTTCCATGTATTTTGTAATTAACGCATCAGATATTGGATGTTTACATAATGCTTTAAAACAATTAACGTTTTCAGCAACAGTCATATGCTCAAATAATGCAATATCTTGTGGTACATATCCAATCATTGCTTGTAATTGTTTTTTAGACAATTTTTTTCCAAAGTACGTAATTTCCCCTTGATTAGGTTGTTCTAACCCCGCAAGCATTCTTAATAGTGTCGACTTTCCAGCACCATTTTCACCTAATAGCACAGTTAATTGTTGGTTTTCAAAAGTCATATTCAGAGATTGAAAAATTGTTTTATTATGATATCGTTTCTGCACATGTTTTAAAGTTATCATCCCATCCCTCCTAAATTTGTATAAGGATATAAATCACGCTCATGACAAGCGCATATATAAACGTCATAAATAACCTATGACTAAGTGTATTAATTTTAAATAATAAAAAAGCAACACCGGCTTCAAATAATACAATGATAAACAGTGATTTCAAATAAAATATCCATGTTAACGATTGATGAAACAATAATGCACTTATGATTAATATCATTAACAATAGCATCGTATGTATCAGTATGTAAGTAAGATACAATTTCACCTGACTATATTGAACTAAAAAAATTCTTCTCAAAGGCCCATTCTGTTTTAATCTTTGGTGCAAAATAATTTGCACACTGCTCATACTCAACAATATCGCAAAAACAACACTCAATGAAATAGAAGTATCTGAATGTGACTTTACAAAATAATGTACAATTTGAGATTGAGGTGTCTTATCATTCAATATTTTATTTACTGTGTTCAAAGATGTACGATCACCATTATCATCTAAATGACTTTTAACGATATTAGGTATCTGTTGTTCATATAATGACATGCTTATGATTTCTAAGGTAATATCACCAATAAAATCATCTCTTCCATATAATAAAATTGTTTCTTTTAAACGGTTATCATGCAACTTTTGACTGTAATTTTTAGGTATTTGTAAACTTACTACCGCTTCTTTTCTTTCTATATATTCATCCAAATACGTTTCTTCAGTTGGCACTTTTATTTGAGTAATGAATTCGTTACTTGTGATGTTTTTGATTAAATTTTTAGACGCTGCAGATTGATCTAAATCTTGTATTGCTACAGGAATTTGAAATGATTTATTTAGTGTTTTATATATCCCCCAAATAGCAATTAAAGAGAATAATAAGATACACATAAAGGCTAAATGTTGTTTCCACTGTTTTTTTATAATTATGAAGAAATAGGGTTGAATCATAAGCGATACCTCCCAATCAATATCAAGACTAAGATGAAAATTGATATAAATAAACTGCTATAAAAAGTTATTGGTACATCTAAAATATAATTATTCAATACAATTTCCAGCATTTGATTTGTTACAAAACTAAATGGTAAGTAATCAACCATCCCTAATATAGAATGTTTAAAATAAATGGTTGGTATCGTCATCCCTGACAATAGAACAATCAATATACTCAATATACTTTTCAGTACATAGTTCATCCATTTAAAAGCAATTAAATCAATAATGGTTAACCAAATGATAATCATCAAGACATAATAGCTCAGTTGAATTACAATCGTTAACCAATTATAGCTTTCAAACTGATTTGGCAAGGATTTAATCAACCAAAGCACACCAAAAATCGTCCATAATCCTGTATAAAAAAGTGTAAATAAACTTCTTATCAGTGTTAATTTTTCAAAAGAAAAATGGTGCATGCTTAATCTTGACCACAATGCAGTCGTTTGATTCATTTTCAAAATAGTAAATATTGACAAAGCAAAAATATTAATAGATGTTAAATACGTTGTAATTACATAATAACTTGCACTGTCATATATATGTATAGGTTCATATTCAAATGCGCCAGCACGATTTAGTCCTGTAAACAATAAATCCGTTAGCAGCATTAATGTATGATCTTTATCATTATGTGAGGACAACGTTGTATAGGCTAGACCTCCACCCATCGATAACATAAGCCTTTGATATACTGAGTCTGTTAACTGATTAATGACTAAACTTTTGGTAGACTGTTGATCATATGTATGTACTGAAATAGGCAAACTTCCATTTTTATAAAAATCCTGTGTCATACCTTTTTCAAACACGTAATAACCCTCTAATGCTTTATTCTCTAACTTTTTTTCAGCTACTTTTTGGTCATATTTTTTTATGCTAATATCTTTCCCCAAATTCGCACCATCACCTAGTGATTTCAATATGATTTGCGTCTCTGGAGATCGATCTTTATCCACAACACCAATTCTAAATTTCTCATTATCTTGATTTAATTGTTGAATCACTATTAAAGTAGTAAACAACCCTATAACTATAATCAATAAATATAGTAGTAAATACCATTTTTTTAATAAAAAAGAGTGGTAAATGCGAAACAATTGTAATGTTTTCATTTTACCACTCTCCTTTTAGTTATTTTTTAAAATCTTTTGCTAAATCTTTAATGATACCTTCTGTTTTTTTAGAAATTTCCTTTTGTAATTTTTTCAAATCATCATCGGTCAATCCATTTAAATCTTTGGCACCTGATTTTTCGAATTTAATATCTTCTTTAAGTTTTGTTTCACCTTTGATATTAAATGTTACTGGTTGATATCGAATATCTGTAGTCAATTTAAAATCTTGCTTTTGCGTATTATTCTTCACATCGGTTTCTAAATGATTATTATATTCAAATTCAGTTTTGCGATAATTTGCATCAACGCTCACTTTACCTTTGTCTGTACGTTTGTCACCATCTTGAGTCTCATTGTTTGATAACTTAATCGTAGATTTTTTGTAACGCTCATTAGCCCCAATTGTATAATTGTCTTTATACTTATCATCGTCTTTTGTAGATTTACCTTTTAATGATAACTCAGTATCATCTGCAGCAATTTTATAATTCACTGCTAGTTTATCATCATCAATTTGATTCATTCCTGTTAATTTTACTTCTGAATCATTTTTATCTTTAGCAGTTAATTCACGTTTTAAAATTAAATTATCTTCTTCCCAAATTACAGATTTAATACTTGGAAAATCATTTTTATCTTTATCTTTCACTTCTTGTATCGCTTCATCAATTTTATCTTCATAATCCTCTGCTTTGAATTGATCTTCGGCTATTTTTTTAATATCTTTATCCTTCTTAGCTTTTTCCAAAACTGATTTCACAATCGCTTTTGTTTCGCCTTTGCTAAGTTTCAATGTTACTTTCTTAACATCTTGTTCATCGCCATCTACATCAATCGTAGCATTTTCTTTTTCAAAATTATCTTTGTCTAATTTATCAATGATTACATCTGTATATTTACTACTTATTTTTTCTATATCTTTTTGTGAAATTTGTGACCCCGATAATAATGAATTTAAGTTTAATGTATCATTTGTCACTACATTCTCTTTACCTGTAGTACTTGATGTATCTCCAGTTATTTTTTCAAAAGCATCTACAAGTTCATCATTTTTAGCTTTATAAACATCGTTAAATAATGGTGATGCATAATATTGATTGTCTTTGTCTGCAGCCCATTGAAACTTACCGATTTCATTATCTGCTATCGTTGGGTTTAAAGCCAAAATTGATTTTTCTTTTTTAGGATCGTGTCCCACTGTCAATCCCACTTCAGAAGCATCTGCGACAGATTTAGGAACACCTGATGATTCTAATAAATTTTTAGGCACATCGGCGTCTCCTTTTAAATTGATCAGATATGATTCATCTTTCATCTTATCTTGAAATTTAAATTCATTTTCAAATCGATCTTTAGCATATTCTTGAAATTGATTAGCTGTTTCCTTTTCGCTCAATAAATATGTGTTTTTAGGTGTGTTTTTGATAAAAAAGTAATAAGCAGCTCCCCCAATACCGGCAATTAAAAGCACACCAATCACAACTGCGACAATTATTTTTACTGTTTTAGACATACCCCTCAACCTCCCATTAAGTTTGATTGTTTTAATAATACCATAAAAGACTTAATATTAATTTATTTATTTGATTTTTCTTTTATTTTTCACTTGTTATTTAAATTAATTATCAAACATTTTTAATATTTGTAATATATCATTACATCCAATCAATTGTGCACTCAATACATATGTAGTCACCTTTATATTTCCTCTTAATTTGTAAAATAATTATTATCAATGAAATTCAATACGAATATAAAATGAGCCCCAAAAGATTACTTTTATTAGCAACCTTTTGAGGCTCAATCTTAAAACCAAAATTCTAAAATATTTTGTTAAAAAACTGTGATTTCAATCATGCTATGTTGTGCTACGTTTTTCGTGTTTAACTTCTTTTTCCCACCACAATGCATCTTTTGGATTTTGAATCACATCTTCGTAATCTTCTTGGGATTCTACATTTGGATATGATCCTCTTAAAGATTTATTAGATGTTGATTTGAACATTGTTACAAAGATTATTAAGCCAACAATATTTATAAACATCAAATAATAGGAAGGTGCAATTTGTTGGCCAGTTGACTCTACAAGTGTAGACAGGATAAATGGTGTTAAACCACCAAAAATAGCAGCACCTATATTATATACAAGCGATAGCGTACGCAATCTGACTTTAGTGTGGAACATACTTGGTAACACTGAAGGCATAACACCTTCAAATGTTGACATAAATAATGCAATGATAAATAAACCTAAGATAACTAAAGGCAACATCGGTATGCTCATTAACCAAAATGCTAACACTGAGAATAAGCTGAAACCTGCTAAACCAAATATAATCGTACGTTTATTTCCAATTTTATCACTATACCACCCAAAGAAAAATACAGCTGGAATCATGAGCAACATAGTGATTGTACTTAATATTGAACCCATTGTCCCACCTAAATTAATCGTCGTATTCAAGAACGAAGGCATATATGACAATACCATGTAATTGGCTACATTCAAGAAAGCTACGCCTGTAAAACAAACTACAACGTCTTTCCAATAATATTTAAAAATATCTAAATATGAATATTCTAATTCTTTTTGTTCTTCTAATGTGGACTCATAAGCTGGACTTTCATCAAGACTCGAACGAAGTATAATACCAACAATACCTAATGGCGCTGCTATAATAAATGGAATTCTCCAACCCCATTCAGCCATTTGCTGGTCATTCAACAAACTATACATTGTACCAGCAAGTATTGCAGCTAATATATTTCCTGCAAGTGTTCCTATTTCTAGTCCACTGCCTAATTTACCTCGTGTTTTATCTGGAGATGTCTCAGCAATATAAGTCATCGCTCCTGCATACTCCCCACCAGTGGAGAATGATTGAATCATTCGAACTACTAATAATAGTATGGGTGCCCAAATACCAATTTGTTCCTGAGTTGGTAACAAACCGAGCATTAATGTAGAGGCAGCCATCAATAAAATGGTAGTAGATAAAACTATTTTTCTACCATATTTATCTCCCAAATGACTGAAAAATATTCCTCCAATTGGTCTTACAATAAATGCAAAAGCAAAAACTGCAAAGGTTGACACAATTTGCATTTCTTGTGGCAAATTACCGAAAAAATTCGCACTGATCACCACTGCTAATTGTGCATACAATCCAAAATCAAACCATTCGATTGCATTACCTATCCCCGTTGCTACTACACCTTTTTTAGCTTGATTTGAATCTACATGATTCACTTTTTCTTTTTTAAACTTCACAAATAAAAACACCCCTTATTTACTTCCATAGATATAACATAACCTTTACGCATATATATAAACACTTACATTTTTTATTTTCAGAATTTTCCCACCCTGTGGCTTTTAATATCACGTGCTAAAGATTTATGAACTTTTGTTTAAATTGCTTATACTAATAACTGAGTTTGGTATAATGATTTAAAATCATTGAATTCGGAGGATTATATTTATGAAAAAAGTTTATTTTAATCATGACGGTGGTGTAGATGATTTAATCTCACTTTTCTTATTACTTCAAATGGAAGAAGTCGATTTGATTGGTGTCAGTGCAATCGGTGCTGACAGTTACATAGAACCAGCTGTGAGTGCATCACAAAAAATAATAAATCGTTTTTCATTAACGCCTGTCCATGTAGCAGCATCAAAAGCACGCGGCAAAAATCCTTTCCCAAAAGATTGGCGTATGCATGCTTTCTTTATGGATGCATTACCTATACTGAATGAGCCTACTTCGCAACATTCTAAAATATTAACACATGAGGCATATGAAGATATTATCGAAAAAGTAAACGCGAGCGATGAAAAAGTTACATTATTATTTACTGGGCCGCTTACGGATTTAGCTAAAGCTATCTCCGTTGAACCAAAACTCGTAAATAATATTGAACGGTTAGTATGGATGGGAGGCACATTTTTAGAAAAAGGGAATGTAGAAGAACCCGAACATGACGGCACAGCTGAATGGAATGCATTTTGGGACCCTGAAGCTGTTAAAACCATTTTTGATACAGAAATAAAGATTGATATGGTCGCTTTAGAAAGTACGAATCAAGTACCTATGACTTGGGACATTAGACAAATGTGGGCCAACGAACGCGCTTATACTGGTGTTGATTTTTTAGGTGTAAGTTATGCTGCTGTGCCACCGCTCACACATTTCCAAACAAATTCTACATATTTCTTATGGGATGTTTTAACAACTGCTTATGTCGGTAAACCAGACTTAGTAAAACAACACGATGTAAAAACTTCTGTTCATGTTAATGGTCCTAGTCAAGGATGTACATATATCGATGAAGCAAATGGCCGGTTAGTTTCTGTGGTACATCATGTTGAACATGATAGCTTTTTTAATTACATTACAAGTTTAGCTAAGCAAGTAAAATAAATACACATAACTCAAAGAAGAAGCACAATCAAAACATGTGAATTGATTACGCTTCTTCTTTTTATGCTATTAAATAAGCATATTCATTTTATAAATAAATAATAATCAGAAACTTTCGTTAGTCACAAATTCAGAATCAATGTTTGCTTTAGTGATTTCCTCTAAACGTTCCACGTTAACATTACCTTGATTTTTTTGATTTAAACCATGCTTACGTGCTAACTCATTATTATATTGATTTAAAGGATACATTTTAAAATTTTGTTCCTTATTGCTATATAAAGTCGGTTCCAGCTCATAATGTGTTACTAGTGATTTCCATCTGACTTGCTTGATTTTAGTTTGCTTCGGTGTTTTTTCAATATCGAACGCTAAATTACCTCCCAGTACATTGTTTTCATCACCTGTTGCTTGACCATTCAAAAAATTTCCCAGGGAATAAGCCACTAATGTTTTATGATTATCTTTACCCTTAATCCACTTCACAGGTTGAATGACATGGGGATGCGTTCCAATCACTACATCTACCCCAGCATCAGCAAACACTTTCGCATATTTCTGTTGTGTTTTATTTGGTTTATGTTTACCTTCATTACCCCAATGTGCTGAAACGATAACAACATCACTTTGTTTTTTTGCCTTAGCCACGTCTCTTTTTATTTGCTTTTCATCAAAGTAATTTATGTAATATGGTTTATCCGATCGAATACCATTCGTGCCATATGTATAACTCAATAAAGCTATATTAATATCGTTTTTATTCATAATTTGAACTGTATCTCTATTGTTTTGTGAATTATATGTTCCAAAATATTCAATATCATCAAATTGCTTCCAAAGTGCAATTTCATTCATAAGTCCACTCGTCCCTTGATCTAATGCATGATTATTAGCACCGTTCACTAAATTGAACCCTGAGTCAGATAAATCTTTTGCTATAGCTTCTGGCGTATTAAAGCGCTTAAACCCAGACAATCCTTTGCTATCTCCACCAATGGGAGATTCTTGATTTATATAAGCTATATCCGAAGCTTCAATATCTTTTTTCAAATGACTATACATTGGTTTAAAATCAAAACTTCCGTTATTCACTGAAGCATCATGATAAACTGCTGGATGAATTAAATTATCCCCCACCGCATAAAATGAAACGTTCTGACTCAAATGCTTAATATTTAATAAGCAACATGCACCAACTATGATAAAACACAAAAACAATAAAGGAAGTAAAATTTTATATTTCAACACACAAACACCTCTACTATACAATATAAATTGTTAGCTTGTTTTTTTAATTACGAATCCTACCGTTTCCTACATTTATAAACTATTTATAACATAATAAAGTTCAAAAAGTTAAGCTTTTATTACACATATTTATAGAAATGTACTTTTTGGTTATGTAATAAATACTATAAAAATAAGCACGCAAACCTTATTTAGATTCACCTGCTTATTTTTGAGTATCAACTTTTTATGTTCAAGCATTTATTGCTTTTTGCTAATTTATCATTTTAGTCATCTTAGAAATGACATTCATAGCTAGCTAACGATAAATTATTAACATTCTTCAGCCATTTAATATTCAAGTCGTTAATACTATTTAACTTAGCTTCCCTAAAATTATAAATTTTAAACATATTTTGTAACAGTCTCCGCTGACAATCTATAAGAGTCATGACCCGGATTTTTAGCTTTTCCTATAGCAACAATCATTACTGGTTCAAAGCGTTCTGGATCTAAATCAAATGCTTCAGCAATTTGATCTTTTTCAAAACCACCAATAGGATTTGTATCATAACCATAAGACCTAGCAACGAGCATAAATTGCATTGCTGCTAAGCTACTATCAATTTTTATAATATCATTCATTTCTGCACGATTTAAACTTTTATATAAAGGCAATATTTTGCCTAACATTTCAACCTTTACTTCTTCAGGCATATAACCATTTAAAACTGCATTATGATAGATGTCTTCTCCATATTCATAATTTTGCATATCGCCAAATATAATAACCATAGCTGCGGATGTATCATTTTGACGGGTATTAAAACGAACAAGTGGCTTCAATTTTTCTTTTCCTGCTTCACTTTCAACCACTAAAAATCTCCACGGTTGCATATTCACAGACGATGGCGCTTTTGTTGCTTTTTGTATCATCTCATCCATTTCAGTTCTAGGAATTTTAACTTGTTCATCAAACACTTTTACAGATTTCCTATTTAACACAACATCTTCAAAATCATTATTCTTCATTCCAAAATTCTCCTTAATCTTTTTTTACAAAATCAAATTATACGCAATTTGTTATATTTTACAAATCATCTGTTTAAATATTTAATGATTTCTAGTTTGGAAATATTTTATTTTGCCTCTAGAATTCCCTATAATGAAGTTATTAATTTATCAAAATAATTAAGATTTAAGTAAAACGTTTATTTCAATAATTTTTATAAAAGTGTAATTGAAAATAAACAATAGTTGATGTTTTGAATATATATTTATATTGTAGTAAAATAAATAAATCCGTTTTAACTCCTAAACGGTGAAGTTATTTTAAAAAAACACCCTATTATTTTGAATATTATCAGCACAAGTATGCTATTCAAATAATAAATAGAGTTAATGGAAAAAGAGGTAAAATAATGAAATCTGTATCAGTAATTGTAACTTATTACAACTCCGAAGATTATATTGAAAATTGCTTAAACAGTTTAAAAAATCAAAGGTTCCAAGATTTTGAATTAATATTAGTGAACGATGGTTCAACTGATAGTTCAAAAGCTATTGCAACTGAAACAATCAAAGATTGGAACATCTCAATTAAAGAAATTGATTTAACTCAAAATTTCGGACATGCTTATGCAAGAAATATTGCGCTAGATTCAGTAACATCACCTTATTTTATATTTATAGATTCTGATGATTATCTTGCGTCTTATGCGTTAGCTTTCTATATGAAACATTTAAATCAATACGATGCTTTAATTGCACCTATTCATTCTTTCACTTTAGATGTGCCACAATACGTCGATCAAAATTTAGTGAAAGTGCAATATTTAAACACTAAAACAAAATCAAATCAATTTCTACGTAAACATTCTGTTTGTAATATCGTTTTTAAAACAGCAATTATGCGTGGACATAATATTAAATTCAATGAAGATTTAGATATCTTTATCGACTGGTCTTTCGTCTTAGAATTCATTAAATATTCAAACGGTTTTGTAAGAATCAGTAGATTCCCTTTCTATATTAAAGGAGAAATTTATGATCCGTTTGAAAAACCGACGTTGTCAACTCAAGATTTCAATATTATTTTTAATGACTACGTTTATAGTTTTTCAGACGCTGTAAAACGTGCGCCTTTAAAAGAAAACAAAAAATTCATTAAAACTAAGATGAAAAATTTATATAGAGATTCGTTTGAGCCATCATTAAGAAAAACACCTGAAAGATATAAATCAAATAGTGAGCTTTTACCAAAAGTCACAAGACAGTTAATGACTACAATATTCAAAAGCGAGAAACCATTATTTATTTTAGAATCATTAATGCTTATGTTTAATAAGAAAAAGCCGGCATTTAAAGTAAATCGATTTAGAAAGCGTGCACGCTTAGCTAAAAATGTTGTTTTACGTCGAAAAAATAAAAACCGTTCATTATATCAACTTACAGATAGCGAAAACAAAGTTAAGCCGAATACAATCGTTTTCGAAGCTTTTGGTGGTAAAAATTATAGTGACAGTCCAAAGTATATCTATGAGTATATGATGAAATACCATCCAAACTATGAATTTATTTGGGTATTCAGAAAACCTGATCAAGTCTATTTACCAGGACCTGCCAAAAAAGTTAAAAAGGGTTCTAACGCATACTATGAAGCTTATGCTAGTGCAAAATACTGGGTAACAAATGCAAGACTCCCATTATACCTAAATAAAAAAGCTAACCAAGTTTATATTCAAACTTGGCACGGCACGCCTTTAAAACGCTTAGCAAATGATATGAAAGTCATCCGTATGCCTGGAACAACAACTGATAACTATAAGCGTAATTTCAAAGAAGAAACAAGCAGATGGGATTACCTTGTCTCTCCAAATGCTTATTCATCTAAGATATTTGAAACAGCTTTTTGGATGCCACCAGAGAAAATACTTGAAATTGGTTATCCTAGAAATGATGTCTTAGTTAATCGTGCAAATGATCAAGCTTACATTCAAGAAATTAAAGAAAACTTAAATTTACCTAAAGACAAAAAAGTAATTATGTATGCACCAACTTGGCGTGATGATGAATTTGTCAAAAAAGGAAAATATTTATTCGACTTAAAAATCGATTTAAATAATTTACAGCAAAAAATTGGTGATGACTATGTTATTCTATTAAGAATGCATTATCTTATTGCTAACGCATTAGACTTAAGAGGTTATGAAGATTTTGCAATCGATGTATCAAACTATAGTGACATCTCAGAATTATATCTCATTTCTGATTGCTTAATCACAGATTATTCTTCTGTAATGTTTGACTATGGCGTATTAAAAAGACCTCAAATTTTCTTTGCTTATGATCTAGATAAATATGCTAAAGATTTAAGAGGCTTCTATTTAGACTATCACAAAGATTTACCAGGACCTATTTATCAAGATGCATATCAACTAGCTGAAGATTTACAACATTTAAATCAAATTGAAACTGATTATAAACCTAAAATTGATAAATTTTATAATGATTTTTGCTCAATTGAAAATGGTAATGCTGCTAAAGCAATCGCTGATTTAATTACCAAAAATCAATAAATATTAAAAGATATCATGCGCATAGCTTATATATGGCTATGTACAAACAAGCGCGCTAATCCATGATGGATTAGCGCGCTATTATTTTTAAAATCTTACATCTTTGATCCACTGAAGTACAATATGTGTAAGTAGTTTAAACTAGTAGTCTTGCACGCAGACTATACTTGGAGAAAAATACGTTCTTAAATCACTGTCACTGAAGTACTATAGTTTAAAGGAAACACACCTTCAACTTAGCGTATTCAGCTTCATAAATTAAAGAGGTTGTTATTTCATAACCAATGGTTTCAATCCATTAAAATAAACCTCCCGTTTTCATTTATTACGAATGAAAATAGGAGGTTCTTATATATTAATAGCATGTTCTTTATTTTACTGTACCTGCGTCTTTATCATGTACACCATGACGATAAAAATCAATATATTCAGGTTCTAATGGTTTTTTACCTCTAATTACATCAGCAGCTCTTTCAGCTATCATCAATACTGGAGAATGAATATTACCATTTGTCGTACGTGGCATAACTGAAGCATCTACGACACGTAAATTTTCCATACCATGTACTTTAAATGTCTCAGGATCTACTACTGACATTTCATCAGATTTTGGTCCCATTCTACAACTACAAGATGGATGTAATGCTGTTTCTCCGTCACGTTTTACCCATTCGATAATTTCTTCATCTGTTTGAACCTCAGGTCCTGGTGAAATCTCTCCACCATTGAATGGATCTAAAGCTTTTTGAGACAAGATATTTCTAGCTACTTTAATTGCTTCTACCCACTCACGTTTATCTTCTTCAGTAGACAAATAATTGAAGACGAAATCCGGTTTTTCAAATGGATCCTTAGATTTAATCTTCAAGTGGCCACGTGAATTAGAGTACATTGGACCAACGTGAACTTGATAACCATGTGCAGTTGGCGCTTTAGTACCATCGTATCTTACTGCAATCGGTAAGAAGTGGAACATTAGGTTTGGATAATCTACTTCATTGTTAGAACGAACAAAGCCGCCACCTTCAAAATGATTGGATGCTGCAGCACCTTTACGACCTAATATCCATTGCAAACCAATAAATGGCATTTTCAATTTATTCAAACTTGGTTGCATTGATACAGGTTGTTTACATGCATGTTGCACATATACCTCTAAATGGTCTTCAAAGTTTTCGCCTACACCTGGTAAGTGTAAACGTGGCTCGATACCTACAGAACGTAAATGTTCTGAATCACCAATACCAGATAATTGTAATAATTGTGGTGAATTTATCGCACCACCTGATAAAATGACTTCTTTAGCATGAACTGTATGTTCTTTACCATTTTTCTTAAATGTAACACCAGTTACTTTATTTCCTTCAAAATTTAGTTTAGTAACAAAAGCACGTGTTTGTACGTCTAAATTTTTACGTTTCATTGCTGGATGTAAATATGCTCTTGAAGCTGAAACACGACGACCATTATGAACTTGGCTATCAAAAGGACCAAATCCTTCTTGTCGGAAACCATTAACATCTGGTGTTTTGTTATAGCCCGCTTCTACACCTGCATTAAAAAACGCTTGGAATAATGGATTCGATGCAGGACCTCTTCTTAATTTAATCGGACCATGATGGCCACGGTATGGATCATCTTTACTTGAACCAAATGTTGTTTCTAAACGTTTAAAGTATGGTAAACAATGTGCAAAATCCCAATTATCCATGCCTTCAGGTTTTGCCCATTTTTCATAGTCCATTGGGTTACCTCTTTGATAAATCATGCCGTTAATAGAACTTGAACCACCAAGCACTTTACCACGGGCATGACCTACTTTTCTACCATCCATATGTGGTTCTTCGTTAGTTTCATAAATCCAATCATACAGTTTATTGCCTGCTGGATACATTAAAGCAGCTGGCATTTGGATTAATAAATCCCAAGGATAGTCACTACGTCCTGCCTCAAGTACAAGTACGTTATTAGATACATCTTCACTAATTCTCGCACCTAATACTGATCCGGCACTACCGCCTCCGATAATAATATAATCATATGCTTCTCTCATTTTTATATAGCCTCCTGATATACATATTTATAAGCTTCATCGTAAATTTTGTGATTAACGTTACGCTTTACCGAACCAATTTACAGGCTCTGGATTTGTGTTACGAAGGATATGTTTCTCAACTTGGTACTCTGCTAGACCTTCTTTTCCAAGTTCTCTACCAATACCTGACTGTTTATATCCGCCCCATGGTGCTTGCGCAAAATATGGATGGAAATCATTAATCCAAACTGTACCCATTCTCAATTGGTTAACGACACGTTCTGCTTTACCAACATCGTTAGTAAATACACCGCCAGCTAGTCCATAAATAGAATCGTTAGCTAGTGTGATTGCCTGCGCTTCTGTATCAAAACCTTCGATTGTTACTACAGGTCCAAACACTTCTTCTTGAACGATACGCATTGAAGTATCACAATCAGTAATCACTGTTGGTTCAAAGAATAAGCCGTCTTGTAAGTCCTCACGTTCTGGACGTTTACCGCCGATAGCAATAGTGGCATTTTCTGATTTAGCTATTTCTATATATTTCTCTATTTTTTCTCTATGTTCTGCAGAGATTACTGGACCCATTTCAGTTTCTGGGTTAAAGCCGTCGCCCAATTTAATATTTTTAATTCTTTCAATTAACGCTTGTTCAAATTGTTTTTTTATTTTGTTATCTACTATGATTCTTGCACCAGCTGAACATACTTGACCTGCATGGAAAAAGCCACCATTTAGCGCTTGATCAACTGCAAGTTCAAAGTCTGCATCTTCGAATATAATATTAGGGTTTTTACCACCGAGTTCTAAAGCAACATTTGTTACATGATCTGCCGCTTGTTTCATGATATGTTTACCTGTTTGAATGCCGCCTGTAAATGAAACTAAATCGACATCTTTATGTGCTGATAGTGGTTCTCCAACTTCAGAACCTTTACCTAATACTAGGTTAATGACACCTTTAGGGAAGCCTACTTCTTCCATCAATTCAAACACACGGATTGTTGTTAATGGTGTAATTTCACTTGGTTTCATTACTAAAGAACAACCAGTCGCTAATGCTGGCGCAATTTTCCAAGATGCTTGAAGTAAAGGATAATTCCAAGGTGTGATTTGTGTTACAACACCTACTGGCTCTTTAACAACTTTACTTTCTGTATTCGGAATAGGAGAATCAATAATCTCTCCTCCATCTTTATCTGCTAACCCAGCGAAAAAGTTAAATACATTTGCAATATCGTCCATATCAGCATAAGACTCTTCTAATGTCTTACCTGTATCTAACGTTTCAAGTTTCGCTAATTCTTCACGATGTTTTTCGATCATATTAGCTATTGCTCTAACTTTCTTACCTCTATTTTCACTTGTTTCATTAGCCCATGTGCCTTCTTCGAAAGCACGTCTTGCTGCTAAAATTGCACGTTCACTATCTTCCGCAGTTCCTTCTGCTACTTCTAGAATAACTGCTTGATTATATGGATTAATAATCTCTCTTGTTTGCTTATTTGAGCTTTCCACCCATGCTCCATCAATATATTGAAGACGAGATAAATGATCTACAAGTTCCATTAAAATTACCTCCGTTAAGTTTGTTAAATTTTTATTTAACGAATTTTATGAACTTTATGTTATCATAGTAGTTGAAAAAGTGTCAAATGTGTTTAAATATGATAGGGGTTTATGCATGCATCTTTTTTATATGGAAGGTAAACTATAGAAACTCACTATTTATTTTTCACTTAACTCTATAAGGACTTGAACGGAGGTGGACAATTGGTACATTCGACCAACCCTGATTATCAATTAGAGGAAGCTAAGGATATCGTTATTAATGCTATTGGCGAAACCATGGATTTGTACGGCATCAATAGAAGTGTAGGAAACTTATTTGGAACAATGCTCTTTGAAGACAGTATGACACTTGATGAAATGAGAGAACAATTACAAATGAGCAAGCCCAGCATGAGTGCTGGTGTTAAAAGATTGCAAGAATTTGATATTGTTAAGCAACAATTCACACGTGGAAGTAGAAAACAACATTTTGTCGCTGAAAAAGATTTCTTTAATTTCTTTAGTAATTTCTTTTCACGCAAATGGCGTCGTGAAATTGTTATTAATTCAGAAGGTGTTCATGATGCAGTAGCCATCCTTGATAAGATTATTGATAACAGCAAAGCAGATGAAGCTACAAAATCTGAAGCAGAGGAAGTTAAACAACAATTATTAGATACTTTACCTTATTATGAATGGTTAGATAATTTAAGCAATGCATTAGAATCTGGTGAAATATTTAAATATTTCCCAATTCCAGAAAAAAAAGAGTCATAGTTATGTTGGAAGCTTGCTTTTAACATTTTTAGTTAAAAAGCTGAGACAGTTTATAATGTCTCAGCTTTAAGTATGTGTTCATAGTGATTGAATACTATACATGCTACTCGTTTTACAAAGTAATCCGAATCACTGTCTCTATACAAAATAAGCGCACCACTATCTCACCGTAAAATAAGATAGTGGTGCGCTTGTTTTATATTACTTATCATTTTCTTTCCGTTCTCTTACTTGTGTTATACGTAACGAACGTCTTTCTACTTCCCTATATTTTTCGGCTCTATCTTCTAGTTTCAATCTATCTTCGGACAATGTCCTTAAGAATGAAATCATCATCATGACAAATATAGCCAACAGCGGGACACTAGCTAATAAAGAAGCTGTTTTCAAGACTTCTAACGCTCGTTCACCACCTACTAACATCAGTCCAAATGGTAATAGACATAATGCAAAAGCCCAGTACAATCTATTTGCTTTTAATGGCTCGCCGATGACTTTCTTTTGAGAAGCTGCAGCCAAGATATATGAACCTGAATCAAATGTAGTCGCTAAGAATAAGAATGCAGATAACAAGAATAGTACAATGATTAAATTAGGGAATGGTAATTGATGCATAACTTCTATAATAGTAGCTTCTGTACCATGCGTATTTAAGAAATGGATCACATCGAATGAACCAGTGATTTGTAAATAAACTGCATAGTTTCCAAAAATACCAAAGAACAGTGCACATCCTAACGTCCCATAAACAATTGTTCCAAGCACAATTTCTTTAAGTGTACGTCCTTTAGAAATACGCGCAATAAACAATCCTATAAATGGCGCATATACAATCCACCATGACCAATAGAAAATCGTCCATTGTTGTGGGAAATTCGTTTCTTTACGACCACCTATACCGCCAAATGGTTCAATCCATGTAGCCATTTGGAAGAAATTTTTAATCATGTTACCCATACCAGTGATGGACGTTTCCATAATAAATACAGTCGGTCCAACAATAAATACAAATCCTAGTAATACAAAAGATAAAATAACATTCGCATCACTTAAAACTTTAATTCCTTTTTTCAAACCAGAATAAGAACTATATGCGAAGACAGCTGTAATTGTGAAGAGAATAATGCTACGCATCAACATACTGTCTCCAATACCTGTTAATTTTTCTATGCCTGCAGAAATCATTGGCACACCCAGTGCTAATGAAGTAGCTGCGCCACCAAGCAGACCAAAAATAAATAGAATATCAACTATTTTTCCTATAATACCATCTGTCTGACTTCTTAAAATCGGACGCATTGTTTGACTAATTTTATAAACTGGTTTTTTCTTAATAAAAACAAGATAACCAATTGCTAGTGCTGGCAATACAAATGTGGCCCAAGCAATTGGTCCCCAATGGAACATGCCATACATAGTAGCGTAATTCAATGCACTATCCGTCATTCCTTTACCGCCATGTGGAGGATCTTGATAATAGAATGCCCATTCAATAACGCCCCAATATAAAATATCTGAAGCAATTCCGGCACAAAATAGCATAGCTGCCCAACTAAAATTATTAAATTCAGGCTTGTCTGTCGCTTTACCAAGCGTCACATTACCATATTTACCAAATGCAATATAAAGTACAAATATTAACGTTGCAAGTCCAATCAATAAATATATTGAGCCGAGTGTACTCGACACGACCTCATTTAAATGCGTAATTATGTCCTGACTGGCCTTAGGAAAAACCATCATCGGAATAACTGCAATCAGTAATATCAATGAAGACCCTATAAAGGTCGTCCAATCCATTACTTTTACTCTTTCTTTTTTCACAATAGACACCCCTTATTGTTAGTAAAATATGTAAAAAATTTGCTAATCACTATAATTTTTTAGCAAAACCATTTATTAAATTACAAACATGAGCCTAACGAACTTTTAATAATAATGCAAATTGCATTCAAAAAACACAAACACAAAAGATGAATAAATATATAATATTTCTATTAGTCACAGTCTCTAAAATCGTTACAATCACAGTGTTAAGTTTAAATTTAACGAAATTAACGAACGGAACAAACTTTCTTTTTGTATTATTATGCGTTATTTATGTATTAATATTATTTTTATATTTTTTCGAACAGTTGCTATTTTCCTTTTTCTATAGTAAATTCAACACACAATTAAGTTTCAATATACTTTATTTTTTAAAAAATAATATTGGTAATTCTCAATATTTAACAAAGGGAGTTTATATCATGTGGCATTATTATAAATTGTATTGGAAAAATGCGCTTGATTTTAAAGGGCGTGCTAGAAGAAAAGAATTGTGGTTTCCATTTTTAGTCAATATATTAATCACTATTCTATTGGCTATACTATTAGACTATATTTTCAAAATACCAACGTCGATAAGTGACGCAATTAGCGCTTTATTTACAATTATTATCTTTATTCCTGATTTTTCAGTGGCTACAAGACGCATGCATGATATTGGTCGGACGATGACTTTTCCAATTATATTTGGCGTCTTTTCCGTGTTATTTTTAATTGCCTCATTTATCCCATCTGGTGACGGCTTATTTTTCAATATTTTAGCAGTTATTTTCGGCATTAGTAGCATTATTTTCTTCATTTTAAATATTGTCGCTTTCTTTTACATGATTACCGATAGTGACAAAGCAGTTAATCAATACGGATTACCACGTAAGTAATTAGAAAAACGCACATAAAGAACGGGACAGAAATCATGCTTTACAAGCGATTCCTGTCCCGTTTTTCTTTTTGCAAAACTATTAATCCCATACTTTTCAACTAAAATAGCTTATAATTCATATATAATGTATTTATAATAAATGAGGTATTTAACATGAACAAAAGTAAAATCATTAATTATTGGAATAAGCGTGCGACTTCTTTTAGCAAAGACAAGCAAGCAGAACTTAAAAGTGTGCACGCAGAAAGATGGCTATCTGAAATAAACCAAATTATAACAATCGAACCCGGTATAAAAATCTTAGACATTGGCACAGGCGCAGGTTTTCTAGCAATTCTATGTCAACAACAAGGTGCACAAGTTACTGGTATTGACCTTTCCCCTGAAATGATTCAATCTGCTAAGCAAAATGCATTACGTTTTAATATAAATGTCAACTTTCAAGTCATGGATGCTGAACATTTACATTTTGACGATGCGTATTTTGACCTAGTCATTTCTAGAAATGTTACATGGTTATTACCAGATACAAAAGCTGCCTACCAAGAATGGTTACGCGTTTTAAAACCAAATGCTACGCTCATTAATATCGATGGAGATTATGGCAACGATGCTTTTACAGATTATAGTGATATACCAAATCACCACGCGCATCATACTTTAGGAGACACGATGTTAGCAGAGAGTGAAAATATAAAGCAAAGTATTTCAATTAATCACTACGACCGCCCTCAATACGATTTAAATATCCTTAAGCAAATAAATACGAAACCCATCCATGTAGATACGACCATTCATAAACGCATTTATCAATCACATGATGAATTTTATAATCCAACACCTATATTTTTAATAGCATTAACGAAATAATAAATGATTATGAAACATACAACATTGCTAACCATATTAAAATATGAATAATTCGTTTCACTTAGAGCCTACAACTTGCGTTGACACCTAATTTTTATCATACTATATATGAATAAAAGCAAAAGGAGTGGTAAGAATGAATAAAGAACAATTTGATAAAGTGAAAAACGGCAAAGGATTCATTGCTGCATTAGACCAAAGTGGTGGCAGTACACCTAAAGCATTAAGTGACTATGGTGTAACTGAAGATCAATATAACAGTGAAGATGAAATGTTTAAACTTGTACATGATATGCGTACACGAATTGTTTCATCACCTGCATTCAGTTCAGATAAAATCATTGGTGCAATTCTTTTCGAACAAACGATGGACCGTGAGGTAGAAGGTAAACATACTGGTGACTATTTAGCTGATAAAGGTGTCGTTCCTTTCTTAAAAGTTGATAAAGGCTTAGCTGAAGAACAAAACGGCGTGCAATTAATGAAGCCAATTCCAGATTTAGATAAATTATTAAACCGTGCAAATGATCATAAAATTTTCGGTACAAAAATGCGTTCTAATATTTTAGAATTTAATAAAACTGGTATTGACCAAGTTGTACAACAACAATTCGAAATTGGAAAACAAATCATCTCTGCTGGATTGGTCCCAATTATCGAACCAGAGGTAAATATCAATGCTGATAACAAAGCAGAGATTGAATCATACTTATCAAGTGCAATATTAGCTGAGCTAAATAAATTAAATGACGATGAACTCGTAATGTTAAAATTAACAATCCCAACTAAAGCTAACCAATATCAAGAATTAATCGCACACCCTAATGTGGTTCGTGTCGTTGCTTTATCCGGTGGTTATAGTAGAGAACATGCTAACGAAGTTTTAAAACAAAACAAAGACTTAATTGCTAGTTTCTCTCGTGCATTAATCAATGACTTAAATGTCAATCAATCAGATGAAGAATTTGATAAAATTTTAGCAGATACAATCGATTCTATCTATGATGCATCAGTAAACAAAGCTTAATAACCATTCAGCAATAGCTTTATATTTCCCAGGAAACTTGGCAATAATAAAGCTTAACACACACCCTGATCTTTAATGTCAGGGTGTGTTTTTATATAACAATGTTTAAATGCAATTTGTAATAACGTCTTACACACCTCAGTCAATATTACTTATCTTGCTATACTCAATCTAACTAACGCATTTTTTTATCATAAAAAATCGAATACTGCATTTGAAATAACATGTGCTCACTGAGACTATTCCTTAATGTTTTCAATATTTTTCAGCAAGCATGTTTAATGTAAGTTTTTAAGAAATCCTTAAATAGACTAGCTATAAACCACGACAAACTATATAATTATATTAATTTGCTAATTATCAATGGTTTTAAGGGGAGGAAGTATGAAAAATTATCTACATAGATGGATTATTGAAGCGTTAAGTTATATGGCTTTAGGGTTATTTGGCTCTTTGATTATCGGATTGATTTTAGAAACGCTTGGAGAACAAACATTATTACCACAATTAAATCTGACATTTTTATCAGCAATCGGTAAAGTAGCAATGTCCATGACTGGTGCCGCTATTGGTGTGGCGATAGCTTATGGTTTAGGCGCAAAACCACTCGTTACATTTTCTAGTGTTATCGTAGGTACATTAGGTTATACAACTTTTGATGGTGGTCCAGTAGGCGCTTATATCGCTACAGTCATCGTTGTTGAACTGAGTAGATTATATGCTGGCAAAACAAAAATCGACATCATTTTATCTCCACTACTAACGATATTAATTGGTGGTTTTATTGCAAAGGCTTTTGGACCAGCATTAAATCAATTTATGACAGGCTTAGGCAAAATTATCATTGCATCCACGGATCAACAACCGTTCATCATGGGTATCTTAGTCTCTGTTATCTTTGGTTTAGCTTTAACTGCACCGATCTCAAGTGCAGCTTTAGCGTTGATGTTAGATTTGAATGGCCTCGCTGCAGGCGCAGCAACAATTGGTTGTGCATCACAAATGGTTGGTTTTGCAGTTACTGGCTATAAAGATAATGGTTGGGGTGGTGTGCTTTCTGTAGGTATTGGTACAAGTATGTTGCAAGTCCCAAATATCATTAAACATCCAATGATTTTACTACCACCTACTCTTACAAGCGCTATTGTTGCATCTATTATGACAACGTGCTTCCCTATGACAAATAATGCTGCAGGTGCTGGTATGGGCACAAGCGGCTTCATCGGTCAAATTATGACTATCAATACAATGGGTGGCTCTATACAGACTTGGTCCTTAATTCTTACTTTCCACATTTTATTGCCAGCCATTATCAGTTTCTTTCTTTATAGAATTTGTTTTAAAAAACAATGGATACGTCCTGGTGACCAACTGATTCACATTGCAAAATAGCAAACGACATACAATATAAAACAAATCCTGAGACAATTTACATGTCTCAGGATTTATTTATGTTCATCTAAATCAATGTAATGATAAATATATTTTCAATCTCACTCTACTCTTTATCCACACGTGCGTTTACAGGGACATTTGCAGTAGCTTTTCTTGTTTGTGTTACATATAAAATTGCTGCGATTGCATACCAAGCCAATACGATAAGCCATTCGGAAGGCCATGCTAACGATGATGGCATACCTGGTAAATAAATGACTATAAACAAAACGCTTAAAACAATAGCGATAGTCCCAACGAGTTTTCCATTCTTTATACGATAGGGTCTAGCTAAATCAGGTTGCACTTTGCGTAACTTCATAAAAGAAATCGCTACAAGTAAATACCCTAATACCACACCAATACCACCAGCATTAACAATCCATACAAGTGCTGCTCTACCTAAAAGTGGTGCAACAAACGCTAAGATACCAAGAAACAAAATACCATGTGTAGGTGTCTTATATTTAGGATGAATAAATGCAAACCATTTAGGAATCATGTGATTTTTCGCCATAGCATACAGAATTCTACTACCACCAATAATAAAAGCATTCCAACTTGTAATAATGCCAGCTACACCACCTAATACTAGCAAGACGCCAAATCCACTATGACCAAATAAGTTAGCCATTGCATCTGCTGTCGCCAAATTACTGTTGCTTAGAGCTTTAGGTGATAAACCTGTTGCTACACCAAATACAATGAGCAAATAAAAAATCACAGAAGCGATAATTGATAATATTAAAATACCGCCAATTTTTTTCGCAGGTGCTTTAACTTCTTCTGCAATTTGTGGGATGACATCAAAGCCCACAAACAGAAATGGAATCATCATTAATACAGACATCGTTCCACCAATACCATTTTCAAATGGCTGTAAATTATTGAAATTACCATTAAATCCTGCACCAAATACAAGTAATAAGCCAACGCCTACAATAAAAATTGTGAAAACTGTTTGCATGATTGCTGCAGGCTTTACACCAAAATAATTAAGTGAAGTTAAAATGACACTTCCAATTGAGCCAATGATCACCCATGTGAAGTATACATCCCACCCCGCGATATTCCACATCAATCCTTGATGTTGAAATGGAATAACATAGTCGATCACTGTGGGCAATGCGACCGCTTCAAATGTAATAACTGAAACATAGCCAAATAATACGGACCAACCTGATATAAAGGCAACGCCTGGTGAAAAAGCTTTTTTAACAAATACAAAACCGCCGCCAGTTTCTGGAATTGCTGCAGCTAATTCTGCATATGTAAGTCCGATGACAATGACTAAAAATCCACCGAGTAAAAATGCCACAACACTTCCTACAAAACCAGCTGTTGATACCCATTCTCCTGATAATACGACCCAGCCCCATCCAAGCATTGCGCCGATTGCCAGAAATAAGACATCAACAATATTCATCGTCTTATTAAATTGAGATTTCATTTTACATACCCCATAACATTCATTGAATTAAAAGTGAATGAGCTTAAATTTTCTATATTAGTTTCAATCTAATCATCACTTTCTTGTTCGTTTAGATTCATACGTTTTGCTTTATTTACAACCAGTGCTTTCTAACTGGCACTTTAAATACCTATGGATAAATATTTTGTTTCTAAGTATGGCTCTATACCTTCAGTGCCACCTTCTCTGCCATAACCACTTTCTTTCAAACCACCAAATGGTGCATGAGCAGCTGAAGGACCACCATCATTCCACCCAACAACACCATATTCTAACTCATTATAAAGCTTTAATCCTGTACGATAATCATTTGTGAAGAAGTAAGAAGCTAAGCCAAATTCTGTATCGTTTGCCATTTTTATTGCTTCATCTAAATCTTCATAAACCATAACCGGTGCAACTGGACCGAAAGTTTCTTCATGCATTACTTTCATATCTAAATTCACATTAGAGATAACCACTGGTTTTAGGAAATTTCCTTTTAGCGCTTGTATTTCATCTACTGACCGTGATAATTTCCCACCTTTAGCTTGTGCATCTGTAATATGTGTCATCACTTTTTCAACTGCAGCTTTATCAATGAGTGGTCCTATGTTTACATCCTTTTGCAGACCATCACCAACAGAAAGTTCGTTGACTTTCTCAATCAAACGGTTTGTGTATTGATCAGCAATATCTCGATGTACAAAAATACGATTCGCGCAGATACATGTTTGCCCTGCATTTCTAAACTTAGAAGCAATCGTACCTTCTACAGCTGCTTCAATATCAGCATCTTTATGCACAATTAAAGGGGCTAAACCACCTAGCTCCATCGTTACATTTTTCACACTTTGCGCTGACTGTTCAATCAGTGATTTTCCAACAGCAGTCGATCCAGTAAATGTCACTTTATTAATCAGTTTATGTGTGGTGAAGATATCACCTGCATCTTTACCAGACGCAATAATATAGGATATCGCATCTTTGGGTATGCCGGCTTCATGTGCTAGTGCAACTAGTTTAATGGTTGTTAAAGGTGTTTTGACAGCAGGTTTACAAATGATTGTGCATCCAGCAGCTAATGCAGGCGCCATTTTACGCGTTATCATCGCTGCCGGGAAATTCCAAGGTGTTATCGCCCCTACTACACCTACCGGAAATTTATCAATCACTATTTTCTTAGATGACGTATTTGCAGGTATCGTACGTCCATATACTCTCTTAGCCTCTTCCGCATACCATTTTACATAAGCATTCGCATATATGACTTCCCCTTTAGCTTCTGCTAAAGGTTTTCCACCTTCAAGTGTAATAAGCTTCGCAAGTTCATCCTGATGTTCATCAATGAGTTTCCCCCATTGATATAACTTTGCTGAACGTTCGTGTGCATCAACTAATTTCCATTCTTCAAATGCTGTACGTGCACGTTCAATTTGCGAATGGATTTCATCATGACTTGTGTAGTTTAAACGTTCTATAATTTCATTGGTAGAAGGATTATAAACTTCTAATTGACTCATTATTGTTCTCTCCTTTACATTTATTTTTGTTATGAGGTATGACTTAACTATACCCGTTATTTAAAAATAAAATTTTAAACGTCCAGATGTGCTTCCGCTATACTCACTTTTTCAAATGTTTCAGACAATATTTCTAATCCTTGTTGTAATTCATCGTCTGTAATAACAAGCGGTGTTAAGAATCGTAAAACATTACCTTTAATACCAGCAGATAATAATAACAAACCATTTGCATTCGCTGTTTGAATAATTTTTCCAGTCAATGCTTTATTGGGCTGACCGGTTTGATCATCGATGATTTCACAGGCAACCATAGCACCAAGTCTACGAATGTTTGTGATAAATGAATATTGTTCTGCACTGCGATATAAGAAACTTTCAAGTTGTTTTCCAATTTGTTCTGCTTTATTGTTTAAGTCTTCTTCTTCAATGATTTCAATGACTTTTAAAGCAGCTTCACAAGCTAAGGGATTTCCAGCATATGTGCCACCTAGTTCTCCAGGAGATGCACTGTCTATAATTTCCGCTTTTCCAACTACACCGCTTAATGGAAATCCTGCAGCCAATGATTTAGACACAGTTATTAAATCGGGTTCTATATCAAAATGTTCAATCGCAAATGTTTTACCTGTTCGTGCAAAACCTGTTTGAATTTCATCTGCTACAAAAATAATGTCATGCGCTTCACATATTTTTTTAACTGCTTTCACGAATTTTTTATCCGGAATAATAAATCCGCCTTCTCCTTGGACTGGTTCCATCACGATACAAGCTACTTCACTAGGATCTACAGTCTCTATGAAAAAATCATGTAACTTATCAATCATTTGATCAATATAGGCTGCTTCAGATAAGTATTCGGATTTTTCTGAAATATTAGGGTATGGCGCTTGGTAAACCTCTGGTGCAAATGGGCCAAATCCAAGTTTATAAGGCCTTACTTTACTTGTCATAGACATTGTTAAATTTGTACGTCCATGAAAACCTCTTACAAAGGAAACAACTGATTGCCTTCCAGTGTGTTTCCTAGCAATTTTCACTGCATTCTCTACAGCTTCTGCACCTGAATTAAGTAAAATCACTTTTTTATCAAAATCACCAGGTGTAATCTCTGTTAATTTTTGAGCTAAGTTGAGATAGCTTTTATACATAATGACATTGAAGCCAGGATGTATAAAGTTGTCTAGTTGTTCTTTTAAATGTTTGGTTATCTTAGGGTGTGTGTGTCCAACGTTTAATGTACCAATTGCTCCCGCAAAATCTATGAAACGTTCACCTTCTACATCTGTGATCGTAGCACCTTGTGCATGATCTGCAACATGCAGATTACCATTCCCAACACCACGTGCTACATACTTATCACGTTGTCTCTTATAGCTTTCAAATTGATTTGTCATCAATAACCCCTCCTCTTTGCTTCTACATAAGACCTGTAGTTTTCTAAAATTTAAGGGATTATTGGTACAGTGTAAAGTACCAGTTATGACAATTTAATGGAACCAGATTATTCCCAAATGACTTCTTTTAATCTCTGTACTGCCTGAGGAATCTGCTCTTGCTTGATTTTTGAAAATCCTATAATCAGTGTTTTATATGAACTATTTTTTTCAAGCGCTTTCACAGAAAATCGATTTAGTGTATAAAGTTCAAGTTTCATTTCTTTAGCTCGTGATTCAATTTCTTGGTAGGAAAAGGGGGTGTTAACTTCTACAATAAAATGTAAACCTGCTCGCGTATCTTTGATTCGAATATTATTTGTAAAGGTATTGGATAGATGTGTGATGAGTGTTTCTCGTTTCTTTCCATATATTTGATGCATCTTTTTTACATATTTTTCATAGTAGCCTTCTTTGATCATTAAATTTAATGTAAGTGCGTGAATCGTTGAAAAGTCAGGAATCATATTTAAATTATAGTGATCAAATTGTTTTACTAAATTAATTGGCAAAATCATATAACTCATGCGCAATCCTGGCATTAGCGTTTTTGAAAATGTACCTAAGTATATCACGCGTTCATTTTTATCAAAACTAAACAGTGAGGGGATATTATCAGTTTCATATTTAAACTCACTATCATAGTCATCTTCTATGATGTAACTTTGTGTTTGACTTGCCCAGTTCAAAAGATCAATACGACGCGACACAGGCATGATGATTCCCATTGGAAATTGATGCGATGGTGTCACTATCGTAGCATCAGGTTGAGCTTGTTTAATTGCTTCAATAGATATCCCCTTATTGTCTAAAGCAATCGGTTTTAACTGTGCAGTTGTTTGACGGATTAGTGTTCTAAACCTTGAGTACCCTGGATTTTCCACTGCGATCTTGATTTCATCTGGTAATAATTGAATCAATTTGGTTAACAGTATATTAGTGCCTGATCCAATGACAATTTGTTCCGGATGACATTGGATACCTCTTTGATAAGACACTAATTTAGCAATCGATTGTCTTAACTCTATTGGCCCTTTAATTTGAGGTATTGAAGATAATTCATGATCATAATTTTCAAATACACGTTTAACGAGTTTAGTCCATACCTCTACTGGAAACGCTGAAATATCGGTACTCATATGAGAAAATGAATAATCGTATGCATCTTCAATTTGCTGTTCTTGAACATTCAAAGATATTTGTGCATTTGGATCAATAATCAATTTTTCTAATGGCTCAATAAAATAACCCTTCCGCTCTTCAGTATAAATATATCCCTCAGCCAGTAGCTGTTCATATGCTGCTTTTACACTATTCACACTAATATTTAAATGTTGTGACATATCTCTTTTGGAAGGTAACTTTTCATGACTTTCATATTTGAATGCGAGAATATCTTCTTTTAATTGGCTATATAATTGACGATAAATGAATTGACCGCTTTCCCGTTGCATTCAATCCCCCCTTTTTTCACATCATCTGTTCTCCAGTTTTCTCATATCACTCATTATAATGAAAATGAGGACGGTATAGAAATCAAAACGTAAATTTGATTCCATGTCACCGTCCTCATCAGACCAATCTTATGGTTGGAAAATTATAATATGTTATTGGAACTCCAGTGGCACCACGAGCGATAGTTGCATTGATAAATACATACAGTCTTAGAACTTGCCACTTCAATATGCTTTATATTTTATAGAATTGGTGACGCTAATTTAGCGATCGATTGTTTGAACTTAATCCAATTTGATCGCTGTTCATAGCGCTCTTCTGTTAATTCCTTAGATACTTTCATATCTTCTATAAATGCTGCTTTAAGTTCTTTGACAATATTTGCATCATACATAAATGCATTAATTTCAAAATTTAATTCAAAACTACGTATGTCCATATTTGATGAGCCTACACTTGCTACTTCATCATCAATAATCATCATTTTTGAATGAATAAATCCATTTTCATACGTATAAACTTTGACACCATCTCTAATCAACTGCGCGACACTTGTAATTGTGGCCCAGTACACAAAAATATGGTCTGGTTTATTAGGAATAATTAACCGCACGTCTACCCCAGCTTTTGCAGCTATACGCAATGCATTGATATAACCTTTATCTGGTATAAAATACGGACTGTGCATATAAATTGATTCTTTGGCGTTCATGATCATTTTCATATAGCCAAACTCTATCTGATGCCAGTTATCACTTGGGGCACCAAGTGCAATTTGCATCGGCACATCTCCACCTTGATTTGCATTGTCTGGGAAATACTTATCATTATATTCCAATTGTTCACGGTGTGATTGAGAATTCCAATCGTGGATAAAACTGAGCTGTAACGCGTCAACGCCATCACCTTTAACTCTTAAATGTGTGTCACGCCAATAGCCAAATTTTTCATCTAAACCTAAATATTCGTCACCAATATTAAATCCACCCACATAACCAGTCATACCATCAATCACTAAAATTTTACGGTGATTTCTATTGTTTAGTCTGAAATTTATTAATGGAATTTTAGCTTGAAAAAAAGCCTCTACTTGTCCACCAGCTTCTTGGAAGTTTTTGAATTTTGATTTATGTACCGTTTTAGAACCTACTGCATCGTAAAGTATTTTAACTTCCAATCCTTCTTCAGCCTTTTGTTGCAAAATATCGACAATTTCAGATCCCAACTTATCTAATTTCAAAACATAATACTCTAAATGAATATACGATTTCGCATTGCGTAAATCTTCTTTCATTTGGTCAAATAGCGCATGACCATCAGTATAAATGTCGACATTATTATCGTAACTTAAAAATGTTGGTTCTTTCGTTAGCAATGTATTTACAATATCTGCATGTTTTTTAACTAATCGGTTATCTGAATGATTAATCTTGTTGGTAGCATCTGATAACTGTGTTTTCATTCGTTCTTTCACATCATCTATCTGATTATGGTGAAAGCCTTGTTCCCGTTTTTTCCGTACTGCTCGACCAAAGAATATATAAATAATAAAGCCTAAAATAGGTACTACAAATAGTAGAAATAACCATGCCCAAGTTGCTGTAGCATCTCTGCGATCTCTATCTAAGAATACAATAATAAAGGCAAGTGCTATATTAATAACAAAGAAAAACGCAAGTATACCTCGATAAATCGGGCTTACACTTGGATCAAAAATAAGTTGCATAATGACACCTCATCGTTTCTTTTAGATTTTAACGAAGACTACATAAGTCATCTATGTGACTATTAATGTAGCTCAACTTATCAAATCCAATTAATTTTAAAACTCATAGAAAAACAAAGCATGTTGTAAAATATCGTACAATATTTGAATGATACTGTCTATTGTTCTATTGTTTTTTCTATTGTTCGATTACGCCCTGCTTGTGAGCCGAATAATGTGATTAATAGTGCAGTGATTAATAAAATACTTAATGAACCGATCCATTGACCTGTAACATCGTGTAATATACCAAATAATAAAGGACCTATAGCTGCAAAAAGATAACCCACAGATTGAGCCATACCAGATAACTTTGCTGACGTTTGACTATGTTCTGTTCTTAAACTAAAGAATGTATTAACAAGTCCAAACGCTAAGCCACTTGCAACACCAATTAAAATCGTAGCAATTAAAGCAAGTTGTGGTGAAAATAACATTATTGAAACACCCACCACAAAACATAAACCAGTGATAAAAGTTAATAAAAACTGTGATTTCATTTTGGTAGCAAATATAGGTGTAATAAATGTTAATGGGATGATGGAGATTTGCATAATTGATAAATACATCCCGGCTTCACTGATAGACATACCACTTTGAGATAAATATGCTGGCAGCCAATTGATTAGAGAATAAAAAATAAGTGACTGTCCGCCCATCAATATCGTTATTTGCCATGATAATGGCGACTTCCAAACATTGACACTCTCTTTTGGTAATGAGGCCGTTGTTTCTTCCTTATGCTTTAATTGAAACGCCCATATTATAATGGTAATCAATGTAATGACACCAATCGCACTAATAGCAATATTATAATTAAATGCTTTGACGACTGGTGCCGTTCCATATGATGATAATCCTCCAAACACGTTCATAACAACAGTATAATAGCCTGTCATCACACCTATATGTAATGGGAATTTCGCTTTGATCACTGCTGGCGCAAGTACATTACCAAAACCTATACCGACACCGATAAGAATGGTACCTATATATAACCACGAAACACCTGTGATAGAACGTACGATTACACCAATCAGTATTAGCCATAAAGCCACAAAAATTGTACGCTCTAATCCAAAGTGATAACTGGTTTTTGCTGCAAATAGCGAAATAATTGCGAATGCAATCAACGGGACGACTGTAATTACACTAACTGCACTGTTAGACATCGCCAAATCATTTTTTATATCAGGCAACGCAACTCCGATTGAAGTAATTGGCGCCCTTAGATTTGCACCCACTAATAAGACACCGATAAATAAAAGCCAATTAAACGGTTTTACTTTTCTATAATTTTCCATTTTGCTCACCTTACATCATAAATTTTCTAAACAACATTACATATGGTACAATATGTACGTTATAATGTAAATAGGAGCGATTCACGTGTATCATATTCAAAATATTATTGCAAAAAATTTAGCAACTTATCGTAGTAAACATCAGCTTAGTTTAGATAAAATGGCTAACCTAACTGGCGTTAGTAAAAACATGCTAAGTCAAATTGAAAAAGGCGCATCTAATCCAACAATTACAACATTATGGAAGATTGCCAATGGACTTCATTTACCTCTGTCACAACTGACATCAACAAGACAAGAACATATAAACTTCGTAGATGAATCTGACATTATTCCTATTGTTGAAGATAAAGTTAAGATCTTTCCGTATTTTCCTTACGATGATAGAAAGCATTTTGAAATGTTTAAAATGGTAATTCAACCAGGTGGTAAAATGATTTCTGATCCTCATCATTTACAATCTGAAGAGTTTATCATTGTTAATTCAGGCACTTTAAATATTGAAGTCGAACAAACGTCTTATACAATTAGCAGTAACCAAGCTTTTCGTTTTAATAGTGATGTAGCTCATGGTTACTATAACCCAAATAATGAAGTTGTTATACTTACCGCCACAATACATTATCATGTACAATAGCAATCTTAGTAAATTTGCACTCAACATTATTTAATAATCTCACTGCGACAAACAAAAGATAAATAAAAGCCATCATCAAAATGGTCATTAACCTTCTTAAAAATAACGCCAAATGAATACGGTGTGATGTTGTTGCCAAGGTATGACACATTCAACGCTGAACTGTCATATACAATCCAAAACGGGGTAGAAATCAAATGTTATCAAATGATTTTTACCCCGCTTGTTTTTAGAAACATTTTATATATCGCGCTTTATTTAATATATAAAGATTTATTATTTTTTATATTATCTTGACGAAAAAAGTTATGTCATATATATTTGACACATCAGAAAGAAGTGATGATTTAAATTGAATAAAGTTAAATACTTTCGCAGTCAACAACAAATATCTCAACTTGCGCTTGCGCGTTCCGTAGGCGTTTCACGACAAACGATTAATATGATTGAAAATGATAAATACAATCCATCATTAAATTTATGTATCAATATTGCACAATCATTAAATGTTACATTAAACGATTTATTTTGGGAGGATCATAACGATGAAGAAAAGAGATAAATGGTTATATCAAAACTTCGCCGGTTTAATTGATACACCTGATGAATATCAACGACATGAAATTGATAAAACATTAGCAAAAATTTCAATTATTGCTTTATATACGTTACTTGCACTTGTTTATTTATCTATTTTCCTTGATATAGAGCGAGAATTTTTATCACCATTTACTGTTGGTGGTGCCCTGTTAATTATTATTCTATTCTGTAGAATGAGCATGAATCGTCTCGGTGCAGATGCTATTGAAATTGAAGTACATCAGCGACATACATATTATAAACTACTAAAAGAAACACGAAATAAAAGGATTATTTTCTTGGTTATAGCCCTAATTTATATGTTAGGGACTGCAACAATCACCGCACCACTACTTGCAGGAAATCCAATGAATTTTAGTTATTTATTAAATATAAGTACCTATATACCCTTTATATTGATTGTCATCTTTACAGTTAACAAAGATTCGCGCATAAAATTAATAGAATAGGAGGCCAATCATCTTGAATAATGAAAAAACACTTCGCTTAATTCCAAACTATAGATTTACTGATGAATATGAACGGCAAGTATTATTAAATCTCTATGCCAAACTATATGTCTGGATATTTTGGGGAACATTGATGATTTCCGCACTAGATTGTTTTATCTCTATGTATTTTCAACAAATACCATTTGTTAGTATCATTGCATTGATTGGATTGATGGTGGCTTCAATCTTACTCACACGCGCACTTCACAATAAAAAAGTAGACCTATTTGATGTCGATTCTAAAGATGAATACCAAAAATATATCAAAAAAGCACGTAACGGCAGTATCCTATTTGCATTTGTTATGTTTATAATTTTCAACATCAATAATTACCTTATTCCCTTTGTGACACACCAAGAACTTCCTAAAATCACAGCTTTAAGTTCTCAAATCCCAACGACTGCAACCATTGCCATGATTACAGGATTGATCATATATATGATAGCCAAATCCAAAATCATTCGTACTTATAAAAAATGAAGGCCTAATTTTATGTTGAAAGCAGCGTGAAAAACGCTGCTTTCAATTTTTAGTTATTTTAATAGATAAAGTACGACGTGCCATTTAAAATAAAAAATGCAAATCCATTCGAAAGTACAGCCCTCAAGTTATCGCAGTAAATAGCAATGCAACTTGAGGTGCTATCTTCAAAAATGAAAATGCATTTATTTTAATTATATACTGTTATACCTTAATAAACATCTTTTTATGTTTGAACAGATTAAGATACATGTGCGTGAATATTTCTATTCCAATTGCAGTTTAAGTTATTGTGGATATGTGTAACTTAAATCCCAACCGATATCATATTTATCAATCAACTTGGCATATTTCGCTCCCCAAAACATAGTATCTAGCTCCATTTGAACATTGCCTTCATCTTTCAATTGTTCATAAGCTTCTTCGACTGCCGCTTCACTATCAAATTCTAAAACAATATATACATTTCTATCTTGTAGCATTGTATCATCATCTTTAGGTATATCTGACAGCATGAATAAGTTACCATCAACTTCTAATTGGGCATGAATGATACGATTAGGATCATCTGCAACACTTTCATTCGCTTCACCGTATGTCATTGTATCTTTAATCTCTCCGTTCAACACCTTACTATAAAATGCCAAAGCGTCTTTACATTGACCGTTAAAAAACAAATACGGTACTGTCGATTTCAACATAGTATCCCCTCTTTTTAAATATCGTTTTCTATTATCAAACATACCCTTTTAACATAAATTTAGACAATTCAAGTTTGATATCTAGATTTGAATCACACATACGTAATTACAATTTTTCATCTTTATAAAAACTTTTCAATATAAAATGCTGATTCTTCAATCGATTTGAATTCCGTATTAATAACTGTAGCATTTAATTTAGCAAATATTTCTTCGGCATACATTAGTTCTTCTTTAATTCTATCGACACTATTATAATCTGTAGGTCCATGTAAACCTAATACTTTCACGCGTTCAGTACGAATATTCAAGATATAGGTAGGACTCGCAGTCAAACCAAATACCTTTAAATTTTTATTTCTAAAGACCTCATCTGGAATATCCACTTCTGGAACTAAAGGGATATTAGCGATTTTATAACCTTTGTTTGCTAAATACATACTTAAAGGCGTCTTTGACGTTCGAGAAACACCTAAAATCAAAGCATCAGCTTCTCCTATATCCGTAAAATGTTTACCGTCATCATATTTCACAGAATATTCCATTGCCTCAATTCTTTTAAAATAGTTGTCATCTAACTTGCGCAAAGCACCACTTTCTAAGATGGGTGAACAATTCGTATGTTCTTGAATAATGCTAATTAAATCAGACATATAATCAACATATGGAATTTGTTGCGCTTGAGCATATGCCTGACCTTTTATATTAAATTCTGGATTAACTAAAGTCGTTATAACGACTGCACCACGCGCCTTAGCCAAAGAAAGCACATTGAGTAATTCATCTTGATTTTTGATAAAAGGAAATTTTTTAATTTCTATACGCGTGACATCTGGAAATTGTGTTAAGGTCGCATGAATCATTCGCTGTGCTGTCTCACCTATAGAATCAGATACAACGAATAGCGTTAACTGTGTTCTATCATTATCATTTAACACGTAATCTACCGCCTTCGACTTCACTTTGAGCCGTTGATAATAAGGCTCCTGGCACTCTAAATGGAGAACATGATACATAATCCAAATCTAGTTGATTAAAGTATTGAATTGATTTGTGGTCACCGCCTAATTCTCCACATACGCCAATTTTTATCGTTGGATTTGTGGCTTTTGCTTGCTCTGTCGCTTGCTTAATTAATTGTCCAACGCCATCTATATCAAGTGTTTGGAATGGGTCTATTGTTAATATGCCTTGCTCTGAATAAGCGCTAATAAATTTACCAGCATCATCACGTGAGAAACCAAACGTTAATTGTGTTAAATCATTTGTGCCAAAACTAAAGAAATCACATTCTCGTGCTAAATCTCCAGCGATTAGACATGCTCTTGGTGTTTCAATCATCGTTCCAATCATATAGTGAACACTTACTCCCATTTCAGCTTGTAAGGCTTCAATGCATTCAACAACTTGTGTCTTTAAAGTTGTGAATTCTGAAACAGTTGATACGAGCGGAATCATAATCTCAGGTTGACAATCAATGCCCTGTTTTTTAAGTTTCAATGCACTTTCCATAATAGCTTCTGCTTGCATAATATAAAGTTCAGGGTAAGTAATCGCCAAGCGACACCCGCGATGCCCTAACATTGGATTAACTTCATTTAAACTTTCCATATAATGGTCTAACTCTGCAACAGACACGTTGAGTTGGCTTGCCACACTATTTTTTTCCTCTGTTGAGTTAGGTAAAAATTCATGTAAAGGTGGATCTAATAAACGGATAATCGTCGGACGTTCGCCAGATAACTTTAATATCGTTTCAAAATCTTCTTTTTGATATTGTTTAATTTTATTTAAAGCATTCACTCTTTTATCTTGTGTATCAGATAAAATGAAACGTCTCATTTCAATCAAACGTTCAGGGCCAAAAAACATATGCTCAGTACGAACTAAACCAATACCTTTCGCACCAAATTGGTAGCCAGCTTGAATATCTTGTGATGTTTCTGCATTCATGCGAACATCTAATCTTGCAATTTCTTCTGACCATTGCATAAATTGTTCAAAAGCCTTACTTCTCTCAGCTTTAATCGTTTCAACTTCTCCTAAATAAATATCACCTTTAGCGCCATCAACTGAGATAATGTCCCCTTCGTTTAATGTTCCGTTAGGATATGTTACTTTTTTATCCTTAACATTAATTTCAACGTCTGAACATCCTGTCACACAACATTTACCCATTCCTCTAGCTACAACTGCAGCATGGGAAGTCATACCACCATGTGTGGTAACTATCGCTTCACTTGCAACCATACCTTCAATATCTTCAGGTGAGGTTTCAGGTCTCATCAATATTACTTTATATCCCTGTTCAGCTTTGAATTTTGCAGTTTCAGCAGAAAACACGATTTCACCACTCGCTGCACCCGGACTAGCAGGAAGTCCCATTTTCGAAACAGCTGTAGCTCTCTCAAGTGCTTTATCATCAAAATTAGGATGTAATAATTGCTCAATTGATTTTACTTCTACATTCATAACTGCTTCATTTTTAGAAATAATACCTTCTTCGACTAAATCTACTGCAATATGAATGGCTGCATTAGCAGTTCGTTTACCACTGCGCGTTTGTAAGACATATAGTTGCTCATTTTCAATAGTAAATTCAATATCTTGCATATCTTTATAGTGTTTTTCTAATTGTTGAGAAACTTCTAAAAACTGTTGATGAACATGAGGCATTTGTGCTTTTAATGTGCTGATATCTTTTGGCGTTCTAATACCAGCGACAACATCTTCTCCTTGAGCATTCAACAAATATTCACCAAACAATTTTGCTTCACCAGTTACTGGATTACGCGTAAATGCAACACCTGTCCCACTTTGTGCACCACTATTACCAAAAACCATCTCCTGAATATTAACTGCAGTGCCAATATCGTGTGGTATTTCATTTAATTGACGATATACACGTGCGCGATCATTGTCCCATGATTTAAAAACTGCTTCAATTGCTTCTGTTAATTGTACAATTGGCTCCTGTGGGAATGGTTTATAAACTTCTTCCAAATAAACACTTTTAAAATGATCACATATTTCTTCTAAACCTTCAGCTGGAATATCTGCATCATTTTGGTAATTGTGTTGTGCTTTATATTGATTAAAATATGTATCGAATGAAGTCATCGGTATGCCGTATACGACTTCGCCAAACATTTGTAATAATCTACGGTAACAGTCATATGCAAAACGTGCATCATCTGTTTTTTCTGCTAATGTTTTAACATTAAAATCATTCAACCCCAAGTTTAAAATGGTATCCATCATGCCTGGCATGGAAATTTTTGCGCCACTTCTTACAGAAACTAATAATAAGGATTCTTTAGAAGAAAATGATTTTTGAGTGCGTTGTGAAAATGCTTCTAATTGTTCATGTAATTGTCCAACTAATTCATCTGAAAGGTGAGCGCCTTGCTTTAAATACTCAATACACGCCTTTGTAGTAAGCGTAAAACCGTCCGGCACAGGTAACCCTAACCGTTTCATTTCAGCTAAATTAGCTCCCTTACCTCCTAATAAATCTTTCATGGCTTTATTGCCTTCATCAAATGCATAAATATATTTTGTCATACTGATTCACCTCAAATTTTTAATATGTCATACTAATTATTATAGAGTATGTCATATTACTTTATAAAAAACAACCAAAATTTTAACGGTTGCTCTTTATCATTCACTTTCGTAACCTACTGAGCTAAAAAAAGCATATAAAAAGCCTTAAGCAACACGAGTTCATCGTATTGCTTAAGACTTTTTATTTTTTATCGTATGACATAATTAAAATATTAAAATGATTATCCGTTTAGACTGCTATTATTTTTAAAATTTGTATGTCGTTGCATGCTAGCAGCTCATCTATTACATGTATGATTGATCTTTGATTGCTTCAAAGTGTTTTTTTATGTGTCTAACCTTTTTATTATTCTTACTAAACTTTCTAATGAAGTGATTTTATTGCTTTCGTCGCTAACACCATATTGCAATCTGTAATTTAACAGCATCAGAGTATTTTTTTGGGTTTAATCCTGTTTCTTTTTCACATTTTTCTAACCTATACAATAAAGTATTTCTATGGATATACAATTTTTTAGCAGTTTGCGTTATATTTAAATCATTTTCAAAGAAACTTTTTAGTGTATCGATACTCTGTTGACCCACATCACTTAATATTCTTTTTTTAAATCGTTCTCTTATGTTCTTATCAATTTGATATAAAAGTGTTTTTTCTTCTATATCTTCAAATGAGGTTACAACCTTTTCATTTTCAGCCAACATAAACACTAACTCACACTCTTCATATGCATTTTTAAAATCTTTTAATCTTTTAAACATAAGACTTGAAGCCATTTGAACGTTAAGCTCTAAGTTTTGAAATATTTGATATATATGATTGATTTTATTATCTAAAGCTTGCACTGACTGAGCAGTAGCAAGAATAACAATACGGTTATAATTCGTAAATGCAATTGTAAATGAACGGGCGTCTATCCTACTCGTTAATGAACGTACAATGCTATTTCTAGAAAAAATCTGCTTTTCAATATCGATAATAATACATTTTCTATAGGTTAATAAATCGATATTGAGTTGTTTCATTAAATATTGAATAAAGGATTTTGATGATTCACTTTTTAACAACTCCTCTATAAATAATTCTTGACTCCGTATTTGCCCTTCCAATTCATATGTAAAATAATTCTGATAAAGTAACAATTCTGTAGACATTTTAACTAATTCTGCTACATGTGTAATTTGACTAGGATTACCTGTAATACCGATAACACCTACTATATTATCTTGAAAAATAATAGGTAAGTTAATACCTGCCTGCGTACCTTTAAGATGTAAACTGTCTTTCTGGTTAATTACCACGGTTTTTTCTTGTTTCAACACTTCTATAGCACCTTCGTGTAGCGTACCGATACGTCTTTTATCGAAAGACGCAATAATTACTCCATTAAAATTCATAATATTAATGTTAGTTTTAGTTCTTTTAGCTGTTTCATTAACGATTAACGTTGCCATTTCTTCAGTCAATATATCCATTTATCTCACCACTTGTTATTTATATACAAATTTAAAATATTATTTTTGTATAGTTTAACCCTTTTTCCAAAATAGTAAAATCGTTAAACTTAGAACAATACATTTTAGAAAGCGCTTTCTTAAAAAGGAGAAATTCACAATGGAAATCTTATTAGCACCTGATTCATTTAAAGGAAGTATGAAGGCAAGCGAAGTAACCAAGTATATGAAAGATTCTATATTAGAAGTTTTCCCTGAATCTACCATTCATGATTTACCCATCGGTGATGGTGGCGAAGGAACAATGGAAGCATTAATAAATGCAACAAATGGTTCGTTTACTACAGTCAGTGTAACCGGACCACTTGGTGACAAAGTAACAGCTCAATACGGTATTTTAGATAATCATACTTGTGTCATTGAAATGGCAGAAGCTTCAGGATTAAAGCATTTAGATCAAGACGAATTAAACCCTTTATATACGACAACGTATGGTACAGGCGAACTAATTTTACATGCTTTAAATCACGGATATCAAAATTTCATCCTGGCGATTGGTGGTTCAGCTACAAATGACGCTGGCGCAGGTATGTTGCAAGCTTTAGGAGCAGATTTAAAGAATAACCAAAATCATTCAATACATTTTGGAGGTGGAGAACTACAAAATTTAGCTCAAATTGACTTATCGAATTTTGATCCTCGAATCGCTTATTGTAATTTTATTATAGCGACTGATGTTCAAAATCCATTAGTAGGACCTAATGGCGCATCATTTATTTTTGGGAAACAAAAAGGTGCATCTGCACAAAATATGCATCAACTCGATGATAACCTCACTCATTGGGCTAATCTAGTTGAACACACTACAGGCATAAGGCTACACGATTTACCTGGTGCTGGCGCAGCAGGTGGTTTAGGAGGTGCTTTCAAAGCATTTTTCCCAAGTTACTTTAAAGAAGGTATCCAGGTAGTTATGGAATATATACAATTTGAGAAATACTTAAAGCAAGCAGACTTAATCCTTACTGGAGAAGGAAAAATCGATCAGCAATCTTTTTATGGTAAAGCACCAATTGGCATTGCAAAATGTGCTGAAAAGTATAATGTACCAGTTATTTTTATAGGAGGATCAGTAGAAGTAGATGAAAAAGACTTAAAAGACAGTGGTATACTCAGCGCATTTAGTTTAAGTAATGGACCTATGTCATTAGAAGAAACATTTTCAAAGTCGGAAAAATTGATAAAACAAACAACCAAGAATATTGTAAAAACATTTTTCCATAACCAATAACATATTAAGGGGATGTTAGTTATGAGAATTAAAGATACAATAGAAAAAATTCCTGGAGGATTGATGGTAGTCCCGTTGCTTTTAGGCGCTACAATAAACACCGTTGACCAATTACATTTAACTCCTATAATGAACCTACTTAAGTCACTGGGCGCACCTAAAACTGAACAAGGATATTACGAAATGCTTCAAATTGGGGGTTTTTCACAAGAACTATTCAAAGATAGTGCTCTTGTCTTAATTGCACTTTTTATATTTTGTGTAGGAAGTCAAATGAATTTAAAAATTGGCGGTAAGGCCTTAAAAAAAGGTATGCTATTAACAACAACGAAATACTTTTCTGGGTTAGCAGTAGGACTCCTATTAGGCTCATTATTTGACCCTTGGAGTGGACTATTCGGTTTGTCTACAATAGCTGTCATCGCAGCAATGACAAATAGTAATAGTGGCATGTATGCTGCTTTAACAAGTACTTATGGGAATCGTTCAGATGTTGGTGGCCTGTCCATACTTGCTATTAATGACGGACCATTGTTAACTTTGATTTCATTGGGATTTATTGGTACAAGCTTTCCAATCATTTCATTTATTTCTGTGCTTTTACCTTTAAGTATAGGCATGATATTAGGCAATCTTGACCCTAAAATATCAGAGTTTTTACGTCCAGGTGAAACCATACTCATCCCCTTTTTCGCCTTTTCTTTAGGTGCTGGTATGAATTTAGCTGAATTCTTTAATTTTTCCGTATTATCAGGAGGCTTAACGTTAGCAGTATTAACCTTTATTTGTACCGCATTTACTGGTATCATTGCGTTTAAAATATTTAAAGAAAAGAGTGTAATTGCACCAATTTCTGAATCATCTACAGCAGGTAACGCAGTATCTACACCTGCTGCAGTAGTTGCTGCTGCTTCTACGGCGCTCGCAAATGGTAATCTGAGTCAAAGTGAGTATGCTATGATTGAGAAAGTAGCACCTATCGCCACAGCACAAATTTCAATTTCGGCTATTACTACAGCAATATTATGTCCAATAGCAGTCATATTGATTGATAGGTATCAAAAAAGTAAAGGAATATATGGAACAAAGGAATATGTTACTCAATCGACCCAAACACATTCTAATGCGGAAATAAAATCACATTTTTATGAAAGCGCTTCATATAAGGAGGAAGATCGACCTTGAATACAGAAATATTATATGGAAAGTCAAACCTTAATATAGAATTACCTGAAAACTGCGTCTTAATAGAGCCAACACCTATACCTGCACTCGAAAATGATAAACAAGCCATACGTGATGCATTAAAGAATCCTATAAATTCGGATCCGCTGGAAGATTTAGTAAAATCCAATCAGACTGTTTCAATCGTTATTAGTGATATCACGCGCCCTACACCCAATCATATACTTGTACCTCTTATTATAGAATGCCTTGCACATGTACCTTTAGAAAATATTGTTATCATTAATGGTACTGGTACACATCGAGATCAAACTAAAGATGAATTGATACAAATGTTAGGTGAAGATATCGTAAACAATATTAGAATTGTACATAATCATTGTAATGATAAGCAAACTTTAAAAAAAGTTGGCCATAGTAAATACGGCTGTGATGTTTATTTAAACAAAGATTATGTAGATTCTGATTTCAAAATTGTAACTGGCTTTATAGAACCACATTTCTTTGCTGGATTTTCAGGAGGACCAAAAGGAATCATGCCTGGTATTGCAGGTATAGAAACGATTATGACATTTCACAATGCCAAAATGATAGGTGATATTCGTTCTACTTGGGGGAATATGACAGACAATCCAGTACAAGATATGACTCGAGAAATTAATGCCATGTGCAAACCTGACTTTATGCTCAATGTAACATTGAACAAAGAAAAAGAAATTACAGAAGTCTTTGCTGGAGAACTGTATAAAGCACATGATTTGGGATGTGCTTATGCAAAAAAACACGCTATGTTCAAATGTGACCATCGCTTTGACGTCGTTATCGCATCTAATTCTGGTTATCCACTTGACCAAAATTTATATCAAACAGTTAAAGGAATGAGTGCTGCTCATAAAGTGGTTAAAGAAGGCGGCAGTATTATCATGTTATCTGAATGCAGCGATGGTTTTCCAAATCATGGTAATTATGCAGAAATACTGAAAATGGCAGACACCCCAGAAGCACTTGTCAAAATGATTAATGATCCAAACTTCGCCATGCTAGATCAGTGGCAAGTTCAAAAACAAGCTGTGATTCAAACTTTTGCCAATGTGTATTTATATTCCAAATTAACTGATCAACAAGCAAAAGATGCTATGTTACATCCTGTTTCAAATATTGAAGCAACATTAAAAACTTTAGAACGACAATATGGGAAAGACATGACTATTGGCGTTATGCCACTCGGCCCACTTACCATACCGTATGTAGAATCATAATTTTCAATACGTCCAAAAATATTTAAGGAGGAAATTTAAATGATGACTAAATTACAGAATAAAGAATTTAAACTTGAAATGCTTTTAAAAGAAATGGAGACAGTAGTTATTGCTTTTTCAGGCGGTGTCGATAGTAGCTTAGTTCTGAAAAAAGCAATTGATGTATTAGGTACCAATAATGTAAAAGCAGTGATAGTTAAATCAGAATTATTTAGAAACGAAGAATTTAATCAGGCTATAGAACTTGGAAACACGTTAAATGCAGATATCGTAGAGACGGAAATAGCAGAATTAAAAGACCCACACATCATAAAAAACACACCCGACAGTTGGTATTACAGCAAATGTTTATTATACGCAAAACTAGAAGCGTTAAGAAAATCATTTGGATTCAATTATGTGTTAGACGGCATGATTATGGACGATATTTCAGATTTCCGACCAGGTCTTAAAGCGAGATCTGAATACGGGGTGAGAAGCGTTTTACAAGAAGTTGAACTTTATAAAGATGAAGTACGAGAACTAAGCAAATCAAATGGCTTACCGGTTTGGGATAAGCCTGCACTTTGTAGCTTAGCTTCTCGTATCCCTTATGGTGAACCACTTAGTTTCAACAAAGTTAATAAAGTTAATGAAGCTGAAAAATTCATTTTAGATTTAGATATTAATAACGTGAGAGTACGTTATCACGACAACATAGCACGTATCGAAGTTGATGAAACAGATATTGTTACGATAATTCAACATAAAGACCAAATTTCACTACGACTTAAAGAGCTTGGCTTTGACTATGTCACAATTGATTTAGAAGGCTATCGCACTGGTAGTATGAATGAGGTCATACAATCTTAATTTTAACGCTATAGTATAAAGGTGGTTTAACTATGACAGATAAATATGATTCCATCGAATCATTATTGCAAGCAGTAAAATCAGATCAATTATCAATATCTGAGGCTAAATCAGAATTAAGTCAATATGATGAATTAGGTTTTGCAAAAATCGACCTACATCGTAGAAAGCGACAAGGATTCCCAGAAGTAATATTTGGCGAAGGTAAAACTGAGCAACAACTAGTGAAAATCATTCACTCATTAATATTACACGAAGAAACAATTTTAATTACTCGTGTTAATAATGAAAAAGCCCATTTTATTTGTGAAACATATCCTCAATTGGTACATCATGCAACAGCACAAATCGTTTGTACATCTTTAGAGCATATTACCAAGACACAACGTCAAGCTGCTATTATTTGTGCAGGTACGTCTGACCTTCCTGTAGCGGAAGAAGCTGCTATAACAGCAGAAGTAATGGGAATCTCAGTAAAAAGATTTTACGATGTTGGAGTTTCTGGTATCCACCGTCTTTTCGCTCATATTGATGATATTCGCAATTGCAATGTATCTGTAGTAATAGCTGGCATGGAAGGCGCGTTAGCAAGTGTAGTTGCTGGCTTGGTTGACCATCCTGTCTATGCCGTACCAACAAGTGTGGGTTATGGTGCAAATCTAGATGGTATCACTACATTATTATCAATGATCAATTCATGTGCACCTGGTTCTAGTGTACTTAATATTGATAATGGCTTTGGCGGTGGTTATAACGCTGCTATGATTGTCAATATGTTGGAACAACATTAAGGGATGGAGTGAATGATATGACGAATACAATATATTTAGATTGCCATGCGGGTATTGCAGGTGACATGTTGCTATCTTCTCTAGTAGACTTAGGTGCAAATATAGCTTACATTGAATCTCATTTACAAAAGTTGCCACTTAATGATTTTAAATTGCACTTTTCTAATCAAACCAAGCAAGGTATTCAAGCCAAACAACTAGATATTGATTTTAGCGAAACAACACACCATAGAACAGCTTCTGATATTACAAAAATGATACAGGATAGTGATTTACCCGCAAGAGTTAAAGTACGCAGCCAAAAAGTCTTTGATACGATTGCTCACGCAGAAGCTAAAATTCATGGGATGTCCGTTGAAGAAGTACATTTTCATGAAGTAGGCGCTATGGATTCCATTATCGATATTATCGGCGGTTGCCTTGCTTTAGAAAATTTGAAAATTGATGAGTTACACGCTTCCCCAATTCCAACAGGTGGAGGTAAAATAAATATCGCTCATGGATTATATCCTGTGCCTGCACCAGCAACGGCAGAAATTTTAAAAGGTATACCGCTTGCTTCTTTTGATATTAATAGCGAATTAACGACGCCAACCGGAGCAGCTTTTATTAAAGCATTAGCATCTAAAATTGGTCCTTTACCTTCTGTCACAATAGAAGAAATTGGTTATGGAAGTGGCACCAAAGACTTTGATTTTCCAAACATTTTAAGAGCAATTCAATTTAAAACTAAAGACAATACACCAACACAAGTCCAAGTAATAGAAAGTCAGATAGATGACATGTCTGCTGAGATGTTAAGTTACTTTCTTGAACAAGTTTTAGAAGATGGTGCATTAGATGCATACTTCACACCTATCACCATGAAAAAAAGCAGACCAGCCACTCAAATCACAGTCATTTGTAAATTAAAAAATGCACAATTTTTCGAAGACTATATTTTAAAAAATACATCTACATTAGGAATTAGAAGTTACACGGTTAATCGTAAAGTACTCCATAGACAATTCGAAACAATTCATACAAATTATGGAGCGATTTTAGTAAAAACAGCCATGTTAAATGGAAAAATAATTAAGGCAAAACCAGAATTTGAAGATGTGAGAAACGCTGCAATTCAAGCAAATAAACCATTCTTACATGTATACAATCATATTAATCAAGAGATTCAAAAACATATACAATTTGACTGAATTTCTTAAACCTTATGCCACATAAGTCCTAATAGAATAAGCCTATAACTGAAATTCTATAAATTTCAGTTATAGGCTTACTTCATCTTAGTAGTTAATATGTTTAATTACTTTTAGCGTTTTCTGGCTTTTGAGCATCCGGATTGGTGTATTTTGATGGATTGTAATCGGCGCCTTTCGTATAGTCAGCAGAAGCATCCCATAATAAAAATTCATGAATATTATGATCTTTTAACGCTTGTACTTGTGCAGTTACTTCCGCTTTGTCATAGGATTTATACTGCCCTTCTCCTAAATAAGAGGCTGTAAAATCTTGAAGCCATGGACGAGATTTAACCTTTTTAGGGTCGATACCTTGCAGTGCTTCTTTTTCTTTATCAAGATAACGATCCACTGTTTTATATGGTTCTGTATCTGGCGCTTCTAATCCAAAATCTCCTGGGCTCCAATGAGAAGGATAAATCATCGATGAAATGACATCTACATTTTTGGCGATTTTAGGGAAGCTTTGCCCAATACCTGGTGTTTCTTTAACCGTAGCTGCGTAACCAAAAACATCCGCAGATGTTTGAACATCATATGATTTTAAATCTTTACGTGCAGTTTTCAAAAAATTAGTAATCGTATCTACACGTTGCTCAACATGGTTTAAATCACTATTTTTATACTTTCCATTTGAATATTGTAGTGATTTATCTTTGTTTTCAAATCCTTCAGGAAATCGAACATAGTCAAATTGAACTTCTTTAAATCCTGCTTTAGCCGCTTCTTTTGCAACTGCAATATTATATTTCCATACTTTATCATTAAAAGGATTTAAAAAACTATCCCCGCCTTCACTTTCCCAAACATTACCATCAGACGTTTTAAATGACCAATCAGGTTTTTCTTCAGACAATCTAGAATCTTTAAATGTAACAATACGTGCAATTGGATAAATATTGTTTTTTTCCATTGCTTTTATGACTTTTTTTACGTCAACACGATTCACTGTATTGCTGCTAATCAATTTATTGTCACTTTTAAAGTCCATCGTTATATTTCCTTCATCATCTTTAACGTCAATTACCATGGCATTTAATTCAGTTTCATTTATAAATTGTATAAGTTCTTCAAAATTTTCCCCTTTTGCTGAATCCGGTGTTACATAGATACCTTTCACACCATCTTTTGGATAATCAATATCACTATATGTATGCTTTTTTGATTTGTTTGAACTTTCTTTACCTTCATTTGTTTCTTTCTCATTGTTAGAACCACTGTTACAAGCTGACATCATTAATACGGTCACAAATAATATCACTATAAATTTCCATACCTTCATTGAATTATCTCCCTCTCCCTTAATCAATTCAAAGACAAAAACATTTAAATCACAAATAAGTATTACACTACACATATTATATCATTTTAATATTTTAAACAACGTAAATTCCGAACTTTTATTTATAAAAAAAGACAGAAATAGTTATCAATTACAGGATTGACGACTTATTTCTGTCTTTTAAGCTATTATTTTTAATATTATCAATTCAGCTGTGCTCAACTTTTACTTAATTGAAGGCCCAATACTTAAATTGGCACTCGCTAATGCTTGCTCTAACACATCTAGTACATGAATACTATGATCTAATTGTCTTGTTGCAAATATAATGTTTTGTTCCCGAATTTCTTTTTCAATTTTCACAAATTCTTCGTACATTCGATGCTTGTGTGCGTTCACCTGATAATACTGTGTACCACCAGTGTGATATTTTAATTCGAATGCATTCAACTCATTTGTAGGACCTTTAAGATTGATTGTTGCTTTATCTCCTTGAATATAAGATTGATTATCAGAACTAGAATCTTTAGCCCCAATACAAACTACTTTCATCTCTTCATATTCTAATTGTAAGATACCAGAAGTATCGATATTTTTTTCAATATTTGCAAAGTATGTCACTTTATTAGGTTTACCAAATAAGCCTACTGCTAAATGAACATTGTAAACATTAATATCCATTAATGCACCGCCACCCTTACTCGGATCAAATGCGGGTTGAATAATGTCATTTTTAAAATCATCAAATCTTGAGGAATACTGTGAATAGTTGAACTGAGCAATTTTGCAATTTCCAATTTCTGGTATACTTTGCTTAAGTACATCATAATTACTTAAATACAAATTGGTAATCGCTTCAATAATAATCACCTTTTGTTGCTCTGCTAAATCTTTAAGTATGATAAGCTCCTCTGTGGTTAATGTAAAAGGTTTTTCACAAATCACATGCTTATTTTTTGCTATAGCTTTACGTGCGTAATCAAAATGAAGATGATTGGGAACAGCCAAATAAACAGTGTCTATCTTTTCATCTTCTATAAACGCTTGAAAATCTTCAAAGACTTGCTTAATATCAAATTGCTTTTGCAATTGAGCTACATTCTCAGGATTACGTCCAGTAGTCACTATGCTTTGTATATGAATTTCTGGTATCTCTGACATCACTGGCAATGCTTCTTTTACAATTTTTCCGGCTCCAACTATACCTATATTCATAAATTTCCCCTTTTTTATCATAAAAATTTATTGTCTATAATGAAATATCTACAATTTTTGAATCATAAAATTAAATCATCTATAACGATATTAATAGCTGTGGCATTTACCTGTCCAACCTTATAAAACATAATACGTCACAGTTTATTTGTTCATTACATCATCTTTTCTATCATTACATTTGAATATTTCACGACAATTTTATATGTTTAGCTAACAACTCTTTAATCCTTTTTTGTGCTATTTCCCAAGAAATAACTGCTCGTATATAAGTCATGTACTGCTACATTGCTTTCAGCTAATGTGTCCTTTTAGTATTAACTTAAAATTAAATCAACAAGTTCTTCTGCTGACGTTTTACCGAAATAGTAAGGAATATCCATTTTACTTAAAGCATCAAACAAATCTGCTTTAACAACTCGAACACCGATAAGTTGCTTTTCAACTTCTCTAATATCGCCTTGACCAAAAAAATCACCATAAATACGACATGCCTTGATACGACCATGTTCAACAGCTAGTGTAATATCAATGGTACCTGCCGCTAATTTCGCATCTCTATTATATTCATAGCGCGGGGAACGTCCATAGTTCCATTCCCAATTCTTATATTTATTTGTCACCATTTCATCTATCGCACGCCAGTCCGCTTCACTTAATTCATAACGTTTAACGTCATTGATATCGTCTAAGCCCAATAATTGTTTAATCATTAAGTCTTTAAACTCATGTATTGTAATATTTTGATATTCATTTGCTAAATGTTCGCGAATAGCTCCAACTCTCGATCTAACAGATTTAATTCCTTTAGATTCAATTTTTTTACGATTCGGCTTTAAAACTTTAATCATTGCTTCGTAATCAACATCTAATAAAAGTGAGTAACCTCCATAGATACGTCCATTGATTAAAGTCATAGCAGCGCCAGAAATTTTCTTTCCATTAATCTCTAAATCATTACGTCCACTTTGAATGACTTCGGTAGCACCTAAATTATGTAACGCCTTAATTGCTGGCTCATAAAACTTTTGAAAATCACCATATATCGAATGATCATTCTGTAAAAGACAGCACATATTCACAGCACCACGATCCACATAAACTGCGCCACCTCCTGTTTCACGACGCATCACTTGTATACCATGTTCATCTACATAATCTTGGTTAATCTCTACTGCTGTGTTTTGAAAACGACCTATTTCCACTTTTGGATCACAATAATAAGGTAATAAAATATCATCATCTAAAAAAATATTTTGACTAACATAGACTTGCATTGCAGTATTAACTGCACCATCTGTTATATATTCACCGTTACGAATCGGTTCAATTAAATACATAGTTTTCTCCTACTTTGTTAATTTATTATTTGCTTCTAAAATTAATGACGAAATATCATCCGTTAAATGTATCGTTCTTTCGCGTATGTTTTGAGGAATTCTATATGCTTTTTTATTTAATGTCATAAATAATGCATCAGGATTTTGCCTTGTCATACGTTGAAAAGGATGCTTCACAAATTGCGGTGTAGTATAGCCAATACCAATTTCTAAATATAAGACTTTGCCTGTCTTATGATTTTCAAGAAACTGATTGTAACGAGATAATTGTGCCTCAAAATCTGCATCTTCTACCATACCGACTTGTGCTTTTCGCTTATTAATTTCCATAGGTGCATCACACTTAGGGCAGTGTGGCACGAGTTCACGCGGTACTTCCATATTTGATTGCGCTTGAATCATTTGACGGATTGCCTCATCGTCTCGGTAGGTTTGGGGATGACAATGTTGACTACACTGCCATAGGATATATTCACCTTGAATATGAAACACTTTGTTCAAATCATATCCTGCTACTGCAAACGCATTATCTGCATTAGTAGTAATAATATGATGCGCTTTGTTTTTTAGTATTTCTTTTAGCGCAACATAAGATGCACCTACTGGTTGATCTAAATAATTCAATGCAACAAATCTACTTTGAAATGCCCAGTATTCTTGCCAACTTTCAAATGTATGCAGACTTGCTTGTAACATATCAAAAAATCCGTATTTTTCTATGAAATCCGGAAAATTTTGAGTAAATCTTTTTCCTATATACGTAAACCCATCTGATGCAGACATACCTGCCCCTATGCCAACAACTATTGCATCCGCTTCATCTATAGCTTGTGCTAATACGTCAGATTGGCAACTTTGATTTGCATACATGACACGCCATGTTGGTTCAGTCATAACGTTTTAGCTCCTCCTTATATAATTGTGCATCGGTATCAGTGAACACATTAAAAACTATCTTTATATCATCCAAATGATACTCTTTTTTATAATTTAATACGGTGTTAATGGCTATTTTTGCAGCTTCTGCTTGTGGGAAGCCAAACACACCTGTAGAAATACAGCAAAACGCTATACTTTTTAGTGAATGTTGTTTTGCAATTTCTAAACAACTTCGATATGCGCGCGCCAACAAATCTTTATTCATCTCAGATACTGGCAATTTGCGAACTTGCGGCCCTACTGTATGAATTACATATTGGGCTGGCAAATTATATCCTGATGTTATTTTAGCTTTTCCTATACCTTCTTTTTTCCCTTGTGCTTCCATGATTTCATGACATGCCAAACGTAGCTGTACCCCGGCTTTAGTATGAATGATGTTATCAATACAATTATGATTGGCTTCAAAACAACCTAGTAATTGACTGTTTGCTGCATTCACAATCCCATCTACTTTGAGTTGAGTGATATCTCCTTGCCATAAAAATACATCGTCACCAATCATTGGCGACAATGTATCAATATGCGTAACATGTTGACGATTCATCGCTTGTAAATATGCATCTTGCACGTCTAAATAAGTGTCAGCAATGGGTTGGGGTGCTCTTACATTTGTTAGCCCTCTATACATTTCCCAACGCGTTGCTTCATCTTCTGGCAAATTTAAAGTTGCTTCACCGTGTGCTTCACGCCATAAATATTCAATTAAATAAGCTAAGCGTTCTTGTTGTTGCATAAATTATGCCTCTGGTAGAGCGTTAAATGCTGCTTCATCAACATTTTCTAATTTAACTAACCAGTTCTCTTCAGGTTTTTCTGAATTCAAAATTGTTGGTTCATCTTCTGCTTTTGTATTTCGTTCTACAATTGTACCAGCTAATGGAGATTGAACATCTAAGACTGTTTTAGAAGCTTCAATACTTACGATTTCATCATCTACTTTTACTTCATCGTCCCCTATAAATTCCACGTAACCAACGGTACCTATATCGTCTTGTAACTCTGGTGTCATACTATAAACATATTGTGCTCCTACTTTTTCTACCCATAAATAATTCGCTAATTTTTTCATCATAAATACTTCCCTTCATTAATATTTTATAAATATATTTCTGCAAGCAATTCAACAGCTCGACAACGTGCTTCAATACTCGGTATCAAAGGTACCACCATGACTTCATCTGCATTAAAATCTTGAATCATACGATCGATTTGTGGCTTCGCACTTTCTTTTGTGCCTACAATGATACGTGCACGACTTTGAGCGATTTGTCGCTCATCTTTCTCTGTACAATGATAAGATTGTGCTGTTTCAGGAGAGGGCATACGCTCAAACTCAGCAAATTGTTCTTTGCCTAATAACCATATATCTAAACTTTGGGCTAAAGTTTCCGCTTCTTCTGCTGAATCAGCCAATGCAATAAAGACAGTAATCATCACAGATGGCACCATATTTAATGACGATGGTTGAAATGCGTCTCTATACATTTTCACACTATCTTTTGCTTTATCTATTGCTTTCGCATTAGGTAATAGAAAAGTACCTAATGTGTACCCCATACCTTGAGCACCTGCCTTTTTAGCTGATGCTACACTGGTACTGAGCAACCACATACTTGGAATAAATGTCGTACTTGGTTGTGCTACAACGCGATGATGCCGTTGCTGCGTCTGTTGCTCTGTTAAATAATGTCTCACATCTTCAATAGACTGCCCGTAGTCTAAAAAATGTGATTTTGTTTCATTCATCGCTGCTTTCACTTGAGCAGTACCTGCATTATTGCCTATACCTAAATCGACACGTTCAGGATGAAGTGCTGCTAACATACGAAAGTTTTCGGCAACTTTATACGGGCTGTAATGAGGTAACATCACCCCACCAGACCCCAGAGCAATGTTCTGTGTTTTATTCAGTATTTGCATCATTAATAATTCAGGACTACTACATGCAAATGCTGGTACATTATGATGTTCTGTTAGCCAAAATCGTTTATAGCCGAGTTTGTCAGCTAATTGTGCTAAATGAACAGTATCTTGTAAAGCTTCTTCGGCAGATTTGCCTTCATCAATCACAGCGTAATCTAACACATTAAATTGAACCACGTGAACTACCACCTCCACCAATCATACATCATACAATATGCTTTGTTAACGATTGCACTTAAAGCGAGTATATTTGAGTATCTTATAACTTTCAGTTAAGATAAATGCAACGCAGTACCACAATACACTTTGCATCATTCAACATACGTCCACTTTAAATTGTCTACACCTTATAGGATAACGGATATAGAGAATTTTTGTTAGATTTTGCTTAAAAATTTTTTTACTTTTCCTAGTTTTGACCCTTTTATATTTAAGTGTTACTTTAAAATTAATAATAACAACGAAGATAGAGGTTATAATTATGAATATGAATTACAATACTTTATTAAAGCCACTCACTTTGCCAAATGGTATTGTCTTAAACAACCGTTTTGTTTTATCTCCAATGACAACTAATTCTTCTACACAGGACGGACATATCACAGAGGCAGATATTAACTATGCACGACGTCGTGCACATTCAGCACCACTTCAAGTTACTGGCGCCGCTTATATTGAACCTTATGGACAATTATTTGAATATGGTTTTAGCATTACTGATGATAGTTGTATTCCTGGCTTAACTACTTTAGCCAAAGCCATGAAACAAGACGGAAACAAAGCAATACTACAACTTACGCATGCTGGCCGTTTTTCAAATCAAGCAATTTTAAACTTTGGTCAGGTGTACGGACCAAGTGCAATGACCTTAAATTCACCAATTAAGCATGAAGTTTTATCTATGACTACAGACAAAATCAAATCCGTAATACAACAATACGCAGATGCAACCTCACGCGCAATTAAAGCTGGATTTGACGGTGTTGAAATTTCAGCTGCACAACGCCTATTAATTCAAACATTTTTCTCAACTTTTTCAAATTTAAGGACTGATGCATACGGAAGTCAAAATTTAGAGAATAGATCACGCTTTGAATTAGAAATATTAAAAGCTGTTCAGAATGTTATTGATCAAGAAGCACCCCCACAATTTATTTTAGGTTACCGTGCCACGCCCGAAGAAACACGAGGTAGTGATGTAGGTTACACTGTTGATGAGTTTAACCGTCACTTAGACTGGGTGCTAGAAACTGCCAATATTCAATATTTAGCGATTGCAAGTTGGGGACGTCAAATCTATCAAAACAAAGTACGTTCTGAAGGAAAATATAACGGAGAATATGTCAATGCAGTCGTTTATCAATATCTTAACGGACGCATTCCGCTCATTGCTAGTGGTGGGATTAATTCTCCGGATAGCGCTTTAGACGCCTTACAAAATGCAGATATGGTGGGCATGTCATCACCATTTGTAACTGAACCAGACTTTGTTACCAAATTAAAAGAACAAAGACCAGAAGACATTGATTTGCATATAACCTTGGAAGATATAGATGAATTGGCAATTCCTTATGCTGCTTTTAAAGATATTGTAAAAATGATGGATTACGGTGAAGGATTAAAGAAAGAAACTCGAGATGAATTGCGTAAACTTGAAACAAATTATGATGCAGTAAATTATAAGGAAGTAGATCATGAAAATGAGACTTAAGACTTCCACGATATAAGAACCATGATTCTTAAAGCATATGTACCGTTTTAAAAAGCAGCCGCGAAAATTAGATTTCTAATTTTTGCGGCTGCTTTTATCATCATTTTCACAAAATTTATAGAAAAACACTTAATATAAGCCTTTTAATTCATTACTTGTATCGATAAATATATTTTTAACTTGTTGATAATTACTCAATGCTTCTTTATACGTTTCACGACCAATACCTGATTTTTTATAACCACCAAATGGTGCACCTTCTGGCACTTGGTTATACGTATTTATCCAAATTCTTCCTGTTCTGACTGCTTTAGCAATATTCAGTGCGCGTGTAATATCTTGTGAGAATACGCCACCCGCTAAGCCATAGTCAGAATCATTAGCAATTTTAATCGCTTCTTGATCATCTTTTACTTTGATTACTGTTAAAACAGGACCAAAGATTTCTTCTTGGGCCAACTTATTATTATTATCGCTAACCGCAATAAGTGTTGGTTCTATAAAGTAACCTTTATCTAATCCATTTGCGACAATACGTTTACCTCCAGTTAGTACCTCAGCATTAGATTGTTCAGCATAATCGATATAAGACAATATTTTATTCATCTGCTCATCGCTCGTTTGGCTACCCATTTGCGTGTGCGCATCTAATGGATCTCCAACCTTAATATTTGAAAATGCCTCTTTTAATCTAGAAATTAACGCGTCGTATATACCTTCTTGGACTAATAAACGTGAGCCTGCACTACATACTTCACCTTGATTAAATAATATACCGAGTTGGATACCTTCAACAGCTAAGTCTAAATTTGCATCATCTAGAATAATATTTGCACTTTTACCACCAAGTTCTAAAGTAGCAGGGACAATACGTTTTGCACCTGCATCAGCAACTTGATAGCCGACATCTGTTGAACCTGTAAATGATAATTTATCTACACCTTCATGATTAAAAATAGCATTACCTGATTCTGAACCTTTACCAGTTACGATATTAACCACACCTTGTGGCAATACTTCTTGAAAAATCTTACCTGCTTCTAATAAGCTTAACGGCGTTGAAGATGATGGTTGAATAACAATTGTATTCCCTGCCGCAATGGCTGGTGCAATTTTCCATGCTGCTAAGAGCATTGGGAAATTCCAAGCTACTACAGCACCTACAACGCCAATAGGTTCATGCCGTACGATACTCATAGTATCTTTATCAATATCATTCACTGAACCTTCATGTGTTTCAATAACACTTGCAAAATAGTTAAAATGTCTTGCAGCGTACGGTATATCAATTGTTGAGGTTTCACGAATCGGTTTACCATTATTCAACGTTTCCACTGTTGCAAGCTTATCTTTATTTGCCATCAATTTTTCACTAATTTTTCTTAATAAATCCGCACGCTCCGTTTTAGAAGTTAAACTCCATGATTCGAAGGCGCTTTGAGCTGATGATACAGCTTTGTCGATATCCGTTTCGTCAGCTTTGGAAATATTTGAGAGTATCTCCCCTGTGGCTGGGTTAACAACTTCTAATGTTTCTCCACTATTACTTTTTACAAATTCACCATCAATTAACAATCCGTAATTCTCATCAACATAATCTTTTATATTTACTGTCATGACAATCTCTCCTTTGCTTTGACGTTATTGATAATAACTTTATTTAAGTCAATAGTTAACCTAACTTCTCAATTTCATTGTAAACGAATATCGCTGTTTTTTAAAAAATTCCAATCATCACCCATTTTGTTGGGCAAAAGCCTTACCTATAGCATCTAATTTTTCTGGTGCATCATGTACATCCATGTGAACTTCTACAAAATGCATTATGTTAGGGTTTTGATTAATTTCGTCTAATGCCGTTGCCAACGTATTACTTGTTGTAACATCATGTATTTGAACGTCTGTTTCCTTCATACCAAACACGAACGGTAACTGCTTGTAGTTCCACATTTTAATATCGTTGTACAGTGCAGTTTCACCGTGAATTTTACGTTCCACTGTATATCCATCGTTATTGATGACAAAAATAACTGGTTTTAATGCCTCACGTATGATTGTTGATAATGCTTGAACAGTTAGTTGAAGCGAACCATCACCAATCAGCAGCACGTTTCTACGTTGTTTGTCCGCAATTTGTGTTCCTAGAGTCGCAGGTAAAGTATAACCGATTGATCCCCATAATGGTTGTCCTATAAATGTATTATCTTTAGAGAAAAGTAAATCATAAGCACCAAAGAATGACGTGCCTTGTTCAGCAAGTATAACGTCTTGAGGCTGAATAAATTGCTGCATTAATTTGAAATATGTTGACTGTTTTAATGGTTCATCACTTAATTCAACCGTTTCGTTAGTTACTTGATAACGTGGATAATTCACGTCAGCTGTATAATCAATATTCAACAAACTATCTAGTAAATCTACGAGTTTTACTTCTTCATCACGTAATTCGTCAACTTTAAAATAATGATGATTCATCATGATTACATTTTCTAAATTAAATCCATAAGAAAATCCAGCAGTAGCAGAATCTGTAAGTTTTGCTCCGATATTTAAAATGACATCACTTTGATCTACATAAGCTTTAATTTGTTCATCTGCAATCTTTCCATCATAAATACCCATATAATATTGATTCTCTTCATTGAAAGCCCCTTTACCTAAGGACAATTGAGCAACTGGTATATGTGTTTGGTTAACAAATTGTTCTAGTTTATCATGCAACGCAAAACTATTGATTTCATGTCCAGCTATAATTAAAGGTTGCTTTGCATTTTTTAATTTGTTTTCTATTATTTCTATATAACTGTCAACATCTTGTTTGGCTGGTGCAGTATATTGGTATGGTGTTTCTACTTCAATATCTACAGCAGCTACATCTATAGGTAAATGTATATGAACGGGACGTTTTTCATTAATTGCTGCATTGATTAATCGAGGAATTTCAGTTTGTGCATTTTCTGGAGTGATATATCCTTGTGCTGTTGTGATATGTTTGTACATTTTACGATAATCATCAAATGTGCCTTCACCTAATGAATGATGTACATATTTACCAGCACGTTCAACTTCACGTGTTGGTGCGCCTGTGATTGCTATGACTGGTACACGTTCTGCATATGCACCTGCAATACCGTTAACCGCACTTAGCTCTCCCACACCAAATGTTGTTACCATTGCACTAATGCCTTTAATTCTTGCATAACCATCTGCTGCGTAACTTGCGTTAAGTTCATTTGTGTTACCAATCCATTCCATATCTTCTCGATTGATAATATCGTCTAAGAATGTAAGATTAAAGTCACCAGGTACACCAAATACTTTATCAACACCAACTGAGCGAATTGCATCCATTAAATATTGTCCTACTCTTTTTTGCATACATCATTTCTCCTTTAATGTGTTTCGTTTTCATTACACATTAAATATAACTTGTTAAATAAATTAGGTCAAGTTTATTGACTTATTTACATAACCAAACAAAGAGGCTTTTTCTAACATCTAGAAAACAAGCCTCTGATATAAACGATTGTATTAAGTAGGTACAATTTTGCTATTCTATTGACATACACATACTTTAAAAATTATTCTTCTCATCTTTCAAATATTTTACTGATTGGAATCCTTCTCTATATGAAGCAAATTCTTCCATAATCGCATACCAATCATTGCCAACTTTTTCTTGAATTTCTTTAAACATATCATTTTGTGCTTTATTTAATTTACGCACTAAGTTGCGGCCTTTTTCTGTTGGATATAACGTTTTAATACGTTTATCTTCTGGTGCCTGTTTTTCTACAATGAATGCTTCATCTCTTAGTTTTTTTAAAGTTGCATGGCTACCTTGCTTAGAAATTTCTAACTTTTTCAATAAATCTTTAATCGAGATGCCAGGGACTTTTTCAATAAAAAATAAAAATCTATGGTGTTGACGATTCAAACCATAATCTTTAATGATTTCATCCGCTGTCGTAATAAATGTTTTATATGCGAAGTAAAATAGCAAATTTTCATAGTCATTATTTTTTATTTCCATAAGTCACTGTCCTTTTAAAATTTTTGGGGAACCTTTAACTCAAAGCTTTAATAAAACGTTGAACACCATCTTTGGCAGTTTGAGGCACACAAGCTACATTCATTCTTAAAAAGCCTCTGCCTTCTTCACCATACTTTGTACCAGGTTCAAGCGCAACTTTGCCTTGTTCTAGTAACTTTCTCATCATTTCTTCTTCAGTTAAACCCGTTTCTCTATAGTCAATCCATAACAAATAGGTTGCTTGAGGCTTTTTAATTTTTATTTGTGGAATGGCTTTAGTAATTTCTGAAATAGCATAATCCATATTTGAAGACACAATATCTATGAGTTCATCAAGCCAATCTTCCCCGTGAGTATAGGCAGATTCTAGTGCAGCTGCACCAAATGGACTAATACGGTTAACGCCTAAACCATGTGCCGCAAAATTTGACTCTAATGCTTGTCTAATATCTTTATTGGGTGAAATAATCAAAGCAGCATGAATACCTGCTAGATTAAATGTTTTTGTAGGTGCAGTGCACGTAATGATTTTTTGTGCTTCTTTTTCAGATGCTAATTTATCAAGCGGGATATGTTGATAATCAGTAAATACCAAATCAGCATGAATTTCATCTGATAGTATTAACACATCATATTTCACACATAATTCAATCACTTTTTCCAAAGTGTCTTTAGACCAAACAATGCCGCCTGGATTATGTGGGTTACATAAGATAAACATTTTTACGCCTTGCTTTAACTTTTCTTCAAAGTCTTCAAAGTCGATTGAGTAATTTCTCTCATCTTCTATCAAAGCACACGTTATTAATTGTCGATTCATACCTGAAGGCAAATTGGAAAAAGGTGGATAAACCGGAGGCGTGATTAAAACACTATCTTTTGGAGTCGTAAATGTTTCAATAATTGATGCTATCGCAGGAACTACACCTGAATGCGCAAGAATCCAATCTTTCTCAATATGCCAATCATGACGTTTATGAAACCAAGATTGAATCGCTTTTTTGCAGTCTTCATCTAAATAAGAATAGCCAAACACACCGTGATCGACACATTTCTGTAACGCTTCAATCACTGGTTGTGGCGCTTTAAAATCCATATCCGCAATCCACATTGGCAGTACATCTGAAGCATCATCAATATGATACACATCCTCCATCGTATCCCATTTAACTGATCGCGTCTGCTTTCTATTAACAACTTCATTAAAATGATAAATCATTACAACCACTCCTTTACCTTAAAACACATTATTGTTGATTCTTTTTCTCAAAAAAACAATATAACCCAAAATGACATACACAACAGCTAATAACGCAAATATAATTTCACATATCAACATGAATTGTAATAAATTTTGTAATACGCTCGGAAAACGCACATGAATCATAAAATTAAAATAAGCAGTCGCTGTTGTTACCCACGGAAATGTTAAAGCGGCAAATGAAAATTTAAAATTTATAGCCACTAACTTAGGAATAAACATTAATGAGACCATAAAAAGTAGTTGGGATATTATAAAACCACTTACCATTATAATGATGTCATTCGATTTTGCACTAATTAAAAACCCATTAAGACAAAGTGCTGCAGGAGCCGCTATAATGATTGACATTGGAAATTGATTTTCATTATATAAGCGCCAAGTTTTTTTGATTAAAATAATCGCTATTAGTATTATAAAACAAAAGGTTGCTATATATACCGTGAATTCACCTAGGACTGGATTAAATTCTTTTGCAGTTTCAGCTATTACACCTATCCCTACAAATGTTACAAACCAACTCGTATTCGGCAAAACAGTACCTTTGTTATGTAATATTAGATGATAGTAAATAAAACCTGCAATAATGATAAATTGGATGATAATCGTTAACCACCATAACCATAATAGTAAACCAAGATTGACATTCAAGTGATGCTTTATGATGTAAATGATTGTCATTAAAGCCATTGGAAACGTTGGGAAGGTAGCGCAGATATGACGATCACTCAATTCATTATATACTGTATGAGGATACAATATACACTTTTTAATAAATAACACTAAAATGATGCAACTCAATATAAAAAATAACACTGCTAAACCATACCAAGACATATTAAACAGTTAATTACTAAGCGAAGCGATACCTAATGCTAATCCACAAATAGCCGTTGGTAATACTTTAATCAATTTATAAAACATAATTTTAATCCTTTTACAATATTTAGTTATATCATTACTATACTATGCTTAAACTATTTATGTGTAAAATAAGATTATTATTTCGTTACCTTTTTATCATCTTGCCTAATCTTCTGTGCCTTTATTTTTGTATTAATTCAATATATGCACATATTTGAATGTGACATTCATATCGATATATTAATCTTCAATAATATCTAATCCTTTGTCCCTCAACTGCTTTAAACCCTTGAGCATTTGGTTAATATCGTCATCCGAATGTCTTTCCCATACGCTTAATTCCGCGACAATTTTTAGTGGTTCCGTAGAGCGATAAGAAAGCGTTGGATTGCCAGGTAATTTTTTATCTGTGACGTTCGGATCGTCTTCAAATTCTCCCAATGGTTCAACAACATAAATATGCTCTTCTGCCCTATCCTTAGATAAAGCAACTGCAAGTTCAGCTCCCCATTTTGCGGCTTCTAATGTACCTGTGAAATATATATGGTTCATAATTCGATCTTGATAATTCGATTTATATAATGGATGCAGTAAATCACCTATCTCTAATTTAACTTTTGTACCATGTAAATATAAGTTTTGTCCAAATTGAGCTGTTTCACTGTTCATCGCTTAAGTCCCCCTCATAATCAGTAAGCTGTTCAATTATTATATGCAATATCTATTGGAAAATATAGACTATAATATCTGACACTCGCATCGTATAATTAAAGCAAAGGAGGTTTTATATTTATATTATTTTTTAACAATTGTTGATTATAAAAATAATGTACGACATAGCGCTTGCTTAAACGAAACTTCTGTTACATCTAAATTAAAAACGGAGCTAATCAACTTCAAAAAGTTTTGCAGCACCGTTTTATATATGATAATTATATTAATTTAATCAGCAATAAACCCACTATTTAAATGGACTAACTCATCAGCTTTATCTGTAAACACGCCGTCTACGCCCCAATTGGACAATTGATTTGCCCTCGCTTTACTATTCACCGTCCATACATTTAATTCGTAACCAGCATTTTTAATTGAACGCACGCGTGCTTGAGACAGTTTTGCATCTTCAATATTGACAATCGTTGATTCACAATAGTCTAAAAGTATTCTCCAATCACCTGTAAATGCTGCTGCTTTAAAAAGAACTGCTCGCTTATATTGTGGCATTAGCTGCTGTGCTAATTTCAATAAAACAATATTAAAACTAGATAATAAAATATCTAAATTTGAATTTAATGTGTTTAATTTTTCAGCAACTTGTTTAATCATACTTTCTGATAACACACTACCATCTTTACCTGTTACACCTTTTAATTCAATATTTAAATTCATTTTATATTTATTAGCTAATGCAACCACCTCATCAAAAGTCGGCAGTCTTTCCTCTGCATATTTAGCATTAAACCAATTGCCAGCAGATGCTTGTTTGATTTCATCATAATTCAATTGTGTAATTTCGCCAATCATATCTGTTGTTCTATCTAAAAAATCATCATGAATAATGACGAGTTGTTCATCTTTTGTTATTGCAACATCAAGCTCAATCCATTTTAATCCAGGCACATGCGCAGCTGCTTCAAATGCTGCCATTGTATTTTCAGGTGCTTTACTTGATAATCCTCTATGAGCATAAACTGTAAACATATTATCTTCCCCTTCAATGTGATTTTAGTGTAATTATGATATGTCATGAACCATAATTCAAATTATCTAAGCTATTATCAGAAAAAACATTTTATAGTCGAAAATCAAACAAAAAAGTCGCCTTCTGTATCCTTAATAGGAGTTCAAAGGCGACCAATAGGTGTCATATATTATGATTTTGAATTTACATATGAAGTTGGATCAACAGAATATCCGTTCCCCACGCCACCTGACATACGTTGGAAATGTAAATGAGGTGCAGTAGAATTTCCTGTACTTCCTGATAAACCAATTTGTTGTCCTTCTTTAACTTCTTGGCCAGATTTAACATTTAAAGAATTCATATGCATATACCATTGATAGTTATCACTGTTTTTCTCTTGGATTGTAACTTGGTTACCACCACCATAGTTACTCCAACCACTTTGAATTACTGTACCATCTGCTAATGAATAAACTGGTGTGTTTTCATCCATTGCGTAGTCAACGCCATAGTGTGCACCACCGCCATGGTAACTACCATAAGGTTGTAATTGACGATTTTTAGTTAACCAATTTGATGAATGTGTACTATTATTACTACTGTTTGATGCTACTTCTGATTGTGTAGCTTTTTGTTGTGGTGCAGCTTGTTGTTGTGGTGTTGAATCATTACTTGATGTAGTGTTTTGTTGCACATTATTCGTACCATTATTTTGTGTGTAACTTGTTTCATAATTGTTATTTGTTGATGCGTTATTTTGTGTATGATTTACATTATTAGAATTACTTTGTGCTGTTTGTCCAGATTCAGTGCCATGGTTCGTTGTTGCACTATTATCAACATCATCGTTTTCTGATGTTTGGTTGATGTCATAACCTTCTGATTGTACTTCTTCATGACTTTGGTCATCAGTGTAGTTATTATCATCTGAGACATTTACATTATCTACGTTTGAAGCGTTGTTTGAAGTGTTATTAGCACTTTGATTATTCATTGGGAAATAATAGTAATGATAATTCCCCTCATCGTCTATTAAATAGAAATAATATTGTTGTTGATCAAACATAGATTGATCCCAATTTCCATCTAATGTGTGATGATAGTTCCCATTATCATCTTGATCAATATATCCATAATTAAAAATATCACTATAAGACTGATTGCTTGTGTACTGTGTATTAGATTGATTATTTTCTGAAGCGTGTGCTTCACCTTGTGCGATACCAATTGCACCTAAAGATAATGTAGCAATTGTTGCTGTAACCATTTTTTTCATAATTAATAAGTCCTCCCAAAATTTTTACATACATAATAGTATCAGAGAAACTGTATAAAAAGAATAGCAGAAACTGTTTTTTAATTTGTTAGTAATTTATTTGTGATGTAACGTAAATTTTTTGAAAATTCCTAATATGTATTACGATTGCACCTTCAAAATTTCAAAAAAATAGCGTGTTATGGTATTTCATTTTCTAAAAAGCTTTCCTTATTCTATTACAAAGTTAACAATCGAATAAATACATTTTTAAGTACATTTATATACAAGGCTAATAATTATCTAATTAACATTAGCTTGATACAAAAAAACCGAGACATCATTATCTATGTCTCGGATGGTTTAATACTATTTTTTGTCTACTGTATTACTTTCTTATTAATGCTAATATACCGGCTACTAATATTAATATACCTGATAAAATACCAAAAAAGCTTATAAAAATTATATTTAAAATACCACCTATGATTAATAATATTCCTATTAAGACTCTTTTTTTGTTTATAATACAACTAAGAACCAGTGTTATTATACAAGTTATTATAACCGCTACGCCTAATCCAGTTATACTGCCACTATCTGTTGCTCCAAATTCTTTGCCAATACCGTCGACCATTATAGCGAATAAGCCACCTATAATACCAAATATACTTCCTAATATTCCTAAAATCATTTCTGCTACTCTATTTGTTTGTTTTTTTCCAATATACTCATTCATATAAATTACTCCTTTTCTTTTTACTACGCTGCTTCATCTTCAGCAGTTTCATCTTCTTCGCTTTGTTTCATATCTTCTTCATACTCTTTATCTATTTCATCCATTTCTTCTTCATATTCTTTATCTATCTCATCCATTTCCTTTTCGTATGCTTCATCTTGCTTTTTCATTTCTTCTTCAAATGCTTGATCTTCTTCTTCCATCTTTTTATTGTATAATTCATCAACACGTGCTTCTAATTGATCATATTCTATCTCTAATACCTCATGATCAACATGGTCCATTTTTTCACCATCCGTGAGTTCATTATATTCATCAACTAATGTGTTATACATTTCTGCTGGATATGTTATTTCATCGCTTTCATCATCTTCTTTTTCGGTATCAGTTTTTTCAGCATCCGCTGTTTCACTTGTACTTTCATTATCATTACTTGCTGATACAGAATTACTAGTTTGTTGATTACTCGCTTCTTTAATATCTTCTTTCTTTATGTTCCATTTTGCTTTAATATTTTCAAAATTTGGCGTAGCATCCATTTCTAAAGTATATGTATCATTTTCAGGAACGTCATAAGTAATCATACCTGATCCAGTATTTCCTTTGTTCAATTGATGTGAAAACCCTGAGTCTCCTTCACTCTCCCCGTACCATTCTTGATAATTTTCACCGTTCACTTTCATGCTAAAATCAGTCGAATCAACTAATACTTGATCTTCATTATTATTTTTAAATTTCAAATATACTTTTATAACTCTGCCATTTTCAGGTTCACTATATTCATCATAATTATTTACATATTCTACTTTTGCTAATTTCACATCTACACCATCAGCGTCCACTACTTGTCCAATTTTAAAATTCTTCATAGTATTCGTAGCTTTTGACTTATTATCTTCTTTTCTGTCAGATTTTGTTTCCTTACCTTCCGTATTACAACCAGCTAAGATACATATGATTAAAACAGCCAAAAACAATAGTTTTTTCATTTTACCACTTCCTCATTTTACATTTACAGTTAATTTGAATTTTGTTCAACTTTAAAATTATTTTAAACCATACTACATAATCTTATAACATATTTAGTTAAAATCAATCATTTTTTTGAAATTTATGTTAATTTAAAATTTTATTAATGTGCTATCTTAGGAAAACCTATTTTTGTTACAAAAATGACTGTAGAAATAATTATCTTAGAAACGAAATTTCATAAATAATTAGTCCTACAGTCATATTAAAATTTTTCTTTTTATATGATTTATTCAAATCTCTGTTCAAATTGTTACAAAGCTGTAAGTGTTCTATTAAGTGATATGTCATAAAAATGTACTTTATGTTTTTAACAAAAAATTCAAGTATAAATAATATATTTTTTATATTATTAATTACATGCTACCATAAAAATATCAACTAATAAGCGGGGCATGACATTGAATAATTTAAAAAAACATTATGTGACAAAAGGTTCGAAAGACTATTTAAAAATCATTATTGCACTTTTCATTTCCGGTTTTACTATCTTTTCTATCTTATATAGTGTTCAACCTTTGATTCCACATTTCACAAAGTCATTTAATATTAGTGAAACTGTTTCAAGTTTAGCTTTATCAGCAGCAACCATTACCTTAGCGATTGCTATGCTATTTTTCGGGGCACTATCCGAAGTGTTAGGCCGTAAACCTATAATGATTTTTTCTGTTCTTTCTGTATCCTTACTCGCCTTAATACAACCATTTTTAACAGATTTCAATACTTTTTTAATTGTGCGATTAATCCAAGGCATATGTCTAGCTGGTTTACCATCAATCGCAATGGCTTATATTGGTGAAGAAATTTCATCACAAAATTTACCTGAGGCGATGGGCATTTATATTAGTGGAAATGCTTTTGGCGGTGCCTTTGGAAGAATATTCACCGGTTTTATTTCAAGTATATATGGATATCAAACTGGCCTAATTTCTATAGGTATAATCAGTCTTATTGCAGCCATTTTATTTACATTTTTATTACCGTCATCTAAACATTTTGAAAAACAGCGTTTTTCTGTAAAAACATTATTAATGAGTTATTATAAGCATCTAACAAATATCAGATTGCTCAAACCATTTATGATTGGCTTTCTGCTACTTGGGTGTAACATCGCAGCATTTAACTATATTGGTTTCGTGTTATCAGAAAAACCATATAATTTACATGATAGTATCATTAGTTTTATTTACTTATTATTTTTAATAGGTATGATTTCCTCAATACTAAACGCAAAATTACGTATGAAATTAGGTACTTTAAATGCCTTGAAATTCAGTGTTTTATTGTTAATTTTCGGTATTAACATCACTTTATTGCCACCGCTAACATTCAAAATTATTGGCTTAGCCTTTAGTGTTTATGCTTTTTTTAGTGGGCATGCAATTGCAAGTGCAGTCGTTACCAGTCGTGCAGAAGACCATAAAGCACAGGCCTCTAGCCTATACTTATTATTTTATTATATGGGTTCTTCTGTAGGTGGTACTTTAGCCGGTGTGTTTTATAACTATATTCAATGGCCTGGCGTAGTTTTAATGATTACTAGTTTTATGGTCATAGCATTCGTTATTGCTCTTACCATTAAGCAAAAATAGGCTTGAAAATCTAAAATATTAAGATTTCCAAGCCTATTTATATAGTCAAATTTTTACTATTGTATTGTTGTTTCCATATTTGCTTCAAATTCATCTAGTAGTTCACGTGCTTCATCAGTCGTATTTGTACTCATCAGTTGATGTCTTAACTCACTTGCACCTCTGATGCCACGCACATATATTTTAAAGAATCTGCGCAACGGTTTAAATAAGCGTGTTTCTTCTTGTGAATATTTGTCGAACAAATCAAGATGAAGTCTCAACAAGTCTAAAAGTTCTGCACTCGTATGTTCTCTTGGTTCTTTTTCAAAAGCATAAGGATTATGGAAAATCCCACGTCCAATCATGATACCATCGATACCATACTTTTCTGCCAGTTCAAGCCCAGTTTTTCTATCTGGAATATCACCATTTATCGTCAATAATGTATTTGGTGCAATTTCATCACGTAGTTTTTTAATTTCACCGATTAATTCCCAATGGGCGTCTACTTTACTCATCTCTCTACGTGTACGCAGGTGAATTGATAAATTCGCAATATCTTGTTGAAAAACATGTTTCAACCACTTTCTCCATTCATCAATTTCAGAATAACCCAAACGTGTTTTAACACTTACAGGTAACCCTCCTGCTTTAGATGCTTGAATAATTTCAGCTGCAGTTTCAGGACGTAATATTAGTCCTGAACCCTTACCTTTTGTTGCAACATTCGCAACTGGACAACCCATATTCAAATCAATGCCTTTAAACCCCATCTCTGCCATGCCAATACTCATTTCACGAAAATGTTCAGGTTTATCACCCCAAATATGTGCAACGATGGGTTGTTCATCTTCTGTAAAAGTTAAACGGCCACGTACGCTATGTACGCCTTCAGGATGGCAAAAACTTTCCGTATTTGTAAACTCAGTGAAAAAGACATCAGGTCTTCCCGCTTCGCTGACTACATGACGAAAGACTACATCTGTTACATCTTCCATAGGCGCCAAAACAAAAAATGGACGCGGTAATTCACGCCAAAAATTTTCTTTCATATATATTTTAACCTTCTTATCTATTATTATCTCGAATTTTTATCCATGACGATATTACCACAAAAATTGGACTTATACAAAAAGATTATAAACTTCCAAAAGCAACTCGAAAACAGCTTATCTAAAAACTTATTACCTAAATAATCGAATAGTTACGCATTCGAAATAAATCTATTGTCACCTTAAATATTTTCGAAAGCAGTTCAAGTTATACACGTAGAAGGCGATCTATCTCATGATTTTTCTTCACTTTTTAACAAAATTATCAAAGTTATAAGAAAATATTCATTTAATACCTAGTCCGGTAACTATACATACTACTAAATAACCCTACACATAAAATAGCAGCAGCAAAAATCAAGGCTGCATTGAAGTTCCCTGCGCTTCCAATTAATAATCCTGACAATGCAGGTGCAATCATTTGCCCCAAACTGTATATGACTGTCAATATCGCAACTAAGTTCAGCTTACTATTATTTTGATACATTAAAGCTTGTGCTTTGGACATAAATAATGTAGTAAGCCCTAAAAACGTTGAACCAAATAATAATGAACTTAGAATCAAACTCAACATACTTTCTGATAGTATTGGCAAAGTAACACTTATTATTTGTAAAATAAAAGCTAGATAGGTCGCCTTACCATGGCCTAACATATCAGCCAATATAGACCAAAGAATGGTCGATGGTATCGCGCCTAACCCAACAAACATCCAACTTAATGCTGCATAGTCTGATAACGAGGGTATCGATTTAACAATGGCAACCAAAAATGTGCCCGTAATAATATATCCAGCACCTTCGCAAAAATATGCAATGGAAAATCCCCAAATAAATTTTTTCTTCAACTTACTTGATACATTAGATTGACTTTCGTTTGTTTTATGGCTTTCGTGATCAGTACGATCATTTTCACGCATACCAAATATAATAAAAATAGCCATGATTAATGAAAAAATACCGAGCAAAACCCAAGTCGTTTTCCAGGTATTCACTGAAGTAAATAAAAAAATAAAGATACTACTTGAAAAAATACCTAAACCTACACCACTATAAAGTAGACCTGATATACGTTCTTTTCGAACCATTTTTAATGCTTCTAACGCAACATTTGATGCTAATACAAAAACAGTACCACTAGACACACCAGAAACAAATCTAAAAATAGCCCATAAGATATAACTATCAAAAATACCCATGAATAGTGTTGAAATAATATTAATCATTAAATATATTTTAAGATCGACTACCTTATTAAATACAATAATCCAAATTGGAATTATTGCGCCAATAAGATACCCTAAATAATTATATGTAGCCAACATACCAGCACTCGGATTGTCCATACTGGTATTAAGCTGCATAAAAGGCATGATGGGCGTATATGCAAAACGTCCAATTGCCATAACAATAAACAAACACAACATACCTAAAACAAGTTGCTTATACGCTTCTTTCATACTTTACACACCTTTCAATAAATTAATTACATTATACACTTTTCATGATATTTACAAATACTTTTTCATTAGCAATCAATAATATTATCTTCAACCCCTTTTAATTTTGAAATAGTAAGTATAGAATAGGCATTATTATTATTTTGAATTTTCAGATTTTTATTAGGGGGATTGTTATGCAACAACAAAATATACTTTGGAAAGATTGGAGATTACATGGCATTGTCCTAATCATTATGATCATTTCTGAAGTGATTGGCGCACATAAAATTCCATTAGGTATAACTTCAATCCTATTGTTACCAGTAGTTTACGCAGTATTACTTGGTTTGGGAGTATATTTCACACCTATTATAGGTAAAAGACAAGCTAAGCACTCTGAACCAATGGTCTTTATTTCTGTAGCATTACTCATAGCAAAATTCGGGGTAGAGGCTGGACCTGCCCTTCCTAAAATTATTGCAGCTGGACCCGCTTTAATACTTCAAGAAGCCGGAAATTTAGCTACTATTATTATTTCATTACCGCTAGCTATACTTTTAGGTTTACGTAGAGAATCTATAGGCATGACACATTCAATAGGTAGAGAACCAAATTTAGCACTTATTACTGAAAAATATGGTATTACCTCTCCTGAATGGCGAGGAGTCATGTCCATGTATATATTTGGAACGATATTTGGGGCAATATTTTTTAGCATTTTCTCCGGCATACTAATCTCTATTTTACCTTTTAGCCCATTAGCATTTGCAATGGCGACAGGTGTAGGAAGTGGTGTGATGACTGCTGCTGCATTAGGTCCCTTAGTTGAAATGTATCCTGACCAAGCTAGTACAATTACAGCATTCTCTGGTGTGAGTAATTTACTTACATCTGTCACAGGGCTTTATGTGGGTATATTAATTGCTTTGCCATTAACTCGAAAATATTACAGCTTTATTATGCATATTAAATCAAAATTCACAAAAGATAAGGAGCAATGAGTATGAATTCAAAAGTTACAAACTGGATACTCACATTATGTGTGGTAGGCATTATTTCACTTTTTAGTAATTGGATTGGTTACAGTGTTATGCCAATAGAAGCTTTACCGGGCATTCTTACATTAATGGGCATTGCATTAAGCGGTTTAATCTTACGTGATATTGTTCCTTTAAATATACCTAGTATTGCTTATATTGGTATAATCGGACTCATCATTACAATACCAGGCATCCCTGGATCATCACACATTGTTGAATGGACTGAAAAAGTAGATCTATTGTCATTAGCTACACCAGTGGTTGCATATGCAGGTGTTTCTATAGGAAATTCGTGGGCCGATTTTGCTAAGTTAGGTTGGAAAACAATTGTCGTAGGAACCGTAATATTGCTCAGTACATACGTAGGTTCTGCCCTTGTAGCAGAAATTGTTTTAAGCATTCAAGGTTTAGCATAATCTACACATAATCATCCCCGTACAAACAATTCAATCTATCGTTTGTACGGGGATAATTAAAGTCAGAAAATATTTTAAATATAATAAATGAATACTATAAAGTTCAATAAAAAGAGTACAATAGCTGGAATCGCTTTTTTAATTGGATCCTTGCCTAAGAAAATCAATGAAATTGCACCAACAAACATCGTTGCACCTAGTAATATACTTGATAATAAAGCAATTACATTATACAACACACCTATTAACATCCCCAGACCACCTACAAATTCAAAAATTCCTGTAATTTGATTAAAAATAGGTGGGTAACCAAGACGCGCAAAATCTTGTTTCATTGCACCAGATAGAATTTTTGATCCTGTCATGATAAAAAATATCCCCAAAATTATTTGCAATATAATGATAATAATACTCATTTTAACGACCCCTTTTCATTTTTATCTTAGTCGTGCGCTAGCAAACCAGAAATCATATAAGGCGTAATGCGTTTAATATAATTTTCAGGTAACATCTCACTATCCTTTTGGTACCATGTTTCAGCTGCTTTATAGATACTTGCACTTATCATATTTGCAGTCAATTGTCGTGTACTATCTTCTTCAAAGTCAATATCATTCAACAATTTATACAATACATTTGCAATATGTTCTTGAACAATATGGTCTATTGTCTCAGGATAACTCCTATGACATCTTCTATTTAAAGACAATTGAAACTCTGCCACTACTTTAAAGATGTCGATAATTGTATTTTCACTCAATGGTTTATATTCAAAATATTCATAATTTAAATTAATTAATAGTTCCTCAGCAAGCGCTTTTTCTAACAAATCATAGATATCACTGAAATGATAATAAAACGTAGCTCTATTAATAAGTGCCTCTTGTGTAATATCTTTTACAGTTATACTTTTAAAATCTTTAACACCAGACAATTTGATAAAAGCTTGCATGATAGATTTTCTCGTTTTAATAACGCGCAAGTCTGATTTTGATTGTACCATTCGACTCCCTCATTTTCTCCCAACATTTAATTCTGGATGTTGAATATTCAACATTTTCTACAATTTGTTGGTACTTATTATTCATATTACTACTTATCATAAGAGTATATCAATTTAATTAAACTACGGAGGTACAATTATGGAAAAAAATATGGTATGTGATATGTATTCAGGTGTTTGCAAACCGAGTGAAGAAAATGAAGTAGAAAACATAAACTTGAACAACCAAAGTCCTAATTTAACTTTATATTATATAACTGATCCTATGTGTTCACATTGTTGGGCTTTCGAACCAATTTTAAATAAACTGTTAGTTCAGTACGGTCATTTGTTTAATTTTCAAATGATTATGGGTGGTCTTTTAGAAGCTTGGGGGGATGGTCCTATTGATCCTGCTAATGGCATTTATAAACCAGCTGATGTGACACCACATTGGCAAGAAGTAGGTCAATATTCACGCATGCCTATCGATGGTACAGTTATGGAATTAGATCCTGTGCAATCTTCATACCCAGCATCTCGATTGTATAAAGCGATTCAGCAATTAGATTCCCCGACTTCTGCTATTGAATTTATTAGATTAGTGAGGGAAGCTGTTTTCGTCTTTAACCAAAATATTTCTGATAACAAAATACTTAAATCAATTGTACAAACTTTATATAAAAACAATAAAACAATAAATATTGAAACTATTTTTGATTTAGCAAATAGTACGCAAGGCCAGCAACTACTTTCAAACGATTTTAACTTAGTACGAGAATTAGGTGTCAGAGGTTTCCCTACAGTTGTCATAGTAAATCATGATAACCAAGGTACCAAAATTGTAGGTGCTAGAGATTTAAATGTTTATATAGATACACTTAAAAAACTTAACAATAATGGAAAAACCGTTTCAAAACCATTGCCAGATTTAGAATTATATTTAAAAAAACAACATCGTTTATTTTCTAAAGAAATTGAAATTATGTATGATATTGCGCAAGACGAAGTACCAAATTTCGTTGAACAAAATTTGAGTCCTTCAGTTTACACAGCCAAAAATATCCTTGGTGAAAATTATTATGAATTTATTTTATCGTAATATATGACAATCTAACTGACATTGTGAGCGAAATGGCTTACGTTCATCAAACACTATATGTACTTGTTCAATGCAGGTGAAATTCAATCAATTTATCAAATATGTTTATATAAAGTGTCACTTTATTGCATTTATATTCTTACTCATGTCGTTTTATATTTTTTCAAATATTCATTGTAATTAAAAGTTTCTATACTATTAGTTACAATGATATTTTTATTTAGCTGCGCTTCTAAATACCTACTTACTTCACAAACTGCATTTATTTTTATTGATTCTATGTCATTCATTTCTATTACTACAAAGTCTATTTCTTTAACACTATGATTCGTTTGAGAAAGTATACTATAGATGTGTTGTAACAATCCTTCATTATATTTGGTTTTAGAAATTGCTGCTACTTTTGAATTGATTGGTTCTTGATTTCTATTACGCAAGTAAAATAGTGTGTTACCTCTGCTATATTGAACGATGATATACATACAGAAACCCCATTTTAATTTTTTATATCTATAATTAGTATATACACATTACGCACAATTAATAAACTATTCATAATAAATCAAACTCAATTTATAATCAGTTTTATTTAAACAATAATTAGATAGTAAAAAAACCTGAGACTGCACATGTCTCAGGTTTCTTTATTTAATACTATTTTTATAATTTATTAATTATTTATCTTCTTCATTTTTTCTACGACGTTTGAAAACTAGTAATAACGCACCCAAACCTGCAAATAATGAACCAAATAAAGTACCTTTATTAATTTCATCTTTTCCTGTTTCAGGTAATTCAGATCTATTATCATTAATTTTTCTAGAGTTATCGGAACGATCATTTACTATTTTTGAAGTTTGATTTTGTTCTAACTCTGAAATATGATCGCGTTTAGATGGTTGGCTTATATCTGAACTTTCTCCTGATTTCGGTTCTTGAGTATTTGAGTTTCCTTCTGTACTTGGATTTTCTCCCGTACCTGGGTTTTCTCCCGTACCTGGTTCTTTTCCTGTACCTGGTTTTTCTCCTGTACCTGGTTCTTCTCCTGTACCTGGT
>NZ_KV826594.1:0-201 GCF_001835975.1 Staphylococcus sp. HMSC034G07
TTTAACAAAAAGGAGTCTTCTGTATGAACTATTTCAGATATAAACAATTTAACAAGGATGTTATCACTGTAGCCGTTGGCTACTATCTAAGATATGCATTGAGTTATCGTGATATATCTGAAATATTAAGGGAACGTGGTGTAAACGTTCATCATTCAACGGTCTACCGTTGGGTTCAAGAATATGCCCCAATTTTATATC
>NZ_KV826595.1:0-85103 GCF_001835975.1 Staphylococcus sp. HMSC034G07
CCACTAACCCAACAAGTTGGGAAGTGGGACTTTATTCAATATGTTTACGATAAATAATCTTTTCTATCTCGTCTTCATCTACATACTTACTATAATAATATTCATCAGTTTGGTCGAGACCAAATGTACTTGCTTTATCTTCGTCTTCAGTACCTATATATAATTGCCCCTCTAAGTCTTGATATAAATCAAAAATAGCACCACTATATCTCGCTTCTTGATATAGTTCATAAAGTTCATCAACATCATCTCTCGCTACATGTTTATAATATAATGTATGTGCAGCGTGACGATGCGTTTGTGCTTCAAAACCATGTTCCGTAGCTCGTTCATCCTCAGTGACTAACAATACTTCATTACTTACAATTTCTACAACTTTATATGTTTCACCGCGATAATTTGCATATCTTCCATCAATCATTCAACCACCTCGTTTACGTTTTTTTACAAATAGAGACTAAGACATAATGGATTCGTGCCAGCCCAATCCCATATTGACAGTAGGTGATTGAACTGAAAATGCGCTTTAAATCAAGTTTTTTCAATTCTAGCCATACTTGCCAAGGTGGAACGACGAAATCTATTTAATAAAATTAGATTTCTGTCCCGCTCCTATATTTTGTGGATTAGTCCTATTATTATAATATGTCCACTACACTATTTGCAGTTTCAAAAATATAATCCGCTTTAGTAAATGATTCTTTTAAACCAACACCTGTTAAAACTGCAACTTTCAACCCTAATTTAGCATTGATGCCAGTTTGGATATCATTCGCAGTATCACCGATAATGGCTACATTTTCAGGTTCTACATCATATCTATAAAAAAGTGGATTTAGCACTTCAGGATTTGGTTTTTCAACGGCATCCGCTTCAGTAGAAATCACAATATCGAAGTAATGGTCGAATTGCGTGTATTCCAAGAATTGTTCTACCCCTCTTTTAGAATCACTTGTCACAATACCTAGTTTGTAACCTCTTTGCTTTAACGTATCTAATGTTTCACTGATGCCTTCAACTAAAACATTTTCTGGCACCCTATTATCGACGAGCACTTGACTTCTTTGTTGAGCCCAACTTGTTACATCTTGATTTGCAATTTTACAAAATGCCTCAATCATTTCATCTAATGCACCTGAAGCCATAATCGTACCTGGTTGAATTTCACCATCTATAACACCTAAATACGCGTAACCTTCATCTATATCGTCAATTGCATCCTTATATGTTTCCATAAAATCATCAACGAGTTGCAATCCGATTTTCATCCAACTGCGATCAAAATATATGATTGTGCCATCTTTATCAAATAATATCCATTCCATGTTTTAAACAGCTCCTATGTTTAACAATATGTATCCCTCAACTTACTACTTAATTTTAATATAAAAATCGTTCCTAAAACAAATAACTCAACTAACATACTGACTGTGAACACCGTTTAAAATCCTAATATTTAGGTTATGAGTTATAGTAATACCATAAAAGAGGTGAATAGTTTGGTACCTAACCCTAATGTTCAAATCGAAACCATTTCTTGCGACAGTGATGATTCAATTCCAAACAACCCTAAATATGCCGTACTGCTATATAAAAATGTAATCAAACAAGAAGAAAGTCCTCTAGATATTTTAAATAAAAACAATTGGTCAAACGCTTGGCGTAGCGGCATATTTCCAGTACATCATTATCATAGCAATACACATGAAGTCCTAATTGTCGTTTCAGGAAATGCCATCGTACAACTAGGTGGTGAATTTGGTCCTCATGTAGATATTCAGCAAGGCGATGTCATTATCATACCAGCTGGTTATGGTCATAAACGAGTTCACAGTTACCATAATTTTGCAGTAATAGGTGCCTATCCAAATGGTCAAGATTATGATTTTTGTACTGGAAACCCTGACGAATGGCCACAAAATATAGAGAACATCAAAAACGCAAGTTTACCTGACACAGATCCAATATATGGCAAAGATGGCCCGCTATTTAAATATTGGCATTAAGTTAAACCATCGCAGACTGTCTGTTAATAGTTTTCAACAAAAAAGAAGGAGCAAGACGCTGAAATCTTTAGTAACGTGAGATTTCTGACTTGCTCCTTTTATTGTGCTGTTTATTGTTATCTTTTGGGGAGAAATTTAATATCTTGGTACGACTACTCTCCAACCATTCGGATCCTCAAGCTTACCACTTTGAATACCAACATAATGATCATATAAATTTTGAGTTACTTCTCCTGTTTCATTATTATTAATAACGATTTCAGTATCGCCGTATTTTAATTGACCAACTGGTGAAATCACCGCTGCTGTTCCAGTACCGAACACCTCAGTCAATTCACCATTATGATGCGCTTCAATCAATTCATCGATAGATACACGACGTTCTTCTACCTCATAACCTAAGTTTTGCGCTAATTCAATAACTGTTTTTCGTGTGATACCTGGTAAAATACTACCATTTAATGCAGGTGTTACCACTTTTCCATTTTCTACAAAGAAGATATTCATACTGCCGACTTCTTCCACATATTTCTGCTCTACACCATCTAACCATAGTACTTGGTCATAGCCTTGTGCTGATGCATTTGTTTGTGCTAAAAGGCTAGCCGCATAGTTACCAGCTACTTTTGCATGACCAACACCACCACGGACTGCACGTACATATTCATCTTCTACATAAATTTTTGTCGGATTTAAAGAGTCACCACCGTAATAAGAACCTGAAGGTGATAAAATAATTAATAATTTATATGAATATGAAGGTCGTACACCTAAAATACCCTCTGTAGCAAATACATATGGTCGTATGTATAATGATTGTCCTTCTCCTTCTGGTACCCAATCACGTTCGATATCTACTAATTGTTTTAAACCTTCTAATAACGTATCTTCATCAACTTGAGGCATATCTAGACGTGCTAAAGAATTGTTAATACGTTTAAAATTTTCAGATGGACGGAATAAATCTACTTCGTCGTCATGTTTATAAGCTTTCAATCCTTCGAATACTGCTTGTCCATAATGTAATACTTGGGCCGCTGGAGAAAGTTCAATCGGTCCATAAGGCACAATTTTCAAATCATGCCATCCTTGATCAGTATCGTAATCGAAACTTAGCATATAATCTGTGAAATATTCCCCAAATCCTAAATTACTTGGATCTGGTTTTTCTTTAAGGCTTTCACGCTGTATCAATTTTATTTTTTCTGACATGACTGTTTCCTCCAATGTTCTATTAATAACTAATACATTAAATTATACCAATCAGAATAGTTTCATTCAATAATTTTCAAAAAATTTAAAAAATAACAACATCTTTGGTTAAACTAATGAAATTAATTGATTCAAGTGTAACATCATATAGAAGATAATACATAGATGTCACTGATTAAAGCATGAACGTTCACATTTTTTGAGATACTACGGAAATCGATATTGATATTTCACAATCTATTAATATTAGTAACTAAGTTCAAAATTTTCATTGATATTGTGTAGTGAACGATAGGAAAAAGGCTTTTTTGAGTATTAAAAGCTGTACAAAGGTATTGTACAACACTAACACTCAAGGAACGTCATAACTGCAAGATTATATGGCTAAACCATATATCAGACAAGAAGCATTCACGTACATGATGATATAACTTCAAATATAAAAAGCACTAATCCAAAGTGAATTAGCGCTCTTACTTTTTAAAAGTTTATACCTTAATCGCTTTGTCATCGATTATTTCAAAAGTAATTATCTTACTTTATCTTTATTTGAGATTTCTTTAAGCATAACTTCTGTCATTTTAGTCAAATCATATTTAGGATTAAAGCCCCACTCTGCTCTAGCACAACTTGTATCAATACTATTTGGCCAACTGTCAGCAATACCTTGTCTGTCTGGGTCAACTTCGTAATTTAATTTAAAATCTGGGTAATGCTCTTGAATTGCCGCTTTGACCATTTCTGGTTCAATGCTCATCGCACTCAAATTATAGGCGTTACGATTAATTAATTTTACGCCGTCTGCTTCCATTAACTTGATAATAGCGTCAATTGCATCTTCCATATACATCATATCCATAAATGTATCTTTAGCAATATAGCTTGTATACTGACCTTCACGAACTGCTTTAAAATAAATATCTACTGCATAATCTGTTGTACCGCCACCAGGCTCTTTAATATGTGATATTAATCCAGGGAATCTAACACTTCTTGTATCTACACCAAATTTATCAAAGTAATATTGGCATAATAGCTCACCAGCAACTTTGTTAACGCCATACATAGAAGTTGGTCGTTGAATCGTAACCTGTGGTGTGTTCACTTTCGGTGTTGAAGGTCCAAAAGCTCCAATTGAACTTGGTGTAAAGAACTGTAAGTCATATTCTCGAGCTACTTCTAAAGCATTTAAAAGACCACCCATATTTAAATCCCATGCAAATTGTGGATTTTTTTCAGCTGTTGCAGATAATAATGCCGCCATATGCATAAATGTATCTGGTTTAAAAGACTCAACAATTTCCGTCATTCTGTTTTTATCTGTAACATCTAAAATTTCAAATGGTCCATTAGCAATCGCCGAACCTGTTTCTGGCTCTCTAATATCTGTGGCAAGTACATTATCATTGCCATATAACGCTCTACATTTTACTACGAGCTCAGTACCAATTTGACCTAAAGCACCTGTAATCATTATCTTTTTCATAATCAAAAACTCCCTTGTTTATTACAGAAATCGTAATGTATTTTCGTAGTGGACAAACATCTATCATTTACAAACATTGTACTATAAAAGCGCTTTTTTGTATACTACGCGTGTACATGAATCAACTAATTATATTTTACGATATTGTCGTTGTAAGCTAATGATTGTTAAGCTTTTGACTTCTCGCTATATAGGAAATTTTTATAATATATAGATTTTGACATTTCTTTGGTAATTTGATATAAAACAAACAAATACAATATGTGGAGATGATGATATGTTGCATAACAATGCTTCATTATTAATACAAAGCAATTACTGTCTATAGTATGATGCTTTGTTTAAAATTTCTTTTCACAAAGCATCTTTTGCTTTTAAGAATTATAATGTGAAAGGAATTTAAAAAAATTGGAAAAACAAATTTATCCATATCAATTTAACTATATTAAAGAACGAATCGCACATTTACTTAATGCTTATAAATCAGTAAATGACTTAAATACAATTGCTTCTATAAAAGAAACAACTAAAATAGACATTTATCAGCAGTTTCATCAAACAGATGATACGTTGACTGAAGCGATTGAAAAATTAATGAACATACGTATTACTAAAGTACAAGTAGATAAAATATTAGAAATTTTACAGACATACGTTATACCCTTTGAACACCCTTCAAAAAAACAAGTCGAAAAAACTTTTCGTAAAATTAAAAAACTTAAATCACCGCTTATTAGTGATGAAATTCTTTTGGAAAGTACTTATATCGGATGGAACGATATCGCTTCAAACAGAAAATTTATCATCTATTATAACGAGCAAGGAACTTTAACAGGTTTTTATGGCGACATTGCTAACCAAACCGTTAAGGGCTATTGCGCAATTTGTAATAAAGAATCTAATGTCGCTCTATTTATGCGTAAAACACGTACTTCTGGTGATGGACAATATACCAAAAAAGGTGACTATATTTGTTTTGACAGTATCAAATGTAATCAACAATTGTCGGATATTACACAATTTTATCAATTCGTCGATAAAATCCACTCATAAGTTTTATAGTTCCGCTAGTATGATCATTATGTTAGTACTTTAACTTCAAAATACAAAGGTTTACCTGAGCTTCCGCTCATGCATAAGTCCCACTAACCCAACAAGTTGGGAAGTGTTTCAAAGGTTTACCTGAGCTTCCGCTCATGCATAAGTCCCACTAACCCAACAAGTTGGGAAGTGCTTTAAAGGGTTACTTGAGCTTTCGCTCATGCATAAGTCCCACTAACCCAACAAGTTGGGAAGTGGGACTTTAATTTTTCAAATACTCAATAAAAGTACGAATGGTTTGTTCGTTCACGCGATCAACATTTGTTAAAGCTGTAAAATAAATATAATAATCAAATGGTGAGCCAATGGGGAGCATCTCAATCAAACCATTAAGTATGAACGGATCATCTTCTAGCATCAAACTCGATACAATACTTACACCCAACCCCTCGGAAACTGTTTTAATCAATACACTTGGATTATTCGTTCTAAACACAATTTTTAATGGACCATTTTCATCTTCAAATGCTTTAAAATTATTATGATAAAAATTGCGATCATACAAGACAAAAGGAAATTGTTTAATTGATTCCATTTCAACCATGCTTTTTAATGAAAGTTTAGATTTTTTAGGTACAATTAATTTAAAGTCAGTAGATAAATTCAATGAGTGTGGGACGATGTGATGACTAAAAGTTTCATTTTCAGTTTTTCCTATAAGTCCGATATCAATCTCATTATTTTCAATCATTTTTATAATTTCTTGTCTATCACTTTCAAATACTTCTACGTCAATATGCGCATAGTCTTTTTTAAAATTTGATAAAGCTTTTGGTACAATTTTATTAAATAAGGTTGGTATCGTCGCTATTTTTAATGAACCTTTGATATTACTATGCAATGCCTCTACTTCCGATAATAAACTCGTCTGAGCTTCTAAAATATCTATAATTAAAGGTATAAGTCGCTTTCCAACTTCCGTTGGCAATGTCCCTTTACGTGAACGATTAAAAATTTTATACCCTAACTCTGACTCTAAATTAGCAATAGACTGACTCATCGCTGATTGGCTAATATGCATTGCTTCCGAAGCGTGAACAATAGATTCTAACTCATAAATCTTTTTAACATACGATAATTGTTCAAAATTCATTGTATCCTCCTTATATCAGTAAAGCTTATGTAAACTTAAAAAATTCTAATTATACATTAGTATACATTATCTATTATAATAAATGATGGTTGAAAAAATTTATATTAAAGGACGGTATTAAATATGTACGATAAACTCTGGTCAAAAGATTTTATCTTCATTACAATGACAAACTTTTTAATGTATTTAATCCATTATACATTAATCGTAACTGTCACTATATTTACAATTGATAAATACCACGCTTCAGAAAGTATGGGTGGTTTAGCAGCTGGTATATTTATCATCGGTATGTTATTTGGACGCTTAGTTTCTGGCAGAATCATCGATAATCTGCAGCCTAAAAAAGTATTAATATATGGTATTATTTTCTCAATTATTACAGTTGGCTTATACTTTGCAATCAACAGTCTTCTTATATTAATGATCGTAAGATTACTGCATGGTATTGCTTTTGGTTTATCGTCAACTGCAACTGGAACCATTTCATCTAGAATTATTCCAGATAAACGAAAAGGTGAAGGTATCGGTTATTATGCATTAAGCGTAACGACCGCTTCAGCAATCGGACCATTCACTGGTATTATATTAAATCAAAGATTTGGTTTTGAATCTATTTTTATCGTTAGCTTGGCAGTCATTATTTTTGCTTTTGTTATCTCATTGTTTATCAATGGGTTACCAAAAGCAGAACCGTCAACAACAGACAATGATTCCAAGGAAAAAGGACTTAGTGCTTATATCCAAAAAGAAGCATTACCAATATCTGTTGTAATCATATTCGTTGGTATCGCTTATTCTAGTGTACTATCATTTTTAACTGTTTATACAGAACAAATCAATCTTGCTACGGCATCTAGTTTCTTCTTTATTGTATATGCAGTAAGTACATTTGTTACACGTCCGTTTACTGGAAAAATTTATGATCATTACGGTGAAAATAAAGTGATGTATCCAGTATTAATTAGTTTCATGCTTGGACTTATACTTTTAAGCGCAACACACACAAGTTTATTATTGCTTATTTCAGCAATTTTCATTGGCGTTGGATATGGTACTATCATTCCAAGCGCACAAGCCATTGCTATACAACAGTCTCCAGTTAAAAAAATTGGACTCGCGACTTCTACTTTCTATATGTTTGCAGATTTCGGCGCTGGTATAGGACCATTTATTTTAGGTGTGATTATTCCAATTATGGGTTATCGTAACCTATATATCACCATGGCTGCGCTCGTTATTTTATCAATTGTACTTTATTTCCTATTACATGGAAAAAAATCAGCTAAAAACAACAATTATTAATATAATCATTTATAATCTAATCATCTAAATGTGGATGTAACAAAATTTGTCATCTACCATATACTTGTATCACATTAATAAGGCAAGCAAACGAAAACGAACTGTCGTTTGCTTGCCTTATGTTTTGGAAGCATTTTTAATGCCTTTCACTTTAAATCACAGCTAAGCTGGCTTCAATTTCAGTTTTTTTCGCATCAAAATCACAATCCTGTTGTGATAATGGCTTGCCTGTTTCGGCAATACTTTTGATACTTTCGGTTTGGAATTGCCAACCAGCAAAATCTAATGTAATATGTGGAAATTCAAAAGGTAAATATTCATAAAAAATGAGTTCTACATATGATTGATGTTCAAATAATTCAAATTTCACTTTTCCAATATCCCATGTAAAACCAATCGTTTTATTTGGTTCGAAATGTGTAATACGCATTTCTAAATCTTCACTATCGTCTAAGTGAAACAACATTTTCCCGCCTTCTATTCGTTCTTGAAATGACAATTGTGGAAACCATTGCTGTATCCCTTCTGTAGTACTTAAATAATCAAAAATACGATGTACGTCACTCTTAATTTTCAAATTTATTGTTTGATAAACGCCTGATTTATCTTTAGCATACTGTATTGCCATTTTTTCCCTCCTAAAAATAGGAATATAACCTATCAGTAATCATTACTTTGGTTATATTCCCTAAAATTATTTTTATTATACTTTTTCTTTAACTTGTGATTGAATCGCTCTTTCTTTTTTCGTGTAATTAAAATAGATAAGCCCCAGTATGATAAACCATATTGGTGATAATACAACACCCATTCTTGTGTCAGGTACAATAAACAATATCAACAACACAAAGACAAAGAATAATTGTACAAATCTTGCAGTGTGAATACCACCTGGTAACTTAAACTGACTTTCTTTGTGATGGTTAGGATTTGATTTCGCATATTTTGCATACGCATGCATGATGAACATCCATACAACAACTAACAAAATAGTTGAAATTGCCGTTACATAGAAAAATACTTGAGTCGCATTTGGAATAAAATAATTTAACAGTACAGTTATAGACAGTAATGCACAAGTGACAAGTATTGCAACAAAAGGGACACCTCTATGATTCGTCTTCATTAGCAAATGGTGTGTTTGACCTTTTTCTGATAGTCCAAATAGTATTCTACTATTCGCAAAAATACCACTATTACAAGCTGATGATGCTGCAGTAAGTACTACAAAATTGATTAAACCAGCCGCAAATGGTACGCCTATTAACGCGAATAAGCTGACAAATGGACTATTGTTCGGATCTATATCTTGCCAAGGAATAATTGACATCATAACTGCTAAAGCCCCTACATAAAACAATAAGATACGTAAAGGCACACTATTGATTGCTTTAGGTATCGTCTTATGTGGATTTCTCGTTTCACCTGCTGTAATACCTAGAATTTCTATACCTGTAAATGAAAAAACAACCATTTGAAATGACATAAAGAAACCTGAAGCACCATGTGTAAATAATCCACCATTACTATAAATATTAGATATACTCGTTTTTCCAAATGGCGTTTGGATCGCAAATATAATCATCACTACACCTACAATTATGAGTGCTAGTATAGTCACAACTTTAATAATGGCAAACCAAAATTCTAACTCACCAAACATTTTCGTACTCGTTAAGTTGAAAGTCATGAGTATCAAGATACAAGCTAATGATGTAATCCAATTTGGTAAATCTGGAACCCAATATTCTACATATTTAGCAACAGCTGTAATTTCTGCCATACCTGAAGTTATCCATGTTAACCAGTACGTCCATCCTGTTACAAAACCAGCAAAAGCTCCAATTTGATCATGAGCTATATCTGCAAATGTTTTGTATTTCGTATTAGCAAGTAACATTTCCCCCATTGCGCGCATAAATAAAAATAAAACAAAACCTACAATTATGTAAGTGAGTAATATCGATGGTCCAGTCAAACTGATAGACTGACCCGCCCCTAAAAATAGGCCAGTTCCAATGGCGCCACCAATAGCAATAAGTTGAATGTGTCTATTGCTTAACTCTCTGTTTAATTTATTTGTCATAAATTTGCTCCAATTCCTTTGTTTTAAAACATAATCAACATATAGAACTTAAAATCATACCCCTTAATTTCAAATTGCAAAATACTATAAATCAAAAATGTTTGATTGTATAATATTATTTTTTTCTGAAAATTACAACTATTCTTCAAAATTATTTTAAATAAAAATGTGTTATTACACTATTGTTTTATTTATACCATAAAGTTTATTAGTAATTTACTATTTTATTTATTTTTACTTTCATTGTACATCATGATATTTACGTGCTATATCTTTGTTGTGTGCTAAAGTCTATGGTAATTGTAAATAATTCAAATTAAAAAAAGTATGTCTCCTAATGATTCACAGCTATAATAAAGTAGTTAAATTATGGCATAGTTCTTAACTCAGATAGACAAGTTACAGTACAATGTGTAACAAAAAATATAGCCTTTATAATAAATATACATGCATTTAATCATTACTATCCATTTTCTCATCCCCTATAAGTCGATTGTAACTATAAACGATTATTCATATTTAAGTAACATTAAATTTTACTATCTACAGCATCATATACTTTTCTATATCTATTAATTTTTCAGTATAATTAATCAATTTACGACGCTGTTTTTCAACACTATAAGCAATCACTTAAAGTTCTCGGCTATAATCACCCCATATCCAAGCATAAAACTAGACAATTTCTCTCCAAAAAATCATATATTTTGTATTAATTGAATTTTCAAACTTTTATAAAAATTCAGTCATTATGTATTGATTTTATATCTTATTATCGATAACATTTATATATAAGTAACTTATAAGTATTGAAGTAATGATAGAGGAGATAAACATGACAGAAAACAATAACTTAGTAACTTCGACTCAAGAAATTATGAAAGAAGCCTTACATAAATTAGGGTTTGACGATGGTATGTATGAACTTGTCAAAGAACCTTTAAGATTTTTAGAAATACGAATTCCTGTGCGTATGGATGATGGCACCGTTAAAACTTTTAAAGGCTATCGTGCACAACACAATCAAGCCGTAGGACCTACCAAAGGTGGTATCCGCTTCCATCCTGATGTGAATGTTGAAGAAGTGAAAGCATTATCCATGTGGATGACAATGAAGTGCGGCATCACAAACTTACCTTTTGGTGGTGGTAAAGGTGGTGTCATATGTGATCCAAGAGAAATGAGTAATTTAGAACTAGAACGTTTATCACGTGGTTATGTTAAAGCTATTTCACAATTTGTAGGAGCTGCCAGTGATATTCCAGCACCAGATGTTTATACAAACCCACAAATCATGTCTTGGATGATGGACGAATACAGTAAAATCAACCGCTCAAATGCATTTGCATTTATTACAGGCAAACCGCTTTCATTAGGTGGTTCACAAGGACGTAATCGAGCCACAGCGCTAGGTGCTGTAATCACAATTGAAGAAGCTGCGAAACATCGAAATATTAATATCGAAGGTTCTCGTGTAGCGATTCAAGGTTTTGGCAATGCCGGAAGTTTTATTGCTAAAATTTTGCATGATAAAGGGGCTAAAATTGTCGCGATATCAGAAAGTCGAGGCGCTTTATATAATCCTGAGGGGCTGGATATTGAACATCTTCTAGCATTAAAAGAACAACATGGTCGTGTAACACCATTATTTGAAGACGTCATTCCTAATGAAAAATTATTTGAACTCGACTGCGACATTTTGATTCCTGCTGCACTATCTAATCAAATTACAGAAGCAAACGCCCATTTAATTCAAGCTAAGATTGTGGCAGAAGCAGCTAATGGCCCTACGACACAAGAAGCGACTAAAATATTAACCCACCGTGACGTTTTAATCATACCAGATGTACTTGCTAGTGCAGGTGGTGTAACAGTGTCTTACTTCGAATGGGTGCAAAATAATCAAGGCTATTATTGGTCGGAAGAAGAAATCATCACGAAACTTGAAGAAAAAATGGTTGAAGCATTTAATAAAATTTATGATTTAGCAGAAAATAGAAAAATGGATATGCGTTTAGCAGCTTATGTTGTAGGTCTAAAACGTACGGCTGAAGCAACGCGTTTCCGTGGTTGGGCATAATACTTTATTCCCTATTCCATGTTGCAACAAGCTGATTCAAATTTGAATCAGCTTATTTTTTATACATTAATTTTCACACTCAGACTAAATTTCTATATAAAAATACTTTCCTATTAAAATATTTACATTTTCAAAAGGTTTAAAAATAGAATTTTCTGAATTTATTTGAAATAAAAAATTATCCAATATATACTTATTTACAACAAAGGGGAGGTTATACAATATGAAAAACAATATTTATGGTAATGTACCATGCTTTTTAAATAGTAAAAATCTCACATCTACAGATAATTTAGATACAGATGTCATAATTTATGGTGCGCCTTTTGAAGGTGAAAGCACTTGGGGTGACTATACTGGCGTTGAATTAGGTCCAAAGCAAATTAGAGTTTGCTCAGCACGTTACAGTCAATATTTACCAGAATTAAACCATATTGATATTAGTGAACATTTAACAATGGGCGATGTAGGTGATGTGCCTTTTGTTGCGCACAATAATCAACAAAGCTACGAAAACATTGAAAAATTCACTAAAAAGCTATGGGAAAGTGAGAAATTTTTAGTTGGTTTTGGTGGTGAACATGGTGTCACTTACCCTATTCTGAAGTCACTGGCGGAAACGGGTAAAAAAGTGGGCATTATACATTTGGATGCGCATTATGATAACATGCCCGATTATGAAGGAGAACCCTACGCACGTAACACTCCATTCATGAGACTATATGAAACAGATGGTATACGTAATGAAAGTATCATTCATACAGGTATTCATGGTCCTAGAAACAAACCAGAAACAGGCCGTTACGCTCAAGAAGCTGGTGCAGTAACACTTACGATCAATGATATTAGAGCTGCTAAGGATTTAAAACAATATGCTAGAGATATTTATGCACAGGCGAGTAAAGATGTAGATGTCGTATATTTAACCATTTGCAGTGATGTACTAGACTTTGCCTTCAATCCAGGTGGCCCAGTAGATGGCAATGGACTAAGTTCTTATGAGCTATTAACAATGATATATGAGTTTGGTGCATTAGGCTTATGTGGTATGGATTATGTTGAAGTTTACCCAATGCAAGATGCTAACCAGAACTCTGCCCACTTCGTTTCAACAGCTGTATTATATGTACTTGCGGGACATGTGAATTATTTAAATAACACAAAATAAATGAGGGGTGATGACATTGGTCAAAAATGTAAGGAAGATTATTAAATCTCTCGGTCCTGGTATGATTATCACCGCTTCATTTATAGGTCCCGGAACCGTTACAACGATGACACAAGGTGGTGCGGGGTTTGGTTATAGCTTGTTATGGGCTGTTGTATTCTCAATTGTTGCAACCATCGTACTCCAAGAAATGATTATTCGACTATCTCTTGTAACAAGAGAAGGTTTAGGCGAAGCGATACAAGAATTATTCGCTCATAAAGTAGGAAAACTAATTATTGTATGGTTTACATTAATAGCTGTAACCATTGGTTGTGCTGCTTACATCAGTGGCGATTTAATTGGAACTTCACTTGGTGCAGCATATCTATTAAATTTACCAGAAAACCTAGTAGCACCTATTATCGGTTTTATTATTTTACTCATCGGGTTATTTGGTAATTATAAATTTTTAGAAAAAATAATGATTTTCTTGATGGTCATCATGGGCATTATCTTTATTACAACTATGATCGTCATTAAGCCTGATATTTTTGGTATTTTAAAAGGTGTATTTGTACCTACAATTCCGAACGGTTCTATAATAACTGTCATAGCATTAATCGGAACGACTGTAGTTCCTTATAATTTCTTCATCCATTCCACAGCGGTACACGAACGTTTTAATGGTATAAAAGAACTCAAATTTGCGCGTTGGGATACTATTATTTCGATTACTGTTGGTGGTATCATTTCAGCAGCTATTCTTATTGCTGCTGCCACATTAATTCGTGGTGATGAAGTCAAAAGTATTATTCAACTTTCTGGTCCACTCAAACCTGTTTTAGGCGATGCCGCTCCCTTTGCAATTAGCATCGGTTTGTTTGCAGCAGGGCTTTCATCTGCTATTGCTTCCCCTACTGGAGCGGCAGCTACAATAAGCAGCTTATTAGGGTGGAAAGGTGGCATGGAAAGCAAAAAATACAAGATTGTCTTTGCAGTCATTATCCTTATTGGTATTACAACATCCTCACTCGGATTTGAACCATTAGAAGTATTATTAGTGGCACAAGCCTTAAATGGTATTATTTTACCCATCGTTGCTATATTAATTTTTATTATCATCAACAAGAAAAATCTAATGGGCCGTTTTGTCAATAACATTTGGCTTAATATTATCGGTTTTGTTGTCGTTTTAATCGTTACTTTCTTAGGTCTTTATAGTCTAGTCGACGCAATTACTAGCTTTCTATCTTAAATAAAAAAGACGTATAGTCCAATTATATACAAAATTGGTTACTATACGTCTTTTATTTATGTTTTTAGTGATTACATTAAACGTTTTTCACTAAATTTATTATAAACCCATCTAACTAATAGCGCAGCACTGATAAACAGGCCGATATAACCGAATGTTTTAAACACGAAATTCACTAGATCGACAAAGCCAATAAAACTTAAGATAAACGCCACAATTAAAGAAATTGTTAATAGTGCAACATAGCCTTTACTACTTGGTCGTGTAAATCTACTTAAAAATGGATACAACATACCGATACAGCTATTGAAAATAACACCAATCATCACCGCTGACATAAATACACCTATATAAGGATGTATATCATTTGCCAATAATAATGTAGGAATATCTACACTATTGGCGTTGTGGATATTAGCCATTAATCCACACGTCATAATTAATAACAATATACTAAAAGATAGGCCACCATAAAATGCTCCCCTGCGTGCTGTTTTATGACTCATAGCATCACTACCAACGATGGTTAGGAAGCTAAAGCTATTGCCAATGATTAATCCTCCATAAACAATCGCATCCCACCACCATATGGAACTAGATGTTTTAGATGGTTTTGTGTAATGTTCTACCTCTGAAAATGGAATTGTAGGATTGATAATATTATAGCCCGCAATCACTAAAACTGCGATGACTAAAAATGGTGTCACTACACTTAGTATTGTCATGATTTTATTAAATCTAAGTTGTAGCACAATAAAAAGCAAAATTACAATTGCTAATGAACCTGTCCACATTGGAAGCCCAAATCCTTGATAAAGTGCAGAGCCGCCGCCTGCAATCATAACAACAGTTAAGCCAAATAAAAAGAAAATAGTTAAATAATCAATAATCTTACCTACATACTTTCCGAAAATATGGTTCAATGAAATTTCATATGTATTCGCATCCAAGCGATAACCCATTTTTGAAATTTGCCTAGTCGCAAACGTTACAATAATACCTGTAAGAATCACTGCAATATATGCATAATTTCCATGGTTAACAAAGAATTGTAAAAGTTCTTGGCCAGTTGTAAATCCTGCGCCAACTATAAAACTAAGATAAGCGAGCGCAGTCTTAACTGCTGCCTTATTATCTTTACTCATTGATCATACATCCCCTTCGAAGTTAGTTACTATGTACTATTTATCAGGTTTTCAAAACAAACAATCATTGTGCTAAAAGATTAAAAATACATATGTCGAAGCAAATAAGAGCGAGACAAACATCATACTTTTCTAGTAGATTCCTTTGTCCCGCCCAACAAAAGTAACTAGGATGAAAGTACAGTTCATCTAGTCAACTTTTCACTTCATTCAACATATAACAATCATATTCAATCAAATCAAGGCCATTTAGCGATGCTTAAAAAACACCACAACACTTTAAATTTCAACCTAAATAGCTCCTGCCTCTTCTAAATTTTTCCCTTTTGTTTCCGGTGCCATATAAATCGACAGTATAAAACCAATAAATAATAGTGCCGATGAAATATACATTGTTACACTTAATCCATAATTTTCTAAAATCATCGGAAAGAAAAATGTACTTAAAGCAGATGCTGATCGACTCACAGTAGTAGTAAAACCTCCACCTGTACCACGTACATATGTAGGGAATAGTTCATATGGATAAATCCATTGATGACTGCCCATAGCTGTATTGAAAATACCGTAAATAATAAATAGTACAAGTATCATTAAAAATGGAGCGTTGCCACCAGATACTATACCTAATGATAACAAAGCTAGCGCAGTAATCAAGAAGGGCCATATCAAAGTAGGTCTTCTTCCATATTTTTCAACTAAGTATAATGCTGGAAAAATACCTATTAAATAAAACATATTAATAACAGCAGATCCTAAATATTTTTGTGAACCTTCATGGAATCCAAATTGTGAAAGAATCTCAGGGATATACGTTCCAATAGCAAATGTAGTCATCACTTGTAATGACCAAAACATGGAAACAAAAAATGTACGTCTGCCATAACCATTTTTAAAAATATCTGCCAAACTTGTTTTTTTATGTTCATGGTTTGTATTTGAAACAATCACGTCGTCACCAAATATTTTTTTAACAATCTGGGCTGCTTCTACACTTTTACCTTGTTTTGTTAACCAATGTGGAGATTCTGGCATATTAAGTCGAGCTAATAATAAAAAGATAATCGGTAAAGCCCCGCTTAATAACATCCATCTCCAACTATCTGCACCTAATGGAAGCATAAAATAACCAACAAGATATGAAATGGCATAGCCAATAAACCAAAACGCATTAATGCCGCCTAACAATGCTCCTCTATGCTTTTTAGGCGCAAATTCGCTCATTAATGAACCAGCTATAGGATAATCTGTACCTAGAGCAATACCAATCAACAGTCTCAACACTACTAACTGCATTGGATCTGTAACAAAAAATTGCGCAGTGGTAAAAACACCTAATAACAACATATCAATAATAAACATTTTCTTACGTCCTAATATGTCTGTAAAATAACCACCAACTAAACCGCCAATGATCATCCCAGCTAATGTCCCCATACCTAGTAAGCCAACCATCGTCACAGACATTTCAAAATCATTTTGCATTACTGAAAGTGCGATGGCTATAATTCCTAAACTATAGCCATCAACAAAAGAACTGCCACTCGCATAAGAAAAGATTTTCATGTGAAATTTGCAAAAGGGCATATCCTCCATAGATTTATTTGTCATAAAAAAGCCTCCACATCATTTTTGTAAACGCTTACAAAACTTCTCGTAAATCTTCATTTTTGGTAAAACCTAATAGACTATTAATATTTTGCGCAGCGGTATACCCAGTTTGAATGGCTGTTTCAGTATAAAACGTACCTAAATAATCACCTGCTAAAAATAAACGTCCTTCTGGTTCTATTAATGTTGATTGTATATCAGCGCGTCCAGGATACACATACGCCGATCCATAAGGAAATTTATTCACCTTAGCTTCTATAACATAATCTCTAAAACCAGGAAGAATCTCTTCTAAATCATTCAGGTATATTTCTAATATTTCATCTTCAGATTTGTCAATCAATGCTTTACCTCTATTCGCAGGTGAAAATGTCATAAAACTACTACCCTGTTCACGATTTTTCTGTTGGGCATGAATGACATTAGAATTGTGTATTAATATATCAAATGACCGCTTCGGCGTAGCAAATGCGTATACATCATCCCAAATTTGTTTACCTTGTTCATTCGTTAAAAATGACGCACTTACATGCGGTCCATATTTAATTTGGCTAAGTGCATAATCTAGCTTTGCACTTAAATTTTTTGTGATTTTACGTGTGATGGGTGCCGGCGTAGTTATGATGGCGTACTTTGCAGTTTCCACAAACTCAGTTCCATTTTGTTGATACTTTACTGTTACAAAGTCTTGGTTATGAATGATTTCTTGTACGTGTGCATTGATTTCAACTTTATTTTTTAAATGGTTGGCTATTGTGTTTGTTAATGTAGATGGCCCACCCATTATATTTTGAGATAGCCCGCCTTTTTTATTCCAAATCATATGAAAGTAACCGATGCCTGCTCCAGCCGAAATTTGTTCAGATTCACCTGTTGATCTACTTACGGTTGGTCTAAAAATAGCATCTGCATCAATCGGTAATTTTCCTGTGAATTCTGAAAATGTTTTATTATTCATAAAATCTAAAATACGTTGTTGTTGGACACAATAATCTTCAACTTCTTTCTTTTGAGCAACTTTTGCATATTTCATCACTGCAGCTCTTACTTTTGCACCTGCAGTTAACATTGCTAATCTCGATTTCCATGACATAGGTACTCTAAATGGATATAATTCTACTCGACCATCTAATAAAAGTTTTCCATTTAAATGCATAGCAGAAAGTTTTCCAGGCACTGGTAATGATTTAACACCTACCGATTTTAATAAATCGTCAGTTGCTGATCCTTCACCAGCATAAACGTGTCCACCCCAATTCATCCAATAATTACCACGTCTTTCAGACATTACACGTCCACCAACACGATTTTCTGATTCTAATAATAGTATATCGTGGTTACTTAATCTCCATGCTGCTGATAATCCTGCCAATCCACCACCGATAATAATGACATCTTTCATATTAGCACCTTCTTATTCTAATTTTCTTGCACTTAGTTATTTATTTCATTCAATAATTGTGTCATTTTTTTCTCAAATGATTTAGATGCTGGTTGTAATGGTAATCGACATGTAGTGTCTGAAATTCCTAACGCTTTCAAACCAGCTTTAACTGTTCCAGGTACAGTTTCTTCTTCTAATAAATTAAATAAAGGCAGTAATTTTTTATTTAATTCAGCAGCTTCTTTTACATTATTTTCTTGGACTAGCTCATACAATTTTGCAATTTTATCCGGAACTAAATTATGTACTAGCCCTATTGCACCATTTGCTCCTATTGATAATGAAGGTAAAAATAAATCTTCAAAACCATTTAATAACGCAAAATCTGTATTATCTTTCACTAGGTTAAGTAATTTAGATGTATGAATACCATCTGCTGTATTTTTAATACCAATCACACCTTCAATTTTACTAATTTCATGTATTAATTCAGGTGAAAGTTCTACGCCTGTTGCGTCTGGATAATGATAAATAACGATACCAATGTCAGTGTTTTTTGCTACAGCTTTATAATGATCTAATATTCCATCGTCACTTGTAACCATATAATACGGATTGATAACTAATGCTGAGTCTGCACCAACATGTTCTGCAAATTTCGTCAATTCGATTGTATCAAGTGTCCTATGACACCCCGTTCCAGCCATAACTTGAACTCTTTGATTCACTTGGGATGTTACAAATGCTATGATTTTTTTCCGTTCCTCGAAAGTCATCAATGAATATTCTCCAGTACTACCGCCGACAAGTACACCATGAATTCCACCTGCAATCACATGTTCTATTAATTTTTCAAATGATTCAAAATCAATGTCTCCGTTTTCTAACATTGGAGTAGGTAATGCTGCAATCATTCCATAAGGTTTATACATAATATATTCTCCTAATCTCTTTATATTTTAATCTATATTAATCATGACACTTTTAACTGATGTATAGCTTTGTAAACCATACTCTCCGCCCATCTCTCTACCAATACCAGATTGTTTATAACCGCCGAATGGCATCGTTTCTATTTCAAGACCGACCGTGTTAATCCACACTGTTCCCGCTTCTAGCTTTTTAGATATATAATGACCGTGTTTAATATTTTGTGTCCAAACACTAGAGGCTAAACCATACTGACTATCATTAGCTCTATTAATGACTTCATCAATATCATCAAACACAAAGACAGACATTACTGGACCAAATATTTCTTCTCTCGCAATGGTCATATCATCTTCTACATCTGCAAAAATAGTAGGTTCAACATAATAGCCATGTTCATATGTTTGCTGACCACCAAATATTAATCTGGCACCTTCTTTTTTTCCTTTTTCTATATAATCTATTACCTTGTCTTGTTGTCTTTTAGAAATCAATGGTCCCATATTATAATTATCATCCATGCTTGGACCTAGTTTTATTGACGCTGCTTTTTTCTTTAATCCCTCTAAAACAGTTTCATAAATATCTCTATGAACATAAACACGTGTACAAGCACTACAATTCTGTCCTTGGTTATACATTGTGCCAGCAAATGCACCTTCGATCGCTTCATCTAAGTCAGCATCTTTCAATAAAATAGCTGGCGATTTACCACCTAATTCTAATGTGACATTTTTTATTTCATCTGCTGCACCCTTCATGACATTCTTGCCTACATTTGTAGAACCAGTAAAAGCAATTTTATCTATTTTAGAATGATTAACGATAGCCTCACCTGCTGTGTTACCAGGTCCAGGCACAATATTAACAACCCCATCAGGAAATCCTGCCTGTTTAAATAACTGAGCTGCATACAATAACGATAATGGTGTTTCAGTCGCTGGTTTAATAACAATCGTACAACCCACAGCTAACGCGGCACCTAATTTCCAGGAAGCCATTAATAACGGGAAATTCCAAGGAATAATTTGTCCCACAACCCCAATAGGTTCATGAACCGTATAACTGACTAAATCATTTGAAATTTGAGTGGTTTTACCACTAATTTTTGTTGCAAATCCAGCATAATATTCAAATTGTTGAATTGTTCCATCAATATCATCAGCTAATGCAACATCATATGGCTTACCACTATCAATAGACTCAAGTTGAGCCAGTTCTTCTCGATGCGCTTTTAACAACTGTGCAAAAGCATAAATAATATTACTCCTTGTATGCGCTTCCATTTTTGTCCATTCACCAGTATCAAAAGCTGCTCTAGCTGAATCAACTGCATAATCAATATCTACTTCATCTGCTTCATGAACTTTAGTTATTACTTTTTCAGTAGAAGGATCCAAAACTTCAAACAGCTTGCCTTTTTTTGCATTACAATAAGCGCCATTAATATAAAGTTGAATATCTTCTTTCAAAAAAGATTGCACTTTTGGTTTTAAATTTTCAAATTTATAATTTAACAATATTATACCCCCTTGTTTTTATTAAATAGAATATTATCATTTATATGAATAAATGTAAACCCTTACATTAATAAAGGGATTGTTTTTGTTCTTTTTCAGAATTTTTATTTGCAATAAACCTTTGTTATGATATAGATAAAGTTATTTGAATCAACAGAAACGAGGCGCTTAGTTTTTATGAATCAAAATCCAGATTTAAAATCAAAAATTGTAAAAGTTAAAAAAAGTTTACCTAAAAAACAGCAAAAACTCTGCGACTTTATACTTAAACATTTTGAAGACTTAGGCTTAATAACAATTAAAGAATTGTCTCAACAGGCTGAAGTAGGCGTTTCTACAGTTATGCGTACCATGCACGCTTTAGACTATGAAAATTTCAATGATTTTCGTAAAGATATTTACAGTGAAGCCTTACCAAATGAAACTAAGTTTTCTCTTAAAAATGCTTTTGGAGACATCAATCGTGAACAAGGTTATGCGTTGACTGATGTTTGGGATAAAAGCGTTGATTTATTAAATCAGTCATTAAAACCTGATTTGATTGAAAATTTTGTTACTGCTGTTGAATATATAGAAAATGCAACGAGTGTATGTATCCTTGGCACCCGTCCTTATAGGGCGACCGCTTTATATTTTGAGCATTTACTAAACGAATTTTATTTAAATATTCATCAGCTTAGTAATGATACTGATGCTATTTTTGATAAAATTACTAAAATGACTAAAAATGATATATTAATTGTTTTTGCTTTTGAACCCTACACAAATTCAGTGATTCAAGCTGTCAAAGAAACAAAACGTCAAGGCAACCATATTATTTTAATCACAGATTATGACTCTTCACCAGTTTTAGAACATGCAACTATTACTTTAAAGCTTTCCGTTAGAAAGGATCATTTTTCAATCATTCCAATTATTGCGCTGATTGATGCATTAGTATTAGAACTCGGCAGACGTACTTCAGCTAATGCATTATCCAATTTAGAAAAATTAGAAGATGTATTATATCGCAATAATATTACTTACCATGACACATAGAATAACAACAATGTTAACCAGACAATCAAACAAAAAAATCAACACTTTCATCCTTATAACAATGAAAGTGTTGATTTTTATTTGGTTTATTTTATTTAATTTATACGCCAGAATATGATGAGAAGCCACCATCTACTGGAACCACAATACCTGTTACAAAGCCGCTCATATCATGGTCCATTAACCAATACAATGTACCTAAAATATCTTCAGGTACACCAAAACGATCCATTGGCGTTTGTGAAAGAATTTTTTGAGCACGTTCTGAATAAGAACCGTCTTCATTTCTTAGCAATGCCTTATTTTGATTTGTTTCGAAAAATCCTGGTGCAATTGCATTAACACGAATTTGCCCTGCAAAATAAGTGCTCAACCATTGAGTAAAGTTACTTACTGAAGCTTTTGCACCGCTGTAGGCTGGAATTTTTGTCAACGGCGTAAAGGCGTTCATAGATGAAATATTGATAATTGTTCCTGTTTCAGATGCCACAACATCTTTGCCGAATACTTGTGATGGTAAAAATGTTCCAGTATAGTTTAATTTAAATACATTATCTACACCTTCTTCTGTGAGATCAAAGAACGTTTTGTCGCCTGCTTTATCGTACATTTCATCATTCGTTGTCGCATCAGGATGATTACCACCGGCGCCATTGATAAGTATTGTAATTGCACCAAATTTATCATTGAATGTTTGTTTCGCTTGCTCTAAAGCTGATTTATCTAGCACATCTGCAACGAGCGCTACAGTTTGTTGTCTATTTTTATCAATTTCATCTTGTAATTCTATAATTTTGTCTTCTGAACGACCTAATATACCCACATTAGCACCTTTTTCTACAAGTGCTTTGACAAAAGTAGAACCAATCACACCTGTCGCACCTGTAATAACGACATTAACATCTTTGAATCGTATTGCCATTATTTACTCACTCCTTCTATTAAGCCATTAATATAAGTTGCACCTAAAGCTCTATCAAACAAGCCATAACCAGCTTTACCTGTTTCTCCCCAGATCATACGTCCATGGTCAGGTCTGATAGTCCCTTTGTAATCAATATCTCTCAGTGCTTCAGTAACAGCTTTCATATCTACTGAGCCATCTTTAGATAAGTGGCCTGTTTCTATAAATGAATTATCACCAATACGTTTAACATTGCGCATGTGTACAAAATGAATGTGATCACCAAATGTACGAATCATATTCGGTAAATCGTTTTCTGCTAATGAACCTAATGAACCAGTACAGAAACAAATACCATTATGTGTATCATTACTAATAGCTAATAAGCGTTCGTAGCTTTCTTTGTTTTTAATGATACGTGGTATGCCAAATATCGGCCAAGGTGGATCGTCCGGATGTATCGCCAGATCCACATCATGTTCGATAGCAGTGGGTAACACAGCATCTAAGAAGTACTTCAGATTGTCCCATAATTGTTCATCTGAGGTTTCACGATAGGATGTAATCAGTTGATTCATCTCTTCACGCGAGTAACTTTCATCCCAACCTGGTAGATTTAAATTCGTCGTTAGTGGATCAATATCTTTAATTTGATCATGGTTATAAATCAGTGTATTGGAACCATCTGGCAAGTCATAGTCTAATTGTGAACGTGTCCAATCAAATACCGGCATAAAGTTATAAGTTACTGTTTTAACACCATTTTCTGCGAGATTAATCAATGAAGTTTTATAGTTTTCAATGAGTTGATCGCGTTTCTCTGTACCAAGCTTTATTTCCTCACTGACAGGTAAACTTTCTACAACTTCAAATTTCAAACCTGCATCTTCAATTGACTGTTTTAATGCTGCAATTCTTTCTTTAGTCCAAACTTCTCCAACTGGAATGTCATAAATTGCTGTAACAATTTGTTTCATATCTGGAATTTGTCTAATATTATTTAATGTTACTGGGTCATCTTCCCCATACCAACGAAATGATAATTCCATGGTTATACCTCCTCAACGCCTTCTATTTTGAATAATTTTACTGCATTGTTATAACAAATATCTTTCACTATTTGAGTGATAGTTTCTTCTGATAATTGAATCTCACCTTTTTCAATTCTATCTCCTAAGAAATTACATAATATTCTTCTAAAGTACTCATGACGTGTATACGAAATCATACTACGTGAATCTGTGAGCATGCCTACAAATTTAGATAATAAACCGACATTAGCATACTCTACTAAATGTTGTTCCATACCTTCTTTTGTATCGTTAAACCACCATGCAGCACCGAGTTGGACTTTGTGATGACTATTTGTAAAGTTCCCTGCAGTTGCTTGTACCATTAAATGATCATTGCCATTATTTGGGTAAATGATGGTATCTGATAACGCATGATTTTGCTCAAGATGATCTAGTAATGCATTTAATTTTTTAGCACTCAACTGTTCACCTACACTATCAAAACCACTGTCTGCTCCTGTAATTTTAAACATGTTTGAGTTATTATTTCTTGTTGGTCCAAGGTGGAATTGTACAACCCAACCTAATTCTTCATAAACTTTACTAATTTCAGTTAATATATAACCTGCTAATTCATATTGTTCAGTTTCTGTTACTTGTTCGCCACGTTTGAGCGCATTATAAATTTCAGTTGCTGTGTCAACCGTTGCTGTTACTAAAGGTGTCTTTTCAAAACTTTGGTCTGAACTGCGCGCACCTTGTCTATCAAAATAATGTACACGTGCTTTTAATGCATCAATATAAGTATTTAAATCTTGGATGTCGCAATCAGTCGCTTGATTCAATTGGTCAATTTTTGTATTGATAGATTCATGATTTAAGAAAACATAACTATCCGGTCTAAATGTAGGTATAACTTTAAATGTAACGTTGCTATCTTCGTTTAATAACTTATGATACTTTAAGTCATCACATGGATCATCTGTCGTACATACCACCTTAACATTACTTTGCTTAATTAGATTTTGTGGTGTATGTGAAGGTTTTGCTAACTTTTTATTTAATGATTTATATAATTTACTGATATTCACTTTATCTAAATCTGTATCCTCATTAAAATAGCGTTTTAATTCTAATGCACACCAATGATACATCGGATTTACAATCGCATACGGTAACATATGCATAAATGCTTGGAATTTATCAAAATCATCAACACTGCCTGTAATAAAAGCTTCCTCAATGCCATAAGCTCTCATTAAACGCCATTTATAATGATCTCCACCTAGCCATAACTGTGTAATATTGTCATAATTTTTATTTTCGTAAATTTCTTTTGGATCTAAGTGACAATGAAAATCATAAATCGGTAAATCTTTAACTTTCTGGTATAGTTTTACTGCTGTTTTACTATTTAATAAAAAATTGTCATTAATTAAAGTCATATAATTGCTCCTTTTCTATAATCCTAATAATTTTGGAAGGAATAATGATATTTGTGGTATAAAAGTAATGATTAGCATTAAAATAATTAAAGCTACAAAATATGGAATTAAATATTTAAATACTGATTCAACACGTACACCGCCTACACTTGCTCCTACAAACAACGCACTACCAACTGGTGGTGTGATATTACCAATACATAAGTTAAACGCGATAATGATACCAAAATGAATGGGATCAAGACCTAATACTTCTGAAATCGGTAAAAAGATTGGTGTAAATATAAGTACTGCTGGTGTAATGTCCATAAAAGTACCAATGACTAATAAGATAACGTTGATTAATAATAACAGTGCAATTGGATTGTCAGTCATTGAGATAATGCCATTGGATATTGCTTCCGGTAAGCCGGTATAACTCATCACAAGTGAAAATAACGCCGAAGCGGTGATTAGAAATAAAATCATACCGCTAATTTCAGCTGTTTCTTTGATAACGTTGGATAATTGTTTGATTTTTAAGCTTTTATAAATTAGCGAAAGTACTACAGAATATAAAACTGCGACCGCTGCACCTTCTGTTGCTGTAAAGATACCTCCGACAATACCACCAATCACTACTACTATTAAAAATAAACTCGGTAATGCATCCAATGTTAAGAATAATCTATCTTTCCAACTAATTTTCTCTGATACTTTATAACCTTGTTTTTTCGCCATGACATAAGCAACAATCATACAAGCAATACCCCATAGAATTCCTGGAATATAACCCGCGATAAATAACGCTGCAATGGATGTCCCGCCGCTGACTAATGAATAAACAATCAATAGTGAACTCGGTGGGATAAGTAAACCTGACGGTGCTGAAGCGATATTTGCTGCTGCTGAATATTCTTTTTTATAACCTTGTACTTTTTCCATTGGTCCCATGATACGACCCATGGCAGCAGCAGCTGCAACACTAGAACCAGAAATGGAACCAAAAAGCATATTCCCAACAATGTTGGTATGCGCTAATGATCCTGGCAATCTGCCAACGAGTACCTTCGCAAAGTTAACTAATCTAAATGCAATGCCGCCGTTATTCATGATGATACCTGCTAGCACAAATAACGGAATCGCTAACATCGTAAAATCATCAATGCCCGTAACCATACGCTGTGCTGCAGTTACGATAGTGACATCGAATGGTAAGATCAATAATAGCGTAATAATAGAACTTAAAATAATCGCTAATGCAATCGGTAAGCCAATGATAAGAAAGATGAAGAAAGTGATGAATAATACTAATCCCGCAATCATTGTCATAAGCCATCACCGCCTTCAATCTCATCACGCGCTTGAATTGTAGTCATTGTCTCTTTACTAAATAAATTATAAAATGCATAGAAAATAATAAATATTCCTGAAACTGGCAATGCACCATACATTGCAGCCATTGATAAACCTGTTGACGGCGCGATTTGAGACCAAGTTAACTTCACAACTTCAAAACCGCCCCAAATCATGAGCACGAGTGCCACGATAATTAATATAATGTCCGAAATCTTTTCCAAGTATAACTGTACTTTCTCAGGCAATTTTTCTCTGATAAATACAATGGCAATATGCTGTTTAATTCCAAAGACATAGCTTGCACTCAATAACCCAAACCATATCAACAAGAATCTAACAATTTCTTCACTCGTCGTACTCGGTGTGTTAAAAATAAAGCGTGTTGCAACTTGATAAACCGATAAAATAACCATAACAAAAAGCGTTATACCAGCTAGCGTTAACAACAATTTATCAATGATTTGCTTTGCTTTTTTCATAGCGCTGTTCCTCCTTCTCGATTAGTTTATAATCCGCTTTCGTATCCGGATTATTTTTAAATTCATCTTGAAGAGGTTTTGAAGTCGCTTTAAATGTAGATTTGTCTACATCGTGAAACTTCACGTCCATTTTTTCTGTCGCTGTTTTTTTAGCATCGCTCACTGCTTTATCCCAAATTACTTCATGTTTTTTTGTGGAATAATCTGCTGCATCTTCTAACCATTTTTGTTGTTGTTTCGTCAAGCTGTCATAGGTCTCTTTGTTCATGATTAAAATATCAGGTACGGTTGCATGTTCTGTGTAGTAATAATTTTTTGCAACTTCACCATGGTTATTCGTTGTTAAAGATGTTTCATTATTTTCTGCTGCATCAATAACACCTGATTGCATTGCAGTATACACTTCACCATAATCCATCGGTGTTGGCGTGCCACCTAACGATTTAATTAAATCTACACTTGTTTTGCCTGGCTGAACACGAATCTTCAAGCCTTTCAAATCTTTGTTGTCTTTGATTTCTTTGTCTTTCGTATAGATATTACGCATACCTGCATCATAATAAGTAATACCTAAAAATCCTTGGTCCCCTGTCGATTTAAAGAAAGCGTCTTGTACGTTTTTACGTTTCATTACGTGTCGATAATTTTCTTCTGACTCAAATAAATACGGCATATTAAATAATGAATACGTTGGCGAAAAACTTTCCAATGCCCCAGCCGAAACTTTAGTCATTTGGATTGCATTCGTCTGTGTCATTTCTATTGCTTCACGCTCACTACCGAGCTGACCATTCGGATAAATATTCACTTTTATTTGACCATGTGATTCTTTTTCTAATCTATCTTTAAAAATTTTTAAAGATTTATGGACAGGATGTTCCGTTGGCTGATTATGCGCTAACATGATCTCTTTTGTCTTTGTTTTAGCAATCGTCTCCTTATTTGTAAGCAACATCGATACCATCCCCATCGTAAAGAATGCGCTTACAAGAAGGAGTGTAAATTTCTTCATAAAGATTATACCCCTTATATTGCAATTTTTATCGTTTCAGTTCTCCAAAATGCGTTGATAAATTAAATACATCACTTTCTTGTACACTTAGTGCATCTTCATTTGTCGTATGTTGTAGAACAGAACATTTTGTTGCAAAATCTACTGTATCTTCTGGTTGCCATGCTTTATTCAATCCATGTAATACACCTGCCATAAATGCATCACCAGCACCGATTCTGTTTAAAACAGTGTAAGTATATGCTTGGCCTTCAATATATTTTTCTTTTGTCAGCATAATACCTTGTAATGTACTTTGTTCTATATTTCTATTACTTGAAGCCATCAAATCAATGTCGTATTCGGATTGAATTGTTTTTGCACATATCTGTATATCATCATCTAAATCATTAGTTTCAAGCAAATGTGTAGCATCTTTTTTTCCAAAAAATAGAACATCGACAAATGGTAAAATTGACTTTATTATTGGTACTGCTGTTTCTTTTGACCATAAGTTACTTCTAAAATTAATATCGAACACTATGTTAACGCCTTGTTGCTTTAGTTGCTTTAATACATCGACAATTTGATGACGAATCATTTTATTTACAGCTAACGTAATACCTGTAAATACAAAGAAATCTCCACTTTGAGCATTAATTTCTTCCATTACATCTTCACCATGATTCGCAAATGTTGAATGTTCGCGATCATAAATCACTTTGCCGCTACGAAATCCGAAACTCTCTTCCATATAATATGTACCAATTCGGCCATTATTATATTTCACTGAAGCAGTACCTACACGTGTTTGAAACATTTTTTGTAATGCTAAATGTCCTAGCGCGTGATTGGGTAATACCGTTAACATTTCAGTCGTATGTCCAAATTGTGCTAGTGTCACAAGTGCGTTCAATTCTGCACCACCAACATTTACTTTAAACGTATTGGCATCTTTCAACTGTTCATAATTTGGTGGCGTGTAACGTAATAATACTTCACCAAAACCATAGACCGTCATTGTTATACCTCACTTTTTATTTCTGAAATATATCTTTCTAAAGCATCTTTTCCTTCTTGTTGATAAATTTTTGTTATTTCGCTTCCAATGCCAACTGCAAAACTTCCAGCATCTAACCATGCTTTATGGTTTTCTTTACCAACGCCACCTGTAGGCACAATTTCAATTTGTGGTAATGGCCCTTTGAAATCTTTAATTGACTTAGGTGTGAATTGCGTCGCTGGGAATAATTTAAGGACTTTGCAACCATAACGTAATGATTCAACCATTTCTTTAACAGTCATACAGCCCGGAATATATGGCACATCATATAAGTTAGCGATTTTCGCTGTTTCTTTATCAAAAGATGGGCTAACGATAAATTTCGCACCATTTAAAATGGCAGTACGTGCAGAAATACTGTCTAACACTGTTCCTGCACCAATCAATGCGTCGTCTCTTTTTGATAATTCAGCTATAATTTCTATAGCGTTCGGCGTTGTTAAAGTAACCTCAATTGTGTGTAGGCCTTTATCAATAATGGTATGTGCAATATCTAAAAAAGATTTTGCATCTTCAGTTCGCATGACAGCAATGTGTTTGCCTTGTTGAATCTCTTTCATTGTATTCATTGAATCCATGTCTTCAACCCCTCAAAAATGATATCAATTACAATACCCTTCAAAATAACAACGTTGTTATTTTTGTACAAAAAAATATTGTAATGCTTATCTCTATGGTATAATTAATTTGCATTTAAATCAATCAATTTCAAGGAGAAATTTTATGGCTGTAACTTTAAAAGATGTTGCTGAAGCCTGTGGTGTCAGCTATTCCACAGTTAGTAAAGCACTTAAAAATTCTCATCTCGTAAAACCAAAAACCAAAAATTTAATTCAACAAAAAGCTTTAGAAATGAATTATATACCTAATCATTCTGCTAGAGCACTTGTTTCAAAGAAAAGTGGCACAATTGGATTAATCTGGCCTTCTGTAGATCGTGTAGCGGTTACACACCTTATTTCAGAAATCAATCACGCTATCAAAGATTTAGGTTATGTCATGTTTGTGTCGATAGACGATGTCGCTGCCGCTTCGAAAAAATTTGTTGAATTCGGTTGTGATGGTATCGTCATTTTTGATGAAGGTGACGCAACAAACTTATCTCCAGAAATTTATAACAATGTCCCAGTCGTTGCCTATGGTGTCGATCGTGACATCCCTTATCCGATTATAAACGTAAACCATTCAGAAGCGATGATCATGGCAATTGAAGCATTGGTCGATCAGGACATTGATCACATTGATTATATTGGTGATATACATACAAATGATACACGTCAAATCGCAAAAAAAGAAGCGATTGCTCAATATTGTGACAAACACAAGATAAATTATCGTATCATTGATTCTACAAGTTTGAATGCAATTGAAACGGAATCTGCCGTTAAACAATTTTTACAAACACACGCACTTGCACCAGGCGTGATTTGTGGCAGCTATGATATAACAGTCGGTACAATAAATGCACTAGGACCACAAGATCACCCTATCTTGTATTCTTATGACAATATCCCTCAAATTAAAAAATTAGATTACCCAGTCAACGCGATTGGCGTTCCAACCGCTGAAATTGCTCAAACGATTGTAGCAACTTTAGATAAAGTTATTAAAGATGAAGCAACTGAGTCGGCCTATCATCTTCACCCTAAAATACAAAAAAACATTTAAAATAAACATGCCCAAACCTATTGCTAAGGTTTGGGCATGTTTATATGTTTGTTTGATGTTTGACAAGAGGGTCGTTTATTAAACTGTACTGATTTAGAAGATAAGCTTAGTTTTTAAATATCATTGCTCAATAATATAATAATGAATAAGAATAGGGTGTCCTTATTTTAGTGAATGAATGGGGAGAGTTATTATATTAGTTAAATTCTATATAAATTTGTTATGAGCTTTAAATTATGAAACGCTTATATAGTTAATATTTTGGCGCTAGGGATTATCATAAATGTTTTAACTTTTATTCTTCTATTAATCATCAGTACTTACTACCTCTATATGTCTATTATATTACGCACTGAAATATGATTAAAATACATAGTTGGAATATATAACATTCTCTTATGGAATACATATTTCATAAACTATAATCGCTTTGTTAAGCATCATTATCTAGTATCTTTTAAAAATTTAATCCATTCGTGAGTTACATAATTCATATAGCTATCTTTTTTCCAAATAACTCCCAAATTCCATGACACATCTGCACCTGAAATTTCTATACCCACAAGGTCTTCATTTAAAATATTTACGATACTTTCTGGTAATATACTCACACCGATGCCATCTCGGATCATATTTTCAATAAAAGTAATTTGAGACATTTTAGCAACCGTTTTTGGATGAAAACCAACTTTTCTACAACTTTCAATAATTTGATCTTTTAAATAGTAATCATCATGAAACATAATAAAACGTTCATTTTTCAAATCACCTAGATAGACTGGTCCTTGTTTCGCAAGCATCGCATCTTTATTTACGACTAGCAATAACTTTTCATTATATAGTGGGATAGCATGGTAGATATCATTATCTACAGGTAACGTAGTAATGCCTACATCAATTTCATCATTATTTAAATAAGACTCTACAGCTTTGCCTCCACCTTCAATAACTTCGTATGTCACTTTTGGATATTTACTATGAAAATGATTTAAACTTTCTGTAAAAAGTCTCACGTTCATAATTGCTGATATACCAACTCTAATATGGCCTTTTTCTAAATTTGTTACATCTCCCATTTCTAATGATAAATCATCTAGCACCGCTAAAGCTTCCACGCATTTATCATAAAAAATCTGGCCGATATCCGTTAAAATAATATGCTTTTTTCTTCTATCAAATAAAGTGATATTAAATTCGTCTTCAATACTTTTAATATTTTTACTTATTGTAGATTGCGCAATATATAAATGCTCGGATGCTTGTGTCATCCCCCCATTTTTCACAACTTCTACAAAATATTTCATTTGCTTTATTTCCATGTTTAACCCCTCTGCACCAATCTAAGTTTCGCTTACTTGAATTTATTTTAATGACTTAATAGCTGTTTCTGCCGCTGTTTGAATAACTTTATCATCAGGTTTCGCATCTTTATCTGATTTTTTCGTGTAAATAGCAAGAATAATTGGCTTATTTTGCTTTTTTGGATATATAAAAGCTAAATCGTTTCGGCTACCATAGGTTAAACCTTGACCACTTTTATCTCCTACAACATCATCCTTAGATACAGCTGCTTTTATTAACGTACCTCCAGTTTCATTATGAATCATTGTATGCTTTAGTAATTCAAGGTTAGCTTTGCTCATATTTTCACTCTGTAGAAGATGATTGAACGTTGTTGCAGCTCTTTTAGGTGTGGTTGTATCATCTGTACTTTGTGGATCATATAAATTTAAATCTGGTTCGAGTCTTTGTGGATTAGATATATGGTCTCCACGATGTATGAGTGCTTGTTGAAATTCTTTAATTCCACCTATTTCTTCGATGACTTTATTATTAGCTGTATTATCACTCTGCAACATAGAAGCTTTTATTAATGCTTTTAAAGTCATTTGCTTGCCGATATATTTTTCAGTGACGGGTGAATAAGCGACAATGTCATCTTTGGATATCACTATTTTTTTATTTAGTTCTGACGTTGGCGTGTTTTGTAATAATATACCACTTGAAATTGCTTTATATGTAGATGCAAATGCAAACCGTTCACCTGACCTGTGCTGTACCACTTTGCCATTAGCTGTATTGACACCATAAACCCCTACAATTGTATCATTATCTTGTTCTATTTGATCAAAACTTTTTGCATCAGCGACCTTTCCTGTCACTGTGAGTAAAAAAAGCCCAAACAAAACACTTAAATAGAATTTTTTCAAGTTTTCAATCCCCCTATTCACATTTGAAAGCAATACGCTATACTTACGTTTAACTATAATCATAAATATAACAAAACACAATTATCTTTATTACGCCTAACCATTAACGAGTAGAAATAATTGGGACTAAATATATACTTCAGTAACTTTAAAATTTAAAAATACTGCAATTAAGCATTTCATCAACAAAATCTGCTACATTCACTCTTAATGAATACTTTATTTTATTGACTATACAACAGAATAGGCTGAGACATTTAATTTGCCCCAGCCAAAGCATACAATTTCAATTAAAGTAACTGTTCTATAATCTCAAAAACGTGCGATTTCAAATCATCTCTGAGTTGAATCTTAACTTTTTTAATACTATTTAAACTACTGACCAATTGTTATTTCCACCAAATTATCATTTTGATCAAAGAAAGCAGTATAAAAGCCATTATTTGTTTCATATTTCACATAAGTGCCATCTTTATTGCCTAATTTACCTTCTCTTATGATTTCATTTGAAGTATGAGCCTTCTTAAATGTTGACTTAGATACTGAATCAGGTTTTGTGAAGAAAGTAAGTTGCACCACTTCATTGTCACTATTAAATTCTACGCTTGTATCATAAATTTTCTTAGAATGATCAAATTCTTTCTTGGCATTAGTGTCAACTTTATAACCATCAATCGTAACATTGTCATATTTTAAAGCACGTACGAAGTTATAATCTTGTGTAAAAGTTGGATCATATGTTGTATAACCTTCGTAATTATACCAAGGTGTTGTTTGTGCTTGTGAACGAACACCATTTTCACTATTTGCACCGCTTGCGCCACCTTCACCGTGTCCCCACTTTTGGACTTGCTCTGCTGCTTGCGCTGTTGGACTACTCGTTGAGATATATGCTGCTGAAGAACCGACAACCAGTGTAGATACAACGACAGTTGCTGAAATTAACTTTCCAACTTTCCGCATAATAAATCACTCCTTATTTGTAGTCTTCCATATGCAAAGTATAATTGTTCACTTTCATCATACACCTCTCCATTTTATTTTCAAGTAAAATTACACTTTTTATGAATATTAGTACAAATTAAATATGAAAATACTTTATTGATGTAGCTTTGATGTTATGTTAAACATTTTATTGTTTATATTAGAAAAGTGCTTGAGCTAAAACCATACTGCAATGTATTTTTAATTGGTATAGTAAACATAATAAATAATTTAAAAAGGATGGTTTATCATGATCTATATTTTACAAGTTGATTTTCCAATCGATGGTCCTTTTGGACAAGAGATGTCCAGACAATTCGCTGATTTAGCGAAATCTATAAATGGAGAACCAGGTTTTTTATGGAAAATTTGGACAGAAAATGCTGATGAAAAAGAAGCGGGTGGTATTTATGCATTTGATAGTTACAAAAATGCTAAAAACTATTTAAATATGCATAGTGAGCGCCTACAATCCATGGGTGTCCCAACTGTAAATGCTAAAATATTTGCTACAAATGACGCACTTACTAAAATCACACATGGACGATTAACATAACCGTATTGGGATGATAAAATACAACAAGCCTTTCAAATGTACACACATCTCGTGTGTTTTGAAAGGCTTTTTAGACATAGATTGAACGAAAAAAATAAATATTTTTAAAAATGATAATTTTCCAGATTATTATTTATTCATTTGTGACATTTCATTGATAAAATCTTGATACGTGATTTCATTTTTAGATAACCTAGCCACAAGCATATACATTTGTTCATTTTTAGTAAATTCAGTTTTATATAAATCTTGTTCTCTTTCGCTCTCATTATCTAAAGGATTGACGACGTCCTTTGATTTTGAAAATGCATCATAATACCTAATCCCAAACAAGCGTTGTGAGAATCCATCTATATGAATACCATCTGGATTTGCCGTTAAGCCTTCTGCTGTAACAAAGTAACAATCATGTTGTTTCTGCGCGACGTTCTTGATACTGTTATTAATTTCTTGATACTCTGTAGCACTAGCGCCAAACCCTTCTTTTCCTAAAAACGTTCCTAACAATCCAATGACAAAAGTAAGTTTAGGCAATTCAAGTGCTTCTCTAAAATAATCAATGAGGTGTGATAATTTTGTTTCATATGTTTGAAATTTATTATTTTGACTATCACTTTCACCTTGATGCCATAAAACACCAATCAATTCAGACGTTTCCATAGCAAATCTCGCTTCACTTACAGCATGCCGCGTCAGCATACTTTCATCTGACCATTCTTCAATAGAAGTACCTCCATCAGCACATGGAATGAACCCTATTGTTTCATTTGGATGATCATCGAGCCATTGCTTTGCAAACGATGCAGCTGGTCCAATACCAGCGACAGAACGATCGCTATGTATCGGTTCTTCCATCATTTGCCATCTACCATTTCTAAGCATAAAAATACGTTCATCAATGATGGGATTTACACTATCTAAAAATCCTCTTCCTGCCATATTTGATTGACCAATTAGTAAGATTGATTTCATAACGTTGTTCCTTTCAATTTTTTAGTTTTTTAATTAACTGCTAGTAGCTATTTTTCAGTGAATATTTTAAATATATGTAAGCATATCATTTTTTTCTTAAACTTACCCAAATTTCATATTAGAAAGTGCCACGCTTTATATATAATTATTATAAAAATAAATTCATATAAACTTTACTTTTAATACTAATTATCATATTATGGAATGGATTTTGAGAGGAGTTTTTATTTTGGAGAGGAAAATGGAACTCACCTATGCTAGAGCGATATTTTGTATCGCAATAGTCATCGTCCATTGTTTAACCGGTTTAGTAAACGATTATCACATTTCACAATTTGAAAAATCATTTTATAGTTTTTTACAAGTTATTTTATTATTTGCAACACCTTGCTTTATTATTTTGTCCGAAACATTATTAGGTATGCGATATTCAACTAAAATTCCGCAAAATTTTTTACTTAAACGCATGAAATTTATTTTAATTCCTTATGCTATATTTGGTTTATTTATCACTTTTAGACTATTTCTTGGTGATAATTCAGATAAATCATTTTGGGAAATCTTTTTAAATATCGTAGTGGAAGGTAAATTTTTCGGATGGTTTGTACTTGTTATTTTTCAGTTTTATATATTACATCGCTTATTTTATAAATTATTGAGTAAAGCCAATCCTATTTTTGTACTTGTTGTTACCTTTATCATTAGTTTTGGACATTCTTATTTAATGTATTACAGTACTGCTTATCTTGAATTCTGGGATTTTTATCCTTTATTCAGTAGAACCATTATTTTATATTGGCTATTTTACTTTGTTGTTGGTTTCTACTTCGGTAAATATTATGATACTGTTATTCATTTTTTAAAGCGTCATTTAGTTTGGCTTCTATTGATTTGGCTATTGGCTTTATCCTATATGGCATTTAATTTTTCTTATTTAGACGTACATCTAAATGAGTCTAATCGATTTGATTTAGTCTTATTTTCTGCAATCAGTTTTGTATTTATCGTCTATTTATCTAAATTTTTAACTCGGTTTAATTTAGTATTTGTGTTTTTAATAAGCGAAATATCATTTTTCATATACTTAGCACACCAAATCATTGTAGATTTTATTTCTAGATCGCTAGCATCATTTGTTACATTCCCACCACTATTTTTAATCTTAAGTTCTATTTTCACACTTGGATTTTGTATTGGATTAGCGATAATACTATCTTTTATTCCATATATAAGAATTGTTGTAGGAAGAAATACACTACAGCCTATGGTTATCAATAATTATAAACATCATAGTTAAAGTGTAAAAGTTACTATATAAACATGGCATTTCAAATAAACAAGCACAGTATAAATTGAAGGCTTTTAAATATAAAAAGGACGCATCCATTTCATATGGATGCGTCCTTTATTTTGGGCTTGAGCATTATTTCTCATCCCTCAGTTATATGATACTTTAGTCATCTAATAAATGATAAAATTGTTCAATCGCTTCTTTATTATATAATTCTGGATCAAATTTGGCATAAACAGGTGTTTCCTTATTAATAAACTGTTGTATGCTTGTTTGTAATGATTCAGCATCATTAAAACTCAACATTCCATACTTGCCATAATCAAGTACATATTGATTGGCTGGTATATCTGATGCCAGAATATCTATACCAACAGTCAACGCCTCTAATAAGACCATTGATTGCCCTTCGTAATAAGACGGTAAAACAAATAAATCACAATCTCTCATAATATTAAATGGATTTCTTTTTTGTCCCATTAAAAATACATGCTCTGATAAATCTAATGACGTAATTAGTTTATTTAGTTGATTTTTGAGTGGGCCATCACCTAAAATGTATAATTTCGCGTTAGGATTTGCTTCCACCACGCCGCTAAACGCTTGAATCAAATTATCAAATCCTTTTTCAGGAGATAATCTTCCCATTGTCATCACTTTATAATCGGATTTATGGAACGGTACGCTTGTAATTTGCTTATCCTGTTCTCTTACAATGACACGTTCCCCATTTTTCATAAAGATATCATTATCTTCATCCTCCAAATTATAAATTCTATCTAAGTTAATGGTATTCATCGATGATTTAAATTTATCTTTTGTTTTTCTATTCGCTATTTTTTTAACATTTTCCTGCTTAGTCACTTCAGACACACTTACGAGCTTATCATAATAAGGATATAAGGACATCACACCTTTTAGATTAGCGTAATGCGGTCTCACACCGTTCACTTTACGCTCCATATCCATTTTCATATCACTGTGCAAGTAGATTAATTTTCTTTTAGCTTTGCTCGCTAACAAGATTTCAGACCAAAACATCGCATAGCCACTGAAATCCATAACGACATCAAACGCTGAGTTACCAAACACTTTTCTAAATTCGCGTTGATACAAAGCATCCGGATAAATTTTTTCTTCAATTTTCGACTTGATGCCTCTATTGCGTACCAATAGGTTACGATAGTATTCTGAAGTGTTTGCCAACAATGGTCCTTTTCTTAAAATAACCCTCACATTGTCATTTAAGCTATATAGATTATCTATCACATCTTTATTTCTATTGAATCCAAGATAAACCGTAATATCATATCTATCATAATCAACATTTTCTAATAAATTCAGGATCGATGTTGTTATGCCATTAGGTTTCATACCACCTGGATATATTAAAATACGCTCTTTTCTGTTGTTTTGAACGCCATTTTTGGGTGCATCATGATGAAACACTTGATTGACAACTCTTTCCGTTACTTGTCCATCATCGTAATTCACAAATTTTTGTTTATATTTTTGATAGTTCCCCTTATATTGTGCTAGCATGCGCTGTGACTCTTGGACAGTAGCTACCAATGCTTCAATTGAGTGCACACTTGGACCTGGAAGACTATCCACAGGAAGGTAAAATCCTCTGTCTTCTTCATAGGCTTTATAATCAGGTGTATAAAAAATAATAGGTTTATCTGTAACTAAATAATCAAAAAAGATACTTGAGTAATCAGTTACAAGCAAATCAACAATACTGAGTAATTCATTCGTATCAAATGTATCTTCCACTAAGTATTTTTTTAATTTTTTATTACCTACTGCTTTTTTATAAATAAACGGATGCACTTTTAATAATACTTGATAATGTGTTTGTTTATTTAATGACTCAATCAGCGCTTCAATTTCTTCAATATTATCTTCTGGTATACTGACCGTTTGGCCACGCCATGTCGGTGAAAAGAGTAAAATCGGCGCATCTGTTAATTTAATGCCTTGTTGCTTTAATTTCTGCATAACTTCTTTTGACTGTGCATTTAGCGTTGCATCTATTCTAGGATAACCAATTTCTAAAATTGCTTCATCATTTAAACCGTCTAATTTAAATGCTTTTTTAAAAATATCTGTCGTATGTTGGTTAGGTGAAATAATATAGTCAGAACTTAAAAAGTTACGAATTGTATTTTGTGATTCTAATAAATTATGTTTGATATCTAACCCCATTGCTTTTAAAGGTGTACCATGCCAAGTATTAACATATATTTGATTTGGCTTTTTCGTAAAATACGTTGGAAACGTCGCATTATTGATGAGATATTTACACTTTGTTAAATAATGTAAATAGTCTTCACTTTCTTTAACTATAAATTTTACATTTTTATATTTACTATATTTTTTAGAAAATGCTTTTTGCATTTTTTGAGATGCTACGACCCAAATATGTATATATTTTTGATAATCAGGATGGTTCATTAAATATTTAAATATTGCATAAGGACTATCTGTCATACTTTGTCCATCTCTAACTTGATACAAAATATGCTTGTCATCTACTTCAATCGTTTTATATAGATTTGCATAATGCATAATATTTCTTGTGTATTTACTTCTAAGTTGTAATTTCAATGGTTCCGAAATGAATTTTAATTTTCTTTTTGTTTGATTTAATACAAACTTTTTCGTTTTACCAATCATTCTTCCACCTCTTAATTTATCTTATCTGTATTCGAGTAATTAATATATTCAGTTAAACCTGACATAATATCATATTGTGGATTAAATCCTAGCGCTTCCAAACCTTTGATATCAGCACAAGAATGTTTAATATCCCCGCTTCTTGATTCAGCAAACTGATAATTTATAGTTTTATTATAAACCATTTTGAACTTATCGAAAATTTCTAATAATGATATTTGTTTACCAGTAGCTAAGTTGTAAATTTTGCCATTCGTTACTTTATTATCTAACACTATTGAAACTGCTCGCACCAAATCCTTTACATATACAAAATCTCTCGTTTGCTCTCCATCCCCAAAAAATGTGAATGTTTCGTTATTTTTAAATTTATTATCTATAATAGATAATACACCAGAGTATGGTGAATGAGGATCTTGTCTCGGTCCATATATATTAAAGAATCTTAAAGCAGTTGTTGGCAGTTGATATAGTGTATTGTAAATTTTTGTATATTGTTCCCCAGCATATTTTTCCACAGCGTAAGGTGATTCAGGATCAATGAACGTTTCGACTTGTTTTGGTAATCCTTCGGTATTACCATATACGGCTGCTGACGATGCAAAAATAAATTTCTTCAAATTATGATTATATTGACGATTGGCTTCTAAGAGATTTAATGTGCCATTTATATTGACAGACTGAGACTTTATAGGGTCATTTATTGTTTCTACAACACTAACTACGGCTGCTAAATGAATGACGATATCAAATTGTTCTTTCTCCACTAAGGATGTCACAAATGATGTATTAATTACATCATTTTCAATGAAATGCGCATCATCTATAAATTCGACATTCGAACGATGCCCTGTGCTTAAATTGTCTAATATAAACACCTCATTAGCTTTGTTAAAGTGTTCTGCTAAGTGCGAGCCAATAAATCCAGCACCACCTGTAATTAGTAGTTTCATTTTTCATCCTCCTATATACTCAAGTCATAATATACTTATCGTCAATTTTATTAATATAATACGTTGAACACCTGATTTTTATTATAAAAATAAAATAGTATTACAAATAAAATTATAAATTCAGTTAATTTACGTCTTCTATATATTAGTATGAGTTTAACAATTTTGACGAACAAATCAAAAGAAATCGAGGTGAAATTGTAATAATAATTGAATAATGCTACCAAGAACTTTACAAAAAATCTTTTGATCCTTATTTAAATAAAGTTATTTATAATATGTTTTATTTTTGGTCTAAGTATAGTTTGAAAATTTTGATTTTAAAAATCATTATAAAAAGCGTTCCGCCATAAGTATCCTTTAAAGTATAAAATAATACCTACATTATACTATAAAGCAATACAGCGAAACGCTTAATAATTTTACTATAGCCTATCAAAATTTTACTTTATCGACCTTATATATAAATTACTGCACGTCATTATTTTTCTGTGCTTTTTGATAAAAATAGTTAGCCACAATAATATCTACAATGGCTACACCTACAGATTTAAATACGGTAATTTCTTCATCACTTTCGCGTCCAGCTAAATGAGAACCGACGATTTCACCTAATTCTCCATATAAATCTTTTTCTCCAAATAAACCTTCATCCATAGGGGTAATTAAATCCCCTGTTTCTTCTAACGCCGCTTCCGATGCTTCTACAACTACTTTATCTGCATTTGCTATAGCGTGTGAAGGCAACTCTTGCATATCTGATTTAAAAGAACCTACAGCATTCACATGGACCCCAGCTTCTAATGATTTATTAAAAACAGGTTGTGTGGCGTTGGTTGCAGTGACAATAACATCAGCATTAGCTATAGCATCATCAACATCTTCCATCACTGTCACATCTACGGATTGATATTGCTGTTGAATCGTTTCTGCAAATGTCACTGCTTTACGGTGAGTTCTATTATACAGTTGAATATGTTTGATATCTCTAACAGCTAATACAGCTTCAATTAATCCTTGTGCTTGATCGCCTGTCCCTATGACACATAATGTTTCTGCATTTTGACGAGCAAGGTATTTTGTAGCTACGCCAGAAATTGCGCCTGTACGAATTTTAGTTAAGTAAGAACCTTCTAATACAGCTAATGTTTCACCAGTTTCATAATCTGATAATATCACAGAACCAACAATGGTATTTTTACCTATCTTTGTATTATTAGGGGCCATTGTTACTGTTTTAAGCCCCACAACTTTCAATTCATCAGATAAAGCCGGCATAACTAGATAACGATTGTCTTCATTAAAAGGAAGTACATAACGTAAAGGGGTATCCGTCTTCCCTTCAGAATAGGCCTGTAAAGATTCAGCTACTGCTTCAACGACTTCTTCCATGTTTAATAATTCAGCTTGTTCATGTGCATCAATAAATTTCATAAGCCACCTCTATTCTTTTACATTTTCTGACTCTAAAATGTTGCTCTTCTTTTCAAATTTATTTTCAAATAAGATTATTCCTATAAATCCAACGACAAGTAAAGGAATGATAATCCAAGCCATATGATTATCGACATACACAGACACACAATATATCGCTAATAATAGTGTTATGGCCAACATATTTTTAATAAACAGCAACCAATAATCCGTTTTCACACTAAACCATGTTTGTTGCTGATTATCTTCTATTTTAATATGATATAACGTAAACTTTAAATGTGTAATCAACATATAAATAAATGCTAAAATACCGATTACCAACAAGATTTTATGAAATATGCCGTTAGGAACCACATCTGCAGCCGCTGCAAATATAATAGCGATAACAATACTTTTCAGTTCTGCATTTTTCTTCATATCAATCTCCGAACCTTTGTCATTAATTCAACCTCTATTGTTACAATAACATACTTACTCGGAATTTTAAGTTTGACTAAGAGCTAATCTTTTAAAAATAGATAATGATCTACCTATGAATACATCGTACAATATGTGGAAAAACAGCTAATGATTCAAGCAATTTATAAAATAAGCATCTGTATGGGTTTGTACCTGTTCAAGTGTGGCACCTTCTTGAAGTTCAACCAATTTCATAACTTTATCTTCAAATTTAAAAACAGCTAAATCTGTGATTAACGTATTAACAACACCTGCGCCTGTTAAAGGCAACTCACATTTTGATTTTATCTTAGATTCACCATGTTTATTCATATGGTCCATGATAACGACCACTTTTTGAGCTCCAACCACCAAATCCATCGCACCGCCCATACCTTTTACGAGCTTGCCAGGAATCATGTAGTTTGCTAAATCTCCTGTTTCCGAAACTTCCATGCCTCCAAGAATTGCTAAATCAATATGCCCCCCACGTATCATGGCAAATGATTCTGCATTGTCGAAATAGGAAGCCCCTTTAGCAGCAGTAACCGTTTCTTTACCTGCATTAATCAAATCTGGATCCACTTCATCTTCAGTAGGATATGGGCCAATACCAAGCAAACCATTTTCAGATTGGAAAAAGACATTTTCCACATGATCATTCATCTCATTTGCTACAAGGGTTGGCATACCAATACCTAAATTTATTACCATATCACTATGAATTTCTTGTGCTGCACGCTGGATAATCTTCTTACGTTGTGTTTGTTTATCCATGTTGTACCTCCTTCACTGTACGTTTTTCTATGCGTTTTTCAAAATGTTTTCCTAGATAGATATAATCCACATATACACCTGACAGATGTACATCATCTGGGTCAATTTCACCTAATTCAACAATTTCTTCTACTTCAACGACAGTAGTCTTGGCGGCCATAGCACATAAAGGATTAAAATTACGCGCTGTTTTTTCAAATACTAAATTACCAAATGTATCCGCCTTTTGAGCCTTCACAATACCAAAATCGCCTGTAATGGCACGTTCCATAATGTACGTTTCACCGTCAAATTCTCGTGATTCTTTACCTTCAGCAATCAAAGTACCCACACCTGTTTTTGTGTAAAATGCTGGAATACCTGCACCGCCTGCACGTAGTTTTTCAGCCAACGTACCTTGAGGTGTTAGTGTTACATCTAACTCACCATTGATCAGTTGTTGCTCAAATATTTTATTTTCACCCACATACGAGCTAACCATTTTATCTATTTGTTTTTTCTCAAGTAAACGGCCCAATCCAAAATCATCTACACCACAGTTATTACTCACTACGGTTAATCCTTTTGTACCTTTTGTACGAATCGCTTCAATAGCATGCTCTGGTATCCCGCATAGCCCAAAACCACCGGCAAGTACTGTCATGCCATTTTCTAAATGCTCAAATGCTGTATGTATGTCTTGAATGACTTTAGACATGTTATAACCTCACTTCTTTTTTAAAATTAATACCTAGTATTAAAAACAATTATACTTGAAATTTTTTGCGAAGTCTTTTATTTTATGTTGCCGTTTTCATAAATAAACATAAAAAAAGTTGCCATTTTCTTACATGGCAACTTTTAATAATTATGCGATTTCTATCTGGAAACGACGAACGACTGTGCCATCATCTAATGTTGAAGATTCTATTTCTTCCCCACCATTGTGTAAGATGACAGCTGCAGAGGCTTCATTATTTTTTTCACAAGTAATCAGCGCTTCTTGTACGCCAATACGTGATAAGTAGTCTAATGACTTTTTCAAAATTTTATTACCAAAGCCCTTGCCTCGGTAGCTCTTACGAACACCGTAGCCAACATGGCCGCCAATGATTTTTAATTTTTCATTCAAATGATGGCGAATATTGGCAGCGCCAATAATCTTATCATCATCAATTAAAAACAATGTCGTATTATCTACTGTCTCATCATTAGATTTGTTATCTGCTAATTCATGTACAATTTCTTCAAAATTATTGTATTTGGTAATATTCGTAATCTCAGGCACTACCTTTTCATCGTGATCTATCCATTCTTTCATATAATCACAATATAATGTTTCGTCAGCCATTGTTAACTCTCTAAATTCAACCATGTTGACACTCCTTCCTTTTAGTTGCTATCCCATTGGTTCGTCATGTGTATTGAGATAATACACGTAGTTGTCAGTCCATTGTCCATGTTCGAAAATAAATCCTTTTCGAATACATTCAAATTCAAAGCCTAATTTTTCAATTAACTGAATAGAAGGTTGATTATCCAAATTGATGTGTGCTTCTATTCTATGAAACTTTAAAGTCTCTTTCGTTTGTTTCACAAGTTCTGATAAAGCTTCATAAGCATACCCTTGATGCCAGTATTGATTATGGATAAAATAACCGATTTCTGCCCATTGAAATTGATCGCGGCTTAAATTTTTAATGTTAAGCATACCAAGATGACGTCCCGTTTTATCAAATATGCCAAATATATACAAATCATCATCTATAATCGCTTGTTGATGCTTTAAAACCATTGCCGCAAACCATGGTTCCGTGGCATCTGACATGTCGACTTGGCCTTTATCATGCTTGTATTGCGCAGGATAACGATTTACAAATCCTGACAACCATGACTCATAATCATTTTCTTCTAACGGTCTAATGATAAGCCGTTGTGTAGTGAAATGCAACCCTAAATTATTTTTCATTGAAAAACCCCTTAACATAAGGCGTCAGCAACCAAAACTATAACATCATTTGGCATAAAATCAACCTTTTAATTTATTAAAAATATGAACTGCTTCTAAGGACGATTTCACTCGTCATGAAGATCATTCATGATCATCGTGAGTATATCATTTTGTGTCATCATTTCAGTAATCAATTTCTCATTTTTTACATTTAGTGTATCTTTTTCAACAAACCAGCTTGCAAGTTTTTGTGCACTGAAATCCGTATATGTTTTTGAGTGATGTCTTCTCACGGTTTCTGCATAAGGTAAGTCGAAATAATAAATATAGCTTTTAATATGCGTACTTGAAATAATGCTCTGTAACATATTACCATATTTTTCTTTGTTGAAAATACCCTCTACAATAACATATTTGCAATGTGCTATGCCAAATAGTGTAATGTATTTTATTAGCTCAATTGCTAAATTGTCTGGTCTATCTGAGACGTTTAACATATGGCGTCTTATTTCATCTTGACCCACGCGCATGACACCATTACCCAACATGCTTTGTAAGTTACGGGCAATAGTCGTTTTGCCACTACCAGAGTTACCTCTTAATAATATTAGTTTTGTCATTGTATCACCCTATCTTCTAGATAAATTGTGATTTATGTATATACTTTCATAAGTGTTAAACTTATACCCTATCAAAGTGATTAAAATCAAAAAAGCTAGACCCTTTATATCCATACAAATAGGACATAAGCAGTCTAGCATTTTGTTGCTTCATTTATTTTTTTATTCATTCGTTTTATAAATTAGAGTTAGCGTTAAATTGTGCCTAGTTCTTTACCTACTTTTTCATATGCCGCTAATGCTTGATCAAGCATTTCTTTTGTATGTGCAGCTGTAGGCATATTACGAACACGGCCCGTACCTTTAGGCACTGTTGGAAAGACGATGGATTTCACATAGATACCTTCATCTTTTAAGCGGCTACTAAATGCTTGTGTTTCTTTTTCGTCACCTATGATTACTGGTGTAATTGGTGATTCAGAATTACCAATGTCAAAACCTAATTTTTTCAATCCGTCTTTTAAGTAATTACCATTTTCCCAAAGTTTATCGTGTAATTCTGTTGATGCCATTAATTTCTTAACAGCTTCAGTGATGGCTTTTGTATCACCAGGCGCTAGTGATGTTGAGAATAAGAATGGTCTTGATTGTGCTTTCAACCAATCGATCAATGATTGTGTACCAGCTACATAACCACCGACAACACCAATCGCTTTAGATAATGTACCGATTTGGAAGTCAATTTTATCTTGAAGACCAAAATGTTTCACTGTACCTGCACCATTGCCCATGACACCAGAGCCATGTGCGTCATCAACATATGTGATTAAACCGAATTCTTCTGCAATTTCTACGATTTCTGGTAATTTAGCAACATCGCCATCCATACTAAATACACCGTCAGTAATATACATTACTTTATTGTATTGTCCAGATTCAACAGCTTCTTTCGCTTTAGCGCGTAAATCGTCCATATCTGAATGGTTGACGCGTATAATTTTCGCTTTAGATAAACGACATCCATCAATAATTGATGCGTGGTTTAATTCATCTGATAGGATAGCATCATTTTTATTCATCACAGCTGAAATGGCTGCCATATTACAATTAAAACCTGATTGGTATGCAATCGCTGCCTCTGTACCTTTAAACTTCGCAAGTGTTTCTTCCAATTCGTCATGAAGGTCTAATGTACCGTTAATAGATCTTACTGCACCTGCACCTACGCCATGAGTGTCTATGGCATCTTTGGCAGCTTGTTTTAAATCTTCATCTGTTGCAAGTCCTAAATAGTTATTTGAAGATAAATTGACATAATTTTTCCCGTTAATCTTAATCTCTGGTCCATTCGCACCTTCAATTGTATCAATTTCGTTATAAAGTCCATTATCTTTCAAATACTGAATGTTTTCATCTAAAAAGGCATGTAGTGACTGTACCACTGGAAATCCCCCTTTGAGTTATCTACTATTTAATCCTATCATAACCCATTTTCTTGTATCAGGAAAGTAGAATCACACGATTTATTAAAGCGTTTTCTACAATCTAATTAAAGTCACAATAATTGTCTCTACAGTAAAGTCATTTAAAATGATATAATAGAATAATCATTTTAAGGAAGAAGGGTTGAAGTTGTTTGATTGGTTTCAACTAGCAAGAGAAAAGGAAAACAGAATGATACAAATACGTCGCTATTTGCATCAATATCCTGAATTATCATTTGAGGAGTATCATACACGTGACTACATCCTAAATCAACTCAGCCAACTATCATGCGAGGTACGGTCGCCCGTTGGAAGAAATGGTATTGTCGCAACATTTAGTGCACAAGGAGACGGTCCAACGATTGCATTACGTGCTGATTTTGATGCTTTACCTATCAATGAACTCACTGAAGTAGATTACAAGTCTAAAAATCCTGGTGCAATGCATGCATGTGGGCACGATGGTCATACTGCAATACTACTAGCCGTTGCTGAAATCATCGACGCACATAAAAGCAAATTAAATGGTGATGTCGTGCTAATTTTCCAATATGGTGAAGAAATTATGCCGGGTGGCTCACAAGAAATGATTGATGATGGCTGCTTACAAAACGTAGATAGAATATATGGAAACCATTTGTGGAGTGGTTACCCTACCGGCACAATTTATTCTCGTCCTGGCGCGATGATGGCCTCTCCAGATGAATTCAACGTAACGATTCATGGTCAAGGTGGACACGGTGCGAAGCCACACGAAACCATCGATCCTGTTGTCATTATGGCTGAATTTATCATTAGTGCGCAAAAAATTGTTTCTAGAACGATTGATCCGGTAAAACAAGCTGTTATTAGCTTCGGCATGGTACAATCTGGTTCGGCAGATAATGTCATTCCAGATACTGCATTTTGTAAAGGAACGGTGCGTACTTTTGATACAGAAGTACAAGCACATGTGATGCACAAGATGGATAAGCTATTGCAAGGGTTGGCTGTTGCGAATGATATTACTTATGATTTTGATTATATTAAAGGTTATTTGCCTGTCCACAATAATCCTAAATGCTTTGACATCGTTAAACAAGCTTCAAATGAGATGAATTTAAGATTTAACGAATCTGAATTAATGATGATTGGCGAGGACTTTTCACATTATCAAAAAGTACGTCCAGGTGCATTCTTTTTAACAGGTTGTGGTAACCCTGAAAAAGATACCACACATCCACACCATAGCCCATATTTCAATCTAGATGAAAAAGCATTAAAATATAGTGCCAGCCAGTTTTTAAAAATATTAGAGTTGGAAAATGTAATTAAGCCCAAGGCCTGAATAGCCTAGGGTCTTTTTATTTCCAAATATCTCACACTTTAAATTTCAACCTTGGTCATAATATTATTCAGTTGAAAAATAAATATTACATCAAAAATAAAAAAAGAGCCTCCAACATGGAGACTCTTCAAATCTATATTAAAGATAAGATATCTTATTTGTAGATTTCAGTTACAACGCCTGATCCAACAGTACGTCCACCTTCACGGATAGAGAAACGTGTACCGTCTTCGATAGCGATTGGAGAAATTAGTTCAACTTCCATTTCAACATTGTCGCCAGGCATAACCATTTCAGTACCTTCTGGTAAAGTAACAACGCCTGTTACGTCAGTAGTACGGAAATAGAATTGTGGGCGGTAGTTACTGAAGAATGGAGTATGACGTCCACCTTCATCTTTAGATAAAACGTAAACTTCCGCTTTAAACTTTGTATGTGGTGTAATTGAACCAGGAGCAGCTAAAACTTGACCACGTTGGATGTCTTCACGTGCAACACCACGTAATAACGCACCAATGTTGTCACCAGCTTCAGCATAGTCTAATAATTTACGGAACATTTCTACACCAGTAACAGTTGTTTTGCTTGATTCTTCTTGCATACCGATGATTTCAACTTCTTCACCGACTTTGATTTGACCACGTTCAACACGGCCTGTAGCAACAGTACCACGACCAGTGATTGAGAATACGTCCTCAACTGGCATCATGAATGGTTTGTCAGAATCACGTTCTGGTGTTGGAATGAATTCGTCAACAGCTTGCATTAAGTCTAAGATTTTTTGCTCATAGTCAGCGTCGCCTTCAAGTGCTTTTAATGCTGAACCAGAGATTACAGGTACATCGTCACCTGGGAAGTCATATTCGCTTAATAAGTCACGAACTTCCATTTCTACTAATTCTAATAATTCTTCATCGTCAACCATGTCAACTTTGTTTAAGAATACAACTAATGCTGGAACACCAACGTTACGTGATAAAAGGATGTGTTCACGAGTTTGTGGCATTGGACCATCTGCAGCAGATACTACTAAGATAGCTCCGTCCATTTGTGCAGCACCAGTGATCATGTTTTTAACATAGTCAGCGTGTCCTGGGCAGTCAACGTGAGCATAGTGACGTTTGTCAGTAGTATACTCGATGTGTGCAGTATTAATTGTAATACCACGTTCTTTTTCTTCTGGAGCGTTGTCAATCATGTCGTATGATTGTGCAACAGTGTCACCATTTTTTGCTAAAACAGTTGCGATAGCAGCTGTTAAAGTAGTTTTACCATGGTCAACGTGTCCGATTGTACCAATATTGGCATGTTCTTTTGAGCGATCGAATTTTTCTTTAGCCATTATAAAATCTCTCCTATTCGTTAGAAAAATAATTGTTAAATTTATCTCTCATGACAGTTTCTCACCATCATGAGAAGATGATTAATTTAGTTTAAAAGGACCATACAGTACCTTTATAATGCATTTTCCCTAAAAAATCAATTAATAAAACTGTAAGCCATATAATTATGCTTTACATGTATTGTACAGACTGTCACTGCACAATACAAGTCTAATTATTCAGCTGTTTTATTACCACTGTTTTTCTTAATTATATCTTCAGAAATTGATTTTGGAACTTCTGCATAGTGATCGAAGTACATTGTGTATGTTCCACGACCTTGTGTATTAGAACGTAATGAAGTTGCATAACCGAACATTTCTGAAAGTGGTACAAAGGCATTTACAACTTGTGCATTACCACGAGGTTCCATACCATCAACACGTCCACGACGAGATGTTACATCACCCATGATGTCACCCATGTATTCTTCAGGCATTTCAATTGTAACTTTCATCATTGGTTCTAAGATAACTGGTTCACATTTTTTAGCTGCTTCTTTAAGCGCTAATGATGCAGCGATTTTGAAGGCCATTTCTGATGAATCGACATCATGGTATGAACCATCAAATAATTTTGCTTTAACATCAATTAATGGATAACCAGCTAATACACCGTTTTCCATAGCATCTTTAAGTCCTGCTTCAACTGATGGAATGTATTCACGAGGAACTACACCACCAACGATAGCGTTTTCGAATTCGAAACCGCCGCCTGTTTCGTTCGGTTCAAATTCAATTTTAACGTCACCGTATTGTCCACGACCACCAGATTGACGCGCGAATTTACCTTGAACTTGTGCTGATTGCTTAAATGTTTCACGGTATGAAACCATTGGCGCACCAACATTACATTCAACGTTAAATTCTTTTTTCATACGGTCAACTAAGATGTCTAAGTGAAGCTCACCCATACCACCGATGATAACTTGTCCAGTTTCTTCGTCAGTGTGTGCATGGAATGTTGGGTCTTCTTCTTGTAATTTAACTAAAGCTGTAGTCATTTTGTCTTGGTCAGCTTTAGATTTTGGTTCAACTGATAAGTGAATAACAGGTTCTGGGAAGTCCATTGATTCCAAGATAATGTCATTTTTCTCACCACATAAAGTATCACCAGTACCAGTTTCTTTTAGACCTACTGCAGCAGCGATATCTCCTGAGTAAACTGTGTTAAGCTCTTGACGAGAGTTAGCGTGCATTTGTAGTAAACGACCTACACGTTCACGTTTATTCTTCGTAGAGTTTTTAACATAAGAACCAGAAGTTAATGTACCTGAGTACACACGGAAGAATGTTAACTTACCAACATAAGGGTCAGTCATTACTTTGAACGCTAGTGCAGCGAACTCAGCATTGTCATCCGCTTTTGCGATAACTTCTTCTTCTGGATCATCAGCACGGTGACCGATAATTGGTTTAACATCTAATGGTGAAGGTAAATAATCAATTACTGCGTTAAGCATTAATTGAACACCTTTGTTTTTGAAGGCAGTACCAACAAGAACTGGGTAGAATTCAATATTATTAGTTGCTTGACGAATAGCGTCTTTTAATTCAGCTACAGTAATTTCTTCGTCACCAAGATATTTTTCCATTAATTCATCACTTGTTTCAGCTACTGCTTCAATAAGTGTTGCACGAGCTTCTTCAGCTCTTTCTTTTTGATCTTCAGGAATTTCAATTTCTTCAATTTCAGTTCCTAAGTCATTGTTGTATTTGAAACATTTCATTTCAACTAAGTCGATGATTGCTTCAAATTCATCTTCCGCACCAATTGGTAATTGGATTGGTTGTGCATTCGCTTGTAGGCGATCATGAATTGTGCTTACAGCATATTCAAAGTTCGCACCTAGTTTGTCCATTTTGTTTACGAATACAATACGAGGAACGCCGTAAGTTGTTGCTTGACGCCAAACTGTTTCAGTTTGAGGTTCAACACCTGATTGCGCATCAAGTACTGTAACCGCACCATCAAGTACACGTAATGAACGTTCAACTTCAACAGTGAAGTCTACGTGTCCAGGTGTATCGATGATGTTTACACGGTGATCATCCCATGAAGCTGTTGTTGCAGCTGATGTGATTGTAATACCGCGGTCTTGCTCCTGTTCCATCCAGTCCATTTGTGAAGCTCCTTCATGAGTTTCACCAATTTTATGGATACGTCCAGTATAGTAAAGAATACGTTCAGTCGTAGTTGTTTTACCAGCATCGATGTGAGCCATGATACCGATATTACGAGTTCTTTCTAAACTAAAATCTCTAGCCATGTATTTTTCTCCTTCCAGTATAACTGCGAATAAATACTATAAATATGGCGATGCCCTAAGCATGCACCTAGATAGTAAACTATCAATGTGGAACATGCTCAGGGAAAAACCTACTATCCTACCAACGATAGTGAGCGAAGGCTTTGTTAGCTTCAGCCATTTTATGAACGTCTTCACGTTTCTTAACTGCACCACCAGTGTTGTTTGCAGCGTCTAAAATTTCGTTAGCTAAACGTTCTTCCATCGTTTTTTCACCACGAAGACGTGAATAGTTAACTAACCAACGAAGGCCTAAAGTAGTACGACGTTCTGGACGAACTTCTACAGGTACTTGATAGTTAGAGCCACCTACACGACGTGCTTTAACTTCTAATACTGGCATAATGTTGTCGATAGCTTCTTCGAAAACTTCGATAGCTTCACGACCACTGCGTTCTTGAACTAATTCAAATGCAGAATAAAGAATTTTTTGAGCTGTTCCACGTTTACCATCTAACATAATTTTGTTAATTAATTTAGTAACTAATTTTGAGTTATGAATTGGATCTGGTAATACGTCTCTTTTTGGTACTGATCCTTTACGAGGCATAATATAAATCCTCCCTTCCTAATTATAATATATTTTCATTCTTTATAACGAAAATTTACGCAATCTTAAACTTATTTTTTAGGTTTTTTAGTTCCGTATAATGAACGACCTTGTCTACGACCGTCAACACCTGAAGTATCAAGTGCACCACGTACGATGTGGTAACGCACACCAGGTAAGTCTTTTACACGTCCACCACGTACAAGTACAACACTGTGTTCTTGTAAGTTGTGTCCGATACCAGGGATATACGCGTTAATTTCGATGTTGTTAGACAAACGCACACGAGCATATTTACGTAACGCAGAGTTAGGTTTTTTAGGTGTCATAGTACCTACACGTGTACAAACACCACGTTTTTGCGGTGAGTTTAAGCTAGTGTACTTTTTCTTTTTACTGTTGTAGTTTCTGTTCAATGCTGGTGAATCATAGTTTTTTGATTTGCTTTGTCTTGGTTTACGTACTAATTGGTTAATAGTTGGCATGAAATATGTCCTCCTCTCTTCTTTTATAATCCCACACATCCAGGTGGTTCATTTTAAAGGTAAATAAAATTTAGTAAGAAAAATCTTACTAATCTCATTTCAATAATGCAACAACAGTCGCATTAACGTTTATACCTACATACTTTCCTAAAGCTTGTTTGCTCTCGAAAAATGAGATAGATATGTTTTTTTGATTGATTTGACTTAACACGCGAGTCATTAGATGAACTTCAACGTCTTCAGCGATAATCAATGATGTCACTTGATCTTTATTCAAAGCTTTTAGCGTCTGTTTAAGACCAATAACATAGTGTTGTTTGTTAAAGCGTGCAACTTTTTCATTAGACATCTAAATATCCTCCAAAGTTCTGCTTGCATCAACCTTAATAATAATAACATCAAAATTACTGCGTAGTCAACTTTAATTAACATTTTTTGCAGAAAATATATAAAAAAATAAAAGAGCGAAATAAAGATCAAATGTTACCATCTCATCTTTTATTTCGCCCAAAGTAAAATGGTCAGTCACTTAAGACATAGACACGTGTTGCAGTCCTACAACTTCAACACATGTCTATATGTTTATACAAGCTCAAATGAATGCTAAACCATTTCATATTTTAAAAGCAATACTAGATTTCAGTTGGTTGAATCTCTTCAACAACTTCTTCTGGTGTCGCTTTATCATACTGTACATCACTGTAACGTCTCATACCTGTACCAGCTGGGATGAGCTTACCGATAATAACGTTCTCTTTAAGTCCAAGTAAGTTATCACGTTTACCTTTGATAGCAGCATCTGTAAGTACACGTGTTGTTTCTTGGAATGAAGCTGCTGATAAGAAGCTTTCAGTTTCAAGAGAAGCTTTTGTTATACCTAATAATACAGGTTTAGATGTTGCTGGACGTTTACGTTCTTTGAATGCTTCACGGTTCGCATCTGTAAAGTTATGAATATCTACAAGTGCACCTGGAAGTAATTTCGTATCTCCAGCTTCAATGATACGTACTTTACGTAACATTTGTCTTACCATAACTTCAACGTGTTTATCATCAATTTCAACACCTTGCATACGGTAAACTTTTTGAACTTCTTTTAATAAATAACTTTCTGTTGCATTCAAGCCAGATATAGATAAGAAGTTCTTAGGTTCAATTGAACCTTCTGTGAGTGCTTCACCACGTTCAACACTTTGGCCAACTTCAACTTTTAATCTTGAAGTACCTGAAGCTAGGTAAGATTTCGTTTCATTTGCGCCTTTGATGACGATTTCTTGTTGACGATCTTTGGCAACGCTAATGTCATCTACGACACCTTCAATTTCAGTCACGACTGCTTGACCTTTAGGGTTACGCGCCTCGAAAATCTCTTGGATACGAGGAAGACCTTGCGTGATATCACTACCTGCTACACCACCTGTGTGGAATGTACGCATTGTAAGCTGTGTACCTGGTTCACCGATGGATTGGGCAGCAATTGTACCAACTGCTTCACCAACTTCAACTTTTTCACCAGTAGCAAGGTTTTTACCATAACATTTTTCACATACACCATGACGTGTATTACATGTGAATGCTGAACGGATATACATTTCTTCTATACCAGCGTCTGTGATTTTCTTAGCAATTTCTGCTGTTACTAACTCATCTGGACGAACGATGACTTCATCTGTTTCTGGATGGCGAATCGTTTCTTTAGAATAACGACCTTCAATACGTTCGCTGAATGGTTCAATCATTTCAGTACCTTCTTTAATATCAGATACAAGTAAACCACGGTCCGTACCACAGTCTTCTTCACGAACGATAACATCTTGTGCCACATCAACAAGACGACGAGTAAGATAACCAGAGTCCGCTGTTTTAAGTGCTGTATCGGCAAGACCTTTACGTGCACCATGTGTAGAGATAAAGTATTCTAACACTGTTAAACCTTCACGGAATGATGAAGTGATTGGTAATTCAATAATCTTACCGGATGGTGCAGCCATAAGTCCACGCATACCTGCTAACTGTGTAAAGTTAGATGCGTTACCACGGGCACCAGAGTCACTCATCATAAAGATTGGGTTTGTTTTTTCAAGTGACCCCATTAATTCGTTTTGAATTTGGTCTTTGGCATCAGTCCAAATTTCAACAACTGCATTGTAACGTTCAAATTCAGTAATTAAACCACGGTTGAATTGTTTTTGTACTTTTTCAACTAGTTTTTCATGTTCATCTAAAATTTGTTGCTTATCTGGTAAAACCACAATGTCAGATACACCGACAGTGATACCAGCTTTAGAAGAGAATTTGAATCCTAAGTCTTTCATTCTATCTAACATCATAGATGTATCTGTGATGCTGAATCGATTAAAGACTTCTGCAATGATATTTCCTAAGAAATTCTTGTTGAATGGTTCGATGAGTGGTTGTTCATCAAAATATGCTTTTAATCCACCCTCACCTAATTCTGTCGCAGAAACAAAGTATTTGTCTGGCGTACTGTTTTCAAGGTTATATTTTGTTGGTTCGTTAATATATGCAAATGAATCAGGAATGATTTCATTAAAGATTACTTTACCAACAGATGTTGTTAAAATTTTATGATTTTGCGCTTCTGTAAATGTTGGGTTATTAAATGAACTTGCATGCACACCTATACGTGTGTGTAAATGTACATAACCATTCGCATAAGCTTTCAACACTTCGTTTGTATCATTATAAATTGTACCAGTATTTACTGCATCTTTACGTTCTAAAGTAAGGTAATAGTTACCTAATACCATATCTTGTGATGGTGTAACAACAGGTTTACCATCTTTAGGGTTTAAGATGTTTTGTGCTGCAAGCATGAGCATGCGTGCTTCTGCTTGTGCTTCTTTAGATAATGGTACGTGAACAGCCATTTGGTCACCATCAAAGTCAGCGTTATAAGCTGTAGTTGCAAGTGGATGTAGACGAATCGCACGACCTTCTACAAGTGTAGGTTCAAATGCTTGGATACCTAATCTATGCAGCGTTGGTGCACGGTTTAAAAGAACTGGATGTTCTTTAATGACGTCTTCTAGTACATCCCATACTTCATCATCCATACGTTCAATCTTGCTTTTCGCATTTTTAATGTTTGTCGCAATTTCACGTTGAACTAATTCTTTCATGATGAAAGGTTTAAACAACTCTAAAGCCATTTCTTTAGGTAAGCCACATTGATACATTTTCAAGCTTGGTCCAACAGCGATAACGGAACGGCCTGAATAGTCAACACGTTTACCTAATAAGTTTTGACGGAAACGACCTTGTTTACCTTTAAGCATATGTGACAATGATTTTAATGGACGGTTACCTGGTCCAGTTACTGGACGACCACGGCGACCATTATCGATAAGTGCATCAACTGCTTCTTGTAACATACGTTTTTCGTTTTGTACGATGATGCCAGGAGCACCTAAATCTAATAAACGTTTTAAACGGTTGTTACGGTTGATGACACGGCGATATAAATCATTTAAATCACTTGTTGCAAAACGTCCACCGTCTAATTGAACCATTGGTCTGATTTCTGGTGGAATTATTGGAAGTACATCTAATACCATCCAAGCTGGATTATTACCAGAATGTCTGAATGATTCAACTACTTCTAATCGTTTAATCGCACGTGTAAGTCTTTGTCCTGTTGCAGACTCTAACTCATCACGCAATTCTTTTAATTCTGTATCCAAATCAATTTCATCTAATAATTCTTTGATACCTTCAGCACCCATTTTAGCTGTAAATTGACCAGGGAATTTATCATAGTACTCTCTGAATTCTGCTTCAGATAGTAACGTCTTTTTCTCTAATCCAGTTGGGCCAGGATTTACAACAACATAAGAAGCAAAATAAATGACTTCTTCTAATGCTCTTGGTGACATATCTAATAATAGTCCCATGCGGCTTGGAATACCTTTGAAGTACCAAATATGTGAAACTGGCGCAGCTAATTCAATGTGTCCCATTCTTTCACGGCGCACTTTAGATTTAGTTACTTCTACTCCACATCTATCACAAACCATACCTTTATAGCGTACACGTTTGTATTTACCACAACTACATTCCCAGTCTTTTGTAGGTCCGAAAATTCTCTCACAGAATAGACCATCTTTTTCTGGTTTTAAAGTACGATAGTTAATTGTTTCTGGCTTTTTAACCTCACCAAAAGACCATGAACGGATTTTTTCAGGTGAAGCAAGTCCTATTTTCATATAATGGAAATTATTTACATCAATCAAGGAGCCTACCTCCTTCAATTTAGATTAGCTGTGCAAATTGATTGATTGCTCTTTATCAATAATAGATAAGGCCATAATGAGGCAAGTACGACAACTTTACCCCAAAATGGTATATCTTTTTATAAACTTAAATGCGATCTGTATTAGTCAGTAATTTCTTTTTGTGATTGTGGCGCTTCTTTTTGTTGAAGGTCCACTTTACGTTCTACTGCATCTTCATCTTCGTTATCTTGCATGTCGATTTCATTGTCATGCTCATCCATAATCTTAACATCTAATCCTAAACTTTGAAGTTCTTTCATCAATACTCTGAATGATTCAGGAACACCAGGTTTAGTAATGTTTTCACCTTTAACAATAGATTCATAAGTTTTTACACGACCTACTGTATCATCAGATTTATAAGTTAAGATTTCTTGAAGTGTGTATGCAGCACCGTAAGCTTCAAGTGCCCATACTTCCATCTCACCGAAACGTTGTCCACCGAATTGTGCTTTACCACCTAATGGTTGTTGCGTAACAAGTGAGTATGGTCCAGTTGAACGTGCGTGTAATTTATCGTCAACCATGTGTGCAAGTTTCAACATATACATAACGCCGACTGAGATTCTGTTATCGAATGGTTCACCCGTACGTCCATCGTATAATACTGTCTTACCGTCACGTGCCATACCAGCTTCTTCAATCGTTGACCATACATCTTCATCACTCGCACCATCAAATACTGGTGAAGCAACATGAATACCTAAGTTTTTAGCAGCCATACCTAAATGTAACTCTAATACTTGTCCGATATTCATACGTGATGGAACACCTAGTGGGTTCAACATGATGTCGATTGGTGTACCGTCTGGTAAGTAAGGCATATCTTCTTCAGGAACTAACTTAGAGATAACACCTTTGTTACCGTGACGACCACACATTTTGTCACCAACATGTATTTTACGTTTTTGAACGATATAAACACGTACTAATTGGTTTACACCTGGAGATAATGTGTCATCTCCTTCTTCACGGTTGAAGACTTTAACGTCTAGAACAATACCGCCTGCACCATGAGGTACACGTAATGATGTATCACGTACTTCACGTGCTTTTTCACCGAATATCGCATGTAATAAGCGTTCTTCTGCTGTTAATTCTGTTACACCTTTAGGCGTTACTTTACCTACTAAAATATCTCCGTCATTAACTTCAGCACCTACGTATACAATACCACGGTCATCTAAGTTTTTAAGCGCACTATCTGAAACGTTAGGAATATCACGTGTAATTTCTTCAGGTCCTAGTTTTGTATCACGTGCTTCTGATTCATATTCTTCAATATGGATAGAAGTATATACGTCATCTTTCACTAGGCGTTCGCTCATAATTACAGCATCTTCATAGTTGTAACCGTCCCATGTCATGAATCCGACAACTACGTTTCTACCTAACGCCATTTCACCAAGTTCCATTGAAGGACCATCGGCTAAAATTTCACCTTTCGTTACGACATCACCTGTAGCAACGATTGGTCTTTGGTTATAACAAGTACCTGTGTTTGAGCGCTTGAATTTAGCTAACGGATAGCGATCGATTTCGCCTTCGTATTCTTGTCCATCTTCTTCGATAAGTTGACGTACAAGAATTTCATTAGATTCAACGTGTTCAACACGGCCTTTATGTTTAGCGACAATTGCAGCACCAGAGTCACGAGCTGCTACGTGTTCCATACCAGTACCTACGAAAGGTGATTCTGGATTCATCAATGGTACTGCTTGACGTTGCATGTTTGCACCCATTAATGCACGGTTAGAGTCATCGTTTTCTAAGAATGGAATACATGCTGTTGCTGCAGAAACAACTTGTTTAGGAGATACATCCATGTAATCCATTTTTTCTTTGGCCATAACTGTGTTGTTACCACGGAAACGACAAACAACTTCATCGTCTAAGAAACGACCATTTTCATCTAGTTTAGAATTCGCTTGTGCTACTACATAGCTATCTTCTTCATCAGCTGTTAAATAATCGATTTGATCTGTGATACTATTCGTCTCAAGATCTACTTTACGATATGGTGTTTCAATGAAACCAAATTCATTTACACGTGCATAACTTGATAATGAGTTGATCAAACCAATGTTTGGTCCCTCTGGTGTTTCGATTGGACACATACGGCCATAGTGAGAGTAGTGAACGTCACGCACTTCCATTTGAGCACGTTCACGTGTTAAACCACCAGGTCCTAATGCTGATAGACGACGTTTATGTGTCAATTCTGCTAATGGATTGGCTTGGTCCATGAATTGTGACAATTGAGAACTACCAAAGAATTCTTTAATTGATGCAATAACTGGACGGATATTAATTAATTGTTGTGGCGTAATTGAATCTGTGTCTTGAATAGACATTCTTTCACGTACCACACGTTCCATTCTTGATAAACCAATACGGAATTGGTTTTGTAGTAACTCCCCTACTGAACGTAGACGACGATTACCTAAATGGTCAATATCATCTGTGAATCCAATACCACTTAATAAATTAAAGAAATATGACATTGATGCGATGATGTCAGCTGGTGTAATACATTTCACTTCTGAATCAGGGAATGCATTACCAATAACTGTTGTTGTGCGGCCTTCTTCATCATTAGGAACATATACTTTAATAGATTGAATTTCTACTGGTTCATCAATCACAGTACCTTCAAGTTCAAAAACTTCACTGTTCGCATTAGATTCTAATACATCCATGATTTCATCTAAATTACGACGATCTAGGACAGTACCTTCTTCAGCTACAATTTCACCTGTTTCAGCATTAACAATTGGTTCTGCTAATTTTTGATTGAATAAGCGGTGTTTTAAATGAAGTTTTTTATTCGCTTTATAACGACCCACGCTTGCTAAATCATAACGTTTCGGATCGAAGAAACGTGAGTATAGTAAGCTTTTCGCATTTTCTACTGTCGGAGGTTCACCTGGGCGTAAACGCTCATAAATTTCTAATAGTGCTTGATCAGTATTTTCAGTACCATCTTTTTCTAATGTATTACGTAAGTACTCATTGTCTCCTAAAAGATCAATGATTTCTTGATCTGTTGAGAAACCTAAAGCTCTCAATAATACTGTTAGTGGTAATTTTCTTGTTCTATCAATACGTACATAAACTACATCTTTGGCATCAGTTTCATACTCTAACCATGCGCCACGGTTAGGAATAATTGTTGCATCATAGTTTGTGCGACCATTTTTATCTAATTTTTCATTAAAGTAAACGGATGGTGAACGAACTAATTGCGATACGATTACACGCTCAGCACCATTAATCACAAATGTACCTGTATCTGTCATTAATGGGAAATCACCCATAAATACTTCTTGCTCTTTCACTTCGCCTGTTTCTTTAATGATTAGACGTACTTTTACACGTAGAGGTGCAGAATACGTCGTATCACGGTTTTTCGATTCTTCTAAATCATATTTTGATTCTCCAAGTCTGTAATCAACAAACTCTAAAGACAGATTTCCTGTGAAATCTTCAATCGGTGAAATGTCTCTAAACATTTCATATAAACCTTCTTCTAAGAACCACTCGTAAGACTTAGTTTGAATCTCAATTAAATTCGGTAATTCTAATACCTCTGAAATTCTCGCATAGTTTCTACGTTTACGATGTCTTCCATATTGGACAAATTGACCTGCCAAACAGATTCACCCCTCAAAAATTGCGTGTTTACTTTTACTAAATCAGCAAATATAATTAGACAAAAAGAAAACGGTAGCATAACTCATGACACCATTTTCTATTTCACCTTATATACTTTGTTAATTTATACGTAAAAGTACACACTTATTGAACATAATTTTTTACATTCTATTACTATATCAGAACAGTGGTTTTTAATCAACCTTTTACACTTCTTAATATATAATAGCCTTTGTGCTTTTCTAATACTTCTACATTACCAAATGTTTCTTCCATTTTTTTCTTCGCAGATGGCATACCTTGTTTCTTTTGAATCACAACATAAAGGGCACCATTCGCTTTTAATTTATGATGCGCATCAGTTAAGATGCTATGAACTACTTTTTTTCCTGCTCTAATCGGTGGATTCGTTAATACAAAATCAAAAGCATTATCCTCTACTTGCGATAACCCATCACTTTCTTTGATCTCTACATTCTCTAAATGATTTTGCGTTTTATTTTTAATCGATAAGGAAAGTGCGCGTTGATTTACATCAACCATCGTTATTTCATGGTGCGGAGACACTTTTGCAATCATCAAACCAATCGGTCCATAACCACAACCAACATCTATAATTTTTTTAGTAGGACCCGGGGGATTTTCTTTCAAAAAAGTATTGATTAATAAATCTGAACCAAAGTCTATTTTCCCTTTAGAAAATACACCTGAATCAGTAACTAATTTTAAATCATAGTTTTTGTAGGAATACGTAAAAGGAAGTTCAGCGCTTTCTACTTCAGGATTTTCATCATAGTAATGACTCATGACTACACCTCTTTTAATCTAATTCATCTTAGATTAATACTATACCCTCAACAAAACTTTGTAACAACAAACGATTCATTCAGGATAGATCAAATAAGATAAAACCCCGTTATATCGATAACGGGGTTTTCATTTCTCAAAGATTTCAGGATATCCACATTGCATTTAAGATTAGCGTATCGAAATAGCTAATGTGTTAAACTGCTTGAATAACCTTCAATATATAATTATGAACTGTTAGCCAGCTAGAATTATTTTAATTCTACTGTAGCGCCAACTTCTTCTAATGCTTCTTTAAGTTTTTCAGCTTCTTCAGTTGGTAAAGCTTCTTTGATTACTTTAGGAGCTCCGTCAACTAATTCTTTAGCATCTTTTAATCCTAAGCCAGTAGCTTCTTTAACAGCTTTAACGACTTTGATTTTAGATGATCCAGCTGATGTTAATTCAACATCAAATTCTGTTTTTTCTTCAGCAGCGTCTCCGCCACCTGCTGCACCTGCTGCTGCTACTGGAGCTGCTGCAGTTACACCAAATTCTTCTTCAATTGCTTTTACTAAGTCGTTTAATTCTAAAACTGACATTTCTTTAATTGCTTCAATGATTTGTTCTTGATTAGCCATTTTAATATTCCTCCATTAATTTTATTAGTTTTATGCGCAATTATTCAGCGCTTTCTTCGTTTTGTTCTTTATCTTCTCCAACAGCTTTAACTGCATAAGCGAAATTGCGTACTGGAGCTTGTAATACTGATAAAAGCATAGAAACAAGACCGTCGTGTGATGGTAATGTACCAACTGTGTTAACTTCTTCAGCAGAAATAACACTGCCTTCCATAACACCTACTTTAATTTCTAAAGCTTTATGTTCTTTAGCAAATCCTGCTAATACTTTTGCTGGAGCAACAACATCTTCTGTTGAAGTAGCAACTGCAGTAGGACCTACTAAGTGTTCATTTAAATCTTCTAAGCCAACTTGATCAGCAGCACGGCGAACCATTGTATTTTTCAATACTTTGAATTCAACGCCAGCTTCACGTAATTGTGAACGTAATTCAGTTACTTCTGAAACAGTTAGACCGCGGTAGTCAACGATTACAGTAGATACTGAATTCTTTAATGATTCAGCAATTACATCAACTTGTTGTTTTTTAGCTTCGATGATAGCAGACATTTAGACACCTCCATAGTTTTTTTATTTGGTGCTTTTAATCTTGATTACAACTGCTAATTACGTCAATTAACAACTTTATCTCAATAAAAAAAGCACTTTCTACCCACGGCAAAAAGTGCTTGAAAGATCTAAAAATCTTCACGTTCAAGTCAATTTTAGCCTCGGTAGGATTATTTTTAAGTTATGACTAACTCCTACTGTCTTAGGTAAAATAATACATTAACCAATATAACTGGTTAAATATAATATGTCAATATATTTTTAAAGATAAGACTGAATATATCCATCCAGTCTTATCATCATTTATATTTAAGATTAAAGTTTGAAGCTAGAAGTATCGACTTTTACGCCAGGACCCATTGTTGTTGTAACAGCAACAGATTTGAAGTAAGTACCTTTAGCTGAAGATGGTTTTGCTTTAGTTAACACATCTTGTAAAGCTTTGAAGTTTTCAACAAGTTTGTCAGTATCAAATGATACTTTACCAATAGAAGCATGTACAATACCAGCTTTTTCAGCACGATATTCTACTTTACCTGCTTTGATTTCTTCAACTGCTTTTGTAACGTCCATTGTTACAGTTCCAGTTTTAGGGTTTGGCATTAAACCTTTAGGTCCTAATACACGACCAAGTTTACCAACTTCACCCATCATATCTGGTGTAGCTACTACTACGTCAAAGTCAAACCAACCTTGTTGGATTTGTTGAACATATTCACCTTCACCAACGAAATCTGCACCTGCTGCTTCTGCTTCAGCTGCTTTGTCTCCTTTTGCGAATACCAATACACGTTGTGATTTACCTGTACCATTTGGAAGTACAACTGCACCACGGATTTGTTGATCATTTTTACGTGTATCAATTCCTAAACGGAATGCTACTTCAACTGATGCGTCAAAGTTAGCGATACTTGTTTCTTTAGCTAATTCAACTGCTTCTTCCACACTATAGTGTTTTTGGCGGTCAATTTTATTAGCTACTTCTTGAAATCTTTTACTTTTCTTAGCCATTTCATGTCCTCCTTTAGTGGTTTTAGCGGAATTTCCTCCCACATTTACTCGCATTTGCAAGTTAAGAGCAGATAACAGAGAGGTTTTAATCATATTTCATCTCAGGAAACACTTCCTAAATAAATGACAATTTCCCTCTTATTACGACAATATTGAACGCTTTGATCCTGTTTGTCATTTCTGTCATCTGCTTCATCGTCAATCTATGTTTTCGTTAATTTTTTAATATTATTGAACTGTGATACCCATACTACGTGCAGTACCTTCGATAATACGCATAGCTGCTTCTTCGTCTGCAGCGTTTAAATCTTGCATTTTTTGGTTTGCAATTTCACGTACTTGATCTTTAGTTACTGTAGCAACTTTGTTTTTGTTAGGTTCACCAGAACCTTTTTCAACGCCAGCTGCTTTTTTAAGTAGTACTGGAGCCGGTGGAGTTTTTGTAATGAATGTAAATGAACGATCTTCATAAACACTGATTTCTACCGGAATAATTAAACCTGCATCTTCTTGTGTACGTGCGTTGAATTCCTTACAGAATCCCATAATGTTCACACCTGCTTGACCTAATGCTGGACCAACTGGTGGTGCTGGGTTTGCTTTACCTGCAGGAATTTGTAATTTAACAACTTTTTCTACTTTTTTAGCCACGATGTGCACCTCCTTGATATCGTGATGTGGTCACAGGACTCAGTTTTGTCCTCCCACTCTTCTACATTTCGTGACGAAATGAACGCTCTATGAGCGCGACCACAGTATTATAACATCTACTCAAATCATAAAGCAAGAGTAAAATGGAACTTTTTTTATAGAACCCCTTATCATTTTAATGATTAGGGGTTCTTAATGCATGAGCCTTGGCTCAGGTATTCCTTACACTGAATCATTTTAATGATTAGGGGTTCTTAATGCATGTAAAGTAATATTTCTTGCTTTAGCAAGTCTAGTATTACTTATATACCTTTATAATTTTTCAATTTGATCGAATTCTACTTCAACAGGTGTTTCTCTACCAAACATGTCTACAAGAACTGTCAATTTAAATTTATCCGCTTCAATTTCTTGAACTTCACCAACTTGATTCGCAAATGGACCTGATTTGATTTGAACTTGCTCACCTAAATCTAATTCAACATCAATTGTTTTTTCTTTCATGCCCATTTGTTTCAAGATGAAACGTGCTTCTTCAGGTAATAATGGATTTGGTTTTGACCCAGCACCTGCTGAACCAACAAATCCTGTAACACCCGGTGTGTTTCTCACAATATACCATGATTCATCAGTCATGATTAATTCGACTAATACATAGCCAGGAAATGTTTTTTTAGTTAACGTTTTAGCTTTACCATCTTTAACTTGTGTTTCTTCTTCTTCAGGTATAACCACTCTGAATATCAATTCAGTCATATTCATAGATTCCACACGTTTTTCTAAATTCTTCTTAACTTTGTTCTCATAACCAGAATAAGTATGCACAGCATACCAACGCTTTGCGCCAACTTCCTCAGACATGTCGTCACTCCTATCTATTTAATTAACTCTATAATTCTACCAATACCTAAATCTAAGACATAGAAGAAGGCTAAGAAAAATACTACCGTTGAAACAACAATAATAGTATATTTAAATAATTCTTCTTTCGTTGGCCAACTCGTCTTTTCCATTTCTGACTTTACGCCTTGAAAGAAATTTTCTTTTTTAGCCATTAGCAATACCTCCATATTAATTCGATTTTCTCATTTGCTTATACATACGACAAATTAAGCAAATACAATACTCACAACTAAATTGGAAGGTTATATTTACTCAATTACTAAATCTAATATACCGACATTATTTCGCTTCTTTATGAACTGTATGTGCGTTACATCTCGGACAATACTTCTTCAATGTCAATCTTGATGTAAGGTTACTTTGCTTTGGAACATTATAATTTCTATTTCCACACGTTTCACAGCTTAATGGCACTTTTTTCATTTCACTTCACCTTACTCATTATAATACCAATCTACTATACATAACATCTCTGTCAATTGTCAATCTTCCACTATTGCTTTCTATTAATCCAAAAATCATTTTATACGTATCCATAACTGTTTTTAGTCATGATACTTTTGCTTAAAAACACGCTTTAATTTCAGTTTACATCTATGTATCGAATTGTAAACTATCTTAACATTTAGATTTAAGATATGGGCAACCTCTGATGGTTTATAATCATTTAAAATATATTTTATAATACCTTGTTCTAACTCTGTTAATTTTTCAACACTTTGATGCAACAAAACCAGGGTTTCTCTTCTTAAAATAATGTCATCCGGTTGCCTCACTTGCCTTAACACTTGGACACTGCTTAACATTTCATTTTCTAATAACCTTTGTCGTCTTACATCAGCTAATTTTTTTCGTATATAATCATTTCTAGCATTTTTGATAGTACGATTTACGTAATGTGCTAATGGTATGTCTTTTGAAAAATCAAATTGACTTATCGCTTTGAATAATTTCAAAAGTATTTCTTGTTGTAAATCTTCTTTATCATCAGGATGTATTGTGAAATGATTTAAACATTTCCAAATATGTGGTTGTATTTGCTCTAGTAAATCAATTAGGAAATGAATGTCTTGCCGTTTGCTTTTTGAAACTGGTATTGATTCTTGATGTTTTATTCTTTGGTGCATGCTTTTTTATCCTTTCAATCAGAATAAAGTTAGCATACAAAGGACGCTATAAAAAAAGCAAGGGGACAATCTTCTTATTTGTGATTGTTACCCCTTCTAATTTTTTCAAATTCTTCCAAAATTTCATTTGATAGTTCTATACGTGTGCGTGGTTTCTGCTCATTGAACCCTTCGAGCTTTTTTGAAACCGAAACTTCATTTTCTCTCAAGTCTCTCCACATTTCTCTAGAAGAGATACGATAAGCTCCCGCACCAAATATAGCATGTTGTTCACTCATATCACTTGTTACCACTGTGATATGTCTTGTGTGTTTGTCGTATAAATCATAAACATATTTTTCTATAAAACTATCTGCTGTTTCTTTTTCTTTAGTAAAGACAATCTTTACACCGTGATACATATATTCTGATGACATGCCGGATTGTTCATAGGCATCAAACACACATACAACCTCATCTGCTATAACTGCATTATAATTTGCAATCGCGGTTAATAGCTGATCGCGTGCTTCTTCCAAATTTTCTTGGGCTATTTGACTTAAGTCTTGTGATTGGCCAATCATATTATAACCGTCTATAATCAAGAAACGATCCTTCATGATTTTTCTCCAATCTGATTACGTTTACGATAGACTTCGTACATCATTAAGCTTGCCGCAACAGAAGCATTCAAACTATTTACATGCCCTACCATTGGAATGTTTATATAAAAGTCACATTTATCTTTGGTAAGTCTGCTCATGCCTTGTCCTTCACTTCCGATAACAATCGCTAGCGACATACCAGCGTCCATTTCACGATAATCTGTTGAATTTTCGGCTTCTGTACCGACCACCCAGTATCCATGGTCTTTTAATGTTTCAATGGTATTCGCCAAATTTGTAACACGCATGACAGGGACATGTTCAATCGCGCCAGTAGAAGCTTTTGCAACAGTCTGCGTAAGTGCAACCGATCGCCTTTTAGGAATAATAATGCCATCTACTCCTGAAGCATCAGCCGTTCTTAAAATCGACCCTAAATTATGAGGATCTTCTAAGCCATCCAAAATTAAAACAGTTGATAGTTTTTCATTGTTCTTTTGCTGTGCTAAAAACGCATCAAAATCTGCATATTCATATGGTGCGATGTATGCAGCGACACCTTGGTGAGGCGCATCAGACAAACCATCTAATTTTGATTTTGGCACTGCTTGTACAATGATTTTATTACTATTTGCCTTTTTTAAAATATCATTAATTTGTCCTTTTTTCACTGTATCTTGAATTAAAACCTTATTAATTGTATGTCCGGAAACAATCGCTTCTTTTACGGCATGACGACCTACTATAACAATCTCTTCCAAAGTCTCACTACCTTTCATCTACATTTTTTACGATGCGTTCAAGCAACATGGTGAGTCGCTCTTGATTTTTTTCTAGATATAAAAATCCGAGGATTGCTTCTAAACCCGAACTTTTTCGATAAGTTTGAATATCTGTGTTTTTCGCCTTAGTATAACTCTTCGCATTTCTACCACGACGAACAATATCTAATTCTTCCGCTGTAAACCAGTTATTTTCTAATAAGTGCTCAAGCGATTGTGCCTGACTTTTTGCCGATACGTAACGCTTGGCTTCTTGGTGTAGTCGATTGGGCTTAGCTTTTAACTTCAATATAATGTACTCTCTTACGAATTGATCTAATACTGCATCACCCATATAGGCCAAAGTTAATGGATTTAATAACTTATTATCCATGTTAACCACGTTTGAATCTCACACCTTGTGGCGTATCTTCTAAAATAATATTTTGTTCTTTTAACTGGTCACGGATTTCATCTGCACGTGCAAAATCTTTGTTTTGTCGTGCCTGGTTTCGTTCTTCAATGAGCGCTTCAACATCTTCATCTAATAATTCATCGTTGTTTGATGCTTTTAAAGGAACGCCTAAGACATCACTGAATATTTGATACACTTCTTTAAATCGTGCAATCACTTTAGTAGATGTCGTATTTTCTAATACGTATTTATTCGCTAATTTTGATAAATCATACCAAGCTGTAATGGCATTAGCCGTATTAAAATCGTCGTTCATAACCGTTTCAAATTGGTCTAATATTTGATTGATTTCATCAATATAATGATCTTGCGTTTCAATATTAGTTGCAATTGTTTCACGTTCTTCAATGGCTTGATAACTATTGCGAATACGTTCTAACCCACTTTTAGCTGCCCCAACAAGTTCCATATTATAGTTGATTGGACTTCTATAATGTACACTTATCATGAAAAAGCGTAAGACGTCCGGATCAATTTCTTTAATAATGTCATGCACTAAGACAAAATTGCCCAATGACTTACTCATTTTTTCATTATCTATATTAATGAAACCATTGTGCATCCAATAGTTTGCGAATGGGGCATGGTTATGTGCTTCAGATTGTGCAATTTCATTTTCATGATGTGGGAATTGTAAATCTGTACCACCCGCATGAATATCAATTGTTGCACCTAGCTCGTGATAAGCCATCACTGAACACTCAATATGCCAGCCTGGTCTACCTTTCCCAAATGGACTATCCCAACTGATTTCATCCGGTTTTGCTTGTTTCCATAACGTAAAATCTAGAGCGTCTTCTTTTTGTTCCCCTTGTTCAATACGCGCACCTACTTTTAAATCGTTCAGCGATTGATGGCTTAATTTACCATAATCTTCAAACTTACGTGTTCTGAAATAAACGTCGCCACCGCTTTCATATGCATAGCCTTCATCAATAAGTTCTTTTATAAACTTAATAATATCGTCCATATGATTCATGACTCTTGGATTTGAAGTCGCTTTTTTGACATTTAATGCACCCACATCTTCATAAAATGCATCGATATAGCGATTAGCTATTGTATTTACAGGCTCATTTAATTCTTTAGATCGTTTTATTAATTTATCATCTACGTCCGTAAAGTTTGAAACGTAAATCACTTCATAACCTTGGTACTCAAGATATCTTCTGACAACATCATAGTTAATTGCAGGTCTTGCGTTTCCAATATGAATGTAATTATATACAGTTGGTCCACAAACATACATTTTAACCTTACCTGGTTCTATTGACTTAAACGTTTCTTTTTGACGTGTGAGTGTATTATATAATGTAATCATCTTGAATCTCTCCATTTCTTGTTTTCTCAAGTTGTTTCTCTAATTGTTTTAATTGCTCATAAATTGGATCAGGTAAATTACGATGATCAAATGTTTTGCCAATTCTTCTTCCGTCTTGTTTTACGATATGCCCTGGTATACCAACCACTGTAGAATAGCTAGGTACCGAGTTTAACACTACGGAATTTGCGCCAATATTAACATTTGAATTGATTTTAATATTACCGAGTACTTTTGCTCCTGCTGCAATTAAAACATTGTCTCCAATATCAGGATGACGCTTCCCTTTCTCTTTACCTGTCCCACCTAAAGTAACGCCTTGATAGATTGTGACATTATCACCAATCCTACATGTTTCTCCTATCACTACGCCCATACCATGGTCAATAAATAAACGCTTGCCAATTTGAGCACCTGGATGTATTTCTATTCCAGTAAAAAAACGTGTGATTTGAGAAATCAATCTGGCTAATACATATTTTTTCTTTTTATATAAAGCATGTGCAACTAAGTGACTCCACACTGCATGTACACCAGCATAAGATGTAACTACCTCTAATGTTGTACGTGCTGCTGGGTCTTGCTCAAACACCATATTTACATCATCTTTGATTCTTTTCAAAATTTCAAACAAGGTTGCGACCTCCTTATTAAAAAAGCACCTCCAACATCATACTGTTAGAGGTGCTTTGCACGGTTCCACTCTTTTTTAATAAGCTGATTCCTCAATCACATAGCAATACAACTTATATTGACTCATTTGCATTATTCAATTCATCAAACTAAAGGTGCATTCAACAATTTTTGTGTTGTGCTCACAGCGACCGCACACTCTCTTGACACATACCATTGCATACTAATCCTTTAGCTCATTCACATATTATAATAGTTGGTAACTTGTAATTTTTCAAGTGTTATACATTTAATCTATGTTATTCACACTATGCATTAAACGTATTTTTTTAAGCGTTGTAGCACTTTGTCTTTGCCTAAAACTTCAATTGTATTTGGCAGTTCTGGTCCGTGCATTTGTCCAGTTACAGCTACACGTATCGGCATAAATAATTGCTTACCTTTGATACCTGTTTCTTTTTGAACTTCTTTAATTGTTTTTTTAATTTCGTCAGCTTCAAAAGGTTCTAATGCTTCTAATTTGCCATATAAATGATTCATTAGTTCTGGAACTTGTTCACCATTAATAACTTCTTGCTCATCTTCACCTAGTGTTTGTTCGTCTCGGAAGAAAATTTCAGATAATGGAACAATTTCTCCAGCGTAACTCATTTCTTTCTGATAAAGTGCAATCAGTTTACGCCCCCACGCTTTATCTTCTTCAGAAGGATTTTCAGGCAATAATTCCGCTTTTACTAAATGTGGAAAAGCAAGTTCAAATACTGTTTCAGTATCTTTTTGTTTCATATATTGGTTGTTAATCCAAGCTAATTTTTGTTTATCGAAAAATGCAGGTGATTTAGATAAACGTTTTTCGTCGAAGATTTTGATAAATTCTTCTTTAGAGTAGATTTCATCTTCACCTTCCGGAGACCAACCTAACAACGTAATAAAGTTGAATAAGGCCTCAGGTAAGTAACCCAAGTCTCTATACTGTTCAATAAATTGAAGGATTTGGCCATCACGTTTACTTAATTTTTTACGTTCTTCATTTACAATTAGTGACATATGTGCAAATCTTGGTGGTTCCCAACCAAATGTGTCATAAATCATTAATTGTTTTGGAGTATTTGAAATATGGTCGTCGCCACGTATAACATCTGAAATTTCCATGTAATGATCATCAACAGCTACGGCAAAATTATATGTTGGTACACCGTCTTTTTTAACAATTACCCAATCTCCCATATTGTTTGAATCAAATGAAATTTCGCCTTTAACCATATCATCGAATTTATAAGTTGTATCTTTTGGAACGCGGAAACGAATAGAAGGTTTACGTCCTTCTGCTTCAAATTGTTGACGTTCTTCCTCTGTTAAATGTGCATGTTTACCACCATAACGCGGCATTTCACCACGCGCAATTTGTTGTTCACGTTCCGCTTCTAACTCTTCTTCAGTCATATAACATTTATATGCTTTATCTTCATCTAATAATTGTTGAATAAGCGGGTTGTATATTTCAGCACGTTCTGACTGACGGTAAGGGCCATAACCTTTATCCTTATCTACTGATTCGTCCCAATCAATACCTAGCCATTTTAGATTATCGAACTGTGATGATTCTCCATCTTCTAAATTACGTTTGCTATCTGTATCTTCTATACGTATTACAAAATCACCATCATAATGTTTAGCAAATAAATAGTTAAATAATGCAGTTCTTGCATTACCAATATGCAAATAACCTGTTGGACTTGGCGCATATCTAACTCTTACACGATTACTCATTATGTTCACTCCTGTTTAAAATTAATTTTTTATTTTCAATTTCATTGCTTTCATTTTTACTGTGTCTATCTATTACACACAGTAATATATCAATACGAATCCAATGAAGTTCATATTAAAAAATAATGTTTCAGCATTTAAAGTATATTGCTTATTCGCTTACTTATAATATCATAGCTCATCATTTTTTAAAGCATCACTATATTAAAATCAAACATTTTTTGTTTTTAATTCCACGGCATAATTCTAAATATAGTAATACAATTTCGCTATCTATTGTAGCACTTTAAAGCTGATTATGATATTACCACGCTTAAATTTAATTGTTTATAAATGAATTCTTTTGTCACTTGGTCATTCAGTGTTTTTACGTAAAAAAGGTTTCATGTGAAACTGTAACTGTAGTTGCTACATTTCATATGAAACCTAACTGCTATTTCAATATATTTTTTTAGCAAAAATAATCCGACCCGAAGATGTTTGCAATAAACTGACGACTTCTAAATCAATGTGTTCGCCAATATGTTTTTTAGCATTGTCTACAACTACCATCGTACCATCTTCTAAATAACCCACTGCTTGTCCAGCTTCTTTACCCATCTTAGTTAACAATAAGTTAAGTCGATCACCTTGATGGACTGTTGGCTTAATGGCTTCTGATAAGTCATTAACATTGAGTACTTGAATGCCTTGTATATGGCAAACTTTGTTCAGATTAAAATCTGTAGTGATAATTTGAGCTCTATAATGCAGCGCGAGTTTAATTAACATAGCGTCTATATCACTGTGTGATTTTGTAGGTTGAATAATACGTGTAGGGTGCTGTGCATCGTGTAATGCATTAAGCATATCTAAGCCTCTTTGACCTTTTTCTCTCTTTACACTATCATTCGCATCCGCAATAACTTGCAATTCATTAATCACACCTTGCGGAATTAAAATCTCACCATCTACAAAGCCACATTCTAAAACATCTAGAATACGTCCATCTATAATTGCACTCGTATCAATCACCTTTGGCATCGCATTACGTGTATTCATAGCCATAGAACGCGTCATATTTTCTGGCAAAAACAAAAGCATTTCATCACGTTTACGTAAACCAAATTGAAATCCTAAATACCCCAATATGATTGTAACAATGATTGGTACAAAATGATTTAACACGTTGTTGCCAATAATTTGGAAAATAAATGAAATCATTACAGAAATAAGCAAACCTATAATGAGCCCAATTGTGGCAAACAATATTTCTATCGCACTTTGACGCATAATCATTTGTTCTAAATCTTTCATTGCTAAAGTTACTTTCTTAATAAACCAACCAAAGATAGCAAAAAACAGTATAATCCCTAGTAGTCCATTGAAATAATTATTTGTAAGTAGCATGAAATGACTCAATCCAGCATCTGCAATAATCTCTGGAATAAGATACACGCCTAAACTTGCGCCCAATATGATATAGCACAAGATTACAATGAGTCTTATCATGTTCAAATGCTAACGCTCCTTTCGCATGAAAGCTATTATGACTTCATAAGCCTTGTAACCATTTAAATAAATGTCGTTGATCAATGTTTTGATAAGGCATATTTTAATGCCTCATGGACATTTGTCACACCAATGACTTTAATGTTGCTCGGGAATTCCCAACCCCCAATATTAGATTCAGGAATAATAATGCGTTTAAAACCTAATTTTTCCGCTTCTTGTACACGTTGTTCAATGCGAGAAACACGTCTCACTTCCCCTGTTAAACCAACTTCGCCGATAAAACAGTCTAAGCCATCTACAGTTAAATCTTTAAAGCTTGAGGCAGTAGCAATAATGATTCCTAAATCAACAGCAGGTTCTGTTAATCTTACGCCACCAGCTACTTTAATATAGGCATCTTGTTGTTGCAGTAAATAATTTTCTTTTTTCTCTAATACAGCCATTAACAAACTTAAACGATTGTGATCTATTCCTGTCGCCATACGTCTAGGATTATTAAATGTTGTGGGTGTCACTAACGCTTGAACCTCAATTAATAATGGTCGCGTACCTTCCATAGTAGACACGATTGTCGAACCTGGAACATTTGTAGACCGTTCTTCTAAAAACATTTCTGAAGGATTTTTAACACCTTTCAATCCACTCTGTTTCATTTCAAAAATACCCATTTCATTTGTAGAGCCAAAGCGATTTTTTACCGCTCTTAAAATCCGATAAGCATGATGCTCATCACCTTCAAAATAAAGCACCGTATCTACCATATGTTCTAGCAAACGAGGTCCCGCAATCTGACCTTCTTTCGTAACGTGACCAACAATAAACGTCGCGATATTTAGTTGTTTAGCTATATTCATCAAGCTCTGTGTACTCTCTCTCACCTGAGATACCGAACCGGGTGCAGAACTGATTTCAGGGTGAAAAATAGTCTGAATAGAATCTACAACAAGCAAATCAGGCTTCAATTGTTTAACTGTTTCATGTATCACTTCTAAATCTGTTTCTGCAAATACATTTAAATGACTTGAATCTTCATCTAATCGATCTGCTCTTAATTTTGTTTGATTTAATGATTCTTCACCAGTTATATATAAAACGTTTTTCTCTTGTGATAACGCTGCACATATTTGAAGCAATAGTGTTGATTTACCGATACCTGGATCGCCACCAATCAACACAAGTGAACCATTAACGATCCCGCCACCAAGCACTCGATTAAACTCTGCTGAATTCGTTTTAACACGTGGTGTTGTCTCATGCTTTATATCATTTAACTTCTGTACTTTGGATGTATTTTCACGACTGCGCACACCATGTTTCGGACTTGTCGATTTCTGTTCTATGATTTCTTCCATTTGATTCCATCCACCACAGTTAGGACATTTCCCCATCCATTTAGGTGACTGATAACCACATGCCATGCATTCAAAAATCACTTTCTTTTTGGCCAAAACTGCACCTCCATCTTTATTGAACAAATCTATTTTATACCTATGTTTATGTAAAAACAAATTTTATTTACAAATGATTTATTTTGATATTTTATATGCTAAATAAATAGCTTTATATTGTAATATATAAATGAATATATTGCAAAAATCTATTTTTAAAAATAACACTATTATGCCTATAGCACCATCAAAAAGATATACTTTATTGATATCCAAATTAGCCTACAAGGTCATATCATACTTTCACCATACTGTATCGTAGTTTTTGAAATTAAAAAAGCGTTTCTCAAGGTTGAAATAAATACTTGAGAAACGCTTTGGCACTATGACCTATATTGATTTATCTAATTTTATGATTCAGAAGTTTCTTTTTCTTTTTCATCTTCTGTTCTATCTTTAATGTTATATTTATATTCCTTACCGTCATGGTCGATATAAACATTTTTACCTTCAATTTGATTGCCGTCTAAGATTAACTCACTTAAGTTATCTTCAATCGTTTTTTGGATTTCTCGAATAAGTGGTCTCGCACCATATTCTGGATCGTATCCTTCTTCAGCGATGCGTTCTTTAGCTGCATCAGAAACGATAATATCAATATCTTGTTCTGATAAACGATCTGTAAGTTTATTTACCATCATTGTTACAATTTCTTTCAACTCATCTTGAGACAGTTTGTGGAATACAATGATGTCATCTACACGGTTTAAGAATTCTGGACGGAAAGCATTTTTCAATTCTTTCATCATTGTTTTACGGATAGATTCATAGTCTTGACCTTCTGATGCGCCACCAAATCCAGCAAAACGTTGATCTTGCAATTCTTGCGCACCCACGTTAGATGTCATAATAATCACTGTGTTACGGAAGTCTACTTGACGACCTTTAGTATCTGTTAAATGTCCATCATCTAATACTTGCAACAAGATGTTAAATACATCAGGATGCGCTTTTTCGATTTCATCAAATAATATAACTGAATATGGTTTGCGTCTTACTTTTTCAGTTAATTGACCGCCATCATCATGACCAACATAACCTGGAGGCGCTCCTACTAAACGACTGACAGCATGTTTTTCCATAAACTCACTCATGTCAACACGAATCATTGCGTCATCTTCACCAAACATTGTTTCTGCTAGTGCACGTGCTAATTCTGTCTTACCGACACCTGTAGGCCCTAAGAATATAAAGCTACCTATTGGTCTTTGAGGATCTTTTAATCCTGCTCTTGCACGTCTTACTGCTTTACTGATTGATGTCACTGCTTCTTTTTGACCAATGACACGTTTGTGTAACGTATCTTCCAAGTTAAGCAAGCGATCAGACTCTGTTTCATTAATTTTTGTTAATGGAATGCCAGTCCAACCAGCGATAACTTCACCGATATCCTCTTCAGATAAGGATGTGTTCGCACCGTTTTGGCTATTTTTCCAATTATTGTTTGCTTCTTCGTATTGTTTTTCTAATTTAGTTTGTTTATCACGTAAATTAGCTGCATTTTCAAATTCTTGTGCATGTACAGCTGCATCTTTTTCATTTTTCACTTGCTCAATTTCTTGTTCCAACTCTTTTAAGTTTGGTGGTGTTGTATGACTTTTTAGTCTTACTTTTGAGCTTGCTTCATCAATTAAGTCAATCGCTTTATCTGGTAAGAAACGATCAGAAACATAGCGATGACTTAGTTTTGCTGCTGATTCTAAAGCTTCATCAGAGATGTTGATGCGGTGATGTGCTTCATAACGATCACGTAATCCTTTTAAGATTTCAATCGTATCTTCAACAGTTGGTTCATCTACTTGAACAGGTTGGAAACGACGTTCTAACGCAGCATCCTTTTCAATGTTTTTACGATATTCATCTAGTGTAGTCGCACCGATACATTGTAATTCGCCACGGGCTAATGCTGGTTTTAAGATGTTTGATGCATCAATTGCACCTTCTGCACCACCAGCACCTACTAATGTGTGAAGCTCATCAATGAACAGAATGACATTACCTGCTTGGTGAATTTCTTCCATTACTTTTTTCAAACGTTCTTCAAATTCGCCACGATATTTCGTACCAGCAACGACTGTTCCCATATCTAATGACATCACACGTTTACCTTTAAGTGTTTCAGGAACTTCATTATTAACAATTGCAAGTGCTAAACCTTCAGCAATTGCCGTTTTACCGACACCTGGTTCCCCAATTAATACTGGGTTGTTCTTAGTACGTCTACTCAACACTTCAATGACACGTGTGATTTCTTTATCTCTGCCAATAACAGGATCCAACGTGCCATCATTAGCAATTACTGTTAAGTCACGAGCAAGACTATCTAAAGTTGGTGTATTATTAGATTTGTTTGCCTGCGCATTTTTATTGCTCATTTCAGGGCTTCCTAAAGCTTTCACTACTTGCGCGCGTGCTTTCGTAATGTTTAAGTCTAGATTAGCAAAAACACGTGCAGCTACGCCTTCATTTTCTCTAATTAAACCAAGTAATATATGCTCGGTACCAACGAAATTGTGGTGTAATTTTCTTGCTTCGTCCATTGATAACTCAATAACTTTTTTAGCACGTGGTGTGTAATGTAACGCACCCATTTGTTCTTGACCGTGACCAATTAATTTTTCAACTTCTGTTACTACTTTTTCTTCAGTAATATCAAAGGATTCCAACACTTTTGCTGCAATACCTTCTGGTTCTTTCATTAAACCTAAAAGTAAATGTTCTGTTCCTATATTTGAATGATTTAAGCGAATTGCTTCTTCTTGAGCATGTGCCAATACTCGTTGTGCACGTTCTGTCAGTCTACCAAATAACATAGCATGACCTCCTAATTTATATGTTCTCTTAAAATATCTGCTCTTTTTTCGTTAACTGTTCTATCATCTTCATCATCTAATAAGAATGGTGATTGAATAGCAACCATCAACTCATTAAACTTAAAGTCTTTTAAATCAATATAGTCTAAATCTATACCTAATTTCACTTCACTTAATCTAAATGATGCTTCTTCCATAGATATTAGTCTACTATATTTTAAGATACCTAACGAACGATATACTCTATCTAAAGTTTCAATTTTATTATGCTTGCTAAGTCGTTCGCGAATTTGCATCTCTTCGTTAATAATTTGTTGTACTACTTCAGTTAAACTTTCAATAATTTCTTCTTCTGTTTTTCCAAGCGTCAGTTGATTGGAAATTTGATAAATGTGACCGTATACTTGGGAACCTTCGCCATAGATACCTCTTATTGTGAATCCAAAACGATTGATTGTTTGAGCGATTCTATTCATCCGCTTCATAATCGTAAGTCCCGGTAAATGTAACATTACGCTGGCTCTCATACCAGTACCGATATTCGTCGGACATGTTGTTAAATAACCGAGTGTTTCATCAAAACTTACATCTAACTCACTGTCTAATGTGTCATCCAGTGCGGAAGCTTTTTCATATAATGTTTGTAATGATAAATCATTTCCCATGGCTTGAATTCGTATATGATCTTCTTCATTAACCATAATGCTTAAAGATTCATCTTCATTTAAAAGTACTGCAGCAGCAGGTCTTTTTATTAACTCGGGACTGATAAGATGTTTCGCAACAAGTTTATATTTACTCTGCTGGTCCATCGTGTCTAATCTCTGTATAAACATGTTAGGAAGCGCATCTTGAACTTCATTTATCACTCTATTACCATCTTGTTCGGATGCAAACATCAAAGGGTGTACATGATTTTCTAAATTTCTAGCCAAACGCAATCTCGAAGACATTACGATTGGACTTTCTGCTTCGTCTCTCATCCACTCACTAATGTGGGTGCTGATATCATTCTTACTCATCATGTTTCACCTCGCTGTCTTCTTTCAATGCCTTAATTTCATCTCTAACAACTGCAGCCTCTTCAAAATTTTGTTCTTCAATTAACTGATTTAAATAAGTTGTTTTCTCTTCTATTTGTTTTTTCAAAGCTAACTTTCTATGTGAAGAGCGTGGTGTTTTTCCAGTGTGTTCGATTTGACCACCTTGTACACGTCGTACAATATCGACAATGTCATCTTTAAAAGTTGCGTAGCAGTCTGCACAACCAAATTTACCAACATGCGCAATATCTTTTAATGTCATTTGACAAGTAGGACATCTCTTTTCTTCTTTAAATGCAATTTCATCGAAATCAATACCGTGTTTCGCTGCTAAATGTTGTAATATTTGTTTTACTACAAACGCACCTTCAATGTCATCTTGTGACTGCATTTGTTGGTTTTGAGTCCACGGGTTACCGCCTTGTGCGCATGTGGCACAAACCCATTTTTCATGTACACCATCTTGCCCTTTAACTGCTAACTTTACTTCTGCTTCATTTAAATGACAATTTTCGCACAGCACGACCAAACACCTCTCTTAATTTCTTTAATAATAATTTATTACATGTAATATTCGTTTCACTATATTAGCACGTATAATATCTCTTGATAATACATCCATTTTTAAAGTTTCTCTATCGATTACAGCGTAAATCATTTTTGCTTCGCGTTCACTGATATATGCTTTATCTAATAAACCATCTATGATGTAATAAGCTTGTTGCTGTGAAATAGATGGTCCGATGAGTTGAAGTAAATGATTAATGTAACCTGTTTCATCTTTGTTTTCAATTTTAGTGATTCGAATATAACCACCGCCACCTCTTTTACTTTCTATTTCATAACCATGTTCATTTGTAAAACGTGTTTTGATCACATAGTTTAGTTGAGAAGGCACACAGTCAAACCGCTGTGCAATATTGGCACGTTGAATTTCAACAACGTCTTCATTGGTGTCTTCAAATAATTTTTTAATGTACTGTTCTATGATGTCGGACATGTTATGCATGATTATCACCTCTTTTGACCTTCTTTGACTATATTATATGACCAACTTTGACCTTTTTCAACCAATATGTTTTAAATTTTTTCAATTTTGGATGTAAGTAAGCGCTTGTTTATTGTATTATAGGAGTTAAGAAAAAATTTAAAGGGATGAATTATTATGCATATTATTATCGGTTTAATTGGTATTGCTGTGTTTCTTGGGTTAGCTTTACTCTTTAGTTCTGACAGAAAAAATATTCGCTGGCAATACATTGGCTTATTACTCGTAATACAACTTGTATTTGCTTTTATATTATTAAAAACAAAATTTGGTATTACGGTCATTGGTGGCATTTCAGATGGCTTTAATTACTTATTAGCTAAAGCTGCTGAAGGTGTCAATTTTGTATTTGGTGGATTTGAATTTGTAGATCCTAAAAATCCTCCATTCTTCTTCAATGTATTATTACCAATCGTTTTTATTTCAGCATTAATTGGTATCTTACAATACACAAGAATACTGCCATTCATTATTAACTATTTAGGTTTAGCCATTTCTAAAGTAAATGGGATGGGTCGCTTAGAGTCATATAATGCGGTAGCAGCAGCAATTTTGGGTCAATCAGAGGTTTTCATTTCACTCAAAAAAGAATTAGCACATATCCCTAAACAACGTCTTTATACATTGACTGCTTCCGCGATGTCTACGGTATCGGCTTCTATTATCGGTGCTTATTTTACATTAATCGAGCCTAGATATGTAGTTACTGCAGTAGTACTAAACTTATTTGGCGGGTTTATCATTGCTTCTATTATTAATCCATATAAAGTAGATGTAAAAGAAGATAAATTAATCGTTGAAGAAAGTGAGACGGAAAAACAGTCCTTCTTCGAAATGTTAGGGGAATACATTTTAGATGGGTTTAAAGTTGCTGTAATCGTTGGTGCGATGCTGATTGGTTATATAGCAATTATCGCTTTGTTAAACGGTGTTGTAAGTGCTATTTTCACTGCAGCTTCAGGTGGAAGTATTACATGGGATTTCCAAACTTTAATTGGATTTATATTTGCACCATTAGCATTTTTAATTGGGGTACCATGGGACGATGCTGTTCAAGCTGGTTCTATTATGGCAACAAAATTACTATCTAATGAATTTGTAGCCATGCAAAGCTTAAATGAAGTTAAAAATATCAGTGAACACGCAAAAGGTGTAATCTCTGTCTTTGTTGTATCTTTTGCTAACTTTAGTTCAATTGGTATTATTTCTGGCGCAATCAAATCGCTTAATAATGAAAAAGGTGATATGGTAGCACGTTTTGGTTTAAAACTTTTATTTGGTGCCACACTTGTGTCATTTATTTCTGCAGCAATCGCAGGTTTCTTTATCTAATTAAACTGACAAAAAGCAGGTCAATCCATTTTGGAATTGACCTGCTTTTTTACGTTATATTAAACTTGCTCAATTGTAGCCTTTGCTACAATATGTTCAATGAAATATTGCGTTACGCGATAATCTTCTGTTAACTCTGGATGGAAAGAAACACCTAAATAGCGTCCTTCTTGAACTGCTACTATTTTCTCACCAACCGAGCTCAATATTGTGGCATTCCCATGGACTTGGGCTATATGAGGGGCTCTGATAAATACCCCTTCTATATCTTCTGCAATGCCAGTAATATTTAAATCACTTTCAAAACTATCTACTTGTCTGCCAAATGAATTTCGTTGGACCGTAATATCTAATTTGTTGAGATATCCTTCTTCACCAACAATATCTTTTGCCATAACTATAAGCCCTGCACAAGTGCCAAACATAGGTAATTTAGATTGTTGTAATGCTTCTTTAAACCCATATAAATTCATTAAACGACGTAACGTTGTCGATTCACCACCAGGTAGTATGAGCCCATCAATTTCCTCTAATTGCTCCACATGTTTTATGGCAATACCTTCGTGTCCACTTAATTCAATATGCTTCAAATGTTCTCTCACAGCACCCTGTAAAGCTAAAACACCTATTTTCATATTACCAACCACGCTCTTGCATACGTTCTTCTAGTGACAAATCATTAATGTCTAAACCTTTCATTGCTGTACCTAACTCTTTAGCTAATCTACCAATTAATTCATAATCTTGGTAATGCGTCGTAGCTTGTACAATTGCTTTTGCAAATTTTTCAGGATCTTCTGATTTAAAAATACCAGAACCAACAAATACACCATCTGCACCTAATTCCATCATCAAAGCAGCGTCTTGAGGTGTTGCTACACCACCAGCTGCAAAATTCACCACTGGCAATTTACCGTTTTCTTTAATTGATTTTAATACTTCAAAAGGTGCACCTATGTTTTTAGCTTCCGTCATAATTTCATCATCATTCATAACTGTTATGCGACTCACTTCAGCATTGACTTGTCTAATATGTCTAACAGCTTCAACGATATTACCAGTACCAGGTTCACCTTTCGTACGTAACATTGCCGCTCCTTCACCTATGCGACGCGCTGCTTCACCTAAATTACGACAGCCACAAACAAATGGTACTGTAAAAGTATCTTTAAGTAAGTGGTACTCTTCATCAGCTGGTGTTAAGACTTCTGATTCATCAATATAGTCAACACCCATTGCTTCTAGTACACGTGCTTCTGTTATATGACCAATACGACCTTTAGCCATGACAGGTATAGAAACAGCATTCATTACTTCTTCAACAATTTTAGGATTTGCCATTCTAGCAACACCACCAGCTGCTCTAATATCAGAAGGAACACGTTCTAACGCCATTACAGCAACTGCCCCTGCTTCTTCCGCAATCTTCGCTTGTTCAGCATTGACAACGTCCATGATGACGCCGCCTTTTTGCATTTCAGCCATTCCTCTTTTGACTCTTTCTGATCCAGTAAATTTAGACATTTTATTTACCCCTTTACTTAGTTGATTAAATTCATTTTAAAAGATAAACTGGTATTTAAAAAGGTACACTTTCAAAATAATTTAGGGGGTCAGTTTATTGTCTAAAAATCATCTCTATATTAATTTATATGAAAATTTAAAACAACAAATCATAGAAGGTCAATACAAATCTGAAGATAAGTTTCCGTCTAAACGTGCATTAGGCCAACATTTATCTGTAAGCAATACAACAATTGAACATGCGTATCAGCTCTTATTAGATGAAGGATATATTTACTCCAAACCGCGTTCAGGCTATTTTGTTTCAGATATAGAAACGCTTCCTGTTATCGCAAGAAATATGGACCAATCCCAACATCATAATTACTCAAAAAATAATCATGAAGTGACACAATCAGTCCGTTCACTGGCATTTAATTTATCAGAGATTGATGCAGAATACTTCCCTATGAAACAATTTAGAAAATATGCAAAAGATGCATTTGAAGATGAAGAAATTGATTTACTACAACATGTTAATTCAAAAGGCGAGATTTCATTAAGACAAGAAATTGCACATTACTTATTTAATAGTCGTGGCGTTAACTGTAGACCTGAACAAATTATCATCGGTTCTTCAACAGAACAACTAATAAATCTTTTAACTGACATTTTAAATGACGGTCGTTTTTTAATAGAAAATCCTAGTTATCCACCCATTAAGCAAGTACTAGATAAAAAGCAAATTGCTTATCTTCAAGTACCTGTAAATAGTACAGGAATAGAAATTACGTCCTTTCAGAAATCCAATAATAATATCGCATATGTCACGCCATCACACCAATTCCCCACAGGCTATGTTATGAGTTTAAAAAAAAGAACCCAACTCATCAATTGGGCACAACAAAGTACTGATAGATACATTATTGAAGATGATTATGATTCTGAGTTTCGCTACTTCGGCAAACCAATACCTGCTCTACAAAGTTTAGACACTAAAGATAAAGTCATATATATTAGTACCTTTTCCAAATCATTATTTCCAAGCTGTCGAATTGCATATTTAGTTTTACCAAATAATTTACTTTCAAAATATGACAACTTGGCAACTAAAGAAGGAAACACAGTGCCCGCACATACACAAAAAATGATTTCACTCTTTATGAAATCAGGCAGTTTTGAAAGGCATCTTAATAAAATGAGGAACGTGTATCGCCATAAACTAACAACAATTTTAAATGCATTAACGCCTTATCAATCGCAATTAAAAATAGATGGTGCTTTAGCTGGTATGCATTTTACACTCACTGTCAAAAATCATTTGACTATGGGGCAATGCTTAGAACGCGCAAAGGAAAATGATTTAAATATAATACCATTTAGTAAATATGATAGTGATCAAAACACAGTTAAATTTATTCTAGGTTTCGGTGGTATTCCGATATCCCAACTCAAAGAACATACAGACGCACTAATCAAAACACTGACAGTCTAGTATATATATTATTGATAGTTTGACTTTTATATTTCTTATGAATCTACATGCTATTGAAATAGTGTGACTTATGCATGAGTTTTTGCTCATGCATTCCTCTTTACTATTTCACGCTTTCCTCACTCACTTACCGCTTGTA
>NZ_KV826596.1:0-233 GCF_001835975.1 Staphylococcus sp. HMSC034G07
TTATACTATAAACTCAACTTTGCAACAGAACCGTTTTAAGGGGGTATTTTAGCGATTTAGCTATTTTACGACTTATTACTCTATAAAATTAAAATAAAGCCCCTCACAACGTTGTGAGAGGCTTGGAATTTAATTTTGATAACTATGAGCATTCATTTTATTTAAAACATCTGTTAATTCATCAACAGGTAACATATTCGGGTTCTGTTGCAAAGTTGAATTTATAGTATAAT
>NZ_KV826597.1:0-18107 GCF_001835975.1 Staphylococcus sp. HMSC034G07
ATTATACTATAAATTCAACTTTGCAACAGAACCAAGTAATTGAAGATTTCATCCTGCCAGTTGTCTACGGCTCTTAATAGGTCTTTATAGGCGTTTTTAGAGTTGCTGGATAAACAGCATTGTGTCCAATACCTGTAACGATCTTTGGCTTGCTCAAGGTCATCTGTATCCCATATCAAGTAGAACTCTTCTTTAAGTTCGTAGGCTTCTTTTAGTTCAGGTAAATTACTTAACCAAGTATCCAAAAGGAATGAATCTCGTTCATTCAAGTCATGCTTTCGTTTAAGAAGGATATACCTCTCACGCATAAGGGTATGACTTTCTTTGGCTGTCATATTGGCTTTAAGAGACTTCCTAACACTATCCAAGGCTTGATTAGCCATTCGGACTACATGAAATATCTACAACTACTTTAGCGTGAGGTATAACTGTATTAACTGCGTCTTTGTAGGACTTCCACATATCCATTGTGACATATTCGATATATGTATTGTCTTTAATTTCAGAAAGGCGTTGAATGACCGTATCTTTGTTACGATTGGGTTTTATGTCATAAATAGTCCTGCGTTCAATATTAGTCAATACAAGCCGAGGTCTACGGATAATATGTATCTCGTCTATCCCAAGCCACTTAGGAGTTTCAAACTGATATTCACGTTCTTTTAATGCCACATAGTCTTTAAAGATGTTCCTAACAGTTTTCTCGTCTACACCAACACTTTCAGCTACGTCTACGAAGGTCTTAGACAGAGATTGTTCTTCAATAGACCTTATAAGCCTTTTAGTCATACTACGCTTTTCGTCAATGGATATAAGGCGTTCCCAAAAAGTTGTGCCACATTCACGACATTTATAACGTCTGCGGTTTAATTGTAATCCTACTCGCTTTAAACGAATAGGCAGATCCATGATTAGTTGCTTTCTTGATGTATGTTTATATAGCCTGTCAAAGCCACATTGAGGGCAACGTACTGGTAGAAAAGTTGCTTCCACTTTAAACATCATGTCGGATTCATTTTCTTGTGGTGGTTCTATTGTTTTAAGATCTGGTAGTAATAATAAGTCTGACATATTGTTCATCCTTTACTACTCTGTGGTGTTATAGTATTAAATATAGATTTGATATTGAAATTATCATTGCTAATTATTTTACTAACATCAATCTCATAAAGCATTTATATGATTGAAAACAAAAAGCCTATCATTCACTATCCTACAATAAAAAGGGTTATCCCATAGTTACACGGGATAACCTTACAATTATTAAATTATGCAGTTGCACAGCTACAATCTTTGCACTCGCAAACTTCATCAGTACAGTTGTCTACACATTCTTGACTACAGTAAACTTTTCCTGCTTCTTCTACTTTTGTTTCCCCAAGAAGACAATTACAGTTCGGTCTCGCACATTTTTCCATACTAAACTCCTCCTTATTATTTAGGTAAATCTTCGGTTAAACACCAACCTCGATCTAATAGACTAACGACGCAATTATCAACAATTCGGTACCGAATAAAATTGCCTTCACGAATACTGCGAACGATGCCTTTATCAACCAATCGTTGAAGTTGGTTGGAAATGGATTGAGGTTTCATTTCAAGCTGTTCTGCCACCTCGCTAACAGATGCATTTGGAGTTCGAAGCAAGGTATGCAGTATTCTAAGCCGTGTCCCATTAGAAAGTATTTTAAAGGTCTCACTTAAACCTTCAGCGTTCTCTGTATCTAATAAGGGGCGTTCCGTTAGTTTTGGTTTTGGTGTACACCAGTTTTCAGACATTATTTCCTCCTCCATTTCACAATTACATTATATAGTGTAATGGTTTTTATGTCAAGAACCTGAAGTTCATATATGAGCATCTTTTTATCAGTACATTATAACGCCTTAATAAGATAAAATATAATTCCCTCTTGTTTGACTACCTACCCGTAATCACCCGTGTTTGATTTATAATTTTGTGGTATTATTATTTTTCCTTAGCATTCCACCAAACAATCCGATTTAACCACTATTTTTTTCGAATTATCAAAATGCTAATTCCACTATATATTCCGAAGACCCTTTATTTTCACAGTAATTATAAAATTCTCTATATCTCTTTATACATTCAATAAACTTATTATTAAATTCTACTTCTCTTTCTTCCGCAGAACTAATTTTATTTTTATCAGTTTTTTTGGAATATTATCAGGAATACTAATTTTAGTTTCTGGAGTTTTAGCTTTATTGAGAAAATAATTGTTTTGTTTTGAAATTTAAAGGTGTTTACTTTTTTACTAGTAAATACCTTTTTATAATTTTCACTTGTTTATTGATTGTCATAGTAATTTACTTCGTTTTAGTTCATTTTTGATACGTTGTACCGTCTTCATACCTAATCCATACTTTTTAGCAGTCCCTCTGATTGTTCCACCTTGTTTTAACGCCTCAACAACTTGTTCGTAGACGAGACGCCCTTGTGGGTTCTCACTATCAGCAGAATACTTCATTTTTTTACCTTTGTACTTACCTTCTTGTTTTGCTCTTTCTATACCTATACGCTGTCTTTCCAGCATGTATAACCTTTCTGTTTCAGCTTGGAATGTTAGAACAGACAACATTACTTTTAGCATCAACTCACCGATACCGTAATCATCATCTGTCGGAACATTTGGTAAGTCTTTTGAATGTAATCTAATTCCTTCATCTAAAAACTCACGCACCATTTGTTCTACGACGTGTGCCTTGCGTCCGAGACGATCAATTCTAAAAATATACAAATCATCACCTTCACGTATCTTGGCATTTAATAGTTTTTTAAATCCCACTCTATCGTATGATGATGTTGTACCACTCACTTCATCAACGAATATATTTTTCTTCTCAACTCCTTGTTTTTCTAACCACCTAATTTGATTTTCAAGATGTTGTTCTTCGGTTGAAACTCTTGCATATCCAAATTTCATTTTCATCCACCTTTAACATTTATGAATAGGAGTAATACTCTTATTACAACATAATCATACTAAGAGAACAGTATTTATACAAGAAATAAGTGTTGTAATTTGAGCCTTACTCTTATTACTACATGGGACGTTCTGAAATGAACATGCCCGAAATGAATATGGAGCAAATGCAACAAATGATGATGGAACAACAAATTAAACAAAAACTAGGCTACTTATCCCCTGTAAAATACAGAGAATTAGCAGCCTAGAACATAGTGTTTTTATTAAGTTCCCATTTTAAGGGTTCAGTGCCTTGTAGTTATTGTGTTTTTATATACTTTACTACTTATTTTCGTTGTTATCACCAAAGGACTGCATGAAGTTCATGCATTCATTCATCATATTATCCATTCTCTGGTCATAATCAGAACCTTGGGTAAAACCTGTTTGTCCAATGACGATTAAACCAGCTAGTACAAACGACAGCACTAAAGGTAACTTTTTTTCATCGCTTATTTCCCCTTTCATTCAAAGTATCCCTAATCTTTTTTTAACACTTTCTTTAATTTTTCATATTCATCTTCATTAATTTCCCCTTGGGCCAGCCTTTCCTTTAAAATTTGTAAAGAATCATCTGATCTTACACCTTTTGGTTTTTCTGAAGCTTTTGCAATTAATATATATACACCATAAAATAACAAGCCAAGAATGATAATCCAAAAAATCATGCCAATGAACCCCATTCCGCCCATCATATGTCCCATACCCATACAATTTGTCAATCCTTTCCTTCTTTCTCGTTTTACAATTATACCATATGGGGGTATTAGTATTCCAAAAAAGTGTTTTTAATATTAGTAGCAGAAGGCAATTCATTGTACCGCAAAATGGCCCGATTATTGAACTATTTTTTAATAAAATAATTCCTACGTTCCCAATTCCAGAAAGCAATAATACTAAAAGCTTCCTCACCTGCTTTTTCCACATCATCTGTCATATAATCTGTATCTTTTATTGGATATTTTGCCGTTTCATCAACGGGAGATTGAATATCTGACTTATGCTTATTTTTTGGTTTCACAATTTTTGAGCGTAATATTTTCATGGGAACGCTCCAAATCAATATCTTTATTTGGCTCATATTTGCGTTTTAAGAACTTATGTATGTTTTTAGGTTAAAAACTATATGATTTATACCTAATTCTTTAAAAAACCCCCTTAAAATTCAAAATAAGAGCATTTGAATTTAAACAAAATAAAAAAAACGACCTCATGCCATCTCAGCAAGGGGCACTTGAAAACCGTTTGGAAATCATCAAGGGACGGGTCGTATTTTTTGAAAAAACCACTCAAAAAATCTCCACTCAAGGCACGTATAAAATATCAGCGAATATACCAAAGGAGTAAACATATTGATTCCATATTATCTTTGGTCTAAATATCCTCTTAAAATACAAAATAGATATATTGGATATATAAATAAAAAAGCTACTAGCAAAAAACTAGTAGCTTAAACCTCAGTTAAATTTTGATGTAGTATTAAATTTTATATCTGTGCTATAACAACAATTACTTAAAACTAAGATAAAATCGACGAATGTCGACACATCATGATCTATTAAGTCGACCATTCGACAAGTTTTGGGATTGTTAAGGGTTCCGAGGCTCAACGTCAATAAAGCAATTGGAATAAAGCACCTATGATTATTAAAAAAAATAAGTTATAATATATTCAAAAATATTTTTGAATGAGGTGTAATTATGATTCAGACTATTGTAACTGCTGCTATTCTTTATATTGTGACAGCATTAGACTTATTAGTGATTTTATTAATGTTCTTTGCTAGAGCAAAGACTAGGAAAGAATATCGCGATATTTATATTGGTCAATATGTAGGATCTGTGACATTGATTGTCATAAGTTTATTCTTTGCCTTTGTCTTAAATTATGTTCCTGAAAAATGGATATTAGGATTATTAGGGTTAATACCGATTTATTTAGGAATTAAAGTGGCTATTTATGGTGATAGTGACGGAGAAGAGAGAGCTAAAAAAGAATTGAATGAAAAAGGATTGTCTAAACTAGTTGGTACGATTGCAATTATTACCATAGCAAGTTGTGGCGCTGATAATATTGGTGTATTTGTTCCCTATTTTGTGACATTAAGTGTTACTAATTTATTAATTACTTTGTTTGTCTTTTTAATTTTAATTTTCGTCTTGGTATTTACTGCACAAAAATTAGCTAATATTCCAGGAGTTGGAGAAATTGTTGAGAAATTTGGTCGTTGGATTATGGCTGTTATTTATATAGCTTTAGGTTTATTTATCATTATAGAAAATGACACTATTCAAACAATTTTAGGATTTATATTTTAATTTAGGGTGTGATTTTATATGAGCTATAAAAATGCTTGTGATGTGATCTGTGTACATGAGGATAAAGTTAACAATGCCTTAAGTTTTTTAGAAGATGATAAATCTAAGAAATTACTTAACATTTTAGAAAAGATTTGTGATGAGAAGAAATTGAAAATTATATTATCTTTGATTAAAGAAGATGAGTTGTGTGTTTGTGATATTTCTTTGATATTGAAAATGAGTGTTGCTTCAACTTCACATCATTTAAGACTTTTATATAAAAATGATGTGCTTGATTTTTATAAAAAGGGAAAGATGGCATATTATTTTATTAAAGACGATGAAATAAGAGAGTTTTTCTCTAAAAATCAGGAGGGTTTTTGAAACGAGTGAAACGAGTTTCTTCTTGTCTTGATACTATAAAATAAGCAAAGATATAACATAAAATGACTTATCGGAAGTTATCTGTAACTCATCTAGTACAGATGATATAATATATAGGTCGCCTATCTCTCAGGCGTCAATTTAGACGCAGAGAGGAGGTGCATATCAGATGATCGAAGCTCTTGTTCACATCACGACCACAGTCATCAGTGGTTGTATTGTTGCGTTATTTACGCATTGGCTACGTATACGTAACAATAAGAAAAAATAGGCGATATTAGCCAACACTTAAAAATCCCCTCACTACTCGCAATAGTGAGGGGATTGGTGCATATAATGCACGAAGCTCTTGTTGTCTAAATTATAACATTGGTTAGTAAGGGAATGCAAAAGATGGAATATATTATAATTATTCATTTATTTCAGGGAACTGCGTTTCTACTTCATGTTTAATATTGTTAATATTATCTTTAAAGTCAGAAATTTTATTAATAATTTGTTCAACGATGTCTTTTTCTATGGGGTTTTTGATATTATCTATTATTTCATTACTAGGAATTAATATATCTTCTGAAGTGTTGTACATTTCAGTCATAATATCTAACAAATTATCCTTCGATAAATTAATAGGAGAAATTCTTTCTCCTTTAACTAAGAAGTATGTATTTGTATTATTCTGTTCTAAGATTTTCATAGGTTTCCCCTTTCTTTTGATAAGTTTCTATACTTGATTCCATAGCTTCAACAAATTTATCATAGCTTTTTTCGGAAGAACCATAATTATTTGATATACGGTTAGATGAAAACTCCCCAGTAAGTACTTGATAATCATTTTTATTATTTTTTGAAGTAATTATTAAGTAATCAGGATTTATTAATGCGCCTAATGTAGAATTATGTGTAACTAGGAAAATAGTACTGTGAGTAGCTAGTTTTTTTAGGGCAGGTATTAATTCATCCTTAATATATGTATTATCAAGTGATGCTTCTGGTTCGTCAATGAGTATTATTGGATAACTTTTAGATTCTTCTAATCTCATCATTAGAGCAAATCCGACTGCTTGCCCTCCAGAAGCAGGAGTTCCATCAGAGTCTAGCAGTTCAACATTTAAATGAACAAAGTAGTCTGCTAAGTTTGAAATTTTAAAAAATGATTTATGTTTTAAGTTCTTTAAAAATTTGATATATTCTTTTCTCTGATAAGGAATTATAATATCGTCTTTTACTGCATCTGACGTAGATATATCAGTTTTAAATTGAGAAGCGTTTTGAAACGGTGATATCTTGACTACAATTTGGTAATCGTATATTTGTTCTCTTGTGAGTTCTTGTTCAGTAATGATATTTTGCATAAAATTAATTATCTCTTTTTCAATATGTGCCTTTTGAATTATTGGTGAAAAGTCGCAATTTTTAATTGGTGTTATCCCTGTGTTTAATTTGACGATTTCTTTAACTGATTCAAGTATTTTATTTACCTCTGATTTAATTTGATTTTTCAGTTTTTTATTTATAAACATATTTCTAAGTTCGTTATATGTTTCAATGAAAACTTTTCTTTTTTCATTAGAGTTATTTAAAAGTGTCCATAAGTCATTACTTTTTAGTAATTGTTCTATTTTAGTGATATAAGATTCTAAATTTTGAATAGGTATCATTTCAAAATTACTTTCTTTGTTAAGTCTAAACTTGGACTTTGAACGGCTTTTTGCGTTATCAGTAGCAAATTTTTTTACACTATCTAAATATTGTTCTACTTTTCCTTCGAATTCATATTCATCTCTATTTAAGTATTCTTCGATAGCATTAAACTGTATTTCATATTGTCTTTTCCATCTATTAAAAGATGAATTACCTTGAACTTTTCTTTGTTTCTCTATATATTCATCTGCTTGAGCTGTTTCAAACTGATCAATTGCATAGTAATCTTCTGGATCATACTGTTTTTTAATACGTTTTAAAAATTTGCTTTTTCCAGTACCTCTTTTCCCTACTATTAGATTCATTCCGGTTGAAACATTGTGTTCTTGAATTTCTATAATGTTACTTAAATTATCTTTATTTGTATTAATACCTTTTTTATTAGCCATACAGTTTTTAATTTCAGTAAATGTACAGTTATCTATTTGTAAATAGGTATTTTTCATTTTTAATAAATCTATATCATTTCTTTCTTTTTCTAGATCATTTTTTGCTGCATGTGCATCACTAAATAGTACAGGAGTAATTAAATTATCCTGATTATATAAAGCTTGAAATTTTAATTGATTTGATACTCCACCAACCACAGTTGCTGAAGAATTTTCGATTATTGTAGGTACAGATAGAGAATTGCTTTTCCCCATTTCAAAAATGTAGATGGCATCTTCCCAACATTCCATGTTTTTACAGTAATCTTCAGTAGATAATTTTTTATTTCCATTTCGATTATGTAACCACTCTGAAAAGTTTTTCAAGTGTTCAATATTTTTTTCTGAAAAAATTATGTTTACATGACCATCTTCTAAACTTAACTCTATACCAGGAAACACTGTAGTATTAGGTAAATCTTGTTTAACTTTATTAAAGTTGTCTACATCAAATAAATCATGATTAGTAATAGCTATAGCATCTAAATTAGCTTGTTTTACATAATTTTGAATCCAATCAGATGAATATGTAAACTCGTAATCTTTATTACTAGATACAGTATGAATATGAAAATCTATCTTCTTAACCATATAATCTCCTCTTTTTATATTTATAATATATTAATTAAACTTAAAAATAAATAGGGTAGATTTTTTGTAGTAGATAATAATTTTGTTTAATAAAAGTACGCCCTAATCAGTCAGTAATGAATGTTTGTGACTTTACCTGCTAATTTAGAATAACTTTTCTTGATAAATGATAAAGCTCAATACATTCACTATTCCATTTTTTATATTTTTCGAAATTCCATTGATAAATTATAAAAGATCCCCTCATTTTCATTAAAATCATTTAATTTTTCTAAACAAATGGCCACTCCCATTATTGTGGATATGAGAGTGGCCATAAATTTTATTTGTTTACTTGTCTATTTAACAAAGGGGATTCTCATTGCATTTGTGAATAACTAACTAAATACTTTAAAGCTTTAAAATGATAGACATTAACGAGATTTTAGTTCGTCAGTTGTCATCCATTTATGATTTTTAACCATCTCATCGTTTTCTGTTGATTTATAATCCACCATATAAACGGTTGTTTTTTCTACATCATCAATTTGAGCTTCTGCACCTTTCATACCAGGCATATGGTCAGCTTCTAATTTAACTGTATCACCTTTCTTGAATCCATTTTCAGGGGCATCTGCAACTTCCTCATTAACGACCCATTTGTGATTATTAACTTTTTCATCACCATTTGTAGGTGTGTAACTCACGACATAAGCATAGGTTTTGTAAGCACCTTTAACTGTACCTTTAGCATTTTTCATACCAGGCATATGATCAGCTGTAATTGTTATTTTATCGTCCTTTTTATATTTACTGTCATCTGTACTTTTCATATTATCTGGGGCTTTACTTTCACTCTTATGATTCATATGTTTTTCTTGTTTTTGATCTTTAGAATTTTCTTCTTCTTCGTTACCAGTTGAACAAGCTGATAATACTAATCCTGAAGCTACTATAATTGAGCTCAATTTTTTCATCATATTGAATTCTCCTTATAAATTATTTTGTTACTTTTATTTGTCCCATCATTCCATTATCTTCATGCTCAAGTATGTGACAATGGAACATGTATGTCCCAGTATTTTTAAAAACCACTTCTATTTTGGCTTTTTGTCCAGGTTCCAGAGATATAACGTCTTTTTTGCCTCTCATATCTTCTGAAGGTTTCTTCCCATCCACTGATAAAACTTTAAATTGCGTTCCGTGGATATGGAACGGGTGCTTCATACCACCCATTTTATCTTTGACGTTTTCAATTTCCCAAGTTTCTTTCCGGTTTACCTTTTGTGTGAAATCTATTCTGTTAGGATCGAATTTTTTGCCATTAATAGTAACATTATCGTCCATACCTTCTAATTTGATTTTTTTATCTACTTTTGGAGTAGTGTCTTTGTTAGTACTTTTTTCTTTGTTAATAATTGGTAAAATTACTGTTTCATCATTATCAACAAGATTGACTTTTTCTTCTTTCATTTTAGATAAATCTATTACTATTTCTTTTCTTGCTGAAGGAGCTAAATTAATTTCTTTTAACTTTTTAGTCTTTTCTAAATGGCCGCCTTCTGAAGCAATATATTCAAAACTTTGATTATTACTTAGCTTAAGATTTAAATCCCGAGCATTGGAGCCATTTAAAAGTCTCAAACGTATTTTTCCTTCTTTTGTTGTTAATTTAGGATCTACTTTCCCATTCACAAGGACTGTATCACCTTGAGTACCATCTTCATCTTTCGTTTTTGTATAATTTAATTTTTTAGATACAAATGTTTTATCTTGGATTATTATAGGCAAATCATTTTTCCCATAATTGCTAGGATAATTATTCTTTTTGTCATCCTCTATATATAATAACCCTGATAAACCATTATAAACTTGTTTAGCTGTATTTGGGGAGGGGTGGGGATGATACCATAATGTAGCAGCCTCTTGTTTAACCTCAAATTTTATTGTTTTTTCTTTTCCTGGTTTTATAACTTGAGAAGGGCCTCCATCCACTTTTCCATCTATTTCTAACCCATGCCAATGAAATGTTGTATTTTCATCTAAGTTGTTGACTAACTTAATTTTAACCTTATCTCCTTTTTTTAATTTTAAAGTTGGCCCAAGTAAATTTCCATTGTATCCTAAAGTGTTAGAGAAATTACCTTTGTAAAATTCTGTCTTTCCTTTCTGCGCTTTTAATGTATAACTTTTATAACCATTGTTATCTTTTTTAGGATCTAAAACTTTGGGAAATGTTATTTCATTTTTTCCTTGTGAAGAATTCAAATTTTTTCTTTCGTCATGACTTTTCATATCCATCATATCATTTCGCTTTTGATCATTTTCTTTCATGTCCATCATGTTGTGCTTACCTTCTGCAAAAGTATCATTAGGAACCATAAACATTATAGAAAATAACGTAATTAAAATTGTGAACATTTTTTTATACATTATATTTACCTCTTTTATTTTAATTTTAATGTAAATGCATTAATTGCTACGATGATCGTACTTAAAGACATAAGTATTGCACCCACAGCAGGTGATAATATTAAACCAATAGAAGCTAATATACCAGCTGCAAGAGGAACTGCAATCACGTTATATCCTGCGCCCCACCATAAATTTTGAACCATTTTTTTCATCGTATTTTTTGAAAGGGACAAAAAATTGATAATATCAGAAGGATTACTTTTAACGAGTATGACATCCCCCGATTCAACAGCTACATCTGTCCCTGCGCCAATTGCCATACCAATATCTGCTCTAATAAGGCTTGGCGCATCATTGATACCATCACCAACCATCATGATTTTGCTACCATTGCTTTGATAATCTTGGATAATACTTTCTTTATCTTCGGGCATCAATTGCGCGTGGACATCACTAATACCTAATTCTTCAGCCACTGTTTGTGCCACTTCTTTATTATCGCCTGTAAGCATGACTGGCGTAATGTTTCTCGATAATAAATCCGAAACCATTTGTTTTGAACTTTCTTTAATTTTATCGCCTTGTGCGATAATACCAATAACTTGTCGGTCATGAATTAGATAACTAATAGAATTCCCTTGTTGAGCGAGATTCGTAAATTGTTCTTTATTATAATCAAAATTGCTTTTATCGAGATAAGAAACATTCACTATTTTGAGTTTTTTATTATCAACTGTGCCTTCTAAGCCTACACCTGGAATATTATTAACTTCTTGAGGAGTAGCATATGAAATATTTTTGCCTTTAGCAAAATCAACAATACCAGTGGCAAGTGGATGATTAGAGTTACTTTCTAATGAAGTAAATAGACTCAATATTTCTTCATTATTTAGCTCGTTCGTAAAACTTTCATAGTGATTCACTGAAAAGTTACCTTCAGTAAGTGTCCCAGTTTTATCCATCATGATGTAATCAATGTGTTGTGCGATTTCTACAGATTCTCTGTTTTTTATGATTAAACCATTATGTGCGCCTATAGAAGTAGAACGTGCTGTAACTAAAGGTATTGCCAATCCCAATGCATGAGGACAAGCAATAACTAATACGGTTACAAGTCGTTCGAGTGCGAAATCAACGTTATTTTGAATAAGAATCCATACAATAAATGAAATCAGCCCAATTCCTACGGCAAAGTAAAACAAATAACCTGCGACTTTATCCGAGAGGAGTTCAGCTTTTGACTTATCGTTTTGCGCTTGGTTAACAAGACCCATAACTTGAGATAGGTAGCCGTTTTCACCCGTAGCTGTCACTTTAACTTGTACTGTGCCTGAACCATTAATTGAACCCCCAATAACATCATCATTATGAGTTTTATGAACTTTTTTTGATTCGCCAGTAACTAATGATTCATCAATTGATGTTTCTCCTTGAACAATGATTCCGTCTGTGGGTATACTTTCGCCTGCTCTGACTTCCACAATATCGTCAATATAAATATCTGATATTTTAACTTCTTCTCGTTGATTATTATCAATCAGTTTCACTGCAGTATTAGGTAAAAGTTCTGCCATTTTCTTCAGTGCATTGCCTGCATTACCTACTGCGTTCATTTCAATCCAATGACCTAATAACATGATTAAAATTAAAGTCGCTAATTCCCAGAAAAAGTCCATTGTATGTGTGGATGAACCACTGAAATTATTCATATAAAAGGCGTATAAACTATAAATATAAGCAACTGAAATACCTAGAGCAACAAGCGTCATCATTCCAGGTTTTTTAGTTGAAATTTCATCTTTAGCCCCTGATAAAAATGGCTTTCCTCCATAAAAGAATAAAATAGTAGCAAGAATTAATACAATCCAATCTGACCCTGTAAATGAAAATTGAAACGGTAATTTAACCCCCATCATGGGTGATAAAATAATAATCGGTATCGCAAAAATCAAAGAAATAAAGAATTTACTTTTAAAATTCCCATGATGATGATGTGCATGATCGCCATGACTAGCGTGATTCTCATGTTCTTGATGGCTATGATTCTCATGATTTTGATGTTTTTCATTATTCGGCAAAATAAAACCTCCTAATTTTATATTTTTAGAGATAGTAATAAGATAATGTGAGTATAACATATACCCCCTGGACGTATATATTATTTAGTATTTTTTATTTTTCAGCGTTCAGAAAATTTGATAGCCATTTAAATAGAAACTTTAGTCTTGGTTTGTCCATCGCCAAAGAAATTGTGGCATTGCATGGGGGAATATTGAAGTTGAGAGCAAACTAGGCAAAGGCGCTGGTTTTATACTTGATATCCTGATTATCATTATGACTGTGGTAAACCGACGTCCAAGAGGTATATTCATATTGCTGGGTTAAATTGCTGTGTTTCCAGGCACATACTTATTTTATATTCGTTTCTTTAGTTGCAAGAAATAAAAACGTGGCACATGGGGGCTTTATCTCCAATGTGCCACTCCTTATATTATTTGGTTTTGTTTACGCGATTTCTTTACAAGCTTCTACACATTTAAAGCACGTCTCTGCACAATTTTGACAATGGTCATGGTTATGCTTCTGACATTCATTACCACATGCTCCGCATACTTTGGCGCATATTGTCGCCAAATCAGAAGCAAATGGTGAATTTCTTGTTAGCGATTGTTCTAAAAATGCACAGATGTCTGCGCATTCACGATCCAGACGGATGCACTCTGCCATCATTGTCATGTCTTTTTCCTTCAAACAGGCATCGTAACAATGATTACACGCTTCCATACATTCATGTAGCGTTTGAACCAGATTGTAATATTGTTTATCAGTCATTTGATACACCTCCAATGAAATCTAAATCTCTTAAATTAATTCCCATTCTATTTAGTAAATAAACCGATAATTGCTGAACTCCATAGAAACTGCGCAGGATTTTAATATCAAATGTACTTCTCTTAATATTTTCTTTCTTTTTTAATTCTGTATATAGTTTGCCTTGTTATACCGACTTTTTTAGCTATCTTACTAATTGACATTTCTTTATTCAGTAGTTCAACAATACGATAATAAACAAGTCTTTTTTGAGGGTCTTTAGCATCGGGAGAATACAGAACAGGTCTTCCTTTATAAATACCTTTTTCTTTGACTACTTTAATACCTTGAGCTTGTCGACGTTTACTTTCATTTCTTTCTTGTTCTGAAATCATTGCCAATATTTGAATGATTAAATCTTTCATAAACTTATCTAGTAATGGATTACCAATCACTTCATTCATCATGGGTAAACTCGTTATCATTAATTGAACTTCTTTATCTTTTAAATAATTAACTGTTTGGATTATTTCATCGTAATTTCTTCCTAGTCTATCAATAGACTCAATAATTAAACGATCTCCCATTCTTAAAAAATTTAATACTTCTTGAAATACAGGTCGATTTTCTATAGATTTCCCTGATTGTTTTTCAGTGAAGATTTTCTCAGCACCAAAAGATTGCAAATTTTCAATTTGTCTATCCAAATTTTGATCAACGGTAGAAACTCTTGCATATCCAACTATCATTTTTAACACCCTTTCTCATACACCCTAATCATACAAACGAATGTAGCATGTCAATTTACTTGCTATATGAGAATTTTTTAACTTTATAAATAAGAAAGAGAAGTACAAATATTAGTTGTACTTCTCTTTCTTATTTATAAAACAATTTGAATAATCGCAATAATAATTAAAATACTGATGATCCACTTTTGTACAAAACTAGGGACTTTTTTACCTAATTTTAAACCTAACGGAGCGAAAATAATACTCCCTATTATTAAAAATAACGCATCTTCTAAAGGAATGTAACCTTGTATAAGTTTAATGATAAAGGCGCCAATTGAAGATATAAAAGCAATTACTATACTATTAGCAACTACCGTATTCATTGGTAATTTGAATAAAACTAATAATATAGGAATAATAATAAAGGCGCCGCCTGCTCCAACTATACCCGAAATGATGCCAACGAAAAGACCCACAATAACCAATAAAGGCTTATTAAAGGAAGATTGGTCTGAACTAGGTTTTACGTTAATAAACATTAATATTAATGCAAGTAAAGCAATGATAATATACACCATATTTACAAATGTAGCATCAAATAAATTTGCTAGCAAAGCCCCTAACATGCTCCCTATAATCATACCTCCTCCCATATAAAGGACCAACTGGGGTGAGAATTCTGTTTTTTTTCTTGCTTTCAAAGAGCCACTTAAGGTACTGAAAAAGACTTGGCTAGAAGTAAGTCCTGATGCGATATACGCGCTATATGCAGGAGCCCCAAATAGTGGCGGTAACAATAAAATGGCTGGGTAAATAATAATAGCGCCACCTATACCTACTAGACCAGATATAAATCCTCCGAACACTCCGATGAGCAACATAATGATAATATTTATAATATCCATTATTTACTTTTCACCAATAAGTTAACAGCTTCATTAATGATTTCTTGTGAATCTTCATTGTTGTCATCAGCTGAATTGACGCATTCAATTAAATTTTCGCTAATAATAATCCCCATTAATCTTTGTAATGAACTTTTTGAAGCACTAAGTTGCGTAATCACATCTTTACAATGCTTTTCTTCTTCCATCATTTTTACAACGCCATTTAATTGCCCTTGTACTCTATTAATACGATTGATCATGTTTTTATCATAATTCATAGTAATTTCCTCCACTTTTAATTGAATACAGTCATAATAATAAATTAAAACAAGTTTGTCAAATACGTGCGGGGGTATTTGACAAAAAGAGTTATATCTTTTAACATACCCTTATAGGTATTTAACAGGAGGTTATTATGAAACAATATAATGAAAAACATATTAATGATTTAAGTAAATCAGAATTAGAAAAATTAACTTCTCAAGGTCAATTGATTGATGTAAGAACACAAGAAGAATATGAATTGGGGCACATCAATGGTTCCACACTGCATCCTGTAGATGAGATTGAGTCGTTCAATAAAGACAAAAATAAAACCTATTATGTACACTGTAAAAGTGGTAACAGAAGTGCTAAAGCTAGTAAATATTTAGCTGAACAAGGTTATGACGTTGTAAATTTAGACGGCGGCTATAAAGCTTATGAAGAAAAAAACGTCAGCGATGATACAAAAGAAGAAAACACAAATGTAGAAATTAAAGCAGAGCGTAAACAATTAAACTATAGTGGTCTTCAATGTCCAGGCCCTATTGTAAATATCAGTAAAGAAGTAAAAAATATTCAAGAAGGTGACCAAATTGAGGTTACAGTCACAGATCCAGGATTCGCAAGTGATATTAAAAGCTGGGCGAAACAAACGGGACACACATTAGTAAAACTTGATGGGGGTGACAATGAAATTAAAGCGATTATTCAAAAAGAACAACCCAAAGATTTAGAAGTGAGTCATACGTCTAAAGGCACTACAATTGTACTATTTAGTGGAGAATTAGATAAAGCAGTGGCAGCAATGATTATTGCGAATGGTGCTAAAGCTGCAGGAAGAGATGTAACCATCTTTTTCACTTTCTGGGGACTTAACGCGTTGAAAAAAGCGCAAACAGCTAACGTTAAAAAGAAAGGTATCGCAAAAATGTTTGATTTTATGTTGCCAAAAACACCCTTGAAAATGCCACTCTCTAAAATGAATATGTTCGGTTTAGGTAATATCATGATGCGCTACGTAATGAAAAAGAAAAATGTTGATTCATTACCATCACTTATCGACCAAGCAATCGACCAAGATATCAAATTAATCGCATGTACGATGAGCATGGATGTCATGGGCATTAAGAAAGAAGAATTAAGAGACGAAGTTGAGTACGGCGGTGTAGGCACTTATATAGGTGATACTGAAAACGCGAGTCATAATTTATTTATTTAATTAAATCTATTAAAATAAGGAGTTCTTTATATGTTTTTTAAACAATTTTACGATAACAATTTATCTCAAGCATCTTATTTAGTTGGCTGTCAACGCACAGGAGAGGCAATAATAATTGACCCTGTACGTGACTTAACAAAATATATGGAAGTTGCAGATAGCGAAGGTTTTACAATTACACAAGCTGCAGAAACCCATATCCACGCTGATTTTGCTTCAGGCATTAGAGATGTGGCAGAACAATTAAATGCAAACGTATATGTATCTGGCGAAGGTGACGATGAATTAAGTTATCGTAATATGCCAGAACAAACACATTTTGTTAAACATCAAGATATTATTCATGTAGGTAACATTAAATTAGAAGTATTGCATACACCTGGTCATACCCCAGAGAGTATTAGTTTCTTACTCACGGATGAAGGTGGCGGCTCAAGTGTTCCAATGGGTTTATTTAGTGGTGACTTTATTTTTGTTGGTGATATCGGTAGACCCGATTTACTAGAAAAATCAGTTCAAGTCGAAGGTTCTACAGAAGTTAGTGCGAAACAAATGTATCAATCTATAGAAAGTGTTAAAGATTTACCAGATTATATTCAAATTTGGCCAGGCCACGGTGCTGGAAGTCCTTGTGGTAAAGCATTAGGCGCCGTACCAATGTCTACGCTAGGTTATGAAAAAATAAATAACTGGGCATTTAGTGAAACTGATGAAATTAAATTCATTGAAACATTAACATCAAATCAACCAGCGCCACCACATCATTTTACACAAATGAAAAAAATTAACCAATTTGGTATGGAATTATATCAACCATACAATGTTTATCCTAGTTTAAGCAATGAAAGAATAGCATTTGATCTTCGTAGCAAAGAAGCCTTTCATGGTGGTCATACTAAAGGGACAATCAATATTCCTTACAACAAAAACTTTATTAACCAAATCGGTTGGTATTTAGACTATGAAAATAGTATAGATTTAATTGGTGATAAATCTACCGTTGAACAAGCAGCGCATACTTTACAATTAATTGGATTTGATAATGTAGCAGGTTATCGTTTACCAAAATCAGAAATTTTAACCCAATCCATCCATAGCGTTGATATGACTGGTAAAGAAGAATATATACTTGACGTACGTAATGAAGAAGAGTGGAATAATGGGCACTTAGATCAAGCAGTCAATATTCCGCATGGTAAATTATTAAATGAAAATATTCCATTTAATAAAGAGGATAAAATATACGTACATTGTCAGTCAGGTGTTAGAAGTTCAATCGCCGTGGGTATCTTAGAAAACAAAGGATTTGAAAATGTCGTAAATATTAGAGAAGGCTATCAAGATTTTCCAGAATCATTAAAATAATTTAAGAGTGTACAGAAAATAACCATTTTCTGTACACTCTT
>NZ_KV826597.1:18207-31914 GCF_001835975.1 Staphylococcus sp. HMSC034G07
ACATAGAATTATGTGTTCAAAAACCCAACAAAAATCTATGTTCACAAAAGACCTTGTAATTAAGTTATGGTACACTGAATGTGTATATAGGAGGTTTGTATTTTGAAAATAGGTTATGCAAGAGTTTCAACTGGATTACAAAATTTGAATTTACAGGAGGATCGATTAAATACATATGGCTGTGAAAAGATATTTAATGACCATATGAGTGGTTCAAAAAGTAAGCGACCTGGTTTAGATAAAGCAATTGAATTTGCGAGGTCAGGGGATACGATTGTCGTTTGGAGACTAGATAGACTAGGACGTAACCCTGTATATCCTAAGGATGTAATGACTAAACCAAAATTATGAGACATACAACCGATCTCTATCAAACTATTTAATAACGCTAATTCTCCGTATTTCAAAAAACTAGAATTAAAATTATAGCCAAAAAAGACTAAAAAATTACAATTTCCTATATCTATATTATTGCCTTCTAATAAATCATCTTTTTTATGTCCTTTTGATCCACAATTTTTAATAATGAGTGACTTATCGGTTGGTATAAATAAATGCCCTTGTCATAGTCCTCTACGTTGTTGATATAAAGATATATATCAATAGGATATAACCCTCCTGCCGATGCATAAAATCGAGTACTTGTTTTTATATCCTCATAATCCACTTTTCTAGACGCTATTTCAAAAGAAAATTTAAGTATTGTTGATAGTTCTTTACTAGCCATTTCAAAAGATGTGAATTCTCTTGTGCTTTTTCTATGATTTAAAACATTATAAAAAGATTCTTTTATTTTTTTATCACTTTTAGGAAGCAATCTTGTATCTTCATCATTAATCTCATTCAAAATTTGATGTTCGCTAACTAAAGCTGCATAATTCGATTCATTATAAGCTAACATACTTTTAAAATCACTGAGCCTCTGATGATTTACATTTAGTAAGTACTTTAAAGATTCTGATTCTTGATTCCCTAAAATAATTTGAGCAAAGTTATTTCGATTATCATTATTTGCAATATTATCCTCGTTTAATTTAAATAGTGAATGCTGGTTAAACATTCCCTTTAATTGATAATTAATCATTGCTTTTTACCTCTTTTTTTACTTGCTACAATTAATTCAATAATGATGACTAACAATATGGATAGGGCTACACCTAAAAACATAATATTCGTTATAATTGGTTCTCCACTGTTGCCATGATTATGTATTTTGTATAAATTTACTCCTAATAAATTTACATCAAAATGCGCATAACCATTTTTATTGATAATAAAATAACCTATTGAAATCGAAATAGCCGTTATGATAGCAGATAAAACGATACCCGCTAAAATTTCAATAATCACTCGTATTTCTTGTTTCTTCAACATAATTATTATCCTCATTTCTTAAACTTATAAATAAATAAACTTAAAGCACCCGTTACTAAAATATACAGTGAGTTTATTTTCAAAAAGGATAAATCCCACATATATTCATTTGTCCAAATTGAATAAAAATCATTTGTAGCATATTTTATTGGAATCCAGTTCCCTATTTCTTTTAAAACATTGGGTAGTTCCCCATACTGTACAAAAACGCCAATAATCATATAAGTAAGAAAGAGCAATATCATTCCAAAAGGTAATAAAATTTTACTCTTTTTTATTAACAAAGCTAAGAAAGTTCCTACCATTAACAAGGCTATGATGTTATAAAAAATTTGTAAAAAAAAGGTTATAAAATATTGTGCGCTAGGTAAAATTAACGAAAAAAATACTTTACCAATAATGATATTTAAAACAACACTAAAAATCGCTAAAAAACAGTATGAAATAATATTAGAAATAATTAGACTGCTAATATTTACGTCAAAATATTTTAATCTTTTCAGTGTATCATTCTCAATGCTTTCACTTAACCAAATTGGAAAGCTAATAAAAGCAATAGGTAGTAGTCCGATACTTGTACTAATTAAAAAATATTTATCTATAAAATGTCTCCCATTTCCTATATTGAAGTTTCCATAAGACATAATAATAACTAACATCATGATTATTGGGAAAATTAATGAAAAAAATACAGATATAGGAACTCTAAATTGCATTTTTATACTTAACAAAATTTTATTTATCATATTTCCTCCAAAGTTGAGATTAAATATGTTGAATATATATTTTGCATGTTTATTTTAAATTCTATTTTTCGTTCATTTAATATATTAATAACTTCGTTCATTTGCTCTTTATTGTAGGTGAAAACCTTAACATTAAAATATACATCAGCATTTATTTTTTTAATAACTTCTCTAACTAAATAATCTAATTCTTGATTAACTATTTCAATCAGCGCATAATGATAAAATTTTGAAAAAAATTGATCTATACTTCCGTAATACAATAATTCTCCTTTATCTAATATGATTAATTTATTCGCCCAGTTTTCAACTTCATCAAAGTAATGCGTGACTTTAATTACAGCTTTATTTTGGGTAATTTCTTTAGTTTTATGTAATAAATTTTGTCTTTTTTCATAATCTAATCCAGATGTTAATTCATCAAATATGTATAGTTTTTTTTGTTTACTTAAGACTAATCCTACAGTTAAACGCTTTTGTTCTCCTAAGGATAAATCATTAACAAATTTATTTATGAGATTTTCTAAAGAGAAAGCTTTCGTAAATTCTTTAAATTGTTTACTTCGTTTGCTATAAGTTGTTGCTAAATAAATTAATTCGTGTACTTTTATTAAATCTCCATACTTATTTTCTTGAAAAACAATCCCTATATCTTTAGTACCTATCTTTCTATCAATGACACCACTGTGATTCATCTCATTTAATAAACAATTAATTAAAGTAGTTTTACCCGCACCGTTTTTTCCAATTAGAGCTATTTTATCTTCAATATAAATATCTATAGTACGATTATTAAGGTTTAAAATTTTTTTATTATTTAAATCAACATTTAAATCTTTAACTGTCATTAAAATTTTCATATACTCACCTTTAAGATTTAGAAAAGCTTGATCTATATAGACCAAGCCTAGACTTTGATTTATTACGCTGCTGTTGAGGCACATGTACAAGAGCATGAACAGCTACAAGAACATGAACAACTACAAGAACAACATCCTCCTGCATATTTCATCGCTTCAGAACTATTAATGTCTGAATATCCATTAATTGAATGATTATTAATTTTCATCATCATCCCATCCTTTATTTTGAGAATACATGATGTAAATTTACTATTAAAATCACTTAAAATGTATCACGCAACAGAAAGACAGTCAATCGTTTACAGAAAAATGTAAATTTTCTGTAAAATATTATTGCTTTGATTCCAATGCGAGATTAAAAGTGTATTATAATTTCAACAACCCAGAATAATATTTATATAAAGCTGTCTAATTTACATAACCAATGATTATCAGAAGTTTTAATGTTATGAATCAAGATCACTCTTAAAATGAGTGGTTTTCTTTTGAGATATAAGACCGATTTATCGGCTAGACTCTAAAGTGGAAATTGAATAACTTTAATATCCCATAAAAGTTTCTTATATGCTTTAACACTAATTTATTTGGCACAATATCCTTCATTTTCATTGGATTAAAAACGCTGTACATAGAAAAACACCTCCGTACGATTCATTTATAATGAATTTAACGAAAGTGCCTTTATTTTAGTCCTACTGATTGGGTTTCAATTCAAAATTTTTCTATTGCTTAGTCTCTTATGGTAAATACATATCATGCTTTTTGTGAGAAACAACTACTTTTCACACTTATCGATTACTGCATAATCAATTTATTTTTTATAATCTTTCCACTTATACTTAAATAACCAAGCAGTCACGCACTATAAAACAAAGATTATGATATCACTTTTAATTCAAAAGACTGCCAAGGTTTTAATAAATTTAATAAGAAATGTTCTTCTTTTTTTACATGTCCGATAACATTTTTATAACCATGATTTTCCATATCTTGTAATGCGATTTGCAGCTCCCCTTTGTAGTGACCATATTGTTCATTACAAATCACAATATCACCTTTTTTAATTTGTTTTGTGTTATTTGGCGGGAATGGCTCATCCTTATAATGAACGCGACTCATTGTTGACCGTATAACATAATCTGAAATATCCCCCCGATTGAAATGAAATTCCTCTGTCACAATAGTTTCATCTAATCCAGTAATATCGTTATTTAAATAAACATCAAAACTAGGCATTGCTAAATTAATTTCTGAAAGTGATTGTAACTCAGATTCAGAAGCAAATGCATTACCAATAATAAAATCATCTACTAAATTCGTCATTAATAAATGCTTAACTTGTACTGCTATAGGCAATTTCCTATGACTTTCTAATGTCGGTAAGCCTTCCATAATCATCCAAGGCCCTACTGTTGCTTCTTGTGAAGAAACAAAAGCTGCAGTATGAACATTATTTCTTTTATAAGCTTCACTCGTATTTACAAAATGTTGATATGATAAACCAGTATAGGTTTGAGGATAAAAATTGTGACAACCTATAAGTTTGTCTAAATTAGGTTGATAACTTAACACATCTTCAATAAATGTATCACTCACACTGATGTTTAATTCTACATACATATGCTGTTTGTTATAACTCAGTTGTGCTATTTCTTGAGCTGAAAATCCTGCATCTACACGTATTCCTGATACGCCTAGTGTTTTAAAAAAGGACAAATCATCACGTTTTAAATTCAATGCTTCAAAAACTTTATGGTTAATATCCGCAATCACTGTCATATCATTCTCTTTAGCAACTTTTACCACTGACTTAAATTTATTAAAAACCGCTTCTTCGTCACTTTTAACTGAAAGTAAATTTGTGAAGATGCGCTTAAATCCGAATTTTGCACTCATTTTAATATAGTCACACATTTCTCCTAAATCTGATTGGGTCGGATAAACTGATATCCCTAAATTATGCATATATATTTACTCCTTATTTGATTTATATATAATGCCACGCATTTGACGTTGCTCAATCAATACACGAGATTTTTCAAAAAAGAGGATACTCGTAAATATTAATAAAAGTAATATTATTCCCCATCCAAACAAATTAATATTTTCAAATATAACTACAGGGACAACGACGATAAATGGTATACCTATCAGTAATAACCATCTATTAAAATGAAATTTATTGACTATAAAATGGGCTATTTTATAAAAGCAAAATATGAGTAAAAATAATACTATTAAATAAATCAATCGCATCATATTAACACTTCTCTTCTAATTTTTGATATAACTCAATCATTTTTTCAATTAAATTTTTCTCACTAATCGCTGTCATTAAATGGTCTTGTGCATGTATCATCAATAAAGATGTTTGTACTTTGTCACCATTTATTTCAGACTGTATTAATTCTGTTTGTATATTATGTGCTTTACTCATTTCTTGCTTCGACTCTGCCATCAGTTCATTCGCTTGTTCAAAATTAAATGCGGTAGCCGCATCCAAAGCTTCATATGCTAAACTTTTCGCATTACCACCATGTGAAATAATTTCAAAAATAATTTGTTCGTTTTGTTCACTCATCAAATCTCCCCATCTCAATTAATCGTCGGTATAATCATCATTCGTAGCGCCTTGTTCTTGTTCTATCATTTTACGTTCGTACATTTTAAAGAACGGATAGTATATGATTACTGCTACTAAAAGATTAAATACGACTAACACCAGTGCTCTCCAGTCACCATTCGTTGCAAATAATGCCCCTAAAGGCCCCGGTAATGTCCATGGCGCAAGTATCGTGATTTTAGCTATCAAACCTAACTTAAATACAAAATAAGTAATCGTCGTTAAAATAAGTGGAATCCCTATAAACGGTAACGCAAGAATCGGATTCATAACTAACGGCGCACCAAATATAAGTGGTTCATTGATATTAAATATGCTCGGTATAATGGAAAAACGTCCTACTTTCTTCAAATATTCAGATTTTGAGAATATCATCAATATACACAAACTCAGTGTCGCTCCTGCACCGCCTATCCATACAAACCACTGGAAAAATGGTTCGACAATAATATGTGGTAATTGTTCCCCAGCAGCCTTAGCATCTATGTTTTGATCTAATAATGAAAACCAAATAGGTTGGAAGACTGCCCCCATTACTGCCACACCATGTATACCTGCTGACCATAAAAGTACAATGAAAAACACAGGAATCAAAGCACCTAATAAACTGTCACCGGCAAAATTACCTAAAGGTTCAAAGATTTTATTAATAATAGCATTTAAATCTATGTTTAATATCACTCTTACAAACCAAGAAATAACGATAATGACGATTGCAGGTACCAAAGATTCAAACGAACGTGCAACAGATCCCGGAACTTGATCCGGCATTTTAATCGTAAACCCTGACTTCACTACGAGTCTCATCATCTCAACAGCAAATATCATTGAAATGATTGCTACAAACAAGCCGGAACCACCTAAATCTGCCATAGGCAACACATAACCTACAGCGTCACTTTTAGGTAATTTATCATCTAAGTTGAGCGGTAACGTCATCATTAAAAATGTTGCTAGTGAAAGTAATCCACCTGCTTGGCCATCCATTTTATATGATTTTGCTAAACTATATCCCATTGAAAATGCAGCGTAAACTGCCATCAGTCCCAACGTCATTCTATTAGCGATCATTATCTTCTCAGCATGCGGTTCTACTAATTTTTCTAAAGCTGGTATGGGAGGAGACGCAAATAAAGTAAAGAACGATCCAACTATAATAAGTGGTAGTGTTGCAATAATACCATCACGAATAGAAGTTAAATGTCGTTGCTCAGAAGCTTTGGCCATGGGTGGCATTAATACCTTTTCAATCCATTTCAAAAATTTCTGCATAACATACACCCTCTGTTTACTTATTTAATTTAGTACTTATACATACGTTTTTATTTGCTTTAAAATTTTAGGTGCGCCAATCGGTGTATAGCCCATTGGATCTATGACATCTACAGGTTTATTAACTGCTTCACCGACTTTTTTAAATTTATCTAATCGATGTCTCACTTGAGGTGCTACTAAACCTAAGTCATAATCACCAATTTCATTTTCAAATGCTTCGGTACCAACTGCTACGATTTCCAAATCAAAATTTTCTTTTGCCGCCTCTTTCTTCACAGCATCAACAATCATAGAACTAGACATGCCACCTGAACAAACCATTATTACTTTCATAAAACAACACCCTTTCAATATTTTCTTTTTTTAACTTTAACTGCTTGCCGTGTACGCTCTAATAATTTCGTATGTCGTTCATAATCTCTACTGGCTAATGATACAAATAAAATATCTATGACATTGAGCATAGCTATACGTGAACTCATTGCTGCACTTCTCACTGGCTTTTCTGAAGAGCTATAAAACAAGTTAATATGTGCTAAGTCTGCTACATCATTATTGCTATATTTAGTTATGGAAATAATTTGAGCCCCCGCTTTATGTGCTAACGCTAATGACTGCAAAATATCTTCTGTTTGGCCAGTATTCGAAATAGCAATAATAACATCATTTTTTGTCACATTGGCACTCAATGTCGCTTGCTCATCATAGCTCTTGCCAACCTCACACCACTTATCAATGCGTGTGAGCTTTTGCTTTAAATCTTCTGCAATAATTGCTGAAGCACCAATACCAAACACACAAATTTTCCTAGCCTGATGTATCATTAAAGCCGCTTTTTCTAACGCTACTGGTGATAAAATTTGAGCTGTATTCCTTATCGCTTTAGCATTACTTTGAGAAATACTGTTAATCACGCTTTCATTGGAATCAGTAATATTGAGTTCTTCATAATCATCTTCAATTTCATTATGTCTATTTAACGCCATAGCAATTTCCATCTTTAAATCTTGAAAGCCCTTACATTTTATTTTTTTAGATAACCTAACAATCGTCGCTTCACTGACATTTGTTAGGTCTGCTAAATGTTGTATTGAACTGTTGATCGTTCTATGCGGATAATCGATGATATACTGTGCCACTCTATATTCCGAGGGATTCAATGTCGCTAGTGATGATTCCAATAATATTAAAATATTACGAATGACTATCACCCCTTTTTAAATATTGTTTCACCTTAGCTACAATTTACAAAATATTATTTCGTGTGTCAAATTATATTTTATTTGTAAAATGATACTTTTGAAAATGTTGCTTTTCACAAGCTGAATTTAGATCTATGTATGTTTAAAGGTTTACCTCCATTTTGATTTAGAGATAAACTTTTGATATTAGGCAACTGATATTAAATTAAATATATGATATGAATAATTTATGATTCACTGAGTTGTGCTTCCATATCTATAAAGAAGTTTGCCATCTTTTCTGCGCCATCGTTTGAAAACATTAGCTCTAAATTATCTTGAGACGCTTGAGCATGAACTTCTGAAACTTCAAACATTTTCTTTTCATAAGCCTTCAATATATCAATAACATTTTCTTTATTTTTGAATGATTGTGCTAACAAATATGCATCATATAATGCCATATTGACACCTTCTCCTGCAAACGGACTCATTAAGTGTGCAGCGTCACCAATAAGTGTGATATTAGGCTGTGTTATCCATTTCAAACCAATTGGCAACTGATAGATACGACGAAATTTAATATCATCATAACTATATGCAATATATTTTTTTAATTCTGTACCCCAATCACTAAATTCAACTAATAGTCTTTCTTTTAATTTTTCTAGTGATAACGCACGATATTCATCTAGCATTTCATATGTTGTCTTAAGACTTACATAGGCCATAATACGACCATCGCCATTACGTTGTCCTAGGATCGCCTGATCTCCTCCTAGTCCCATAACCTTTCCATTTTTATTAAATGCCAAAAGGTCTGGATGTTCTTTTTCATTCGAGTTCATTTCTATCATAGATATACCAGTGTACGTTGGTTTAGCATCTGTTAAATACGGGCGAATTTTAGAAAAGGCTCCATCTGCCCCTATTACTAATCCTGTCATCACTGTCTTCCCATTTTCAAAAACGAGTTCAATTTCCCTATTATCATGTTGTATTAACTTTTCGTATTTATAACCATATTTAATATTTGTAGGGTTAATTTGTGCAATGATGATATCGCATAACTTACCTCTATCAATTTCGGGTCTACTACCTTCACTTCCTGCGTCTTCGTCGAACAAAATCGTGCCATCTTTACGCACAATTCGTGTATCCTCTCCTTCAAAGCGCGCATGCATCAGAAAATCTTCAAAAATATTAGCTTCTTTCAATGGTAACTGACCACTGTCTTCATGGATATCTAATGAACCACCTCGGTCAGCATGCATATTAGGGTAACCACGTTCATAGATTGTAAATGGTAAGCCTTGTTGTTGTAGAAGTAATCCTAACATTAAGCCTCCTGGCCCCCCACCAATAATCGCAATATGATTTAAATTTTCTTTTTTCATTTTTACACCTTTTTCATTATTTTTATTTTTCTTCAATAAAATTCATTAGCTTTGTTTCAGTTTCTTTGATTAATTGTTGAAACTGCTCATATTTCTCTTCATTTTTCATTGCACTTTGTCCTGCTAACATAAATGATTGGAAAAGTGCTTGTAACTCATCACGTGATTTTTTCATCTTGTCAATATCCATATTTTTGAATTGTTCCATACGTTTTGTAAATTCATCATTATCAATATTGTCCTCTAAAAATGCCTTACCTTCTTTTGTTACTGTATAGATTTTTTTCTTTCCTTCTTTTGATACAGAAACAAATCCACGATCTTCTAACATTTGAAGAATAGGATAAACACTGCCTGGACTTGGCGAATAAAATCCTTTAAATTGTGCCTCAAGATCTTTAATAATTTGATAACCGTGTTTGGGTTCGGTTAACAATAATCGTAAAATGCTATATTGCAAATTTCCTTTTTTAAAAAAGCGGTCCCTGCCGCGTGCGGCTGCAAACATCTTTTCAAACCCTTGTCCAAATCCACCTTCTCCGTGTTGCATCATGATATGTCTTCTATTGTGAAATGATCTATTAAACATTTATTATCATCCTTCCATTTCGATATATCGAAATATTAAACGATATATCGTTACTCGTCAAGCGATATATCGAAAAATAATAACCGTTGCTAGTTAGATATATTCATAATCCTAAATTTGCTAAAATCAATACTTCATTTTAAAATTGGTTTGAATGTAATATTGAAATTTCAAAATTACAATAAGTGCTAAATATTTTAATGGAGTGATCTTATGAATCATAATATTGAATCATTAAAAAATATCATCGATACTTCTAATAGCATTACATTTTTTACAGGAGCAGGTATATCTGTCGCAAGTGGTATTCCTGACTTTCGTTCTATTGGCGGTTTATATGAAGAAATTTCAAAAAATGGTTACTCACCTGAGTATTTATTAAGTGAAACCTATTTCCAAAATGACCCTGAAGGCTTTATTAATTTTTGTCATGATTATTTACTGTTTGCTGATAAAAAACCAAATATCGTTCATCAGTGGATTGCACAACTTGAAAAGCATCAACAATCCCTTGGTGTCATTACTCAAAACATTGACGGTCTACATTCAGATGCTGGGAGTTCACACACAGATGAACTACATGGTACACTAAACCGATTTTATTGTATTAACTGCGACCAAAAATATTCTAAACAATACGTGATTCACCACAACTTACGTTATTGTGAAACTTGTGGCAGTCCCATCAGACCGGATATCGTACTTTATGGAGAAATGCTAAACCAAGACACGATCTTTGACGCCTTGCATAAAATCAAATCTGCTGACACGCTCGTTGTTTTAGGTTCTTCACTGGTCGTTCAGCCTGCCGCCGGTCTTATTTCAAATTTTGAGGGTCAAAACTTAGTTATTATTAACAGAGACCCTACACCTTATGATAGTGATGCAAATTTAGTAATTCACGATGATATGGTCTCAGTCATTAATGAACTGTTTGCGATATCGTAAAATTCCAAATAAATTAGTGTGCTCGCATAGTTTAAAAAATAAAAAGCGTACCTACATGCACGATTAACATGTAGATACGCTTCTTTATTTATAATTACATTATTATTCAACTTCGGGTTCTTCAAATTTTGCCAGCGTTGGTTTTGGTGTAGAAATACCTTCTTCATTAAAGTAATGTAAAACTTCTTTACGCAACAATCTTTGACCCGGAAAATGCATGCCTGGCTTCACATGAGCTAATAATTTAATAATCATTTGATTGCCGTCGATACTGTCTAATCCTAATAAATCAGGCGCTGCGACAAACATATCATATTTATCTTTTAATGTTGGTAAAAAGTCTAATAATTTTTTCTCAATCATTTCATAATCCTCTGATGGCGAAACAGGTATCATCACAAGTGGTGATACATCTGTTGCAGAATAATTGACGATTTCACTTATTGTTCCATTGGGTAAAGTATATATTTCACCTGTATCTGATTGTATACGTGTGGATCTTAAACCGATCGTTTTAACTGTACCTTCCGCAATCGTTACACCAGAAGCATTAATTTGCACATAATCACTCACATCAAATTGTCCTTCAAATATAATAAAGAAACCAGTGATAATATCTTTGACAATTGTTTGTGCACCGAAGCCGACCGCTAGACCGACTACACCGGCACCGGCTAAAATCGCCGATACACTTATCCCAAAGCGTGATAATATTGAGGTGAGCACGATAAACCATACAACATAGCTAACTAAATTTTGAACTAGTGTAGATAATGTCTCACTTCGCTTAATTTTATAATGTGTTTTTTTCTTTGCATTCGCTTTGAAGAATTTCGTCACTAATTTCTTCGCAATGGCAATCACTATAATACCCATCAAAATATATGCCGCGATAATTAATATATTGACTAAGAGTGATTGATAAAATTCTACCTGTGTAAGTGGTTCAATCAACTTCATAAAAAATTGCTTCAATTGATTCATATTGTATTTCCTCCATTCTCAGCTCGTTATACGGTTGTGTTACAATACATCAAATAGTAGTGATTTATTAAGAAATTGCTTTTCCCATTACAAAAGTTATCATACTTTAATAGTTATCTAAACCCTTTAAGGTTTTGGACAACTTTCTTTAACATAAAGTGACACTTTTATTTCAATATGAAGTCTAAAAGCAGGATAGATATTCACTATCCTGCTTTATTTTGTGTAAATATAAATTATAAAAAATCTTTAATGATTGATTACTTTATCTGTCATTCTTACTAAAAAATAACATTATAACAGTCTTTAATATTTAGACGTTTAACAACTTTTGTGTTTTTTTAATAAACTTTGCAAAATTATATTGCTTTATAATAGATTGTACTGTATAAATAGTAAAGAATGATGTAATTTTATAAATTGGGATGGGAATGATTTTATGAAAAATGGTAGTTTTCAACGATTTTCTTTAAGAAAGTTTAAAATTGGTACTGGATCCATATTACTGGGTACATTTTTAATGGTAGGTATGCACAATGAAGCAAATGCTAGCGAACTAGATTCAACACAAACAGCTCATCAAACATTCGTCGAGGATAACAATAAGATAACCACTAAACCTAATGAATCAACTAATCAAAATGATAATAAAACAGAAATAACAGAATCAGAGTCCTCAGCAAGTACGAATGATATGACTGAATCTACAAATACGACAGAAAAAGTCACAACACTAAACACTAATGAAAATACATCCGATGTAAATCAATCCGAAGTAACAAACAATACGCCAACTTCTTATGCTGAAAATCAATATCCTACCCAAGAAACGACTTCAAAGACAGTTGAAACTACGTCAGATATAAATAAAGATGCTGATAAAGATGGCAATTTAACATATTTCCAAGAACAAAACGGCTATATACCACAACGTACTCAAACTGTTCAAAATGGTGTCAAAACAGGTGAAAATTGTACTGCGGACGAAGTAACTACGTCATATACAAATAATGTTGATTTAAATGCAAAAAGTATCATGGATACAAATTTAGATGACTATTCCAATAATGGATACCAAGAAAAAGTTAAAAATCCAAATAATCATCCAAATGCGGTAGATACAGAAAATTATGGTCCTGGTAATTTAGAAATTCAACATTGGCAAGATGGTCCAAATGAAGCTACTAAAACACAGTATTGGAGAGCCGTTTTCGCTACTGATTATGCAATAGACAACGCCGAGATGAGAGTTACACTACCATATGAAAATGTAACCACAACAGACGTATCAAACTGGGTAGTAAATCGATATTACCCTGCAGTTTCAACTAACGGTATGAGTAAGTATCAACATATACTAACTCCGGTAAGCGTAACATTTAATGGTAATGTAGCAATTGTCAATTTTGGTAACATCGAAGCCAATAGTGCTTATGGCATAATGTTTACTAAACAATTTGATACACCGCAAAATTTGAGTAATGGATTACTTTCTACAAGTGCAAATGTAGGTGGAACGTGGAACGAAGATGACCTCCAAAGACAGTTAGAATTAAAGAAAGAAAACATGCGAACGCAAGGTTTTACCGAAGATGAAATTAATAATGCGCAATTAGATTATCTAAAAAGTAACCTAAGTCCGAAGCAAATTGAGTATATAAACGAGGTCTGCGAAATCCCGGAGAATCCTAGTAACCCAGATAATCCTAGCAACCCGGATAATCCTA
>NZ_KV826598.1:0-526 GCF_001835975.1 Staphylococcus sp. HMSC034G07
TGAAAAGTTGGATATATGTCTTTTCACACAAAAAACCCTCATTTTTGAGGGCTTTTTTTATTCTTCATTCTCTTTAATATAATCATTTTTAGCTTTTATATAAATTGTTTTCAATCTTTCATCTGCAATGAATAAATGTTCATCTACGCCACAAGCGTCTAATACTTCTTCATCATCATAAGTAATAATATATTCATGATTGCTCATTTCGTATTTGAACATGTGATAAACATAATCATCATTTTTCATATTTTTAGTATGTTCTTCTTTAAAACTATTCACCATTTCTTTAAATACTGAAACGTCTGATTTACGAATAAAACCATTCATTCCAATTGATACAATTTCATTAGAATTAACACCTAATTTTTCTAAACCTTTTTCAAAATGTTTGTTATCAAATGCAAAGAACATATCAAAGTTATTTATTTTTTCTTGTTTTCTTTCTTCAAATTCTACATATAAATTTTTCATCATTGACCACTCCTAAAAAGAATTTATACTTTTAAATAAGTTTAAAAGTATA
>NZ_KV826600.1:0-170107 GCF_001835975.1 Staphylococcus sp. HMSC034G07
TGTTTATTGTAGTCTGGATCTACTTCTTCTGTTGTGTTATTTTTATTATTTTCTAAGTCTACCTTTTCATTATTTACGTTTTCTGCATCAGTCGTTAATTTATCATTATGTAAGCTTTGATTTTCTGAAGTTTGTTTATCATGCTCTAAATTATTATTCTTATTAACCGGTACACTACTTTCCCCAGTAGTGTTATCACTATTTGTTTCCCCAACATGTTCCCCAATGTCCTGATAACTCATTTCGCTTGCTTGTTTTTCTGTTTCAGCAGCTTGCGCATTGTCTACGCCTATAAAGAGTAAAGATCCAATTAATATAGATGATGCGCCAAAAGTGAATTTGCGAATACTATATTTGTTTTTTTTCTGTTCCATACTTGACACCTCTTGGTTAATAGAATTTAATAAATAACAAACTTCCTTTTGCTAAATGAATAGATTTAAAATAAAACGCGGTACTAATTCGAAAATTTTACCAATAATCTCTTTCATAAATTACTCCTTTCAGAAAACGTTTTCAAATAATAGTAAAAATTAAATTATCTATTTAAAACAATTAATGCAATACAACAAATTTTTTAAATAAATAATTTAATTTGACCTTACTAAACAAATAAAAAATAGTCAACAATATAAATAAAAATATAATAACTTAATTCATACTTTACAAATTATTCAAAAAAGCCCTTTATCAATACTCAATTTTCACATTGATATGATAAAGGGCTAATAATTAATGTTATTTAATTGCTATAAAAATTGTACGACAAATATTAATATAATAACGACTGGTAAAATAAATTTAATGAGATAATACCAAGGCATAAACAACCTAAATTTATCTTTTCCAAAGTGTTCTTTTAAAGCGTGTTTATCAAGTAATTGTCCTACAACAAGTGTTGTTCCCAACGCACCTATAGGCATTAAAATGTTGGAAACTAAGAAATCCATGTTGTCAAAAATAGTACCTGCTGCAAATTTTACATGACTCAGACTTCCAAAAGATAATGTTGCAGGAATACTTATCATAAAAACAAGTACACTTATATAAAGCGATACAGATTTACGTTTCGAATTATCATTTTTAGTAAAGTTTGACACATTGAGTTCTAGTAACGAAATTGAAGAAGTAAGTGCTGCAAATAAAAATAATATTAAAAAAATAAAATAAAAACCTGAACCATATGCCATCTGGTCAAATACTTTTGGTAACACTTTAAATAGTAATCCAGGTCCTTCAGTTGGGCTATAACCGAAAGCTGAAATCGCAGGGAAAATTGCTAAACCTGCTAACACAGATACTAGAATGTTCATCGCTACAATAGAAACAGCCGAAGTTTTAATAGTCATTTCTTTAGATGCATAACTAGCATATGTAATCATGCCTGTTGTTCCTAATGACAGTGTAAAAAACGATTGGCCTAGCGCAAATAAAATCCCCTCTATTGAAATATCTTCTAATCGTGGTTGCAATATATATTTCAATCCTTCGAACGAGCCATCGAGAGTTAGCGATTTAACAACAATAATAATAAGGAAGATAAATAATAATGGCATCATAAATTTAGATGCTTTTTCTAATCCTTTTTCAACTCCCATCATTACAATGAACATCGTCAACAAAATAAATATCCCTTGGCCTGTAACCGTCAACCATGGATTACTTATAATAGATTCAAATTCTATTTGGCTTAATTTACCACCATTAAACGAGCATATTTGAAGTAATACATTAAATATATAAATGATAATCCAACCACCGATGACACTATAAAAACCAAATAAGATAAATACAGCTAAATTACCATTCCATCCTATAATATTTAACCATTTTCTATTTGTTAATTTTTCATATATTTTAGTAGTATATGTTTTGCCCATTTTTCCCACTGTAAATTCCATCATTAATAATGGCAGTCCTACAAACAGTGTAAATATTAAAAACATTAATAAGAAAGCCCCACCACCATAAATACCTGCCATATATGGAAATTTCCACATTGCGCCTAGCCCTATCGCAGACCCCGCACTTGCCAATATGAAACCGAGCGATGACTTCCATTGTGATTCATTATGCATCTTTCATACATCCTTTACACCCTATTATTCTTTACTGCGTTAAAGCGTTTATGTAACATAGGAAACTACTATAACATTTTTTTGAATTGAGCTCAATAGTTAATTACTTAAAACACTCGATATCATCACATTTACAAACATGACATTAAAAACTACTTCATTTAACATTTTAGACATTCTAATTTTCTGAAATTTCATTGAATTCATATAACTTTTGTGTTATATTAATGTATGTTTTGCAACAAATAATTTTAAAAATAATAGAGGTATTAAAATGAATAGACTCATACTGATTTCTGGTCTAATGTTATTCTCATTTTTCTTTGGAGCCGGAAATCTAATATTTCCACCTATGTTAGGATATACAGCTCAAGAAAATATGTGGGTTTCAATGATAGGATTTTCAATCACTGGTATTTTATTACCATATTTAACAGTCATCGTCGTAGCTTATATGAACGGTGGCGTTGAAAGTATTGGTAACAAAGTCCATCCGTTATTTGGTACGATTTTTGCAATCTGTATTTATGCATCTATTGGTGCATTATATGGTATACCACGTGCTGCAAATGTCGCTTACGAAATTGGCACGAAAAACGTATTACCTGTACATAATCAATTAACTTTAATTATATTTTCAGCAGTCTTCTTCTTAGTTGTTTACTTGATTGCACTTTATCCAAATCGAATCATAGATAATTTAGGTAAATACCTAACACCTATTTTAATATGCATTATCGCTATTTTATGTATTTTAGTTATTATTAAACCAGAAGGTTCAATTGGTAAAGCTGGTGGCGACTTTGCGCAAACACCACTTGTGTCTGGTGTCTTAGAAGGTTATTTCACAATGGACCTCGTTGCTGCACTCGCTTTTTCAGTAGTCATTGTTCAAAGTTTTAAATTAAATGGTATTAATGAACCAAAGTTATTAGTTAAAAATGTTGTGAAAGCAGGTTTTATTTCTGCCGTGCTGTTATTTATCATTTATTTTGCTTTAGCTTATGTTGGCGCGACAACTGATCAAACAGGCTTAAAAGATGGCACAGATATTTTAACTTTTAACTCATTACGTGTATTTGGGTCTTTAGGAAACTTAATTTTTGGGATAATTGTGATACTAGCTTGTTTAACAACTTGTATTGGACTTGTAAATGCTTGTTCAGCGTTTGCAATGAAAAAATTACCAAAGATTTCTTATAAATTATTTGTACTTATCTTTTCAATATTAGGTTTTACTGTTTCTACTTTAGGATTAGAACTTATTTTGGAAATTGCTGTACCATTACTTACATTTATTTATCCAACATCTATCGTATTAGTGCTTATTTCGTTATTGAGTATCTTCATCTCATTTGAAATGAAATATAGCTTTATCATACCAACAATTGCAACATTGATTATTTCTTTATTACAAATATTAAATGACTTTAATTTAATTAAAATACTTAATGTTGTATATGCGCATTTCCCATTAGCAAATATCCAATTAGCATGGTTGATACCATTTATAGTGTGTCTGCTAATCGGTATTATTATCGATTTCTGCTATGCTAAATCGCAAGCTAAAATGACTTAAGTTAGTGCGCACTATTAACCAGACGGTATGTCAACACATATCCATTCTCATCAATACATCCCTTCAACTATGGGATGTATTTTTTATGTAAAATAGTAAAATTTCAAAAAGGTTTTCGGATTTTTAAAGTTGTTTATACGCATAATTTAGAATTTTCCATTATATTCATTCACCTATAAAATGATATATTTGTATGTAATTGGTATAATACATGTTAGCTATATAATAAAATTTGCTATTTAAGGATTGTGATTGGGTATGACTGAATTTAATGAATTTTTGGAGTCATTAGAAAATGACAAACAAACAGCCACAATGGAAGCTATCTTTAATTGGATTTCTGAGACTTTTCCTGAACTCGAAACAACAGTAAAATGGAATCAACCGATGTTTACGCATCACGGTACGTTTATTATTGCTTTTAGTAAATCTAAACAGCATTTCTCAGTAGCACCTGAAGCAAAAGGAATGGCTGAATTTACTGAACAGATTGCAGAATCTGGATATTCACAAACCAATAATTTATTTCGTATTAAATGGACACAAGACGTTAACTATGAACTATTGCAGTCCATGATTCAATTCAATATCGAAGACAAAGCGAATTGTACTACATTTTGGAGAACTTAATTTTAAACATATTGAAACATAAAAGGATGGCTCTACTCATATTGGGTAGAAACCATCCTTTTTAGTATTTAAATTGTTTATGTATAATCTTCAAAAAACGCTATCACATCTTGCTCTACATCCAAATGACCTTCACCATACGTCATTAAATGTTTACACGTAGGATAACCTTGAATTTCTTTATCCTCATGCTCAATTTGATTATAAATATAATTTGCACTAGCTTCATAAGCCTTTTCATCTTGTTCGCCAAACTTTATAGCAATAGGGACAGAAATTTGATTTAAGTGTGCCATCGCATCATCAACAAGTTTTTTAAATTTATCAAAACCAACGGCATAGTTTTCAATTTGATTCATCTGTTGTTGTATTGCTTCTTGTGACAAACCTACTAAGTTTCCCATGCGTTCTCCATAAAATTCCAGCCTTTTTGCAAGTCCAGCATCGTCTTTACTAAGCGGTGTCGACATCACTGCAACAGAAGCAACCTGCTTTTCTTCCGCCAATTTTAAAGACAAAATACCGCCTAATGAGATGCCGCATACACTTATATTTGAATAACCTTGATCTTGCAAATATTGATATCCTTCTAGCGCATCTTGCCACCAATCCTCTGCGTCATAAGCCATCAATGATTCGAGCAATAAGCCATGCCCTTTATAGGAAGGCGCATAACATGTAAAACCAGCTTTATTTAATTTTGTAGCTAATAATTTTACATCTCTAATCGTACCTGTAAATGAATGTAATAACAATATAGCACGTTCAGAAGATTTATTTTCCAAAAATATCGGATTAGGTTCTTTTACATTTATCATCTATTGTCACTCCAACTTTTAACATCCATACACATTGTAATAGAAAATCGTTTACGATACAACGCGTTATGATTAATGAAAATCAAGATTGCTCAAACGACTATCTCTCAAAAAAATACAAGCCACTTCCTTAATGGAAGTAGCTTGCTTCTATGAGGAAGTCTGGAAACATGCCTAAGGCATGCTCACAGCGACCCATAGTGTGTGCATGCCCTTGGCATGCTTATATAGTGTACAATTTTATATAAGTTCTTTCAAACATTTATAAATACTGAAACTATTGAAATTCATTTTATCTACATGCAAGTATATAGGATAATTTCTATTTATCTTCTTTATTTTTGTAATATTCAGATAAATGATTGTTAAATAATTATCGATTTTGACGAATATAACTCAGCTTTAATAAAGTATAATATATAATGACGGAATTTAAAGGAAAACGAGGTAATAAATATGGATGATTTAAAAATCAACAAAAGATTAATTATGACACCTGGCCCTGTTAGCGTAGACCCCCGCGTTTCACAAGCAATGTCAAACTCTATTTTAGGTCAATTTGACTATGAATTTGTAGACATTATGAATCAAACAATGGAACTAATTCGTAAATCTTTTTTAACAAAAAATCAATGGTCATTTCCTATTGATGGCACAAGTCGTGCTGGCTTAGAAGCTGTGATTTCCAGTATTGTTAAACCTGGTGATGATGTCCTAGTTCCAGTCATCGGACGTTTTGGCTATTTATTCGCTGAACTGGTTACGCGTGCTGGTGGTATCGTTCACAGCATTTATAAACCAATGGGAGAGGTATTTGAACAATCAGAAATCATTGAAGCTTTAGATCAATATCAACCAAAAGTACTTGCTATTGTACACGGTGAAACATCGACTGGTAGATTGCAACCAATTGATCAACTTGGTCGAGCATGTAAAGAAAGAGGGATATTTTCTGTTGTTGATGCTGTGGCTACATACCAAGGTATGGTTATTCCAGTAGATGAGTGGGAATTAGATGCAGTCATCGGTGGCGCTCAAAAATGTTTATCTATTCCTTCAGGTATTACCCCAATTACTTTCAACGATAGATTTAGTGATGCCATCAATGCGCGCAAACGTGTAGAACTTGGCATTCGCTCTACTGAAACCACAGAACCAGATCATTTTATCAGAAGTAATTATTTAGATTTAGCACAATTACAAGATTATTGGAGCCCAAAACGTTTAAATCATCATACTGAAGCAACGACTGCAATATATGCACTTCATACTGGTCTAAGATTAGCACTATCTGAAGGACTGGAAGCACGTGCGCAACGGCATGCCTTTCACCAAGAAGGTTTAAAAGCAGCCTTGAAGGCATTAGGACTCGAAATATACGGCAATGAATCGAACGAAATGAAAATGGTTATATGCGTTAATATTCCTGATGGTATAGATGATATAGCATTCAGAGACAGTTTATTAAAAAATTATGGCATAGAAATTGCAGGATCCTTTGGAGAGTTAAAAGGTAAAATATGGAGAATCGGTATCATGGGTTATGCTATCCAAAAACAGAATATCTTAACATTTTTAGCTGCATTTGCAACTCACCTTCTTGCTCAAGGCCTTATCAAAAATCTTGATATAGAAAACGCAATTAAAACACTTATCAATCACTATGATAATAATGCGATATCATAAGATTTCAACACATCATTTGACTATATAAATCAAAAAAGGTACAACTCCAATCCTAAAATGATGCACATCTCAGAAGTTAGATTTTTAGTCCAACTTTAGAGGTGCCCATCAAAAACCATTGGTGTCGTACCTTTTTAATTTTTTCATTATAAATTTAAGTCTTTGCTATTATTCATCTTCTACAACTCTATTTTTAGCTGCAGGATAACCAAAAATAAAGAATAGTAATGACATGAGTAATAATGCAACAATGCCTGATATCCAATTTCCTGTGAAATCATGCAAGTATCCAATTAAAAATGGTCCAATCGCTGCAATTAAGTATCCTACAGATTGACCAAAACCGGATAATGAAATACTACCATCACTCGTCCGTGCACGGATTGAGAAGAATGTCATACATAAACTGAAACATGCTCCCATTGCTAAACCAGCAATAACCATACCAATAACAAGTAACACTAATGATTGTGTAAAGAATAAGCCAAAACCAGTTAAGAATAAAATTGTGATAATAACGACCAATATACGTTGGTCTTTCAATTTAGATGCTATAATTGGAAATGAAAATGTCATAGGTACTTGAGAAAATTGATTGAGCATTAATAAATAACCTGCTGTGGATGGATCTACCCCTCTATCAACTAATATAGATGGCACCCATGCGACAACGGTATAGAATACCATAGATTGGAAGCCCATCGTCAAAGCAACCATCCAAGCTAATTTTGATTTGACAATATTGACTTTCTTACGATGTTTGACTTGTGTTTGATCAATTGTATGTTGTTCTAATTGCGCACCTTGACGTGCTTTAGGAATCCACAAAATAATCGCGATAATACCTAGAATAATCCAAAATGACAGTGACAACCTAAAACCGAGTGATGTTTGTGATAATGGGAAGCTTAACCCGCCACCTAAGCCTGCTGTAAAGTTCATAGTTCCACTATAAATGCCCGTAGCAATGCCGATTTGCATTGGGAAATACCATTTTACATAGCTAGGTAGTACAACGTTACCAAATGCAATTGCTATCCCTAATACTAATGTACCAATAATAAATAAAGTAAAATCACCAGCTACACGTAAATACAATCCAATTATTAGTAATATAGTAGAGTACAGAATTGTACGAGACATTGTGATACGCGACGTTACTCTCGATACTAATGGAGAAACAATCGCAAAAATAATGAGCGGTATAGTAGTTAAGATGCCAGCAACACTGTTATTAATTTCCATTACATGCTTGATCTCATCAACTACAGGCCCTACTGATGTGAGTGGCGCTCGTAAAGTAGAAGCAATAAACACAATTGCCAAAATTACGCCCCAATTTTCTTTAATTCTATGTATACGATAGGGTTCAGTCATCTTATACCACCTTTCTTCCAAATCTTTTAATATAATAATACAACGAATCGATCAAATGAAAACCATTTGAACGATTCGCAAGTATTGTTTCTAAAGAACTCATCCATTATTGTTCAACATTTAATAAAATACGTGTACCTGCTTTACCTTCTAATGCTTCAACTGCATCATCTAATGAACAGATAATCGCTTCTTTACCCATTTCAGCAAATTGAATCGCAGCTTCAATCTTAGGTAACATACTTCCTGCAGGGAATTGCCCTTCGGCAACATAAGTTTTTGCTTGTTCAACTGAAATTGTTGCTAATTTCTTTTCGTTCGGTTTACCAAAGTTCACACAAACATTTGATACATCTGTTAACATCATAAATGTGTCTGCTTCAACTTGTTGCGCAAGTTTTAAACCAGAGCGGTCTTTATCGATAACCGCTTCTACACCTTGAATATTCCCGTTTTCATCACGATAAACTGGTATACCACCGCCACCAGATGAAATAACAATCGCTTGGTCAATCAATGCTTTGATTTGATTGACACCGTGAATCACGAGTGGCTCTGGTGAAGGAACAACACGACGGTAACCTCTACCAGCATCTTCTACCATCACAAAACCATGCGTTTCTTCTAGGCGTTTTGCTTCAATTTCGTCAAAAAATACGCCAATTGGTTTTGTTGGATTATCAAATGCCTTATCATCTTTATCCACTTCTACCATTGTTAATAATGTTACCACATCGCTTTGAATATTTAATGCATGTAAATGATTTTTCAATGATTCTTCCATCATATAACCAATAAATCCTTGTGATTCAGCGTTACATGCATTGATTGGAAGTGGATCTACAACGTCTTTTGCAGCTTCATTTTGTGCAATAATATTACCGACTTGTGGTCCATTACCATGTGTAATGACAACGTTATGTCCAATTTTTTTCAACTCTGCCATTTTTCGTGTAGCAGCAAACACGTTTTTATATTGATTGTCGTATGACGCTTCTTGTTTAGGTTGTAAAATAGCGTTACCGCCTAAAGCAAGTACAACACGCTTACTCATACGTTTCACTCCTTCAAGTTAATGCTACAAACATGCCATATACTGTGTCTCTTCCTGATGACGAACCTACTTTAAGCAGTCGCTCAATATTTGCCAGTGACGGCTCATGTTGTAACTCTGATATTTTCGAACTAAACAACCCTTGCTGTGCGCATTTTAAAAATGTTTCTCCTACTAGTGTTGTTAATGGTTCATCAAGTAGTTGTTTTAACTTTTCTAAATTTGTTTTTCTAATATAAGGATCAGTAAAATGAATGAACAACATACCAGTTAGAATGTCATCACCAGAGGGCGTGAGCCCTTTTCCTCTACCAATTAAGTAGCGATAATAATGTTCTACGGTTTCAACATCTTCATCTTTAAGCGCATGTATGATTCGGCTCATTGTTTGGCGGTCAAAGTCACCTTCTTCATACATCGTAAAATCATATGTCGATATATTCTGCTTGAGTTCATCATTATTTACCTTTTCAGCGAAGTCTTTAAATGGCAATGATGGGACATGCCACACAAGTTGGCACGTTTTACTAATATATATCGTGTTAGGACCTATAGAGATTTGTTGGTTTAAAGCAATCTCTTTTAACAAACTTTGTTTCGTTTGTTGATCTATTAATATGCCGAACGGAAACATGCCATTTTCATCGGTACCTATAAATACCAGTTCTTGCGCATCATTGACAATATTGAATCCTTTGTTAAATATACTATGCACATAAAAGGTTTGATGATTTGCCAATATTTCCTGGGCAATATTGCCTATAGCTGTTGCGTGGAAAATCACGCTTTAAAACCTAATTTCTCAGCATATGCCGTAATTGCTTTTTCGAAACATTCAATCGGTGGGTGAACGGTACCTGCTCCGATTTGACCATAACCTGCAATTTTATGAGCAATACCTGTATTAATAACTGGCGTAATACCAGTTTCAACGACTTTACGTGCATCAATACCTAAGCAAGCACCTTTAAAGTTCCATGTAGGGATGGCAAAGTTTGGATTCTCACCGATACAAATTTCAGTCATTTCATTACTGATATCTAATGCGTCATCAAAGCCCCCAGTACCAACGAATCTAGTTACAGCTGGTGCAGCGATCATTGCCATACCACCAACACCAATCGTTTCAGTAATCGCTGAGTCACCAATATCAGTATTAGCATCTTCAGCAGAGTAACCTGTGAAGAATAGCCCATGTGGTGTATTGACTGGTGCAGTAAACCATTCATCGCCCATACCAGCGATACGAATACCAAAGTTTTCACCGTTACGACACATCGCTGTTACAACTGTACCGTGCTCAATTGTACGTGCTGCATCCATCATAGCTTTACCTGTAGCCATCGCTATGTTCAAGAAGAATTGGTCTGTATCAGCTAAGAATTGTAATACCTCAGTACGTTTTTCTGCTTCAACATCATCTAATGATGAGATGATAGGCGTAACTTCTTTTAAGAAAGCTAATGAAGCTGCAATGTTACGTTGGTGGAATTCATCACCCATTGCAATTGCTTTAGCGATTAATACGTTCACATTTAAACCATCGTTCATTTTGTGTAATGCCTTACTTAATACCGGTCCTAAAACATCTTTCATCCAGTGAAGACGATTGACTACTGTATCATTATAAGCACCGAAACGTAATACTGCGCCGATACCTTCGTTCATTTGGCAATATGCTTCGTTACCTGTTTCTCTGTTTTCCACAACAAGTACAGGCATATTAGCTGATGTAATACCACCCATTGGACCAACTGCATTGACGTGGTGACAAGGGATGAAAGTGATTTGACCTTCTTCTAACAATTTACGTGCGTCTTGTTCATTGTCTGCCCATCCTTCAAAAAGAATTGCACCGACACAAGAACCTTGCATAGGATCAGTCATATTTTCATATTTAATTGGTGGGCCAGCATGTAATAATACGTTTTCTTTGAGTTCAGGAATTTTAGATTTAGCTGGCACGACATCCACTAAAAATGGTGCTGCTGCAATCATCTTATCAATGACTGCTTGGTTAGCTTCATCTATTGTTTTATATGCCATTTTATACCGTCTCTCCTTCATAATTGTTTAAGAATTGCAGTACTTTCATTAATTTTTCGTCTCCTCCTGCAATTGGGCGCCAGTTGAATTGCACGACTGGTGCATCGCTTGCTTGGATTGCTTCAGTAAAGCTCTTCAATCCAATGTTAATCACGCTTGGTTTCATGTTTATTAAATTCATCACTTTTTCATCGACAGTTAAATCTACAGGTTCTGAATCAAATGATTTCGTTGATAATTTTGGTTGTGCTACGCTGCTGCCAACTAAGTTAAGCGCAGTACGAACCATTTGGTCGTTTGTTTCACAAACAATCGCACCAGCTTCTTTTAAAGTTTTAACTTGATTATCATACCCTTGATGATCATGTTGCGTACCAACAACTGTAGCAAGCACTGCTAATGAACGACCATTAGCTTTAACTTTGTCTAAAATCGTTTTGATTGTCGGTGCAAGTTCGCTAGCCATATCATCATGACTACCATAACCAATAACATTATCTAACATAATTACAGCAGTTGATGGATCATCAGATGATGTTTCTAACATTTCAATGCGTTTCGATGGATCGATCATTGGATGTGGTCTACCTTGTGTATAAATGTCATCGCCTAAGTCGATAATTTCATGGTTTCCACCTTTATATGAGAATCCTTCTGGTGTTACTTCACCTGAAGCGTCGCCTAAAGTATCCTTCACTAACATTGCTGCTTCTGAAGCTAAAGTACCACCTGAATAATATCCTTTGATGCCGTCTTGATTGTCAGCAAATTTAATACCAAGATTTTCCTTAAAAGTTGGGTTAAATTGCGGCGTTTCATCATTAGATAGTTGGACAGATACGCGTGCCGCTTCTTCTAAAGTATATGCATGATAGATATTTTCTTCTGTGTAAGTTGGTTTAGAACCTAAGAATAAGGTAACCACAGGTTTTTCAATATTACGTAGAAGATTTAATACTTTTTCTTCGACTTCTTTAGCTGGTGGTTTAGATATAACAGTAATGACTTTAACTTTAGGATCGGCATTTAATGCTTTTATACTATCTAACATCGTAATCGCACCAACCTCAGTTGATAAGTCACGACCGCCAGTACCGATTGCATTTGTCACACCTTTGCCTTCACGGTCAATGATAGTAGTCACTTCTTGGATACCTGTACCAGAAGCACCGATAACGCCAATGTCACCTTCGTTCACTGTGTTAGTAAATGCAAGTGGTAGGCTATGGATTATCCCTGTACCACAGTCAGGCCCCATCACTAATAATCCTTTTTCATGCGCCATTTGTTTTAAGCGCACTTCGTCAGCTTTTGCAACGTTATCACTAAACATAAATACATTTAAATTGTTTTTCAAAGCAGTTTCAGCTTCCATCGCTGCATATTGACCAGGAATTGAAATTAATGCCAAGTTTGGATTGTTTGCTAATTCTAAAGCACGGTTCCAGTTTGAAGCTTCGTCTTGCTTTTTAGACTTGTCATCCTCTTCACCTTTACCTTTGAGTTCTGCATCAACTTGTTCATTAACTTCATCAACTTTAGATTCATCATCAGTATCTACGATAACAACGATGTCATTAGGTTTCGCATTATCTAATGCTTCAGTGTCAAATCCTGATGATTTGAAAATATCCTTATTGGCAGGCGTGCCCATCATAATTGAAACTTGGTTCACACCATCAATAGCAGACAATTTATTCGATAACAACATTAATACAATCGAATCTTGGTACGTGTTTTCTTTAATTATTGTGTATAACATACTATTCCTCCGTTATTATTCTGCAAATCTATTTTTTCCATGATAACGATCAAAGTGTACATCCTCTGACACTAAGTAATCGTAAATTTCATCAACTATTTCAATGCCTTTTTCATCGTATTTTTCACTACGTAAGCGTCCACGTTCACCTGGATAGAATATTTCTCCATATCCTTCAGCAGCTGGTTGCGCTTTTAGTTCATCTAACATCGTTGAAATACGTGATTTAAATTGATCTAAGTCAGTAAAAAATGCAGGGTTAATGACGATGTGTAATTGTCCTAGGTCACGACCTTTAGTTAAGTCTTTGTACATAGATGAAACATGAACACCATGTGGCACACCTAACAGGCTTCCAGACAAGATATCTACCATCATCATCAAACCGTAACCTTTTGGACCTGCCACTGGAACTAGTGCATGAACATCTCTTGCATTTGTTGTTGGCTCGCCGTTAGCATCTACTGCCCAAGTATCTGGAATAGATTGATGTTTGGCTCTAGCATCGAGCACTTTGCCCCATGCTTGTACTGTTGTCGCCATATCAAATGTAATAATTCTCTCATCATTAGACGGCGCACTAAATGCAATTGGATTTGTACCAAAATAAGGTTCTGTACCACCAAACGGTACGACCATTGGATCAGATTGACACATACTTAAACCAACCATGTTTGCTTTAGATGCCATTTCCACAAAGTAACCTAAGGCACCACTATGAGAGATATGTTTCACACCAACAACTGCGACACCATTTTCTTTTGCCATTGCAATTGCTTTTTCCATCGCTTGTTTCGCAGCTTGATGTCCAGGGCCATTATCCCCTTCAAAAACACCTGTCGAAGGACCTGTTTGCTCAAATTGATACTCAGGGTTAGCAGTAATACCTCCCTTAGCAATACGTTCCGCATAATATTCCACTCTGACTGCACCATGAGAATGAATACCTCTATGGTCTGCAAAAGTCAAAACATCAGCGACATCCTTTGCAGCATCTTCATTTAATCCTGCTTTAACTAGTTTATTTTTCATTAAATCAAATAAATCATTTTTAGAAACACGCATATTACAACCTCCTTATTACTATTATTGTGTTATATTTCATTAAAATTTGTGTTTTCAAGCAGTAAAAAAAGAAGTTACTAAAGACGCACCATGCTAAATGTCATAAGTCACCATTTATTACATTAAATTATCTCGTTCACTTCTTTTTATTACTTCCTAATATATGTCATCAGATATTAAATAATCATAAATTTCTTGCGGAACTGGAATACCTCGCTCTGCATATTGTTTTTTAACTTCTTCTTGAATCTCACCTGGATAATACACTTGATCAAAACCTTTAGCAGGTTTAACGTCATGCAACTCATCTACCATGTCAGAAACCTGTGTTAAAAACTGTGTTTCATCACCAAAATATGCTGGATTAATTACGATATGAAATTGTCCTAATCTACGATATTGACTTAAATCTTCATACATTGAAGTGACATGCTTACCAAACGGTAAACCTAACAAGCTACCTGCTAATATGTCTACCATCATCATCAAACCGTAACCTTTTGGTCCGGCAACAGGTAATAACGCAGCTACTTCAAAAGGATCTGCAGTAGGTTCACCATGTTTGTCCACTGCCCATGTATCAGGTATTGATTTGTTTTTTGAGCGTGCATCTAATATTTTCCCCCACGCTTGTACCGTTGTTGCCATATCAAACAATATAGGATCACCACTTTTTCGTGGTGACGCAAAAGCGATTGGATTCGTACCAAAATAAGATTCTGTACCACCAAATGGTACGACCATTGGGTCAGATTGGCATACGGTTAATGCAACCATACCTTGTTTTGCAGCTTGTTCTGCAAAATAGCCAATGGCACCACTATGCCCCATCTCTTGAATACCTACCATGCCGATACCACTGGATTTTGCTAAATTGATCGCTTCTTCCATCGCTTGATATGCAACATAATGGCCAACAGCATTATCGCCGAAGTATGTGCCTGCTGAAGGACCCGTCTTCGTAAATTTCAAATCTGGTTCCAAATTAAAACCTTTTTTAGCAATTCGTTCTGCATAATACTGCATTCGAACTGAGCCATGTGAATGAATGCCTCGTTCGTCAGCAAATATCATCAGATCTGCTGTTTTTTCAGCTTGCGCGTCAGGTAAACCTGCGTGTGTTAATTTCTCTTTAAATAATTGGCGTAGTTTACCACGTTCGACGTATATTAATGCTCCCTCTTCCATGACTAACAACCTTCCTTAAATTTCTATATCTCTATTTGCCTCCTTGGAATAGATGTAAGCGAATGGTTCGTCTAAACCAACAGCATAAGTTGCTTGTGGTGCATAAGCACCCATAAAGATATAATCACCTTTATCAACTGGTTGCCATTCGTTGTCTAAGTTGTACATACCACGTCCACTTAATACATAAGCCCCATGTTCTTGAACGTGTGTTTCAATATAACCGTGTGAAGCACCTGGTTTAAATGACAAGATGTGAATATTCATATCATATGCTAATTCTTTTGGTAGCAAATCAAGAATTTTAACTTCTTCCATGCCTTCATATGGCTCTTGAACCATATCATTAACGTTTCCAGTTACAACTTCTGGCGTATAACCTTCTAAAGGTTGATAACGTTTTTTATATAAGAATACTCGGCTGTCATTATTTTGATTGCTATTTTCAAATGTCATTACTTGATGAGATGGTACATATAAATAACCACCTGCACTCAATTCATATTTTTTATCATCCGCATACGCGTTGATGTTTCCGTATTCAACATAGATGAATGTTTGAACACCATTTCCACCAAATCCTTGTCTATTTCCACCTTGATTTTTCAATGTTACGAGGTAGTCTACGAAACGCGCACCAAGTCTTGGTGAACCTAAAATCGTTACGTCACAATCTTCAAAACCAGGTACAACATTATTTACTAAACCATCTGGTGTGATGACTGCATAGTTATCTTTTTTTATTACTGAACGTGTTTCTAATAAACCTTCTCTATATCCTTGATTATGATTAATATAACCCATAAATAAAATGCTCCTTTTCTTTATCTGTATTTAAAATCTTTTTTGCTTTTCTCTATAAAAAGTTTGTTGAACCATGTTTATTTATATAGCTCAATGATGTTGTTCTAGGTGTCTATGACTAAGTATTATTCTTTATAAGCAAGTTTATATAATACTTGTTTTAACACTTCGATACCTTTAACTAAATCTTCTACATTTGTCTCTTCTTCAACGTTGTGACTCACACCATTAATAGATGGTACAAACAACATTGATGTCGGCACATATTTAGCAAAAATTTGAGAATCGTGACCTGCACCAGAAGGCATCAATTTCCACTTTGATTCACCCACTACTGTTTCAGCAGCATTTTGAACTTCTTTAACCAAGCGTTCATCCATCAAAGTCGGTGCTTCATCCATCCATAAATCGATGTCGCATTGCACGCCTTCTTCTTCAGATACACGTTTAATACATGCATCAATTTCTTCTGCAAATTGATTTAACTCATCTTGATTAATATGACGACAATCAATAGAGAACGTAACTTCTCCTGGAACCACATTAACTGTATTTGGCACTGGGTCTACACGACCAAATGTAATGACTAATGGATCACCTATTTCTCGCGCACGATCTGTTAATTGATTAGCAATTTTGCTGAAAGCTACAACTGCGTCATTTCTCAAGCCCATCGGCGTCGTACCTGCATGGTTTGCTTCACCTTTTAAGTGAATCGTATAGCGTTTTTGACCAACGATGCCGTTAACGACACCAATTGATTTATTTTCCGTCTCTAATACTTTACCTTGTTCAATATGCACTTCGATAAATGATTTTATGTAACTATAATCATTATCTGCTGTTCGATAATCAAAGCCACATTCACGCATCGCTTCTTTAAAAGCAACACCTTCACCATCAGCAATTGAATCTACATCAGCTTTATCAGCTAAGTTGAAGAAGTTTTTACTTCCCCAGAAAGCAAATGGGAAACGACTACCTTCCTCTTCTGCTAAAGCTAAAATTTCTAATGAACGTAATGGTTGACCATATTCGGCTTTAAGTGACTGCATCGCAACAACAGCAGCTAACACACCAAATTGACCATCTAAATGGCCACCTTCAACAACTGTGTCAATGTGAGAGCCGGACATAATTGTTTCTTCAGGGTATTTACTACCTTCAATACGTCCTTTTAAGTTGCCGATGCTATCGAATTCTGTTTCAAATCCATCTTTTTCTAGTGTTTCTTTCAATGCTTGTACAGCATTTGACCATTCTTTAGAATAAAGTAGACGCGTGATGCCTCCACCAGTCAAACCGCCAAACGCAGTGAATTTTTTGTCTAGAGCCTCAAAAGAAGATCGGATGTCCATGTAATTCAACTCCTTTTTCATTTCACATACAATTATAAGCGTTTACATATGACTTATCATTCACAATTCTAACAATAATGTTCTTTACTTTTATTCGATTTATACAAATACGTCGTGTTTTTTATTTGAGATAATATATTTAGCAAAATATATCTAATAGGAGGCTAGGTCAATTTGACTCAACAAAAAGCTACTTGTCTATCAAAGGATGGTTTTCCATTACCTTATTCCATCATAGCAGCTAAAAACCAAAGGCCTAAAGGCGTCATTATGTACTTTCATGGTGGCGGACTCATTTTTGGACAACCAAACGATTTACCGCAAGCGTATATAGATATTTTATCCGAATCCTATCACTTAATAATGGTTTCCTATCGACTTGCCCCAGAAAGTCATATTGATACGATTATTGAAGATGCACTGAGTAACTACGATCATTTAAAATCACTTTATCCTTCGTTACCACTGATTACCTTCGGACGTTCAGCCGGTGCATTTTTAGCTATGCTTGTCGCACGTCATCGTAAAGTTGATAGTATCATTGATTTCTATGGTTACTCGCGTGTACATGTGCCTGCCTTTTTGAAGCCAAATAAACAATATCAAGCGCTATCTACACAAATTACACCGAAAATATTAAATCAATTGATTCAATCTAAACCATTAACATCTGCGCCGTTGCAAACAAGATATCCAATTTACTTATATGTTCGTGGTCAAGCACGTTGGATGTCCTATTTAGGGATTCAATCATCTACACAAAGTACTTATAATATCACACCACAAGAAATGAAAAACTTCCCTCCTATATTCATTGTACACTGTACAGGAGATCCTGATGTACCTTATAGTGAAAGTGAATATATAGCTAGATTAATTGAAACGAGTCACTTTGAACGTTTAGACCTAGACAGCCATGATTTTGATCGTGAAGTTAACTCAACGAGTAAAGCAGTATATGAACGAGTTATTCAATTTTTGAATCAAATTAAACTGAATATCGAAGGGGATAAATGATGAACTTACAAAATGTAATAGAAAATTTTCAAACATTTAATAATTTTGCTCGCAACCCCAAAAACGGGGGGATTAACCGCATTGCTTTTAGTCATCCAGAACGTGTCGCAGCCTTAAAATTTTCAATGTTATGTCAAAAGGCAGGTTTAGATGTTTACTTTGATTTCTTTGGTAATGTTATTGCACGTAGAGAAGGAAAGCATCCTTCTTTAAAACCAATTGTACTAGGATTACATATCGACACTGTAAAGGATGGCGGCCAATATGACGGTCTATTAGGTGTGCTTGGTGCACTGGAAGTAGTCGAACATTTAAACGCGCATCATATAGAAACGGATCATCCAATTATAATTATTGCATTTGCTTGCGAAGAATCTACACGTTTCAACGAAGCAACTTTAGGAAGTAAATACCTTACTGGTAAAATGACAAAAGATGATATGAAATTTATCAAAGATAACGATGGCAACGTACTTTACGATATTGTTGCACCTTTAGCGCAAGATATGAACGGTAAAGCAGCATTATTTGAAAGAAACAAAATCAAAGCATTTTTAGAATTACATATTGAACAAGGTCCAATTCTTGAAAATAATCAAAAAGATATTGGCATCGTCACACACATTGCTGCACCACACCGCTTCAAGTTACAAATAGCTGGTATTACTAGCCACTCAGGATCAACACCTATGCCGATGCGTACAGACGCATTGACTACTGCTGCTGAAGTCATTTTAAAAATCGAAGCCTTAGGTCAAGCTTATCATGATAAGGGGATAGTAACGACTGTGGGGTATGCCAACGTTTATCCTAATACAATGAATGCAATTCCTGGTGAAGTCACACTACTCATCGATATTCGAGGAAAAGATGAAGATATTCGAGAAAAAGTTGTCGAAGAGATGAAAACGCACATCGAAACCATTACCACAAAACGCCAAGCAGATTATGAATTAGAAGATTTAGGTCAGGATCAACCTCGACAATTTAATCAAGCGATTGCCAAGATTTCTGAAGACGGTTGTAAGGCACTAGCATATCAATATCGCTATATGTATAGTGGTGCTGGTCATGATGCGATGAATTTCGCACCCATTTGTCCTACAAGTATGATTTTTATTCCATGTAAAAATGGCATTAGTCATTCGCCAAAAGAGTCTGTAACTGATAGCCAAATCGAAAAAGGTATTAATGTGATGATTGCAACAACGATCGAATTAGCAAAAGTTGACACAGTACTGGAAACTTAATGCATATTAGTCTTTTGACCTATCAATCGCAATATGATATACAATCTTTCAGCATAATCACACCAATCATGATCATGCATCATTTCATAAACACAGGGTTCTTGAAACCAACGCCTGTTGATATGTGTTTCACCATCTAACACAAGCAAACGTGTTATGATTATTTATAATAAGTGGAAATTTAAATCGTGTTATACCATAATAAATAGAAAAATCGTTAATAATATCAAAGAGATACTGCTTAAAACACATCAAGGTAAAGGTTGATTTATAATGACAAAAATATGTTTTATTAGACATGGAGAAACAGATTGGAATATTGCTGGTAAATTACAGGGCAGAACAGACATCCCATTGAATGAATCAGGCATAAAACAAGCGCAAGCTTGTGGCACTTCCTTACTTCAAAATGAATGGGACCTCATGATTACGAGCCCATTACTAAGAGCTAAAGAAACTGGACAAATTATTCAACAAAAGTTAAACATACCGCTTTATGAAAAGGAATCATTTATTGAAGTTGCATTTGGAGATGCAGAAGGCCTTACTTATTACGAACGAGATGCGCGTTTTCCGAATCGTGAATATCCAAACAAAGAAACTGAAGCAATGATTACCGAACGTTTTTTAAAGGGGATTCAGACCGTACATCAAGATCACACAAATAAAAATATTTTAATTATCTCTCACGGCGCCTTTATTAATGCTATATTCTATTATTTTTCTAATGGAGCAATCGGCACTGGTATTACTAGACTTGCTAATGGTAGTTTCAGTACATTAGAAATTAACGACAATAACACGCACATCCTAGACTATAATACGACACATCATTTACCAGTTCAGAGCACGAAATCATAAATATCATCAACAATTAAAAGTACCATAACACTCATTCATGATGCATCGTACTAAAAGTTAAAGCCAATATTTCCTTTTAGTAATGACAAGTATGAGGTTTGGTACTTTTTATATTAATAAGGTTTATTTATAATTTTTAAAGAAATCTGTGGTTAACGATTTCACTTTTGGCGATAACATTATCACTGCGATAACGTTTGGAATCAATACGGCTGCAAGTGCCAAATCAAGCAAGTCCCACAATTGTTGTGCAGCACCTAACGCACCTACGATCATCGAAAGCACATATATTGTTTTCATCACCCAACCTGCCGTAAGTCCAAATAAAAATTCTGCCATTCTTGATCCATAAAAAATAACTACTACAACGGTTGAAAATACGAAGAACATCATCGAAATAGATACCATCATACTTCCAAATTGACCAAAAGTATTTTCAAATGCTCTGGCAGTTAACGCTGCAGACTGCGCTTTCGCATCACTCGCTTTCCAAACACCTGAAACTAAAACAACAAAACCAGTGGTACTACAAATGATTAACGTGTCTACCACAATTTCACTGATACCCCAGAAAGCTTGTCGAACTGGGTGGTCCGTTTTTGCAGCTGCATGCGCAATTGACGATGTACCAAGACCAGCTTCATTAGAATAAATCCCTCTCGCAAAGCCCCAACGAATTGTAGTAGCTAATGCTGCACCAAATGTACCTCCTACAGCTGCCGTAGGATTAAATGCCTGTTCTATCACTAACCAAATAACATTAGGGACATGACTAATATTCATTAAAATGATTAAAAAACCAAAAAAACAGTAAAGCCCAACCATGATTGGTACAATTTTTTCAGCAAACGAAGCAATACGTTTCACACCGCCAAAAACGACGAGTGCAGCAAGAACTGCTAATATAACACCAGAAACCGCCATAGGCACATTAAATGTATCCTTCATCGTGCTCGCTGCAGAATGACCTTGAACCATAATACTTGGAACAATTTCAATCATCAGTGCAAAGGCAAATATCAACGAAAAAATTGTGCCTAACTTCTTGTTTTTAAAGCCTTTTTTCATGTAATAAGTCGGACCGCCCACAAACTCACCTTTTTTATTTTGCTCACGATAGTGGACACCTAAGACATTCTCACTAAATTTTAAAGCCATGCCTAAAAAAGCGATAACCATCATCCAAAATACCGCACCAGGCCCACCCATCATTATCGCAGTAGGTACACCCACAATATTAGCTGCACCTACAGTTGAAGATAAGGCGGAAGTTAAAGCCTGACGTGGTGTAATTGTTCCTTCCCCTCTAGGTTTTTTATTAACACTCCCAAATGTTTGTTTGAGCATATAGAAAAAATGCCTAAATTGAATAAAATTTAAATAGACTGTCAAAAATACACTTGCAAACAAAAGCAGGAGTACAAGTGGATAACCCCATAACCAATCCGAAAAAGAAATTAATTTTTCCAAATATTACAACCCCTTTGCTTTAAAGCATCTCACCATATGTTTTGATCAAAGTAATATGACTTTAAGCTCCAATCACTTTAAAAGCGATATATGTAGATACTTAAAAATGTAATATGTAATATTATTCCCTAGAGTCGTTCACTCAAACCGAGTTCAGAGCTTGTGAAAACAAAAAATAGTCCCGTTAATAAATGGATCAGTTTTTGTTTCTTTACAGTATTAACAAATTTTAAATCTTCAGCTCTACCCTAAATATCAATGGTCTGCTACATTTACTTCTATTTCTTTGAATCACTTGTCTCACTGATTTGATTGATATATTGTAATCATTTTGAGTGATGTTGGCAGTGGTTTATACCTACTCCTGTGGTAAGCACACTAGCGAAAGACGACAGCTAAGGTAGTGTCCCTAGAAAGCGCGCATAAAAAAACTGCCAACAAAGTCAGAGACTTTGTCGACAGTATGGACCAATCCATTTAGTAAACGGATTAATCCTTGTTGCGCTTGTTTTTAATATTCCAACATCCTTAACTTCAAGATTTTCAAGAAACTTTTAGATAAAACGTCCAATACGTTTGTCTGAAATACCTGCTTCATCACTATAAATTTCTTGTCCTCTTAAAATTGTACGTGTGACTTGAGCACCAATTTCACGACCGATATATGGACTCATTTTGTTACGATAAGCTAAATCTTCAGCTTGTAATGTATAAGGTGCGTCTGGTTTAATAAATACGAAGTCAGCATCTTTACCGATTGCAATACTACCTTTTGTGTCTAAACCAAAGCGTTTTGCTGGTGCTGTCGCAATAATATCAGCAAATTTTGTTAATGGCATTTGACGTTTTTGAACACCTTCGTCGAATAAAATGTCTACGTTGTTTTGTAATCCAGCAATACCACCCCATGCTTCAAATGCATTGTCAGTATCTTTTAAGTCTGGCGTACAAGGTGAATGGTCAGATGTTACAAAACTAATATCACCGTTTAATACGCGGTTCCACATTCCCTCTAAACGAGATTGCTCACGGATTGGTGGAGAACATTTAACAACTGGTCCAATGTCATCTAATTCTTCTTTATAGAAGTACAAGTAGTGTGTACATGTCTCACAAGTAATGTCTACACCTTCTTGCTGTGCTTTGATGACTTCATCAACGCCTTCTTCACAAGCAACGTGTACAATGTGCACACGACAGCCCGTTTCCTTAGCAAATAAAATAATTTTACGAATTGGTTCAACTTCTGTAAATACCGGACGACTATCCACGTAAGCACTTAATGTCGTTTCACCATTTTCTTTTGCGATCTCACCTAATCGATCAGTGATTGCCGCATTTTCAGAATGAATTGATAAAATTTTGCCAGTCTTAGCAATTTGCTTCATACCTTCATATAATGAATAATCATCAACATTTTCAAAGTCACCCTCAATAGAACGGTCACCACATGTTGCTAAGAAAGCTTTATAAGCCACAACACCTGCTTCATCTAATTCTTGAATACCACCGTTTAAGTTATATGGTACTAAACCACCATAACTTGCAACATCCACTGATAATTCATCTTTTCCAGCAGCAAATTTTTCTTGGATAGACGCTTTGTCAGTTGTAGCTGGAACTTGGTTTAATGGCATTTCCACAAATGAAGTCACGCCACCTTTAGCAGCAGCATTTGTCCCTGTAACATATCCTTCCCAACCATCACGATAGCCACCGCCTGGCTCAGTTATATGCACATGCGCATCCACCATACCAGGTGAAACAATTTGATTTTGTGCGTCAATAACTTGTTCAGCTTCTCCCAATGCTTGACCAATAGCGACAATTTTACCGTCTTTAACACCGACTTCAACTTGTTGCTCTCCGTCTTCTAAAATGACTAAACCATTCTTAATAATCAAATCATACTTCATTATAATCTGCTCCTCCTTTTTTTCTACTTTCTGCATGGAATACATAATGTAAAATTAAGTAAACACCACCGGCAATGACAAAGCCTATAAACCAAGAAAAGTCTGATATCACTGTAAATGCTGGTAAAAATCCTAATAGTGAAATGATGACACCAGCAACCGTTCCGACGTATGCAGAAATATTAATACGTGGTATTTTGTGCTCTTTTTCTTTCAAATCAAAATACAACTTATCTATATCAATGTGACATTTAGACACAATATAGAAATGAACAATCATAACACCTGCTACCGGACCAAGAATAGCACCTATCGCGTTTAGGAATAAGAAAATACTATCTTCCTCTTCCATCATCTTCCACGGCATAATGACTATACTCAATACCGAGGCAATAATTACGCCACGACGATAGTTAATCCATTTTGGTAAAAGTGCAGTGAGTTGATATGCTGCTGGGATGATATTACTCGTCGCATTTGTTGAAATCGTCGTCATCAATAGCACACCAGTAGATATCAGAATCGCCCAGAAGTTGCTCCATTCATTAATAATTGTTAGGATATTCCATTCTTGATGTCCAAGATAAATCGAGCCACCAATAATGATGAACACACTAGCAATCGCGAATAAAATGTGGGCAACTACAATACCTGAAATTTGACCAACCACTTGTGTTTTAGTAGATTTTGCATTTTGCGTAAAATCAGAAACACTTGCACCAGGTCCTGCCCACACACCTAATAGCGAGTTGATAATTAAAATAAAGGATAAAATCGCTGGGTAAATGATACCACTAGATTTTGTAGAAATTTCATAATCTAAAATATTTCCAACGCCACCAGCAGCCATAACGCCCCAGATAGCCATACCACCAAAGACAATATAAATAAGTGGATTTAATATAGCTGTGAATTTATTTAAAATATCTCCTCCACCAAATCCAATTGCAAAACTAATAGCCCAAAATATTAAAAATGCAATGAGACCTGGAACAGAAATACCAAGTATCGATATGCCTTGTCCAATATCCGCAAAACCAGGGAATATTTTATTTAATAGTATTAATAGTGCTTGTGACCCCGCAAACGTTTGTAGACCAAACCAAGCGATACCTGCGACAACGCCACGTAGGATACCAGGTAACTTCGCGCCTACATCACCATATGTATGACGTAAATGCATAGCAAATGGAATACCGTATTTAGAACCAGCATAACCATTACTAACTAATAATAAAGCGATTACAAAAGAACTTAATATTAATGCAAATATGACTTGTAATGGCGATAGTCCTAATAATAAGAATCCCCCAACTGCAGTATAGTTAGGTATATTATGGACAGCACCCATCCATAGTGTGAAAAAGTTAAATGCGGAGTTATTTCTTTGTGTCGGTGTCTTAGGCATTATATCTTTATTATAACCGCGCTTCTCGAAAACCGCTTGTGATAATGCCGCATTGTTCTCCTGTCTTCCCATTCTATTTTTATCTCCTTTACTTTAACAAGCTAATAACTAGTTGTATAATCTTCAGTTATAAGTGTAGTACGAGTGTAAGCGTTTTTCTTTGTTATTAATGACATTTCTAAACAATAAAATTATAGGAATCGAACAAAATAAGTGTATAATTAATGATATACATTAAATTTTTTGAACATTTTGAACAATCGTTATCACAAATTGACAAAAACCCTGTTTTTTTAAGATAAATACAGACAAATAGAATTTATCATTATATATATTTTCATGCATTTTCATTACTAGTGATTGTGTAAATCAGAAGCGGAGGACATAATTATGACTACTCTAAACGAAATTTTATCCGTTCCCCAATTTAAAGGCTTAAAATTGTTAAATAGCAACGGAGATTTATCAGCAGAAGTGACAAATTTAGACATTACTGAAAATAATGATATTAAGCATTTTACTTCAAATAATTCTTTTATTTTAACAACCGGTGTCTTGTTTCAAGATAATCAAGATAACTTAAAAAAGTTAATTAAAGATTTAAATGATATACACACTGCTGGACTTGGAATCAAAGTTTCAAGATTTTTACACGAAATCGAGCAAGATGTCATTGATTTTGCGGATGCTATCGAATTCCCATTAATTGAAATACCAGAAAGTTGGAACTTAGGTGAAATTACACACGAGATTTCTTCATTTATTTCTGACTCTGAAACTGGAAAGTTAAATTATGCATTACAAGTACAACAAGAATTAAACCAATTATTAATCAAAGGCTTCAGTATTGATACTATGATTGAGCGCATGAGCAAACTCTTAGGTGTACCTATCATTCTATTCGATCCTTTCAAAGCACCTGAAGCATACAGCCGTCATTATAGACAAGGTAACGTTTTAATGGCTGAACATACCAAATATTTCATGAACCATTATCAAGATGCGCTAACATATGATAAAAATAACCTCGTCTTTGAAAATAAAGACCATGTAATTTTCAAAGTATTAGGTTACACATACTTTCCATACTATTTAATGGTTTCTCAAGTTAATAAGCTTTCCTACCCCTTTAGTTTATTAACACTCGAACAAGTAGTCAGCGTGTTAAGTTTCGCCTTATACAAAAACACCAAAATACAAGAGGCCGAAGAAAATGATATTAATCGATTTTTCGAATCGTTAGTCAATAATCAAAACGATCAAACCCTTTCGATCAAAAAGCATGCTGATTTATTAAGACAATATTATATTTATCCCTCTGACTATTATCAAATTATCATTTGCGGCATTGACACCAAAAATAATCTAGAAAATAGTTACTACTTAAATGAGCGGCACCATCTCACATTCCTTTGGTTAAAGCATAAATTAACTGATATTGATTCTTATATCAGCGTTTATAAATTACCGAGTAACGATCGTTTTGCGATATTAATCCAAAATCGACATGAATATTACTTTGAATACCTAAAAAAAATACAACAAAGTTATAGTGAGTACTTTGATGATACGATTTCATTTGGTATCGGAAATGAAGTAACAGAATTCACACAGTTACCTTCTTCATTTTTTGAAGCAAATGAAGCCTTTGAAAATGAACTGCTAAATCATGCAAAAACTTTTATCTCACAATATCATTCCAAAGATATTCAGGAGCTATTACAACTTATCCCTCAAGAAAAGCTATTACCTTTCGTAAAACATACTTTGGGCCCACTGAGTTATCCAAAACAAAAAAAAGATTTAGAATTAAAACAAACTTTAAAAGTGTACATGGATAATCAATGCGATATAACAAAAACGGCAGATAAAATATTTATACACAGAAATACTGTAAAATATAGAATCAATAAATGCAGTAATATGATTGGTACAAATATTGAAGACCCTGTTCATTCCTTAAATATACGTATCGCTTTATATGTATCTGAAATGATTCATTTCGATTAATCGCTCCATCTATTTAAAAAAGCTACGCTGTTTGCGCAATCATGCAAACAGCGTAGCTTTTTCCATTAATTAAACAACAGTGATCTATGTTACCTCTAAAACAAGCGATTCCAACCTATATTATCTATGCATTCATTTTCTCTAAAAATTCTTTGCAAAAAATATTAATTTTTTAAACCGAATGGTTTGCTTTGCTAACTTAAAATAATTAAAATTTATCGATGGGATGTTATAAAAAGGAGATGCATTTATAATGTCGGAGAATGTTATATCTAATAAAAAAAGAAATACGATTATATTAGTTATGCTAAGTAGTGCTTTTGTAGCGATGCTAAATCAAACATTGCTCAACACCGCACTACCAGCAATTATTACGGGATTAGAAATAACTGACACAACTGCTCAATGGTTGATTACAGGCTTTATGTTAGTGAATGGTATCATGATTCCACTAACAGCCTTTCTTATGGATCGATTTCACACAAGACCGCTCTATATTTTTTCTATGAGTGCGTTCTTAATTGGTTCAATCATTGCAGCACTTTCACCTACATTTGGCTTACTCATGTTTGCACGTGTAATTCAAGCGATTGGTGCAGGGATACTTTTACCGCTTATGCAATTCACTGTATTTACACTGTTCCCTTCTGAGAAACGTGGATTTGCAATGGGACTTACCGGTATAGTAGCACAATCAGCCCCAGCAATCGGACCAACCTTAACCGGATTTTTAATTGATACATTTAGCTGGAGAGCACCATTTATTGTGGTAGCTTTTATTGCGATTATCGCATTTATTGTAGGCGCAATATTTGTAGAAAGTAATAACGAAACCAAACATACACAATTAGACAAAACTTCTGTTATATATTCAACATTAGGTTTTGGTTTAATGCTTTACGGCTTTAGCAGCGCAGGCAACTTAGGTTTCACATCACCAATCGTTATTATTTCACTTATTGTGGGAATCTTGATTGTTACCATTTTCGTAACAAGACAAATTAGAATCGATAATCCACTATTAAATATGCGCGTATTTACAAATCGTACATTTTCACTATCTGCATTTGCGTCTATGGTATTATTTATCGGAATTGTAGGCCCAGCATTATTGATTCCAATTTATGTCCAATCAGGCTTAGGTCTATCTGCAATTTTGTCAGGTCTTGTTATCTTACCAGGTGCAGTAGTCAACGCATTCATGTCCGTCTATACAGGGAAAATATATGACAAATATGGCTTGAAAGTATTGGCGATTCCTGGATTTGTCCTTTTAATTTTTATGACAATACTACATTGTTTCTTAACTTCAGACACACCTTATTGGTATATTGTCGTCATTTACGCTATAAGAATGTTTGCTGTAGCATTGATTATTATGCCACTGAATACAATTGGTATTAACGCATTAGAAAGTAAAAATATTTCACACGGTACTGCGATTATTAATTCTTTAAGAATTATTGCAGGTGCGATTGGTACTGCCATTATGATTACAATTATGGCAATTGTTCGTACAAACTATGTTCCAAGTAAGCATCAGTCCAAAGCAGATATTGCACAACAAGCGACTGTACAAGGTGTCGACGCAGCATTTGCATTCACTACGCTATTATTAATTATTGGTTTTATATTAACACTACTGATAAAAACAAAAAATAAAGCGGATAATACGCGTGAAGTATAATATTAAATCTATTTAAGTGAAAGTAGCAACGCTTCAACAACTTGAAGGGTGTAAAAAACATACTAAGATTAGCTATGAAGAAATCTATGACGATAGATTTTTTCATAGCTATTTTATTATTCAATATTTCGTATTGTTGGCTCACTTTCTTAGGGGACAACTTCAGCTTGTAGTCTTCAACTTGTCCTGCTCCCTCAAGCGTCTCGTCAAAATACAACGTATTTATATGTAATTTCTCATTGAAGTACTTAAAAAAGGCTCTATTTCAACCCAAAATGATGTTAAAAATTATTCTACATGCATACACCCAAAAATCAATTTTTATGCTGCTGTTTGTGGCTATTACCATTCTTTTATAAAATTGGCTTCAAATGATGTATTAATGCTAAGCAATCTTGCAAGAGTCATTAATATTTTATTGGTAGTAAAAAAATAGGTGCAAATCCGAGTCATAACTAACAAGTTGACTTTGAATTAACACCTTTTAAAGTAAATACATGTATATAACTTCAGAGATCGATTTTAAGACAAATAAAAAAAGACGAGCGTTGCTCGTCTTTTTTATGCGTTATTATAATTTAATAACATTAGCTGCTTGAGGTCCACGGTCGCCTTCAACGATTTCGAATTCAACAGCTTGTCCTTCTTCTAATGATTTGTAGCCGTCTTGGTTAATTGCTGAGAAGTGTACGAATACATCGTTTCCGCCTTCTACTTCGATAAAACCAAAACCTTTTTCTGAGTTAAACCATTTAACTGTACCGTTATTCATAATAAAAATCCTCCAAGTGCTTTTGCACAAAAATTTGTAATCTGTCTAAAAAATCAAAAGGAGTAAATTCAAAAGAATAAAACTACAAATCAATTTCACGAACTAAATTACTTAATGCCTAGTATAACGAATAATCAGACCTTTGTATACCCCTATTTTCAAATAAATATATTTTGCACTTTATTTTTAGTAATATAATCCATTTGAAATATATAATTTAATTGAATATGAAAAATGACAAAATCGTTATATTAAAATGCATTTTTGTAACTTAAAAATATAGCGAACAAATCAAATAACTTTTACATTATAGATAGTTACTTTAAGGAGGTAATAAGTATGAACAGGTTTGTAAAAGTACTTCTAAATATCTTTGTTATCATTATCATTGTTTTTATCGGCCTTTTTGGCTGGAAAGTTTATGCAGAAAAACATTCGGACAATCCTGATGTTGTTAGTTTTGCCAAATTAAATCCGCTCATTACTAATGAAGCATATTATGTAAAAACTCAAAAGCCAACAAAAGTTGAGCACAACAAAAGTGATGATGGAGAAACCCTTGTCACATATAATTATAAGCAAAATGGATATAACAAAAAAGGTGAAAAAAGACATTTAGATTTTAATGGTTTTGGTGAAAAACCCTTAAAAACAAATCATTACTTAAAATTAGACACCGAACTTGGGCATGTCCAAAGTTATAAAGAAGTGCCTAAAAATAAAGTACCTAAAAAAGCATTCAATCACCTTTAAACATCACATTATGAATCAAAACAATACACTTAATAAAAATATTATTTTGATGAGCTAATAATATAATAATGCGCACAAGATAGAATTATTTATTTGCAAAATATGTTTTCTAACTTGTGCGCTTTGTTTGTAATTATTTAGTGACTGCACCTTAGTTATTCATTCTTTTGACTATTTCATGCTTAATGATCATTAATGCTTGGCTGTATTTAGAACTTGTGTTTTCTTGAGTGTTAATAATCAAAATGTCTACCAAATCATCATTATCCATTTGAACTAATTCTTGCCGAAATTGATCGATATTTTCTACTAATCTCTTATGGTTAGGCTGATACTTATCTATAACATAATATTGATCAGCACCAAGTCCACCCTCTTCAATCATTTTAGAAATTTCATCCGTGCGCATCTCATTAGTTCTATCAATTTTGATATCTTTATTGTAATAATTAACCATACATATCCCCCACTTCATTCACAAAATCCATCTCATATTAAGGTTACATGCTATCTTTTTGACAATAAACGTAAAACAATAAATCATGCCGTACCACTTACAATAAAATAAAATTACTCCAAAAGTTATATATTACATCTATACCCTGAAATGATATTTTAAACTTTAATTTAGATCATTCTTTTTTATACTTATATTTCAAGGAAGTAATTTAATAAATTTATAAAATATTATCGATTCTCTATATCGTTTCTAAAAACACCGAAACCATATACATCATCTCCTTATAATGAACCTATTTTATATCTATCCTTTTTAAAAATTTTTAAAACATTTCATTATTTTATACTATTAAAATACATTATATTCTATGAGTATAAGATGATATCGTCTAACAGTTCATTATTCCTTATTGGATTGATGATGCATAAAATAGATTCCTAAGTTTTGATAGTAATACCACCATAATAACATTCATAAATACAAAAATTGCTGAATGATAAAATAAAGACTGAGACAACATTTGCCTCAGTCTTTAATACTTCTAATATTTTCTACCATTTTAATGCTCATAATCGCTTTTTTGCTTCGATGCCAATCCATATATTTGTTACTAAACCGACAATCCCCATAACTAATGATGGTATAACAGAATGATTGCTAGTATAAAACGTCACTAAAAACATAAGTAAACCAGTTATCATACTGATTAATATAGATGAAAATTTCATTGGATTACTCCCTTTTTTCGCTATGTTAATTTACATTATTCCTATACTGAAATTCATTTAAAATGAAATAAAGACAGTCTGTTGTATAGTTTTAAAAAATTGGGCATCACAAATACAATAACTTTTTATTTATAAAATATAGAAAATCCCACTTAACCACAATTAAAGTTTTTCAACTCAATATGTATGCAATCACAAATAATATAATCGAAATAATGAGTGACATTAACCAAAACGGAGAACTCACTAAATCTTTATACGCTTGATCTGGTGCATTACGCATTTTCAACCGAATAAATTTGATTCCTAAATACAACGCTTCAACAAAATTAACGATTAAAACAATGCTTAACAGTATCATTGACATGACTGGAGCCCCAAGATATCGTCTCATTTAATCCATATCGTACCACAAGATTTTTAATAATTAAATATATATAAAAATATTAATTCAAATTTTTACTACAACCTAAAAACATATGTGTTATTTTATAATTAACATTGTACGTAGTTATTTTTAAAATTATATGGGCTAAATATCATAAAGTTGGAGGGGTATTGTGCAACTATTTTTACTTACACTTTTAGGTATTATTTTCGTTTTTGTATATGCTTCAAATTCAACAATACTTTTACATATCAAACTTATTAGACGAGCTAAAAAAGAAGGTACGGCAGCAATGAATGGTAAACAATGTCGCTTTATGTGGTGTTTGTTTGCAGTTATGGCAACAGGATTTTACCTATTATTACTTAATTCAAATTTGTAATCGAATAATCAAAATATGGTAACTTTCTACCATAAATGAGCAATGATATAGTTGAATTAAAACTCGAACTGTAAAAAGTATGTTTCTAAAATACTGTATAATATAATAAAAACAAAAATAGTAAAGGAGTCATCATATGAAATTTGTAAATTTAACAGCTATGACAGAAAAAGGCCTAAACAAAAAAGTTAATGAATTCTTAGAGGAAAACCCTTATATCGAAATCATTAAATTCGATTATCAATTAGGATATAGCAGCTGTGGCGTAGGTATTCTTTACAATAAAGTTAAGTCTCAGTCCTAAGTTTATTGTATAGGAAAACATTTATATTACACTATATTTGAAATAAAAACAAAAGCTGAAACATAATAATGTTTCAGCTATGAATATCTTATGGAAAGTAGACGATTGTGTATGCATCCACATCATAATATTTAAATTTTTGTTAATGCTATTCAAAATGATATCACTGTAAGATTATCACAATAGTAATACCTAAAATGTCTTATTTTTGAAAAACTTTAAAATTAACACGTTTACATAATAATAAACTACCCGCAATCAATGAGATACTCGCTAAAAAAATGGTTAATATTCTATTATCTGAAATCATGCCTGTATCAGGTAATTCTTTTATTGCATTGTGCTTCACGCTATTTTTTGAATTTTTTACTTCAGAGTTAACTTTTGAGAAATCATTATTTTTTGAAGCGTCTAACTGCTGATTTTTATTAAATCGATCACTTTCTATTCCTGGATTTTTAGGGTTTAAAACACCTTCATCTTTTAATTTTTCATTTACTGCATTATTGTGCAATGACGTCTCACTATTAGATTTATGATTAAATTCATTCGTAGCATCTTCTAATTCCTTCGGCTCTTCAACCTCTGCTATATCTTTGTGCGGAAACACATTTGGTTCTGTAAAACTTCCATCCTTATGTAAAATACCATGAGGTATTTTCTTCGTACCATCCTTTAACTCTATAGGTTTTTCAACCTCTGCTATATCTTTATGTGGAAACACATTTGGTTCTGTAAAGCTTCCATCCTTATGCAAAATACCATGAGTAATCTCTTCACCATTTGCCCCTTGACTGCTAAATTGTACAACTGTCATTAATAAAGCTGTAGATAATAGTACCTTTTTCATTTTAAAACTTCCTTTCTAATAGAGTTATTGTAATATGAATATCTCACTCATTTTTACTGTTAAAGTGAATATTCGTAATATAAAATTTTCCTTAACTACCAAGAAGTTATCTGTTGTATGTATACAATATATTTTATACATTAATAACAAATATTTATGGAATTATTACTAATTACCATAATATTGCAAGGAGTCATTTATTAGGGTAATATTTTCGTTTAAGTAAAAATATAGATAGAAAATAGTAATAATATGTAAGTTTTAAATTTAAATATTGGTAATATCAAATCTGTCAAAATGTTTAAGTCAAAATAAAAAGAGCTGGAAACTGCACCTTAGCAATGTTCCCAACTCTTTTTATATGATTAAATATGATTCAATCTTATTTTAAAATGGTATTTTAGGTGTTTATAATTTCTCATAACACTGATCTTCAAATTCTTAATAAACGTACATAAACATTTAGTTGGATTATATTATTTCATAAAAAATAACCGCACCAATTAAGATACGGTTATATAAATATATGACTGCTTGATAAAATTCCAAAAAAATCTTATCTAGCTTTTTGCATCACTTTACTTAATTAACGCTTACAGTAATTTCAATATCAATCGTGTGTTTTAGTGCTTTCGAATACGGACAATAATTATGCGCTTTTTCAACGAACATCTCCGCTTCTTCTTGGCTGAAATCTTTAAGTAATACATCTAATTCAGCTGCCAATTTCACACCGCCATCAGATTTATCTGGCAATAAATAAGCAGTCGCACGTACTTCTGGCTCAATTGTACCTTTGCCTGCACCTTTCAAAATATGCATTAGCGCATTGTTAAAACAAGAGCTGTAACCTGCTGCAAATAACTGTTCAGGGTTTGACTCTGTAACGCCGTTGCCACCCATTTCTTTTGGAACAGCTAAGTCTTGATAAAATGTATTATCTTCACTAAAAACTTTTCCATCTCTTCCTCCATTACTTATGACAGTTGTTTCAAATAATGGTTTTGCCATGAAAATCACTCCAATAATTTTTGAAATTCAATAATAATGATTAATTAATCGTTTTACATATCAAATTAAGCTTAATCTAATTGTATTCTATCATTAATTTTTAGATATTTAAAATCATAAGTGTTAAATTGTCATTTGTCTCTACTCATTAAAAAATAGGACAAATACATAAGTAAATGTCCTATTTGGCTAAAACACTTTCAATTGTTCGCTATGTATTACAAAACTCACCAACACTTCTGCTAATAGGTAGTTATATTATGTATAAAGACAAGAAGAACTCGTTTCTAAAACCTAAAACACTAAGTTCAAAACTATAGCTATTAAAGCTAAAATAATCGCTATATAACCTAGTTTAAATTTAGCTAATACTCCATAAACACCAACAAATAAAATTCCTAAAGTTGTACATAAAGAAGCCACATCTGAATTTATTTGAAAGGCAAAAACAACAAGACTAATGAAGAAAAATATAGAAGAAATAATCAAAGAAATCATAGAAAAAATACCACGATTTTTTTCATTCATAATAAAAAGCTCCTTTCACTTTTTAAAATATAAAACAATATTGCATTATTGACGTTGAGCTTCTGAACTCTTAACTTTTATAATAATGTTTAGAATACCAAGCCACAAAAATTGCAAACAATATAACATAAACTCCAAACCATGTGTCTAAATGGTCTTGATTCATTTGTTTATATGCAAAAAATACTAAAAACATCCCTAAAATCACTTGTACAATAAGTAAAAACCATTTCAAATAACCCACTCCTTTACATTTTTCATTATTTCACAATATAATTAATCAAAATATTTTTATTTATAAAATAAAATAGGGCAAGCACATTATGGTACTGATCTTAGTATCAATACAAGAGAAAACTCCTTTCTAAAAGAACAAAATCTCTATTAAACCTAAAATAAACAAAACTGCACCTACTGATAAGTAAAGAACTTCAGTTTTTCCTTCTTTTTTAGTTTCAATCCAATAATTTAAGATAAGTATTAAACCTACAACGGATAAAGAAAAAGGAAAATTTATAAGACCTGTTAAATCCAATATTGTTAATATGGAAGTTACTATAATTAATAAAATCAATATATTAGATATAACATTTAAACTCTTCATTACAACACCTCATTTTTCAAACATTCACATTGTTATTTTTTCCAATTCCTTTATTAACGTTGATCTTCAGAACTGTTTACAATTAATAATTTTTTCGTATAAACATATATTCTATTTTTTATCTTTAAACTTTTTAAGCACAAAGGAAAATGGTGTCATAACGAATGCAAAAAATGATGAAGAAATTAGATTTGCATACATATCAAATTCAATTGGTAATACTAAATCCAATAGGGATTTCAAAACAAAAAATGAAACCAAAAAATATATAAAGGACAAAAATATCTTCAAAATACAACCCCTTTTTAGCAAACTTTATTTCAGTCTAATTAATCTAAATTCTAATATAAATATAACAAAAATAGGGTGAGCAGATAAGTGTTTGCCCATTGCATGTCCACTCCTCAAATCAAAGGTAACGGGTTAAATATTAAAATAATGATAATAAAAAACCATACCAAAGAGGTGAAACATAAGTTTCCATTATTGCTGCTAGTAATACAATTGGTAAATAATAAAGAATATAGCTTTTAATACTGTCAATTAATATTATGTAAATTGGTTTCATTTTAATAGGTTTTTTTCTGAATAAATTCATTAACTTACTAATAATAACTTTGTTAATAACATAAAGTATTGAAAGCATTAAGCTTGAACTATAAATTTCAATTAATAGATGCGGCAAAAATCCAAGAAACAGCCTTATTCCATCCGTGAAATTATATGCAAAGTGTATGCCAATTAACATACCTAATGAAAAAACAGTTGATAGCATATTCAAATAATATAAAAATGGTATTGGTATAATAGCAAGTATCAGCATTATGAAAGGTAAAATGAACCCATTATTAAAAAAATATGTAAATAAACCTACTAGTTTAAATTTGTGCTCGTCATTTATACTAGCTTTTGAAAAATCGCTAAAATCATCTATCATCAAGCCAAGAATGTAAAATATGAAAATAATTGCTACAGTTATACCTACAGTAAATATGAAAAATTTATTAGCCCTTTTCATAAAACTTTTTTCAATGGATAACATAATCTTCTCCTTATATTTTATGTAGTTCATAACAAACCGTATACTAACATACTATTAATAAAACAAACCTTTTATAATCTTCGGTCATTTCTAAATTTCATAGACTTAACAACTAAATAAACTACATTTACTCCCATTACAAGAACATAAGGTATTAATATAAATAAATTTTCTAATTGTGAGATGAAAATAAGTCCGAGTAAGAAAATACATTTAACATAGTTGGCATAATAAATCCTTGATCTAGTTCACCCTTCCTTTTCAAATCAATAACACTCCTTTGTGATATTAAAATCAATTTATTACTGATTGTATAATATTTGATATTAACACATAAAAATAGGGCGAGCACATAAGTGCCTGCCCGAGCAGTTTTGAATTAACTATAAAAATAGTTAGAGTGATTTCATAAAATAACACAATTATAAATAAGAAGGTGATATTTTAATTTGTGAAGCGTCCCCGAAGGAACCCTAAGGGATAAAGTTCTGGAGGAACTTCATGCACAATTATATTATACGCAATTAAATAGTGCGATAATATTTACAGTATCTTAATACTACTCATTTGATTTAGTCTTATTGATTTTCAAAATAGTAAAGATAACTACGATAGTTATCGTAACGAGGTCAAATGATCTTGTAAAAGCTTCCCCTAATTCTTTATTTTGCCAGAAATAGCGAATGATAAATAAAAGTGTTGAGTGAATGAATAGTATTATAAACATATATATCATGGATTTATTCAAAATCATACATATAATAATCATCATTGTAACTGCAATTATAGTGAGTAGTAACATTACTACATAAGGTGCAGACATATTTATTTCTCCTTATTTAAATAAATAGCTAAGAATGCCATACCTATACAAAACCACATACCGAATATTGCTATCCACATAACTAATCCACCTTTTCTATATATTCCAATAATACATTCCCAATTAAAACAACTATAGCAATATCTGCTAGTATAATTGGTATGTTAAATGGTACTGAGAAATTTAATAATAAAGTCCCTATGTAAAAAATAGCTATAGCAATAAAAAACTGTATTACAACATGAAAGAATTTATGCCCCCTCATTTTCATGAAAAATAGTCCTACAAACAATACAAAAAGTAATGATAAATATAATGTAATACCAGTTAAACCCATTAACTCTTCTGATTGGAAGTTAATATGAAAGAATGGTATAAAAGTTAACATCCTATTTATGAATAACAGAATACCGCAAAAGACTATAATACCAACGAAATGAATACCTAAACTCTTAATGAATAATAATAATTTATTTTCTGATTTCTTAGAACCAATCGATATAAACAAATCTATTATAGCAGCTAACACAATTATTAATATAAATACTATTAAATAAAATTGGGAATACTCTCCCATAAAAAGGTCAATAAAAAAGCCTAGAACATCGTACAATCCACTTAACATAGCTTCCTCCTTATACTTTTCTTTTTTAATAATATTGAGTGTAACTCACAGGTATATTAACATAATCAAAAAACAACTTATATTGTCCATACATATAAATTGAGTTAATAAATGTAACAATAACAAAACCACCTAACAGAACTGATACTGATGGGTTGAAGTTATAGCACTTTATTTGAACAACCTATAAATTTCAATAAATATTTGATAGTGTGATATTAGTTATATAAACAATCTTTATTAATGGAGGAAACATGCTTAAAATTTATGATGCTACTTATATCAAAAGAACATTAAGCTTTTTAGCTATAACATTATTGATTTTTATCATCACTTTTATTCTGGCTATTATATTTAGTCCTTCTACTGAAACCATTAAAAACATATTTAATGGTATACCTAAAAATGTGGCCAATGCAGAAGGTTTACAAAAAGTTTGGGAATATATATTAAACAATGGCTTTAGAGTTCCTTTTCAAATGCTGATACTAGCTATCATTCCAATTCCTTTTTTATATTATTTAAATATAATCAGTACAACAATTTCTCCTGCTATAGCTTTAGGATTTGCAGTTAACTTTGATAATTATAAAGGAATTATGCTAACCATATCTACAATCCCTCACTTCTTGATAGAAATATTAGCATTTTGCTTTGTTGCTAGTAGCCTATTCAAATTAAATCAATCTATTATCAGAAAGATTAGCAATCTTTTAAGAAAAAACAAGAAACAGAATGTTTCTATCAAACTAGCAATAACTAATTTAATAAAAATTTACATTTTTATTGCTTTACCTTTATTTATAGGAGCAGCATTCGTCGAAAACTATTTATCAAAATTAATACTTGATTTACTCACTTAAAATAACAAGCCCACTATCATTGATAATGGGCTTATTTCTAATCTTCCAATGGAACATCATCTATAATTTTAGTTCTATTAGGGCATTTCTTATCCATTTCCTCTTCTGCTTCATCATCCCACTCACCTACATTAATGATTACCGGTGTATCACCAGTGAGTTCATGCTTATCTGTAAATAGTGTGTGGTATTTGCCAAGTAGATCACGTGCTTTTAAACGATCACTAATCTTAATAGGTACTTCCACCATCTCAACACTTTCGTTGTATATGATATTGTACTTTCCTGTATCTGGGTTCTTAACATACTCACCACGTTTGGTGACTACTTCTTTTAGTTCAGTTTCTTCCCCTACTGCTGCATTAGATAATAAATGTAGTATCTCATTCGCAGAAAGCACATCATTATCAATAATCTTATTTTTATCTTCATAGTTATAGTTGTGCTATTTTTCATTCTTAAATAGGTTATAACCTTATATATGAGCATTTTGCTACCTGAATCATTCCTTTGATGATAATTGTCTTACATATACTGTTTTTAGATAAGTATACACAAATTATTCTTCTCTTTACTTCCCCCTTTAACCACAAAAAACCCCTCAAGCCTATGCTTAAGGGGGTTCATCATTCTATATATTATTCCCACTCGATGGTACTTGGGGGCTTAGATGTAATATCATAGACAACACGGTTCACGTGGTCTACTTCATTAACAATTCTGCTTGAAATTTTTTGTAAGACTTCCCAATCAATACGCGCAAAGTCACTTGTCATACCATCAATGGATGTCACTGCGCGAATACCAACAGTATGATCATACGTCCGGTAGTCTCCCATGACACCTACAGATTGAATACCAGGTAACACTGTGAAGTATTGCCATATATCGCGTTCAAGACCTTCTTCACGAATGACTTGTCTTAAAATCGCATCTGATTCGCGTACGATTTCAAGTTTATCTTCTGTAATTTCACCCAGCACACGAATACCTAAACCTGGACCTGGGAAAGGCTGTCTCCATACTAAGTGTTCTGGAATACCTAATTCGATACCTAATTCACGTACCTCATCTTTGAATAATGTATTAATAGGTTCAATTAATTGGAATTCCATATCTTCAGGCAATCCGCCTACATTATGATGTGATTTAATCGTTTGTGCTGTTTTTGTACCTGATTCAATAACGTCTGTATACAATGTACCTTGCGCTAAGAAATCTACACCTTTTAGCTTAGATGCTTCATCATCAAAGACATAAACGAATTCATTACCAATGATTTTACGTTTTTGTTCCGGATCTGACACACCTTGCAATTTGTTCATAAAACGTTCTTGAGCATCGACACGAATGATGTTCATGTTGAAGCCCTCACCAAATTGTTCCATAACCATGTCGCCTTCACCTTTACGTAATAAACCATGGTCTACGAAAATACATGTTAATTGGTCACCAATCGCTTTGTGTAATAATACAGCAACAACAGATGAGTCTACACCACCACTCATTGCACATAGCACCTTGCGATCACCAACAAGTTCGCGGATTTTTTCAACTTCAATATCAATAAAGTTTTCCATTGACCATTCACCAGTACATTCACACACACGACGTACGAAGTTACGTAATAAATCGTTACCAAATTCAGTATGACGTACTTCAGGATGGAATTGAACACCATAGATACGGCGTGATTTATCTTCAATTGCTGCATAGTTTGTGCTTGGACTATCTGCAATCACTTCAAAACCTTCTGGGATTTCGATCACTTTATCTGAATGACTCATCCAAACATTTTGTTCTTCAGGAAGTCCGAAGAATAATTCATCCGTTTTCGCATTAATCACTGCTTTACCGTATTCTCTTTCATTGGCACGTTCAACTTTCCCGCCTAACAATTTAGTTGTTAATTGCATACCATAACAAATACCTAGAATAGGAATACCTAAATTGTAAATTTCTGGGTCTATCGTAAAAGAGTTCTCTTCATATACTGAATTTGGTCCTCCTGAAAGGATAATCCCTTTCGGATTCATGCGTTTAATTTCTTCAATGCTGATTTCATGGTCGTGCAGTTCACTATACACACCCATTTCACGTATACGACGTGTAATTAATTGGTTATATTGGCTACCAAAATCTAAAACAAGTATGAGCTCTTGCTCTTTCGCCATTTCCATAACTTTAAATCTCCTTTTAACTTAGAATGAATAATTTGGTGATTCTTTAGTAATTTGCACATCATGTGGGTGACTTTCTGCTAATCCAGCAGGTCCCATACGTGTAAATTGTGCTTCTTCTCTTAATGCTTCTAAGTTTCTTGAACCAGTGTAACCCATACCTGATCTCACACCGCCCATAAGTTGGTAAATCGTATCTTGTAATGGACCTTTATAAGCAATACGACCTTCAATACCTTCAGGCACGAATTTTTTAGGGGCTTTATCTTCTTGGAAGTAACGATCGTTAGAACCACTTTCCATTGCGCCTAATGAACCCATACCTCTGTATACTTTATATTGTCTACCTTGGAATACTTCTGTTGCGCCAGGGCTTTCTTCAGTACCTGCAAGTAAGCTTCCTAACATCACAGCGTGTCCACCAGCTGCCAATGCTTTGATGATGTCTCCTGAGAATTTAATACCACCATCAGCAATAATAGCTTTTCCATGTTTACGTGCTTCTGTTGCACAGTCATACACGGCTGTAATTTGTGGCACACCTACACCAGCAACAACACGAGTCGTACAAATTGAGCCAGGTCCAATACCTACTTTGACAACATCTGCACCAGCTTCGTATAAAGCTTTAGTACCTGCAGCAGTCGCAACATTTCCGGCAACTAATGTCACTTGTGGGAATTTTTCTTTAATGTGTTTAACCTGTTCTAAAACACCTTTAGAATGTCCATGAGCTGTATCAATAACTAAGGCATCTACACCCGCTTCAACTAATTTTTCAGCGCGAATATCTGTATCTTTTGCAATACCAATTGCTGCTCCAACTAGCAATCTGCCAAGTTTGTCTTTAGCAGAATTTGGGAATTCAAGTACTTTTTCAATGTCTTTGATTGTGATTAAACCTTCTAATTTACCATCTTTAACTAACGGTAATTTTTCTATCTTATGTTGCTGTAATAGTTCTTCAGCTTCATCTAAAGTAGTGCCTACAGGTGCTGTAATTAAGTTTTCTTTAGTCATAACATCTGAAATCTTAATAGAAAAATCTTCAATAAAACGTAAATCACGGTTTGTTAAAATACCGACTAATGTTCTTTCTTCTTCATTGTTAACAATAGGTACACCTGAAATACGATATTTGCCCATTAATGCCTCTGCTTCATATACACTTTCTTCTGGCGTTAAGAAGAATGGGTTTGAAATAACACCATTTTCTGAGCGTTTAACTTTTTGAACTTCATCTGCTTGATCTTCAATATTCATATTTTTATGAATGACACCTAGGCCACCTTGTCTAGCCATTGAGATTGCCATTTTAGATTCAGTTACAGTATCCATACCTGCTGAAATAACAGGGATATTTAATTTAATACCTTCTGATAATTGAACGCTCAAGTCTACTTCTTTCGGCAATACATCTGATTCTGCTGGTAACAATAACACATCATCAAAAGTTAAAGATTCTTTTTCAAACTTATTTTCCCACATATGAATACAGCCTCCTAATATTTGTTTTATAGCTCCATTATTCCATAGTTTCTATGTTTTGTTGATTCTTAATGCCGTTAAAAAAGAAATTCAAAACAATTGCTGAAATCGCACCGAGTACAATACCATTTTGAGTTAACCATGCGAATTGGTCTCCTAAAGCTTGAAACGCTTGTGGTACTGCACTTATACCCGTTCCTAGTCCAACTGATACCGCGATTACCAATAAATTATTTTGATTTTTGAAATTAATATTACCTAATATACTAACACCATATGCCATAACCATGCCAAACATTGCTATCATTGCGCCACCTAATACTGGTAGTGGAATCATATTTGCTAAAGCACCTAATTTAGGAATACAACCACAAATAATGAGCAAGATAACCATGCCATAGATAACTTTGTTCTTTTTAGCACCAGATAATGATACTAAGCCTACATTTTGAGAATAAGCAGTATACGGGAATGCATTAAAAATAGATCCTAAGATAATCGCAAGACCTTCAGCTGTATAACCTTTACGAAAATCTTTTCTTTCCAATTTCTTACCTGTAATTTCACTTAATGCATGGTAAACACCTGTTGATTCTATCAGACTGACTAACGCAACAATAAAGAATACTAAAGTTGCGCCAAAATCAAAGCTGAATGTTGAAAATCTAAATGGTTGTGGTAACGAAAACCAATGTGCTTCACCAACTTGTTTCACATCAACAATGCCAAATATTGACGCTAATACTGTACCTACAATTAAGCCAATCAATATGGCAATAGATTTTAAGAAACCTGTTGTAAAACGTTGCACAATTAATATGACTATTAATGTAATTACACCAAGTAAGATGTTTTTGACATCACCAAAATTTTTAGCACCTTCTCCACCTGCTAAATAATTCATCGCTACTGGCATCAAATTGATACCTATAATTGTAACGACACTACCTGTTACAACTGGTGGAAAGAATTTAACTAAATATGAAAAGAATGGAGCAATGATGACAACCAATATACCTGATAAGAAAAGGGAACCATATAAATCACCTATGCCTTTGGTTTGCCCGATTAAAATCATCGGCGCAACGGCAGTAAATGTACAACCTAAGACGATAGGCAATCCGGTGCCTGTGCCTTTCCAAACTTGTAAAAATGTGGCTACACCACACATAAAAATATCAACAGTGACTAAGAAGGCAATTTGTTCTGGAGTAAAATCTAAGCTTGTCCCTACAATAATTGGTACGAGTATGGCGCCTGCATACATCGCCAATAGATGTTGTAAACTTAAGATAAATGTCTTCATGATTGTTCCTCAACAAATGTCACTTTATTTCCACTTAGAGAAGCAACTTTACATAAAGACGATACTTTCAACCCTGCTGTTTCTAAACGTTCTCTGCCTGGTTGGAAGCTCTTTTCAACTACAATACCTACGCCAACAGTTTCAGCATTGGCTTGTTGAACAATTTCATTTAAGCCTAATGATGCATCACCATTAGCTAAAAAATCATCAACAATTAATACGCGATCATTTTCGTCTAAAAATTCATCTGAAACCACTACAGTACTCGTCGTATTTTTAGTGAATGAATGGATATCAGCTTGATATGTATTTTTCGTTAACGTGCTAGGCTTTGCTTTTTTAGCAAATAAGCATGGTACATCAAAATGCATTGCTGCCATGATTGCTGGTGCAATACCAGATGCTTCAATCGTTAATACTTTAGTAATCCCTTCATTTTTAAATTGATTATAAAACGTTAGTCCTACGTCGTGCATCAGCTTTGCGTCTATTTGATGATTTAAAAACCCATCTACCTTCAAAATCTTCTCATCAATGACGACACCGTCTGCCTCAACTTTCCGTTTTAACAAGTCCACTCAAAAAACCTCCTCATTTTTTATACAAAAAAAATCCTAAACTAACTTAGTTTCAGGATCTATGAGTGAACGTGCAATACTATAAAGAACTGATAGCCTTCAACATTCATTTCCCTAATTATGTAGAAATTGAAAACACGACAATTGTTTTAGAAGAATATATTAATCACTTCATTTCCCAGATCAAACTCTAAAACGATTGAAGTTGAATGCTTTGTATTGTATTGGTTACCCATAGTCATGTCGTTAATGGCAACATGGTAGAAACTTCTAGAGCCATATTCTCTAGATTATATGAGTTAGATAAATTATTAACTGATGATAGCAAATTTCGGCATGATTTTCAACACGAATATTATAAGTAAGCGCTTTAAAGAAGGAGATTTATTAATAATCAATTATGTTAGTAACCGCTTTCTTTACTTTTAAATCAAGATTGTCAGATACGCCACTTCATTATATAATAAATATATATTCGTTTTACCTAGTAGTTAATAGGGAAAGTATTAGATAAACAATAGAAAAGTGGACGGAGGGACAGTTAATGGCTGATTTTACAATCGTACAAAGTAAAGACGAAATACTACCAACTATCCAGCAAAAATTGTCAGAAGGATATGTTGAATCTGAAATTTCAGTAATTAGTAAGACAAAACTTCATTTTGACGAATTACATGATTCTGAAGTAAACCTAACAGCAACGAGTGGCTCATTCAGTGACAAAATGGCTAAAATTTTAACTGGCGAAGACGGTGAAGAAACTGTTTTAGCTTATTATGATATTAGCGATGATGATAAAGAACGTTATAAAAAAGAGATCCTTGATAATAACTATCTCGTGATTGCAACTAAAGATAACTCTTCTCATGAAGAAGTACAAGAAGCAAATGCTGCATATACAAGTAGTGCTATTAAAGATAAGCATTACGCAGAAGAAACAGATGGACCAAAATCCTAATCTACGCTCAAGTAAAGTGTGATTTATACTATTATTTTAATAAGATCACAAAATACTTTCACATAGCTACTTAACATTATAGACTACCTTTATAAGGAGCGAACGCAGGAAATCACTTTGTATTTTGTGGTTTCTGTCTCGCTCCTATTTTATTCCTTTTATAAATGACCCATAGAATATTTTTATAAATTATTTCCACTGATTTCCATTTATTTACTATGTTATAATAAACGCATTATTATTGGGGGGCATCTATTCATGGATTTTAAGACTATCAAATCAATTGATGATCCATTATTTAAAGCAGCATTAAAACTATATGATGGACAATTCGACATTGATTTATCTGAAGATGAACAAATATTTAAACAATCTTTAAAAAATGAACATACCAAAGATGATTATATCTTTTTAGTAGGCTTACAGTCAGATAAAGTTGTTAGCTTAGCAACTGCACATTATGAAGCGACAACAAATTCTGCATTTTTAATCTATTTAATTGCAAATGACCAACCGGATCACGATGAATTAATTACAAATACTTTGGCACGTATAGAAAAGGAAATTAATTATTTATCCAATCAATTACATGAACACGATGTAAACTTTATTATGCTAGAAGTACCTAAAGAACCAGAACTTGTTTCAGAAGATGAGCAACAAGTGCTCAGTAACAGACGCGAGTTTTTATTTAGCCATGGTTTTGAAAGACAATATGATTTAGATTATCTAGCCCCAAATTTAGACGGATATTCAGAAGGATTACCTAAAGATTTGTTTATCAAATCTAATATAGAACTGACAAAAGACATATATGGGCCAAGTATTAAATCAAACTATATATTAAAGTATGTATTTGCGAACAGAATTTCTAGAAGTATTATTTACCCATTATTAGAAGAAATGGATTTACGTAAATCATAGTGTACACCACTTGAAATCACTGTTAAAACAGTTTAGACTAACATAGAGGTAAGACTGACGTTTCACTAACCGAAGACAAACGTCCGTATACATAAAATCACTTATGAAAGGACTCATTTCTATGTTAACTAAAGAATTTGCACAACGTGTTGAACTAAGTGAAAAGCAAGTCCGTAAAATCGTTCAACATTTAGAAGAACGCGGTTATCAACTTAGTAAAACCGAATACCGTGGCCGCGAAGCCACAGATTTCCAAGAAGAGGATATTGAACTCTTCCAAGATATTGCTGAAAAAGTGAAGCAGACAAATAGCTATGATTTAGCCTTCGAAGAACTTGAAAAGGAAAAAGATTTTCTACAGGTATTAGTCAAAGAGGATGACAACAACCTACCTTCAGATCAAAATGTGTCTTTACTCGTAGAAGATTTACGTACCGAAATTCAAAATATGCGTGACGAACGCCAAATGCTCGGACAAATGATTAATCAAGTGCACCAACAACAGCAAGAATTGCATAAAATGCAAGATCAAATTACATCTAAACTAGAAGAAAATACAGAATCACTGAAAGCAATTCAATCATCTACAGATGAAATTAAATCTACACAAAGTGTCATTCAGGATTCCCAAAAAGAACAAACAGAACTTGTGAAGTCTAATGTCGAATCTGAACGCGTGCATACAAATCAAAGTTCAATTAATAATGAAGCGAATGCATTCACTGAAAATACAACTGAGCAAGCAAATACGAAAGCAACACCTGAAAAAGCGACTGACACAGCAGATGCTCATACAAATACAGTTTCTGAAAATGTATCAACACAAACTGCCGATGAAGAAATCACACAAATTAGCGAACAACCTTCGACACAATCAGCAAATTCAGAAACTAAAAAGCAAGCTGCCGAAGTAAATTCAGCCGATAAAACAGATGACCAAATTGAACAAGACACACATAAAGAAACTTCTGAAGCTGAACAACAAACAGATCATAACAAAGAAACCGCATCAGCATCGTCTACTACAAATGAGCCAGACGCACAACAAGCAAACACGTCTCAAGAAACAACGTCATACGCTTCACCACTTGCTAAAGAAGAGCGCAAAGAAGAACGTAAAGGATTTTTCGCACGCCTCTTTAATTTATAAGTTAAAGATGATACCAAAGCCAAAAAGTCTTTGGTTAAAAAAACGTCAATTTCTATTGAAATCGTATAGAAATTGACGTTTTTTGTTTTGCATAAAATTTCACAGTTTGTGATATAGCTATTATTCAAAAATTACAGCGCTATTTTGACTTTACTAAGGTCACTTTAAACTATAATATTACTCGAATCGAAATTCGTATTAAAATATCTACCAGCTTTTCTAAATCCAAAATTGTGTTTACTTCATTATCTTCTTTTAATGGATTATTTAGTTTCTAAATCAAAAATTTTCCTTAATTTCATCCTAATTGAATTTCTATCTGATTTAGCCACAAACGCCTTGACACCATATTCTACCTAGATTTATAGCCCTTCCGATTCTGCTTCAAAAATAAAGTCATATAAATTTTATAATTTTTTTGAGTAATTGACTTGAATATTATTCGTTTTGCTACTATCCTTAGTATGCGTATCGGATTTAACAAAATAAATTAAATAAAAGAAAGTGTAGGTCTTGTTTTTATGTTATTAACAATTTTAAACATCATTATTTTTGCGGCCTTCCTTATCGGATTATATGTAATGGCAAGAAGACATGTTTCGTTTCCTAAACGTGTCTTTACAGCTTTAGGCATCGGGATTGTCTTTGGGATTGCTATTCATTTAATTTACGGTGTGGATTCAAAGGTCACTAAACAAACCACAGATTGGTTTAGTATAGTTGGAGATGGCTATATTTCATTCTTACAAATGATTGTTATACCTTTAATATTTATTTCAATCGTTTCCGCATTTACGAAAATTAATATTGGAGAAAAATTTGCTAAAATTGGCATCTATATCTTCATTTTCTTAATTGGGACTGTAGCAATTGCGGCAATTATCGGTATTATCTCAGCACTTGTCTTTGGCTTAGACGCATCTACGATTGATTTAGGTAGTGCCGAAAGCTCAAGAGGTAGTGAAATCGCAAGTCAAGCTAAGGATATGACAGCTAACACGCTACCACAACAAATCTTAGAATTATTACCAAGTAACCCATTCTTAGATTTCACTGGTCAGCGTACAACATCAACAATCGCTGTAGTGATCTTCGCTGCATTTGTTGGCTTTGCCTTCTTACGTGTAATGCGTAAACAACCTGAAAGTGGTCACTTACTTAAACGTGGTATCGATGCCGTTTATAATATCGTAATGGCAATTGTAACGTTTGTATTACGTCTAACTCCATACGGTATTTTAGCTATCATGGCGAATACAATCGCTACAAGTGATTTTGGTGCAATATGGACATTAGGAAAATTTGTAATCGCATCTTACGCGGCATTAATTGTAATGTATATCATTCACTTACTCATTGTAACTGGTATGGGACTGAACCCTGTTACATTTGTTAAGAAAACGTCTGAAGTATTGCTATTTGCATTTACTTCTCGTTCAAGTGCTGGTGCTTTACCACTCAATGTTCAAACTCAAAAAAATCGTTTAGGAGTGCCAGATGGTATTGCAAACTTCTCAGCTTCATTTGGTCTTTCTATTGGTCAAAACGGCTGTGCCGGCATTTATCCAGCAATGTTAGCAATCATGGTAGCACCGGCAGCTGGTGTCGAAGTTAATTTACAATTTATCTTATCTGTCATAGGCATTGTTGTGATTAGTTCATTTGGTGTAGCAGGTGTCGGTGGTGGCGCAACATTCGCATCTATCATTGTATTATCTACATTAAATTTACCTGTTGCATTGGCGGGTGTACTGATTTCAGTAGAACCACTTATCGATATGGGTCGTACTGCATTAAACGTTAACGACTCTATGCTTGCTGGTACAGGTACAGCTAAATTGACAAACAACTTAGATACTGACACTTATCATTCGAAAGAATACGGGGAAATCACAAGTTCATAATAAAAGACATCACTCACTATGAACTTCAGATATTTTTATAAATATAATTAAAGGTTGGAACGCTAGTCGTTCCAACCTTTTTTCATTTCTATACTTTTACTATATTATCAATTCAATTTTAATCATATTACTATTTTTGTCGTTTTATTGTTATCATCAGTTTTACGTAATTATAAATAAAGACAATAATCAAACTTAGCGATAATGATTTCAACAATAGGTTGACCCATGTACCGTTCGTAGTTAAGTAATACGTCACGATACTATTTATAACAAACACAATAAAAATAATCCCTAACTTCAGTAACATGTCTCCCCACCTCTTTTAATTTAGTTTAGTGGGAAACATGTATTTTTTCAATTTAATTTTTCAATACCTTCAATGGATATATCTTTACTTTTTAAGATTCAACACTTGTTTGTCCAAATATTTTTTTCTTTATTGCTTCTCCAGTTGGCGTTCCAGCTAGACCTCCCAGTCCAGTTTCTCTCAACGATGCCGGCAAGTTGCGTCCTACCCTATCCATCGCCTCTATCACTTCGTCTACTGGAATTCTACTTTTTATTCCAGCTAACGCTAAATCAGCTGAGATTAAACCATTGCCTGAACCAATAGCATTACGCATAACACAAGGTATTTCAACTAACCCTGCCACAGGGTCACAAACTAACCCTAATAAATTACTGATAGCTAATGCCATCGCATGACCACTTTCTTCAGGTGTTCCACCAAATATCTCAACTGCTGCAGCTGCTGCAATTGCTGAGGCTGATCCCACCTCTGCCTGACATCCACCAATAGCACCTGCCACACTTGCATTGTTTGCGATAATTTTGCCACATAGTGCTGCAGCAAATAAAAAGTCAATCATCTGCGCTTCTGTTAAACCGTGTGTTTTTTCTAACTTGAATAATATGCCTGGTATTGTACCTGATGACCCAGCAGTTGGTGTTGCACAAATAATACCCATCGCAGCATTCACTTCATTTGTCGATATTGCACCTTTTAAAGCTTCTACCATATCATGTCCAGATAAAGCATGGTAATCTTCATTATATCGATCTAGTTTCACTGCATCATGTCCAGTATAACCTGTCACACTTTTTACACCATCTCCAGAAAGTCCTTTTTCTAACGCTTCTCTCATAACATCAAGATTTTGTTTCATTAATGCACGAACTTCATCCCTTGAAATCCCTTTTAATTCCATCTCCTCATGAATCATCATTTCAGCAAATGTTGTGTTCTGTGCCACTGCATAATCTATAATTTCTCGCATTGAATGATACATATTGCCACTCCTCTAACAAATATATGAAAAATTTAATTCTTTATATTTCTCACGTAATTTACTTAAACTATCTAAATCTAAAGCTTTATTTAGATGTAATGCCAATAAACATTTGTCATTATTAATTGTTTTAATTTCTTCATTAATATCTACTTCATACTCAATCAAGTCATTAATCAAATGGTTAATTAAAGAAATATTAGCTTCTCCATCTATAACCAAAATAGGCAATGCATGATGCATGAGGATACAAAGCCCATCCACGTGGATACTTTTAATCTTAATTGTACCTCCACCAATTGAAATACCATTAATTTCTACATGTCTTCCATTACCATCTAATTTAATTAATGCGCAGTTCGGATGTTCACCCAAGCTAGCACTTGTTTCTTCTATAATTTCTATATCAATATTTTGTGCTTCCGCAAATGTGATAGCGTCTTTAATTCGCTCATCAAATGTGCTGAAACCCATTGACCCACCAATAATTGCTAAATCTGTTCCGTGACCCTTGTGCGTGGAGGCAAATGATTCATAATAATGAATCACAATCTTTTGAGGTTCAGACTGTAATACTGTTCGCGCAGCATTGCCTATTTTCACTGCACCTGCAGTGTGAGAACTAGATGGGCCCATCATAATTGGACCAATAACATCAAAAGCACTTTGATAATCTTGTTTTCTTGCCATTCTTCTCTCTCCTTAATTGGTCTGTTTTTTCATTCTAGGTAGATTGAAATTCAAGCTAGTCATATTAAATTTATTAATCATTTTTCCTATAACTAGACTTAATAAAATACTAGTAATTGATACCGTAATAATCGTAATCACAGATTTAATCGGGTCATTAAATCCAAACAATACAATAGCACCGGCAATTGGTGTCGCCATACCTGTCACGTTGATTACTAATCCACTAAATGTGACGATACATGCGTTTACAACACCAATAAGTGCATTGGTACCATAGAGTTGCAAAGGATACTTCGCAATAATATCTATTTGGGTTAATGGTTCAACTGCAACAGCGAAAGCTTTGGAAGCGTTACCTATTTTTAATTGTTTAAACATAATGAAATTGACAAATGAGCTACCTGTACATGTCAGTGCACCAATCGCCATAGGCAAACCAGTTAGTCCTAATAAGCTTGTTAATACCATGGAACTAAGCGGTGTCATACCTGTAACAGGAATAATAAGACCTAAAATAATTGCTAATACATAAGGATTGTTGTCACCAACAGCTGTCACGGCACTACCAATTTGTTTTAATAAAGCGATAACACCTGGGCTCATAATACTTGCAAGAAGGAAAGAAACAGCAGGAGCAAATAAAATTACAGTTATTAAATCTAAGCCCTCTGGGACTTTTTTTTCTAAAAATTTAATAGCAAATGAAACCAAATAAGCAGCTAAAAAAGCGGGTAATAATTTAAAATCGTGAAGTACTAAACCAACGATTACAGCAAAAACTGGCGAGACACCTAATTTTAAACAAGTAAGAAAACCGACTGCTACACCACTTAAACTACTGGCTAAGTCACCAATTTCCTGCAAAAACTTAATGTCAAAGACGCCACCAATGGCATAACTTAAAAATGCTTGTGGTAAGAATGTTGCACAGGCAGCACCCGACAATGCTTGTAGCCCTTTCTTACCATAAGGTGCAAAATTTAAAAATAACGTCATAGCTAACAATACAATGAGTAGCGTTCCTACACCTAAAATAATATCCATTTCCTCAAACCTCTTTCTATTTTTCATTGATATCTATCATTTTTTATTTCCAACCACATCATAAAACTTTGTGAAAACACTTACAATGGCAAAAAACAGACTTTTATGAAATATTTGTGAATAAATTCACAAAATAATGAATTTTATATAATATAATAATCCATTTGTTATATTGTTTGTTATATTAAGTTAATGAATTTGAGAAAGATAATAAGTTTTCACTAAAATAACCGTTCAATAGCTGCAATAATTTGAACAAATGACTGAATTGGTACTAATCTTGTGACTAAGTACTATCATTGTGTAACGAACTCCTAAATAACATAAAACAAAAACCGTCAATTTCTATTATCATTGCAATAGAAATTGACGGTTCTTTTTTAGACCAAAGTATTTATTTTACAAGTACTTAACATATGGACAGTTAAATTTAATGAAACAGTCGATTTAATTTTAAATTTTTCATTTTGATTGTTTTCCTTAACACTGACTGTCTTTACTTCTATTTTGTTAACAGAAAATTGATCCTCACTTTTAAATATTTATTATCTTGGTTTAAATGGACCCCAAGTAATTTTTTGTTTACTATCTAACGGAATGTTATCAATTGTATTCGAAACATCATCAAACCATTTTAAAAATGCAGGATTTTTGTCTAAATGCGCTTCAGCACTATCTTCGCTAATATCATGTAAATACCACGCCTTACTTTCAAATTCATATTGAATCTGTGAATATGCGAGCCGAGTTAAATTAACACTATCATATAAGCAGTTCACATGCTTCACGAGATTAGGTGCTTGTGAAATTAAACTATTTGATATTGTTCTTTTATAGGTTTGATTATCTAAATCATTCCACATTCTTAACTGGCCATCCATTTGAAAGAATATATCTATCGTAGAATCGTTTTCATTAAATGAAATAAGAATAAATATACGTTCTGCTGTGTGATCAACGGAATTAATAGCTCCAACAACTAACTTTTGGGCCAATTTCACCCAATAGGCTTGAGCTTCTTGAGGGGTTAGTTTACTGCTAGAAGAATAAATATATTGCTCTTTAGCTTTATGATTTCCATGCGTTTTCTTACCAAAAAATTTGTCAAACATGCTCAACATAACCAACCCCTTTCTATGATATGACCTTTCCATCATAAATGACACGCAACAGAAGTTGTCAGTGAATTATTTTTTAATAAAACCTGATTTATTCAATTGTTCTAACATATCTAGTCTCTGCTTAGCACTCATAAAATTAGAAATTTGTTCTGACCACGTTTCAGTACGTTCGCCATTTGTACGGGATTCATAATATTTACTTACAGTTTCATCGTAATCTGCTAATGTTTTACGTTGCGTTTCTTTATCACTGTCATATTTATTGTGATGGAAGATATTTTCAAGTGGTAAACGTGGTTTAGGATCTCCATTTTCGTCATCTGCTGGTAAGCCTAATGCCATACCAAATAATGGGAAAGTATGCTTAGGTAAGTCTAAAATTTCACGCACACGTTCAACATCGTTTCTCAATGACCCTAAATAAACCATGCCATAACCCATGTCCTCAGCTGCAGCAGCAATATTTTGTGCAACTAATGTCGCATCTATCGTACCGACCAACAAACCTTCTGCTGATTCAAATGATGTTGCCATATCTTTTTTAGTATTTTCATTAACGATTGCATGTCTGTAATAATCCATAACAAAGACAAATAAATAACCGTTTTCTACTACATAAGGTTGACCTGACACTTCTTTCAAGTCCTCTTTAACTTCAGGATCATCTATACCAATAATTGAATAAGCCTGTAAATAGCTTGACGTTGAAGCGCTTTGACCCGCTTCAATTAATTTTTTAATATGCTCCTCTGGAATAGGCTCTTGCTTAAAGTTTCTGACTGAATGGTGTTTTTTCAATAAGTTGTATACATAATCAGACATGTATTATCCGCTCCTCTTTTGTGTATGTGTTTATAGTATTTAGATGTTAACAAAGCTCACAGTGAATTGCTTGTTATTTGTTTACCCTTTTTTCACTCTTATTAAATGTTATCATCCTATTTAAATGTTGAATATTCCTAAAATATATAAACAAAATAAAACACGAATGTGATGCTTGTGTGCTTCAATTAAATAAATCATCTTGGCACATTATATATGTCAGAAATGGACACAAAAATACTTCTTAAATTTTTTCATATATTGCTATATAACCGCAAGTATATTTTCCTTTTGTAATATCTCCTGTTTTAAAAATAATAGTATTCAAAATTAATTCAAAATTGAAATGTTTTCCAAAACATAAATGTGGAATAATAATAATAAGGGGGTAATTCATTTGAGTAACAAAAAACAGGAACAATTAAAAAATGTAGAAAAAAACAATGACGATAAAGCAATGACGACGAATAATGGCGTTAAAGTAAGTGAAGATGAAAACACATTAACCGTTGGTGAACGTGGTCCTAGTTTATTAGAAGATTTCCATTTTAGAGAGAAAATTATGCACTTTGACCACGAGCGAATTCCTGAAAGAATCGTACATGCTCGCGGTTTTGGCGCTCACGGTGAATTTCAAGTTTACAAAGATTTATCTGAATACACTTCTGCAGACTTTTTAACACATCCTGAAAAGACTACCCCAGTGTTTGTCAGATTTTCAACTGTCCAAGGATCAAAAGGTTCTCCAGATACAGTAAGAGACGTGCGTGGTTTTGCTACAAAATTCTATACAGATGAAGGTATTTTTGATTTAGTAGGTAACGATATACCTGTTTTCTTTATACAGGACGCTATTAAATTTCCAGATTTAATTCACGCTGTTAAACCTGAACCACACAATGAAATGCCTCAAGGTGGGACTGCTCACGATACATTCTGGGACTTTTTCGCACAAAACCCAGAATCAACGCACACAACAGTTTGGGCTATGAGTGACAGAGGTATCCCTAAAAACTTTAGACAGATTGAAGGATTCGGCATCCATACCTTCCGCTTAGTTAATCGTGAGGGTCAATCCTATTTCGTAAAATTTCATTGGAAGCCAGTTCACGGTTTAGAATCATTAGTATGGGATGAGGCACAAATCTTATCCGGTAAAGATATTGACTTCCATCGCAAAGATTTATATGAATCAATTGAAAAAGGAGACTACCCTGAGTGGGAATTAGGCCTTCAAGTGATTCGACCAGAACAGGAATTTGATTTTGATTTTGATATTTTAGATCCAACAAAAATATGGCCAGAAGATGAAGTTCCAGTTGAAATTGTTGGTAAAATGACGTTAAATCAAAACGTATCTAATGTTTTTGATGAAACGGAACAAGCAGCGTTCCATCCTGGTCATATCGTGCCTGGCATTGATTTCTCTAACGATCCTCTATTACAAGGACGTTTATTCTCATATACGGATACTCAAATATCAAGATTAGGTGGACCAAACTTTAATCAAATACCAATTAATCGACCAGTTAATGAAGTACACAATAACCAAAGAGATGCTATGCATCAAATGAATGTCCATAAAGGACAAACGGCATATCACAACAATGCATTAAACAACAACGATCCCCACACAACACCTAAAGAAGAAGGCGGCTACGAACATTATCAAGAAAAAGTTGAAGGACGTAAAATACAAAAACGTAGTGAAAGCTTTAAAGATTATTACAGCCAAGCTAAACTTTATTTGAATAGTTTAACAAAGCCTGAATTCGACCATACTGTAGATGGATTTTCATTTGAAATTGGTAAATGTAAATCAGCTATGGTTAAACAAAATGCGGTGAATCAACTAAACAAAGTTGATCGCGCATTGGCAGAGCGCGTCTCAGCAAACGTAGGTGTTGAAGTGCCAGAAGAAAATGAAGAAGTACAAACTGATGCCAAAGATAGTAAGTTAACAATGGAAAAATTCGATATACCATTACCTGGACATTCTGTAGCAGTACTTGTGAACGGTGAGATAAATGAGGAAACATTAAAATCATATGCCAAAACATTTGCCGACAACAAACTCAACTATGCTTTTGTAGGCAAACAACCTAAAGATATCACTAAAGATTTCGGCATAACTGAAACGTATGATACTGCACACCCTACATTATTTGATAGTGTGTTTGTAATTTCAGATGGTGCAGAATTATCACCGGATGCAGAGGCATTTGCAGAACTCACATACAAACACAACAAACCGCTAGTTGTTAATCAAGCCGCATCAGAAAAATTATCAAATGCAAAACTAGACTTGAACGCACCCGGTGTATATATTTCAGATGATGCTCAAACGATTATTCAAGCATTTGAACGCGCAAGATATTGGGACAGATAAGCATATAAAATTAAAATAATATATCCCTACAACGATATATTTAATGATACAAGCAGACGAGATAGAAATTTTTCATTGTAATTTAATTTCTATCTCGTCTTTTTTATGTGAATATGGGTAAATACTTACTAAACATTTAAAGATTCAATTTACATCAAATTGATCTGATTTCATGCTATATTTATTTCAAAAACACCTTCAAATAGGTGTTTGCAACCTCGAGTTGCACACTAGTAAACGATTAAGTGCGTGACATTACATGGTGATACCGTTAATTTCAAATAAAAGGAGTGATAACTATGGAAATTGGACCACGTATCAAAGAACAACGCGAACTCAAAAATTGGTCGCAAGACGAACTTGCTGAAATATTAAATATTTCACGTCAAAGTATTTCAAAATGGGAACTGAATAAAGTCTATCCTAGTATTGATATGTTAATAAAAATGAGCGACCTATTCGACGTCTCATTAGATGAACTCATTAAAGGAGATAAAGCATTAAAAAAGACAATTATTGAAACCTATCAACAACCAATTTCTAATCAGAAAGATCGTCCTATGAATGTTTGGGAATTTCTATCTAACTTTTGGTGGTTATTCTTCCCTGTAGCGTTTATTATTTGGTGGATGGTACAGTCGTTTGTTTGATTATAAAATTGTTTATTAATATGATTATTTCACTTTTTTCAATGAACAACTCATAAGCTATTTTAAAAACTTAGGAATAGAAATGTAGCTAATAAATTATTTGTTATGCTTCTATTCTTAAGTTTTGAGTAGCATAAACAATTCACTTTTTAAATTCTCCTAAATTCCACAACCTAAAATAATCTCTTTATGTGATTCAATCATTTCATATACACCCATACACCTATTGTTAACATGGAACAATTTAGTAAATATCAAAATGCGGTGATAATGTTTTCCAATAAATCAATATACTTTCTTTAATATTTACTTATCATTACAAGTTCCAAAAACGGTAAATAAGTTCACAAATTTGTGATAATTTTTTATAAGCCTATCATATCAAACTTTCAATGCCTTCCTTCTCAATTCTTATGTTTAGTTGAGAATAGGATGGCTATTTATATAGTGTGAAAGAAAATACAAATAATGTATATGCTTTCATTTTCTTATGTAGCTTAACTAGTTTTATTGTCTTCTAACACAAATAGCGAGCACGATTTAAATCTATTGTGCTTTAAAGGTACTAATGTTGACGAAACAATAGCTACATGCAATAATAGTAATTGAAAGATTAGAATTATTATAATTAAGAAATTATGATAATCTGATTAAAAATATTTAAATTAACACTAAGTTATTAAATAGGAGGATGTTTTACATGTCTTTAATCAACAAGGAAATTTTACCATTTACAGCTAATGCTTATGATCCAAAGAAAGATGAGTTTTTCGAAGTTTCTGATGAAAACTTAAAAGGTTCTTGGAGTGTAGTTTGCTTCTACCCAGCAGACTTCTCATTCGTATGTCCTACTGAATTAGAAGATTTACAAAATCAGTATGATAAATTACAAGAATTAGGTGTAAACGTATATTCAGTTTCAACGGATACACACTTTGTACACAAAGCTTGGCATGATCATTCTGAAGCAATTAATAAAATTCAATATACAATGATTGGCGATCCTTCACAAACAATCACTCGTAATTTTGATGTATTAGATGAAGAGGTTGGCCTAGCTCAACGTGGTACATTTATCGTTGATCCTGATGGTGTTGTTCAAGCAGCTGAAATTAATGCGGACGGTATTGGCCGTGATGCAAGTACATTAGTACACAAAATTAAAGCAGCACAATATGTACGTCAACACCCAGGTGAAGTTTGCCCAGCTAAATGGGAAGAAGGTTCAGAAACATTACAACCTGGTCTTGACTTAGTAGGTAAAATCTAAGGAGGCATTGATTTGAATGCTTAATGATCAGCTAAAATCACAATTACAACAATTACTTCAATTAATGGAGGGTGATGTTGTACTACGCGCAAGTCTTGGTTCAGATGATAAATCGAAAGAACTAAAAGAGTTGCTAGATGAAGTTGCAGCAGCATCATCTCATATCACAATTGAAGAGAAAGACCTAAAACGTACACCAAGCTTTACAGTAGATAAACCTGACGCAGACACAGGGATTACATTTGCTGGTTTACCTATGGGTCACGAATTTAATTCACTTGTATTAGCTTTATTACAAGTCAGTGGTCGCGCACCTAAAGAAGAGCAATCTGTCATAGATCAAATTAAAGCTTTAGATCGCCCACTCAATTTTGAAACTTATATCAGTTTAACGTGTCAAAAATGCCCGGATGTCGTTCAAGCATTGAACTTAATGAGTTTATTAAATCCAAATATCACTCATACAATGATTGACGGTGCTATTTTCAGAGAGGAATCTGAAGATATTATGGCAGTGCCAGCTATCTATTTAGATGGTGAAGAATTTGGCAATGGACGCATGACTGTACAAGATATATTATCTGAACTAGGTAGTAAAGCAGACCCTTCGGAATTCAATGATAAAGATCCTTACGACGTGTTAATCGTTGGTGGTGGACCCGCAAGTGGTAGTGCCGCTATCTATACTGCACGTAAAGGATTACGCACTGGTATTGTTGCAGATCGCATTGGTGGTCAAGTCAACGATACTGCAACAATTGAAAACTTTATTACAGTTAAAGAAACGGATGGCCCTAAGTTCTCCTCTGCACTTGAAGATCATGTAAAGCAATATAATGTAGATACCATGACAGGTGTCAGAGCAAGTGATATTGAAAAAACAGACAATGGTATTATTGTCACTTTAGATAATGACGCTAAATTACAAAGTAAAACCGTGATTATTGCTACAGGTGCACGTTGGCGTAAGCTAGAAGTACCTGGTGAAGAAGCCCTTATCAATAAAGGGGTGGCATTCTGCCCGCACTGTGACGGACCTCTATTTGAAAATAAAAACGTTGCTGTTGTTGGTGGCGGTAACTCAGGTGTAGAAGCTGCAATAGACTTAGCAGGTATTGTAGAACATGTTACACTACTTGAGCGTAACGCTACCCTTAAAGCAGACGACGTATTACAAGAACGTTTAAGCTCTTTACCAAACGTTACAATTATCAAGAACGCACAAACAACTGAAGTTTTAGGTGAAGCTTCAGTGACGGGTCTTAAATATCAAGACAAATCAACTGGTGAAGACCACACTATAGAATTGGAAGGTATATTCGTACAAATCGGATTACTTCCAAATACAGAATGGTTAGATAACTATGTTGAGTTAAACCAAGCAAATGAAATAATCATTGATCGTACAAACGCTACAAGCATCCCAGGTATATTTGCTGCAGGCGATGTTACAGACGATCGTAATAAACAAATCATTATTTCAATGGGCGCTGGTGCAAATGCTGCATTAAATGCATTTGATTATATCATTCGACACTAATCACTTCCCTATTCAAATAGATGATAAAGGAGAACCAAATTTGGTTCTCCTTTTTTTGTTGTTTTCATTTCTAAGGAAAAGCAGTCGAATCTTGTTACACAAATATGAAACGTTTTCGCTCAAAGTTTCAAACTTTGTTCAAAAGATTGTGCGTTTAACTTTACGACATCTATATCAATCAATAGCTTGAAATGATAGTCTTAGGTTATAATTTCAAAAGCACATCAATTAATATAAATTGGACTATTTTTAAAGGAGCAATACGTTTTATGAAAAAAAGTATACTTATAACATTCGTTCTCATGCTAACTGTCATACTCACAGCATGTGCTAATGAAAATTCAAATGATGATAAACAACACAGTGAAAGACATGCCCCTTCAAATGTCAAAAAAGTTACAGAAAGTAATATCTTTGCTTCTCATAAAAAAGGCGAAAATATAAGCGAAGATGAAATGAACAAAGCGATAAAAAAATATCTAGATGTTAATGCAGATATTCTCGACAATAAATATCTAATACAGTATAAATTAGATAAGCAAACCGGTACGGATACTAAAATCACAGACGCACAAGCCAAAAGATTATCTGATTTATCACACAATGCGATTAAAAACGATGTGCGATTTAAAAACTTTGTCAAGGACAATCATCTGCCTAAAGGTTATAAAGATGACGTGGATCGAATCATTAACTATTTCACTGCGTTAAACACCACGATTAAAGATGCTGATAAACAAATCGAAGAAGTAAATTATCAACCGCAAAACACGCTAAACGTTGTAGACGTATCAGCAGAACATGCAGGAAATGTAAACGGTAAACAACAAGAAAAAATCAAAAAGTTCCTTAAAGATAAAGGTATTAAAAGTGATGCAATAGATAAATAATGTATCATTCATGGTTATTCAACTACTTGAATTTGTGAACATTCTTTGAATAACTATCAAATTCATTTTTATTGATATCAAATAAAGTGTTATGCATTACAAAATGATGACAATACCAATTCCCAGCATTATAAAGCCTTTTAAGCGCTTACTTAAAGTTAAATGATTCATCTTGACTTATATTTGTAAAAAACCTTACATGATTGTAAGGTTTTTTAATATAAAATGACTTTTTTTCTCGGAGATGTATTTGTTATCCTATGTTATAAGATTGAACACAGTAAACGTAGGAGCACAGCCGAAAACTTTATAGGGAGGTTTGCACTATGGTAATTACGATTTTACTAGGTGCCATGGCTGCTGTCTTCATAGCTTTTAATCTCTTTGAGAAAAAAGAAACTTATGGCGTAATTTCATATAAATCTATTGCTTTAAGCATTACTTACGTCATACTCGCAGTTATTGTTGGTAGTTTCTTAGACAATATCAACACTATATTCCAAGGATTTCACGATAGCTTAACAGCAGCAAAAAGATATTAACCTGAACTGAGCAAATAAACAGTTCAGGTTTTTTAATACGTCATTTTATCAAAGCTAAAGCTCAATTTCATAAGGTACACAATTATCAATTTGCTTATCTATCACAGATGCTTTATTTTCATAACCTAAGTATACGAAACAACATCTAATTACAACTTGATGAGCAATGATTACAACTGTATCTAAAGATGTATCTAGCTCTTGTTTAAAGAAAGTTTCTACACGTTTTAAAACATCTTCATAACTTTCTCCTTCTGGTGCTTTTTGAGTAAAGCTGTGCCTAAATGAACTGTTTGGACCGCCATTAAAATAAGTTTCAAATTGAGCATTTTGTTCAATTTCACTCACTTTTTCACCCTCAAACTGACCTAAAGAACGTTCTCTCAGTAATGTCGTTACACTAGCTGGAATATCTTTATCAAAAATTGCATTATATGTTTGTCTCGTTCTTGTTAAATCTGACAAATAAATATGATCAATTTTGACTTGATTAAAATGATGTTGTAATAATTGCGCGTCTCGAGCGCCTTTTTCAGTTAATGGAACGTCTAATTGGCCACAAAAATAGTGATTTCCTTCTTTTTTATCGTAATTGGATTTTGATTCACCATGGCGAATTAAGTATAGTTTCATATGTTTGTACTCCTTTGTATTTTTAAATAAGGTAACATTTTTGTTAGATGAAGTATAACTTCTATAATAAAATATTTATTTTTGTTACTTTAAATGTGAGGTGATAAAAATGAATGAACAACCTTTAAATTCAGATACGCAAGGTGGACGTGTCTTAGCTTCTGTAAGTTATTTCAGCATATTTTTTGCTCCAATCATATTACCTATCATCATTTGGATTTTTGCTGATAAACCAGCATCCACGCATGCTGCTAAATCGCTATTCTATCATGTCATCACATATTTAGGACCGATATTTATTATTATCGTTGCAAGTTTAGGTGGCATGATCGTCAATCAACAACATCATACAATTATGGTCATAATGATAATTTTAGGAATTATTTTAATCATATTCACGATTTGGTATACAATTAAAAATATTTATCGTGGCGTCAAAGTATTAATTTCTGAAAGTGCTTATTTTAACCCCTAAGATAAATCATTTACTTTTGAATATTCGATAGACACAAAAACACACTAAAAAAACAGCTTGGGAAAATATTGTTTCCTCAAGCTGCTTTTTTTGTTAAATCTAGATTAACTACTTTTGCTAAATAATAAATTAAGCGACAGACCAATTAACACTGCACCTACCGTATAGTCAAAAATAGCTTTAATCTTTCTGTTTGCAAAAAGTAATTTAATGTATTGAAAAATATATACACAGAAAATAAACCATAATAAAATAACTGTCGTTACAATCGCGGATAACACCGCTATTTGTGTGGTAACGCCTTCGCCCGCACTTAAAAATTGCGGTAAGATACTTATGTAATAGAGTAATGCTTTTGGATTTAAAATGGTACTAAAGAAACCTTGCCTATATGAACTTAAATAGCTGATTTGTTGTGCTTTCATTTGTGTGATTGAAAAATTCATACTTTGTCGTGCGCTAATAATACTTTTGATACCTAAATATATAAGGTAACAAGCACCCAGTATTTTAATCACTAAAAACACGTAATACATATTTGCCAAAATAAAAATAATACCAAAGACCGCTAATAGAGAATAAACAACATGGCCTGTCGTTATACCCAATGCTGCCATCGCACCATTACCTTTACCAGAAGTGATTGAATTTTTCATCACGACGAAAAAATCAGGTCCTGGGACGATAATAATCATTAAAGTAATTGTTATAAATGCGGCTAATCCTTCCATTTTCTGCACCTCCACCTTAATTATGTTATCAAGATGCACACGGTATCGCAACACGCGAAACAAATCTTTTATGATTCTGTTATGGTGATGTTCAAATAATATATGAACGAAATCCAAAATTTGGTCAATGGTCAATCATTGAAAGCCGTGAAATGGAAAAATAATTTATGTGGTATAACTCAGTTAATTTTAACTTAATAATTTCAAACCAATGGTGCTACCCAATATAACTAGAATACAAATAATTCGTTTAATATCCGTTGACTCTTTGTAAAAAAGCATACCTAAAACTGCTCCGCCAACAGCACCAATGCCAGTCCATACAGCATATGCAGTGCTCATAGGCAACTGTTTCATAGCAATAGATAATGTTAAAAAACTAATTGCAAAGAAAGTTATCATCCAACTAAGCGATTTATATTTGCGACTATGCACATAAGCATTCAAAAATGTAATACCAAGCATTTCAAATATACCTGCACAAATCAATAAAATCCAAGCCATTATGAATGCCCCCTCTCATTTGTCGTCACTAATTTTAAACTAATTACACCAAGCAACAATGTCGTTATTAAAATGATTTTCCCTGGGTTAAATGGTTGATCAAAGAATATAAAATCAGCTAGTGTAACGCCAGTTGTACCAAGTCCTACAAAGACTGCATAAGATGTCCCTACTGGCAATACTTTTGAAGCATCTATAAGTAAGTAAAAACTTAAAAATATAGCAATGACTGTCAATATCCACTCAAATACTGATGAAGCATGAGTTAAGCCAATTACCCATCCCACTTCAAAGAGTGCTGCAATCACAATTTTTAACCAATTCATAACAAAATCCTCCTTTAAGATTAAAAAAGCCTGAGAGATAGTCATCTATACTATCTCCCAGGCTTTTATCCTTCCGTGTCACATATTAATATGTGCCTTTCTCTCGGACCGAACCAACACCATCGTTGTGGAACCCTAGAAAGGTTTATTCAATTAGTGAAATCGTATCAAATTACACTTCGAACTTCAAGTTAAGATGATTCAGTTTATAATAAATTATATTAATTCTTATAAAGAAAGCGTTTTAAATTAATTTTTAAGTCAAAACTCTCTACATTTTATGTATTTTAATGTATAATAAAGATTACATTATAATAATTATAATGTAACGGTGTCGTCAATGAAACTTATTCTCAATTGAGTATTTTGATAAACGGACTAAAACGATTAATAAAAGTGAGGGATTATTATGAAATTATTAAATTACAAAATGCAAAATAATGAACTCGTTGCAACTGTATTATCTGACAAGAAGCAAGTATTCAAATATACGTTTGATGTAAATACACCAGAGTATGAAATTTTAGATGTACTAGAAGAAATCAACCATTATGTTGACAATGGTCATCATCCACTGGGTTGTTCTCTATTGAAAAATTATTCACATGAGGATGTGAGTCACAATATTTTATAATCTAGATTCTCGACCAAAAAGGTGAGTATAGCTGATAGACATTAATCAGTATACTCATCTTTTAATTTTTGATTTGCATAAATGGCCATACCTGTTTTTAATTTTCGAAAACCTAATTTTTGATATAATCCTTCGACGCCATGCGTTGAAATTAAATGCACGCAAGACACTTGCCCCAATTGGTTAATCATTCTACATACAATGTCATAACCTATACCCTTATTTTGATAGGACTGATCCACGATAACATCATAAATAGCTGCGTCTGATAAGGCTCTAGCTAATCCTATAGCACTACCATTATGCTTTGCCACCACGATATGTGTGCTAGCATTAAAAATGGTCTTAATTTTTTCCTTATTATGCCCCATCCAACCATTCGAGTGATATATTGTTATAAAATCTTCTAAATCATTTGAGTCAAATACATAAGTATCATCTATTTTCATCTCTATCACCCCCTCATCATTTATGTGGATCAATCTATTTTATAACTTACTATACACTTACATTACATAATCATTTATAATATATTTAACTCATCTGTTAATGTCACATCACATATGATGTGCAAAGAAGGCGTTAATATAAGCAGTTAACAGGGTAAAGAGATAGTAAAGACGTTATTATTTTATCGATACAAGTAAGGAGGGACGCAAAATGTGGATTGTTTCAATATTACTCATTATCGTTGGTATTGTGTTGCTCATCATAAATAACCGTACACCTAAAAAAGAAGGTGTCGGCAAAAAACAAAGTTTAGTTAGCTTTGGTGTGGTCTGTTTAATCATCGGTATTTTCGGACTCATAGGTCAAATTATTAAATCAATTATATAAATCATCATATAAAAAAGAGCGGGGTCGTAATCCAGTTACACTAGATTACTTAATCCTGCTCTTTTTGATTAGAGACTTTTTAATATTTATTAAAAATATTTGCTTTACATATTGAATAAATCATTAAATGATTCAACCATTGTAGGATGTGTATAAATATTTTCTTTTAATACTTCATAAGATAAATGTTGGTCAATTGCTAATTTTACTAAATTAATAATTTCCTCAGATTGTAAGCCATATAAAGTAGCACCTAATATTTCACTTGTTTCTTTATTAACGACTGCTTTAAACAAACCTCTTGTATCATTGTTTATTTTATGACGCGGAATTGTGTTTACAGGTACTGCATTTTCTAAAATTTGATAACCTTGTGCTTTTGCTTCTTCTGCTGTTAAACCTACACGTGATAATGGTGGATCAATAAACACAGTGTATGGCACAGCACCGCGATTTTCGGTCGTACGTTTGCCATCACCAAACAATTGATCTTTTACAATTCTGAAGTCATCCAATGAAATATACGTGAATTGCATGCCACCTTTAACATCACCTAATGCATAAATATTTGGCACGTTTGTTTGTAAGTTTTGGTTTACCTTGATTTCTCCACGTTCACCAATTTCAACATCTGTATTTTCTAAACCTAAGTCTGTATTTGGTTTACGACCAGTAGCTAATAATACCGCATCCGCTTCATAGCTTCCTTGTGTCGTGTGTACTGTTGTGCCAGATGCATTATCTTCAAAACGCTCTGTATCCGCATTTAATACAAGATTAACACCTTTATTTTCAAGATCTTTTTTAACTTCTGCAACAATATCTTTATCTTCTTTAGGCATGATATCATCATGTTTCTCTAAAACAGTTACTTGTGTATCAAAGTTCGCAAACATAGAGGCAAATTCTAATGCTATATAGCCTCCACCCACAATAACTAAACGTTTAGGTTGTGTTGCCAATTCCATAATGCCGGTAGAATCATATAAATGTTGTGATGTTTCTACACCTTCGATGGATGGAATAATTGGTTGTGCACCTGTATTAATCACGATATCTTCTGCAGTAAGTGTTTCTTGTACTTCACCATTTTCATCTAATAATTCTACTTCATTATTAGACTTAAATGCTGCAGTAAAATCTAATACGTTGATATTATTATCATCTGCTAAATTATGATAATTCTTACTGTTTAGTGCATTTACTACATCGGATTTTCTAGAAAAAGCTTGTTCAAATGAACCGTGTGCTAAACCTTCATGCACAAGTGTTTTTGAAGGAATACAACCTATATTAATACATGTACCACCATACATCTTTTGCGATTTTTCAACTACAGCTACACTTTTTCCTTGGCCAGACGCAAATTTTGCTAAAGTTTTACCACCTTTACCAAATCCAATTATTAATAAATCATACTTTTTCATAATAATCCTCCTTAATCGTTTCATTTAAAACGTCTTTAATCGTTACATTTTGATAATAATTAATTAATAGCTCTTCTTCTTTTTGATGAAACTTAAACATCGTGTTACCAATTTCTCTTGAAACTTCACAGTCACTACCAGCATCTCCAGTAAATAAACGTCCTTCTGAGCGATCTTCTTTAAACATCACAAATAGTTCAGACAAGTTAACATTTGCTGTCATATCATTAGCCTGATACCCTCCAAATTTACCTCTAGAAGTAGCTAAATAATGATGTTGATTTAACTTACGAGTTACCCTGCGTAATTGAGCCGGATTAATACAGATACGTTCCGCTAATTCATTGCTGCTAAAACGCTCATCATCATGTTTTAGCAAAAAAGTCAGTAAATGTACTGCTATATTGAATTCTAAATTCAAAGAAATCACCTTTTATCTTTAATTGAAACTTTTATAGTTACATTTAAACATATTAAACCATATCGTGCAAAATTTTTGTTTTGGTATTTGAAAAATATATAAAAAGGATTGAAAGCCTGATCAAAGTTAAACATTGCCATGCTTTCAATCCTAGTTGGATAGTTACAATAATGCACCTCTTATTTTATTGCCATATTCTAAATATGATTTCAGACAACTAAGCATATATACCCAGCCTTCTTTTTGGCCTAATAAGCGTGCTACATCATTTTCTTCTATATCTTTTTCTGTAGTAGTTACAATTGTATGATTATCATCACCATCGAATTGTATTGTTACATGATTATCGCCCCACTTAAATTGAATCATTTCATTTTCAACCATATCTTCTATTAAAATATCGATTTCAGCATGATACTCTTCATATCGTAAGGTAATTGTTTTACCCTCTTCCCAACGTTCAGAACTTGAAGAAAACCAAAATCCTCCTATATAATCTGGATTGACAAAAGCTTCAAACACTTGATCACTAGATACATTGACTTGCATTTTAGTTACTATATCCAAAAAATTCACAACCTTTCTTCTAAAATTAAATATTTTGTAATCATTCAATCATAAAAAAACATCACTATGTCTTATTAAGGCATTCAGCGTGATTGACCGAACAGGAAAGACTAACCGCACATGTTAGCGTTGATCATAAATTCATAAACATAGTTATCATAATGCTCGGTCAGTACATGTTTTATTCTCCATGCCGTCGTTATTACTTTTTCTAAAATATCCAAGCTATTTCATTTTCAATTTAATAATTCACTCTATATCTTTCATACCCTAATATGTAAATTTCATTACAATGTTATTAACATAATTGTAAATAACATATAATCTATACAGCATTAATAAATTTGTTATACTTTACTAGTCAGTAAATACTTTTGATCAGGAGTTAACGATGAAAAATATTCTAAGCACTTACGTATATTATTTAGTTATGCTTGTTATTGTTGGCATCATACTAGTTAGTCTATACTTTACATACATATGGAACAATAACCAGTCACCCAATCAAGATAAATATCAAAATTTCGCTCAATTAAAATCAGATACAGTGAAACATCGTGATTGGCAAAGAAATGTTAAAAAAACAAATAATAAAGATATACTTATTACTGCGATACATGGTGGCGGTATAGAACCGGGCACCTCCGAATTAGCTAAAATCATTTCTAAAAAAGGAGACTTTAATTTATATAGCTTTGAAGGCTTACTAAAATCAAGTAACAAACAATTGCATATTACATCTACCAATTTTGACGATCCTAAATTGAAAGAAATGACAAATCGTTCTCAAGAATCTATCTCAATACACGGATTTCAAGGTGATAAAGATATCGTTTATATCGGCGGCCAGGATAAAAAAATGGCGCAATCCATAAAAAAAGAATTAGAAAAAGAAGGGTTTAATGTAGAAAAAAGTCCAAATAATATTAATGGCCGTTCTTCTAAAAATTTCATCAATGAAAATGACTCAGGTTCTGGTGTTCAACTGGAGATATCTACATCTATTAGAAAATCATTTTTCAAAAAAGACAATTTAAACAGAAAGACGAGAGAAAACACGAACAAATACCGAAATTCAATTTATGATTTCGCTGAAGCCGTCACTAAAGGCATTCGTTCACAAACTTAAAAATTAATTTTTTCAGTTTACTTCTATCAATTAACTTGCTTTTTTTAATAATGAGTATAAAATACTCATTATTAAAATGCGAGGGACTTTAAAAATGAGACTATTAAACAAACCATTATATATGTATTTAATGTTGTTTTTATTCACCACAATCGTTGGCACCTTATTATTATATCTACCGGTCACAGGTGTAAAACCTTTAGATTTTGTAGACGCATTTTTTATCTCTGCTAGTGCATTTACAGTTACTGGCCTAGCGACTATAGATATATCTAGTCAATTTAATTGGTTAGGCGATACTATTATTTTATTACTTATTCAAATTGGTGGGTTAGGAATAGTCACGGTAACACTTTTAACGCTGATACTGATGCATCGAAAAATCAGTTTAAGAAACCGTTATTTGATTATGACAACCTGGAACATTGAAACACCTGGTGGCGTCATCAAATTGATTCTTCAATTCGTCGTTTATAGTATCCTTACAGAATTCATTGGAGCAATATGTATCGCACTATCGTTTATTCCAAAATATGGCTTTGGTAAAGGGCTATTTTTAAGTGTGTTTACTTCAATTTCTGCTTTTAATAATGCTGGTTTTTCATTATTTAGTGATAATATGATGCGCACTGTTAATGACCCTATAATAACTATAATCGTTCCAATTCTTATCATCATGGGCGGTATTGGACCGCTTGTCTTTTTAGACGTCGCTACAACAAGAAAGTTAAGTAAATTAACCGTACACTCAAAAATAGTATTAACGACATATGTCATACTCATATTTATTGGTTCGGTTGTGTTTTACTTTTTAGAATATAACCATTCTATGATGCATTTATCATTTTTAGAAAAACTTGGCGCTTCATTCTTTCAGTCTGTTACGACACGAACTGCTGGTTTTAACAGTGTCGATATCGGACAAATCACACCACCTACTTCAATATTATTAATGCTTTTAATGTTTATTGGTGGCGCCCCTATCAGTGCTGCAGGTGGTATTAAAGTAACAAGTTTAGTCTTAACGTTATTATTTATAAAAAGTACATTAAAAAACGAACAACACCCTTCTATTTTCAAAAAATCTATACATGACCATACATTAAAAACTGCTGTGGCCATTACATTTTCTGCCGGGACATTTGTTATATTTATCTCATTTATTGTAAGTTATTTGAATTCGGCAATACCTTATTCTAAAGTATTATTTGAAGTGATTTCCGCTTTCGGCACTGTTGGGCTATCGATGAATTTCACGACATTATATGATAGCCCAACGAAAATAGTCATTGTACTCACAATGTTAATAGGTAAAATTGGTATACTTACATTTCTCCAATTATTTATTACTGAAAAAAAGCAAAAATTTTATTATGCTAAAGAAAATGTGCATCTATAAAAAATGAAAACAGACCAGAAATTAGTTTTTAATTTCTGGTCTGTTTCTACCTCACATAAATATTCGTTTCAGTACAATCTAATCAAACCCTCATCACACTATTTTACTCTTCTTAAAATTGTTGATGTTATTGCACAAATCATTGTCACTAATACCAAAATATTCATCATTATCATATGTGTACCAGTTATTTCGAATCCTAAACTAAAGTTACCAGATTGACTGTTGGTAAAACCATTAACAAATATGATCGCTAATACACTTATTGCACATAAAATACCAATCACATCAAAAAAGAATTTAACATATGGATATTTAATACCTTTAGTTAACATGCGTCTCACTCCAACTAAATTTAAAGTTACGAACTATATATCGTATGCTAACAATTTCCTAATTACGATTACATATAATGTATCACACTATACAAAATCATAAAATAGTTAGAATTGTTGATGCCATGATCAAATCACTTCAAAATTGTTCTTTACTTTATACCACAAAGCATCATTCATTAACCAATTGTATTCTTTGGGCTAACTTTTTGATTTGTGCATTGTCTGTTGCATTAACTTCAACTGTTTCTACATCTTGCTCAACTGCATTTTTAGTGTCTTGATAAACATCCTCAGGATTCGAAGATGTGCTTGTCTCCCATCTGTAAGGAATTTTTTTATAAATATTAATAGTTCCATCCCCATTACTACTATATGTTATTGAGCCACCCACTTTCATTGGTGCTTCTAATTTAACAACATCCTCAGGATATTTTGCGCTTTTTTCCGCATTTTCATTTACTGGCGACCCTTTTGGATATTTTTTGACATAAATATTTTTGACATCTTTAATCATGCCTAGTTGATGCCAAACACGTGCGTATTCGATCTCTGAAGCACTTAAACCTGTTAAATAACTTTTACTATTATCGTCATTTTTCTTTTTTGAAACATTATCGTTTTTCTTTTTAGCTTTTGAATCTGTATTGTTGTCATTTTCAGCCGTTGAATCTTGAGGTAACGACTGATCCTTTTTTGCTTCACTTTGTTCTGTAGATTGTCGTTCCTCACGCTGATCATTGTCTTCATCTTGTTTGTTTGTATTACTGCTTCGCTCAACATCATCACTATTTTTTTCGTTGTTACCACATGCTGTCAAAATCACTGATAAAAATAACAATGACAGTATTAAACTGATTTTTTTCATTATCTATACCCACCTATGATTTTATATTATTAAAGTAACACGAAACTATGACGTTCACAATTATATTCAAAAATCGTTTTCAATGTATTAAAAAACGAGCATAGTCCATTAAGACTTGCTCGTTTATATGCAATACTTCTATTTTATTTTTAAAATTTGCCCTACTTTCAAACTATTAGAACTCAACTTGTTATACTTCTTAATTTTATCTACAGTAGTACCTTGATTTTTAGCAACACTGTATAAAGTATCACCTTTTTTAACCGTATATGTCTTAACTAAATATAAAATTTGTCCTTTACTAATATTATCAGACTTTAAATGGTTCCATTTTTTTATGTTTGCTACACTCACTTTACTTCGTTTTGAAATATTATAAAGTGTGTCTCCCTCAACCACTTTATGTGAATCTCCGGTAATGGAATCACTTGGTGTGTTAGGATTTTTTAACTTTAGTACTTGTCCTACAGAAAGTGTGTTACTCGTTAATTTATTCCATTTCTTAATATTATCTATTGAAACGCCACTTCTTCTCGAAATACTATACAGCGTATCACCTTTTGATACTTTATAAGTGCTACCAGTAATTGCTCCATCACTACTACCACCTGATAGAGATTTATAGTGTTTTTGTACTAAACTGTAAAACTGGTTCATATTATATCCCCATTGTCCGAAATAGCCAATCGGATCTGAATGGTCTGAACCACCCCAATATTGACTTACCGCATTGTGACTTATAATTGTGCCTGTCCCTTGATTATTGTCAGCAAGCGAAGGTTGTAGCCCATTGGCTTTCAACATTTTTGCGGTTAAATATGCTTGGTTATTAACTGATCTTGCAAAACCATCAAATGTGTTTGATCTTGTTAATTCAATTTGATAAAAATATGGATTAGCGTTAGCACCTGCACCCCAAGCTAAATATTGACTTGGCGCAGTCTGCACAATTTTATCGCTACCCGCATACGCATGTACAAATGCACTATTATAATTGTTGTACATGTAATTTACCTCACCATCAATTGTACTGTTTGGATTGGCCGTTTCATGAATTACTACACCGATATATTTGCCAGATTTATAATTATACTTGGGTAAGTTATTCATTCTAGAATCTTGTACGATTTTAGCTGGCTTTATATTATTATTTGCTATGTATGTATTTACATCTTGATATGCTCGATTTGCTGAAAAACTTCTCATTTCAGTATTTTGACGTTCACCATCTTTATTATGTAACTTTAAATCTCCTGGTGTTAATGCATTTTTCAATTGTTGTGGACTCATTTTTTGAGCTTTTTCATAATCAATGGCTTTACTCGTATTTTCTTTATTTTGTGTATCATTTTTCTTTGTATCCTGAGTGCTTTTATTTTCTTGTGCTGCCATTGCAGTTTGTGACAATAATAAACTTGAAACCAACAACAATGAAACACTAAATCTAAACTTCATAACGACATCTCCTTGAATAAAATATTAATCCGTTTACTATTAAGTAGCAAAAAATTTCATTTACAAAACTTCTTTAATTCATTCTATATTAATATTGAATTAATTACAAAATGAAATATTATTTTATACTTCATATTAACGACATTTACCGTTTCTAAAACAAAATTAAAAGCCGTCGCTCACTTGAGCAACGACATTTTATTAAATATCTGTAAAAACACTAGACAGTATCGCAATCAAAGCCACCACTAACACAAGTACTAAAATGGAATCAATTTTTCTTTGATTACGTTGGTTCACAGGTTTTCTGAACTCTTTTAATGCTTTAAAACCTGCGATTAAAACAATAATTAAACAGACTAAATGAAATAACAAGGCAAACACAGCCATCACAATCACCCCAATTCATATGAATAAGATTTTCAAACCGTATCACTACAAAAACCTAAAAATCTCTTATGAAAAGGTCATATTATTTATTTATCCATACCCTTTCTACTTATTAAACTAACGAGCACTTTTATTTTCTATTTAAAAATGTCAAAAACATTTGACATTTAAGCACATGTTTTTTATGTTGAAAATGAAAAATTTTCTACTTATGGAGGCATCATTATGAAATTATTCATCATTTTTATTGTTGTTTTATTATTTACAGTCAGCTGGACGATACTGTCTCATAAATTTTTACCTTCAGAGATATCTGACCAAGCTAATCATCAATATGACGAAAGGCAAAGTAAAATATTCACAGAAGTACTTGCTAGAACTTGCGTTTGGACAATACACGCCCTACTCTTAACATTTATATTGCGCATAATTAATGTATGGAACTTTAATCACAGCTTTTTTTCAACTTATCCAGAGCTATCCATCATTATCATTATTTTCATATTAACGATTATGAACTATATTTACGTAAAACGTAAATATACATAAAAGGAAGATAAAATGAAAAACAAAATCAAACATTATCGCAAGCAGAAGGCCATTTCTCAATTAAAACTTAGTCAATCACTTGGCGTTTCTAGACAAACCATTAATGCGATTGAAAATAATAAATATGATCCATCATTATCTTTAGCATTTAAACTGGCATCAATGCTCGATACTACCGTTGATGATTTGTTTAGCTAATTGGCATTGATGCTAATACGTATCGCAAAATGTTTCCACTGACTTACCAAACGATTAAAATAACTTATCTAACATCATGTCCGGCACAATTTCTATAATACTTTATTTACTTGCTCTAAAATAGCATCGTTGGCTTTAAACATAATTATTTCAATATCAATTGATAAAAAGCTAAATCTAACCATCTGTCAAATTTATAACCGACACTTTTTATAGTTCCACATAATTCAAAACCATATTTTTCATGCAATTTAATGCTAGCAGTATTTGATGCGTCAATACCTGCAACAATTGTCTTATAATTTCTGTTTTTAATTTCTTCAATTAATTTAACTAAAAGTTGTGAAGCTACACCTTCATTTCTAGTTTCTGGGTCAACATAAATCGAATGTTCTACAGTATATTGATACGCTGGCCAATTTCTAAACGCACCATATGTTGCAAATCCAACAACTTGGCCATCTTTTAAATATACAAAAATGGGTTCAGCTTGCTCTAATTTTGTATGAAACCAAGTTTCTCTTTCTTCAATGGTTACTGGCTCATATGTATAAACTGCAGTCGTATTTAATATTGCATGATTATATATACTTAAAATCGATTGTAAATCTGATTGACGTGCTTGTCGTATCATATCGTTTCACCTCTATTTCATTGTATATTCAAAGCATATCTACAGCAAATCTATGTCATAAAACATAACAAAAACACTCACCATAACCCTAAAGTTATCTAATGAGTGTTTTTCATAAAAATATTTATATATGCACAAAGCACAAATAGTATTATTTATTAATAAATTGTAATTCATAAAGTTCTTTTTCATCATACGTATTAAATCTATCTAATTTACCATTTAACATGATTGTTTTTACTTTTCTACTAACGTTATGATAATAATTAATTCTAATATTTAAATTAGATTCATAACCATTATTTTGAATGGTACTTTGCAATTCATCAAAAACATCTTTATTAATTGGTAATAAATAACCTTCTTTACTTGGTAATATACTTACATATTTCTTTTGAATTACGTTATCTTCATTAAGAATAATTTCAATCTTAATATCTTTTGCTGCTCCGCCACCTAGATTAAAAATTTTCAAATAATCTTGGTGTTCAACAGAATCAGAACTTGTATTAATCATTTGTAATTGATTATCTTTATCTAAAGAAAGTAAAATTTGATTAAATCCAAGCGCAGGAATAAAACTTATTTTCATTTGGTACAGTTGTATTGAAACTGAAACAAAATAAAATAGTGCCATTATAAAAGTTCCAATAGAACCAATAGCTGAAATAATGTTTATCATACTAAACCACCTTTATATTATCATTGAGAGATGGTCGTTGATTATCGTAATATTTTCACAAAAAAGATCATAATTTCTACCCGTTATAATAAAAATTTTTTCTAACTTTTTGTAAGTCGATTTATCTTAATTATTTTTTTCTTAGCGCACTAATAATAAGTGAAGCGATAAATATAAATACAATTGAGCCAATCAATGCAGGGAAAATTGGTACGCCGCCCCATACTGGGCCCCAAGTACCAAGCAATCTACTACCAATCGCAGAACCAATTAGACCAGCAACAATATTACCAATGATACCTCCTGGAATATCTTTACCTACGATAGCACCTGCAATCCAGCCGATAACGCCACCTACAATGATCATTATTATAAAACTCATATGCATAAACTCCTTTTTATTTGTATATTTTTAAACACATGAATATTACGATAATCAACATGAAAATACAATACCACAATTACTTTATTTACGTAAATGGTAATCAATGTTTTTAAATACAAAAAGACCCCTAATAAAAGGGGCCTTATAACGGGAGTTATGAATCTTCTGCATGCCCAAGGGCACACAGAAAACCCATCTCCTCATTTTCGCACACCCGTGGGCATGCAAAACTAATTATAAAACTACGTGACAGTAATGTAAATCTTAAATTTGTAACATGTGCTTGATTTCATCTTATAATTTTATTTTTTCATTTAATGCAATAAGGAATTATAACTATAATGATAGACAGCTATATTATAAACTTATCTATATGTATCATTGAATTTGATAGCTTTCAAAACATTGATTTGATGCAGTTTTTTGTTTCAAAGCACTATACTTTTTACCTAAATATAGCGCTAGAAAGAGATTGATTTATAAAAAGATGGCTAATATCTTCAAAATCATTCCAAATCTTCTTTTCAAATAACACAAAAATATGATGTATGACTTTATTCATTATTATGTTTTTCTTTTATCATTTCAGAAGGTACTGCAAATACAAATAGTAAAATAAATAATATCAATGCTAAATGAGGAATATCTTCAAGAAAATACCATCTTAAATTCCAATCAAACATCATATTCGCATATTTAACAATATACTTACTAAACAATAAAATAACGCATATCCATACTAAAACATCTAAAATTTTAGTGATAAGTTTCATGTATAGCCCCCTTATAAGTTATAAAAAATAAACGCTATAATTACAATAAAGAGAAAATCAAAAATGATTTTCTTGATATTTTTTCCATAACGTGTGGTATCGCACCTATGATTAAACTTAGTATAATAAGTATACCAGACCCGTTAACAACATAGTCCAGAAATTTCCATTCAAAGATCAAAGCTAGAATCAATGAGGCAAATACTAAGATCAAAGCTACTATGCCAAAAGTGTTTGCTATAACTTCTATTGTCTTATATTTTTTCTTATTATTTTCATGATTCATAAAATGCCTCCCAAATGCAATATGAACATTCATTTTAAAATACTTATGATTAGTATTTATGTTTTTTAAATTTCTATGAGTGGACTATAAAGGTAGAAAGCACTTTAGTTAAGCCTTTTAACGGTTACTTTTCTTTGAAATTTCAATACTTTTATAAAGCAAAAAGCCTGCATTTAAAACAGTTATTATTGCAAAAATCACGGTAAGAAAAACATTAAGATGATTGAATGTACCAAAAGCAAATAATAATACTAAAATTATATTCATAAAATTAGCAATCATAAAACTCATATCCATATTATTTCTCAAATTTCTCACTCCTGTTGAACTAATACTTTTAGAAAAATATTTCACTCGTATTTACATAAATTTATATCTTGAGTTAATTTATTAATAATGTGCTGAATTATCCAAATGTCTCTATATTTCTTTAATACACTATCTACACTTAGTAATTATCTTCTCTTTTAGCTCTTAATGCCTTAATCATGTAATAGATATTTACTGTAGCCGCAATTAAAGCACCAACGCCAACTGTAATAGAATTATTGTAAAATGAATAAACAGCAAATATAAGCGCACCTACAAATATAATAAATGAAACAATTATCTCAATATTATTCCACATATAATTACCCCTTTTTGTTATAATATTATTTCAATGCTAACATACTTTTTATAAAGCATATGTTGTATTCATCAAAAAAATAAAAATTTTTAAATCATATATATGATTTAAGCAATATGATACTTAAATACATCAAAGATATACGAATAAATAGCAACACCCCCAAAGTATTCTAGGAGTTGACATAATTTGAATAGATTAATTGATGATATGGGTTTTTGGTATGAAGGACATACACTATCTTATCCTTTGATATTTGCAGATTGCACAGTTACATATAGTATTATGGAATTAAAAGTACTTTTAGAATATTATCAAAAAGATTCATGGTGGAAAAATTATACTATTGCACTCATGGATTTCGAGTCAAAATACAATAATACTGGGTAGTTCATTACAAATTTTTGAATCCAAATTTTAAAAATAGAGAATCAATACCTGAGGGGTGAAGAAAGTGAATAAGAGAATGGCTATACACCATACAATTAATATCATTTTAATGATAACACTCATAATTTTTAATTATACAAATATTAGTGGATTTATCACTTCATTAATATTAGCAGTACTCTTTATGGGTAATGCAATTTTATTAATACGGGCTAGTACGAAAAAAATAGAAAAAGATGGCGTTACGATAGATGATTATAACAAGAAGTAATATAACTTTATGAGAAGTGATATTATGCAATTTGGCAAATATAAAATTGATGAATTTTACCTAATCGTGATTGGCGGATTTTTAATAACATCTATTTTTGTACCATTCATGCTCATTTCAGTTGTGTTAATGGTTATTTTAGGATTAGAAAAAGAAACATAGTATATAAAAGGAGATGGGTATCATGGAATTCAATAATTGGACAGTTACAATTAATGGCAAAGGATCATATAATATAGTCAACGACGAAGATACACTAGTTATTTTAGAAAACTATCAACACGTTGCCCTATATTTAAAATTGGAAAATGATACTATAAAAGTTAAATCACTAAGTTATGGAAATGATGTCTCGTTTAATGTTGATACAAGAGAAATCATTGTAAATGTTATAAATTTATTAGATGATGACGATTAATCTAAATCATCACTACGCAAACTTCAACAATAATGAAATTATAGAAAGTTCACTTAAAACACTTAAAATACACTTATTTAAAATTAGTAATTTCTTACCCTTGAGCAAAGTTTAATGCCCTTTCCAAAAATATAAAACGCACAAAAATAACCCCGTAGGTATATGCCTACGGAGTTTTCAGATACAATATCTATTATTGTTCTTCTTTTATATGCTACTTTTCATGAATAATCATTAATGTTCTAAATACTGTTATTAAGCCATTTTATAGTCTATGTTTTTATATTGAAAGTCCATGAACATTCACACTATTTCGCAACTTTGCGAACTTTTTGCGAACAACATTGAATTTCTTTAGAAGCAAGTCTGTTCTTATATTTAAATAAAATACATTTTTTCATAATACACTTTATTACTTTTTTGATATATACTTAAAAAAATTGTAAAGGAGCAATAATTTGGATAATACTCTCTTAACATTAACTAGTGGGATAATTTCTGGTGGAGTTGTCGCTATGATAAACCAATTTTTTTCTTTCAAAAAATTATCAAAAGAATTACACTCGGAAAGAGAAAAAGATAAAGTTGAATTCAATCGAAGAATTAAACTAGAAACATATAACTATTTAATAACCAACAAACTAGAAAGAATTGAAATTTTGCAAGATCAAATAATCGAAAAAATTCGTTACACAAATGCCGTTTTTGAAATATACAACAGTTTATTTAAATCTAAATTGCCTAATTGTACTATATCAAATGAAGAATTTGAAAAAACTGAATCTAAAATTCTTTCTCTAGAACAAGGTAGTAAATTAGTAGAAAAAGAAATTAATAAAAACATAAATTATTTCCCAGAACTTAAAAAAACTTATAATAATATTAATGGACAAGGAATGGTGTCTTTAGAGTTATCAATACAATTAGTACAACCTCAACATATAATACAAAACTTCAATGGAAAAGATGAGTTTTCAGAAGAAGTTAAAAGATATCAATTTTTACATCAAAATTATAAAGATACAGTATTTAAGTTTATTGATTTAATAGATTTAACTCATGAAGATATTATTAATACAATTAATATCAACGATTAATACCAAAAGGATCGTATTCTTAAACCCACTCCTCAATTCAGAGGTAGTGGGTTACATACTTTTATTTAAAAACCTTTACGTTTAATTTGTCTATATACAAAGGTGATTGCAATTAATAAAGTTATACTATCAAGTATCTTTACAAAAATTGAACCAAACTCTAAAATTTCAATTTTAAAAATTGCACCTATTATAGGTAACAAAAAATTAAAACTCATAAAGAATAGCAAAATGGCTAATATTATTTGTTGAGATTTAGGAATAATATCTACTTCCCTTTTATATTAAATTGCCTTAGTACAAAGAATATTGAATAAAATCATTACTTTTTATTATTAGAGTTAGAAGAAAATAAAAATGCACCAAAAAATAATAATGGGAATATGGCAAATAAACGTATGTTAAAAGAATTATCATCAAAAATAATTGGCAAAGAAATATAAATTATAAATGTTATTACTAAAAATATTAGATAAATTTTTTTATTATTACTCATATGTAAAACCTACAAAACAATTGCTATAAATGCTCTAGCAACAACATATGCAAATTGTTTATTAAAACCGAAATTATTGGTTAACCCATTCGCTATACCATCTGCTAAGTTGCCTTCAAAACCTGTTAAAATATCACAAAATTTATTGATACTTTGATAATGGAACATAACGAGTTTAGTACCTGTTGTATTTTCTATTTTCTTTACCAATTTATTCCATACCTTTTCACCGACTTTATTTACAGTAGCTCTAATTGCTTGGGCTCCTGCTTTTGCAGTCATTGTGGCTTTTCCTCTTTCAGCTACACCATCTCTATAATTTTTCACTTGGCCTTTTAGCCTGTCAGCAACTGCCGAATCTTTAAAATCACTTTTACTATTATCAATCTCTTTTAAGAGTGCATCACCAATCTCTTTTCTTTGATTCATTTCTTTATCTATTTCATTTCTAGTTTCAGCATTCGCTTTACTAAAATCAATAGTAAAATATACAGGACCAGATAAAATCTCAGTAGCTACACTAGTAGTTACTAGTTTTTTAATTTGCTTATTCAATGTTAAATCTCCTTTTATACAATCCCCCTGAATTACTATATAAATACATTCCAATAAAAGTATATCACAATAAAAAATATTAAGATTAAAATTGTGTAAATGTCAAATTGCAGAACCCAACAACAGTTCTGCCGGGTGTAATCATATCTATATATATTTAAAAATTTTCTCATTTCTCAACACTTATGATTAAAATGGAATCACTCAGACAATATATCCCAATATTTGCATTCAATTGAACATAACTTCACAAAAAAGAGCGGTATATTGGAATAACCTTATCAGTATTATTTAACTTACATTTTGTATATGCACTTATTATTTACCCCTTTAAAATTTAGTTTTCTTTGTACATGAACAATAAATCACCAAAATTTATAAAAACTCTAATACTATAATCATTAAACAGTATTATCACACAATATAATTCCAAGAATTAACATTCATTATATATATTGTTAACAATTAATTGTTTCCATGCTATTCTTATACAAAAAGGTGATTAATAATGAGCTTACCTGTTGCGATAATATTAGGAATCATTGTTATACCTGTATACGCTTACTTTTGGGCATCTATATATCGTTGGGAAAATAATAGACGGGTAAAACGTAATAACTTCAAACCGATGACTAAAAAGTTATTCTATTGGAATTTATTGGTGCATAGTATTATTGCTGTAATTTTCGTTATTATTGCAATCTACTTAAGTTATTTTAAATAAGTTACTTTAAAACCTTATTACTGATTAAACAAGATATTTCTATAAATACCAACTTTTTGGGAATGGTATTTTGATAAACTTGCGCTTTTACATTTTTTGATATTGTCAATTATTATTTTTTTTACTAATGCAATCAGACTTTTTGTGTTTTGGTTATCTAGCCATATTCTAATAATAGACAGATGCTCCATTTTAGTGCATTAGCTCGTAAATTAACAAAATGCTAGAAAAGTTTTGTTGACCTCTTCAATTTTATGGATTTTAAAATTCAATGATCAAACAAAAATCCAATAAATCGTACCCATTACTTACATAAAGGAGCGTTATTATGGATATACTTATAGGAATCATAATCAAAATAATAGATATAATTGTAGCTATAGTAAGCATATTTGAACAGGAAACATCAAAGTTATTGAGTAAGATGTTTAGACGCAAGGATAAGAAAGCCGATGAGAAAAAAGAATAAGGATTAACCATTTACTACGTGTCTTTTCACACGAACGTCCTATTTTAAGATTGTAGGATGCATAGTGAAATTTTAATTAAATAGCAATAATACTGATTATAGGATTAGATTAATAATACACAGTGAAGGAGAAATGTGGAATGAAGAAAATTATTTACTTAATAATAGGCGTTTTATTATTATTTTTAGTTTTAGGGGGGGTATTAGTAGTTATTGAAGATAAACCAAAAGATGCGTGGATAGATGTATTAATGATTATTGTATTTTCCACTTTGTCAATACTATGTTTTTTAAGATCTTATCGCTTACATAAAATGCACTCTATAACAAAAACAAAAAACAACGCTTCTGACAATACTATTTCAACAAATAACAAACACTCTAATGCTAGTAATTACAAAAAGAAGCAACAAAATCACGAAAATTTTCATTCTAACCTACCATCTACAAATGTTACCAAATCTGAGTTCGATACTAAACCAAAATTCAAATTAAAAAATTCAAAATATAGTAAATTAACAAAAATAAAACCAACTATTCATAGTGAAGCATTAGCAGACAAAAATATTTCCAACGAATCAGAACAGCTTACATCAAAATTATTAGATTTTAATTATACTAAAGCAAGAACGCTAACAGATTCTTTTGTAGTCTTAGATTTTGAAACAACTGGACTGAAATATGATGAAAATGAGATTATACAATATGGTATAGAAGAGTTTAAAGGTGGTAAATTAATTAAAGAAAAATCTCAATTCTTTAAACCAAGCAAACCAATTAGCAAAAGAATTACAAAAATTACTGGTATCACTAACGAATTTTTAGAAGACAAACCTAGTTTAAATAAAGAATTATTAGAAGAATTACATGCGTACATTGCGAACAAGACCATTGTTGCTCACAACGCTTCATTTGATATGAGGTTTCTGCTCTATAATTTCTATAAATACAATATTGATCATAATAAATTTAGAGTCATTGATACTTTGAAGTTTTCTAGAAAATATATTAACGAAACACCAAATCATAAACTTGTCACATTAAAAGAACACTTCAATCTTGATGATGGAGTTTCTCACGATGCATTGAATGACTGTAGAGCTACAGGTAACTTAATGTTGTTATTGAACGAAAGATCAAATATATAATTCATAAAAGATTTCATTAAGCCAATAAGTAACATTCGTTTTTTATAATATGGTTTTACAACAAGTACTTACTTTAAGAACGGATAGCAAAAACAAGTAAAAAAATAGCGTGCCTATAGATGATTATAAAAAGGAATAATATTATAATAAAGGGAAATTAAAGATGAATTACAAGCTAAACGTAAATACTATTTAGAAGATAGTGAAGTAAAAGAGTTACTTGAATGCTTTTACTATCTAATTATGCATAAGAGTCACGCTACGCGCAAGCGTAACTATGAAATAGTTAAGGCATTAGTAGAATTTCAAATTAACAACAGTATGCGTATTAGCGAACTCCTAGCAATCAAGACAGACAATATAGACATTGATAATAAAACATTAGAAAATGATGGCACAATTAAATGGTTTACTGATGCGGAAACGGGTGCATTTGGAGTTAAAGAAACCACTAAAACAAGTAAGAATTACAGAACAATTGGACTCACAACTCAAAGTATTAATTTAATTAAAAACACTTATGTTGGAAAATAAAAAAGAGAATCAGTGGAATGATAAATTCATTGATAGAGGTTATATATTTACTAATACTGCTTGTAGCTCTATTGACTTAAATAAGGTGAACAATATAATTAAAGAAGCTACTGACATTAGTTCAATTAGCAAGCGTGTCACAACACACACATTACGTCATACACATATATCTACACTTGCACAGTTAGGAATAAACCTAAAAGCTATACAATATAGAGAGTTGGTCACAGTGATTATAAAACAACTTTAGAGATATACACCTTTGTTACAAATCAGATGGCTAAAGATATGATGAATAAACTTGAAGAAATTGGGAACTAAAAATTAATAGAAAAAACTTCCTTTCATAACAACTTTGTATTATAATGATATTAACGTACAGATGGCTATTCGTTTAGGATAGCTTTTCGCATATACTCGGCTCAATATCTTTCCACAAGATATTGAGCTATTTTACTATTAAAGAGGTTATTAATATTGAAACCATTCCAAACACATAGACAACAAATTAAAAAACTCAGAAAACGCGGTTTAAACATTGACAAAAATACAGAAGGTTCAAAAGTGATGAGAATTCTTGAAAAAGAAAACTACTATAATATAATTAATGGCTATAAAGATCCTTTTCTAAAAAAAGATTCTCATAATTCCAATCTTGACCCAGAACATTTTGAAGATGATAAAACTTTTGATGAAATATATTCTTTGTACGCAATGGATAGACGTCTTAGGTCTCTGATACTCGAATACTTATTATTAATTGAAACACATTTAAAATCTGCTATTTCTTACAAATTCAGTGAAAAATTTCCAGAATCAAATTCATATCTAGATATTCAAAATTATTCATCTGCTGATGATAAAATAATTGATAAAGTATCAGTAATTGCAAGCCTAAGTGGCGTTATTAAAAAGAACATAAAAAAAGAAGCGTTTTCGAAGAATAAATTAAATTCAGTTGAACATTATTTGAAACATCACCAAGAGGTACCTTTATGGGTTTTGGTGAATTATTTATCTATTGGTAATATATACTATTTTTACAAGTCATTAGACGAAGACTTGTCTGAAGATATTGCTAATATATTCTCTGAAAGATATATATCTGAAAGAAATAGTCATATTCAACTCTCAAAGAAAGATTTACTTACTTTAATTCATTTTATCAAAACTTATAGAAATGCATGCGCTCATGAGGAACGCTTATACGACTTACAAATAGGTCCTCCAAACATATCTAAATACATTACTGCTTATAATAGAGAAAATCAAATTAATGTAACTAATGACGAACTTTCAAAGGGGGATATATTTTGCTTGCTCTTTGTACTAAGATTTTATCTAAGTAAAGAGGAGTATAATAATTTAATAACATCAATAACTGACATTTTAGATGAACATAAAGTTGACTTTTCTACAAATAGTTATAGAATAATCTCTTCAAAGTGTGGATTACAAAACGTTAAAGTTAAAAAACTTTTTAGATAGGTAATCTCACAACTATTTATCATTTAATTTTTCACACTCTGCGAATTTTTTGCGAACTTTTCCAATTCACAACACACAAAAATAACCCCGTAGGTGTATGCCTACGGGGTTTTCAGATACAATATCTATTATTGTTCTTCTTTAACATATGGTAATAATGCCATATGACGTGCACGTTTAATAGCTAAAGTCAACATACGTTGATATTTAGCTGAAGTACCTGTTACACGACGTGGTAAAATTTTACCGCGTTCTGAGATAAAACGTTTTAATAATTCTGTATCTTTATAGTCGATGTGTGTAATTCCGTTTGCTGTGAAATAACAAACTTTTTTACGACGACGTCCGCCTCTTCTTGGTCCACCTGCCATGGTAACTGCCTCCTTTTAAAATTTTTTTAGTTTTATACGTTCATTATAATTAGAATGGTAAATCATCATCACTAATATCAATAGGGCCGTTTGCATTTGCAAATGGGTTATCTGATTGATTATTGTTTGATGGATTATTGTTGTTATTGTTTTGATAAGAAGACGTATTTTGTCCGGATTGTTGTCCACCAAAATTTTGGAAATTATTATTTCCTTCTTGAGCATGACGCTGATTTTGGTTTTTAGGTTCAAGGAATTGAACGCTATCACAGACAACTTCAGTTACAAATATACGACGACCTTCTTGGTTTTCGTAGCTACGTGATTGAATGCGACCGTCAACGCCAGCTAGACTACCTTTGAATAAGTAGTTATTTACATTTTCTGCTTGTTTTCTAAAAACAACGCAGTTAATGAAATCAGCTTCGCGTTCCCCTTGCGCATTTGTAAACGTACGATTTACTGCTAGAGTAAAAGTCGCAACACTCACGCCTGAGGGTGTTGTTCTATATTCTGGATCTTTCGTTAAACGACCGACTAAAACAACTCTATTTATCATTTAAACGACCCCCATTTATTATTTTCTTGTCTTATCTTCGTCTTCACGAATTACGATATAACGGATGATATCGTCTGTGATTTTAGCTAAACGTTGGAATTCGTCAGTCGCTTCATTGTCTTCAGTTTGGATACGTACGATGTTGTAGTAACCTTCACTGAAATCATTAATTTCATAAGCTAAACGACGTTTGCCCCAATCTTTAGTTTCTAAAACCTCTGATCCGTGAGAAGCTAAGATACCGTTGAAACGTTCAACAACAGCTTTTTTAGCATCTTCTTCAATGTTCGGACGAACGATGTACATAACTTCATATGTTCTCATTTTATAATTGCACCTCCTTGTGGTCTATGCGGCTCACCATCTTTGTGGTAAGCAAGGAATAATTTTCATTACTCACAATCAAGAATTATAGCACAGAGCTTTACATTTTACAATGATTATCAGACGTTCAAAATGACATTTTTATCTCATGTTTCATATGAAACATTTCATTACCTCAGCATCCTACAACTTGGAAATTCACGCGACATTCCATCTAACTCATAAAATATTATATTCCTTTTTAAATGATTATAAATAAATTTAAAAGTTATTTCAGATAAACTTGATAAATCATTTTAATTCTAATAGCATATCATATACGTTCTTGATTTATATCATTAAAATCAAAGGACATGGTTACATAATTCAAAATTAATCAAAGGAGATTTATATGACTTCAGTTATTAAAAAAGGATTGCTGTCCATGAGTGTCCTATTTGCAACTACAATAACATTTAATACTGTACATGCAACTGAAAATACAGCAAGCGAAAAAGGAACCATGGGATATGGCTATCAAAAGTATATTGAAAAACACCCTGAAGAAAAAAATAATGAAACTCAAGAAAGTGCCTTTCGTTCAAACGCCAATACAACCGCTACTGGTGAAAGGGTCTTAGATATTTCCGAATGGCAAGGTAAGCTTTCAGCACAACAAGTCAAAGATTTAAAAGCAAATTATGATTTCATTATTATTCGTGCACAATATGGTTCTGAAAAAGTCGATGCAACATTAGAACATAACTCAAATTTATTAGATAAGTATAACTTGGACTTTGGCGTTTATTCTTATAGTATGTACGAAAATCCTGATGATGCCAGATATGAAGCGCAAACTTTATACAATCGTGCACCTAAAGCCAGTTTTTATATCAATGATTTTGAAGAAAATACTGTGACATCGGGTACCGCTGATGAAAGTACAACTGCCTGGTATGACAAAATGCGTAGCCTTGCTGGAGATAAAAAAATCTTATTTTATTCATATGAAAACTTTATGAAAGAACATGCTTCAGAATCAGTGGGACAATATGATGGTTATTGGCTCGCTAACTATAACCAAGAGCAACCAACACAAGAACATGTGTTATGGCAATATACAGATAGCTATGCTTCACCTGAATTAAACCAAAATGTCGATGCAAATTATACGGGACCTGGTGTAGACACATCATGGTTTACATCTTAAGTTTTTCATCGCAGCATTCATAATGCTATTTTGATAAGTAAAACCTAGTACAACTAATGTCATGTCACTTTTACCTTTAACCAATATTCGTATCACCGTTTGTATTTATTCATACATCAAGGATTAAGAAGTATATATAGTTAAAATTTTAACCTTATGCCAATTAAATTTAACGGAAAAATTTCTATGAACAAAATGAACATTCAAGACTCTCGGCATACTTACTTTCCAAATTTCTGAAAAAAGCTTACGTGTTACCATATTAAGTAACACGTAAGCTTTTATTTTATACATTAAATCTAAAGTGAACGATGTCTCCATCTTTCATAATGTATTCTTTACCTTCTAATCTTTGTTTTCCAGCTTCTTTAGCACCATTTTCACCATTAAATTCTACATAATCATCGTAGCTCGTTACTTCTGCACGTATGAAACCACGTTCAAAGTCAGTATGAATAATCCCTGCACATTGCGGTGCTGTCATACCTTTTATGAATGTCCAAGCACGTACTTCTTGTACACCTGCTGTAAAGTATGTTGCCAAACCTAATAAGTCATAAGTTGTGCGAATTAAACGATCTAAACCGGGCTCTTCAATGCCTAAATCTTCTAAGAACATTGCTCTATCATCATCATCCAATGTAGCAATTTCTTCTTCAATTTTAGCACTGATGACAATGACTTCCGAACTTTCCTTATCAGCATATTCACGAATAGCTTGAACTTTTTCATTATCTTCATCGCCAATTTCGTCTTCTCCGACATTAGCAATATATAACATTTCTTTAGATGTTAATAATTGTGCTTGGTTTACATATTTTTGGTCTTCTTCCGTAAAATCTAAACTTCTTACTGGATTACCTTCTTCTAAAGCTTCTTTAATTCTTGATAAAATACGAACTTCGTTAACAGCATCTTTATCTTTTTGTCTTGCCATTTTTTCTAATTTTGGTAGACGTTTCTCAACTGATTCCAAATCTGCCAATACAAGTTCCATATTGATAACTTCAATATCATCAATAGGATTAACGCGACCAGAAACATGCGTCACATTATCATCATCAAACGCACGTACGACTTGGCAAATCGCATCAACTTCACGAATATGTGATAAGAATTTATTTCCTAATCCTTCACCTTTTGAAGCCCCTTTAACAATACCGGCAATATCAGTAAACTCAAAAGTTGTTGGGATTGTTTTTTTGGGTTGTACCATATCTGTCAATACATCTAATCTACTATCTGGAACTTCGACAATCCCCACGTTAGGGTCAATCGTTGCGAATGGATAATTCGCTGCGAGCGCACCCGCTTTAGTAATTGCATTGAAAAGTGTTGACTTCCCTACGTTTGGAAGCCCAACGATACCTGCTGTTAGAGCCATTTATTCATTCTCCTTATTTTTCCGTATCTTGATGAGATACTAATATTTTTTTCATTTTTTTATTAAACGTTTGTCGTGGAATCATAATGCTTCTTTGACAATTTTCACATTTTATTCGGATATCTGCGCCTACACGAATGATTTTAAAGCGATTCGTACCACAGGCGTGTTGCTTTTTCATCTCTACAATGTCATTTAAACCGTAATTTGATGTCATTCTGTCACTCCTCCGAATATTTAAGCGTTATTTTGTTGATTAGGGTCATATTGTAACATCATCGGCTTAGGTGTTTTAATCTCTTTTTGCTTAAACAATTTCAATATCTCTTTTCTTAAAATACGCGCTCCGGAAGCACCCTCACCTGGTATTGTTTCAGCAGACACACTCAATACAATTTCATCTCGACTGATTGAATTGATACCAACGACTTGTGGTGTAGAGATAAACAAATAATAATTTGTTTGTATAGATTGAAAATAGTCTGTGAGTACATTTTCTACTTGATCAATATCTTCCTCTACCGAAACTGGTATTTCGACAATTGCTTCACCATTGGTCACTGAATAATTTGTAATCTCACCCATACTGCCGTTTGGTAATGTCGTTAATTCACCTGTAATTGTATTTATTTTTGTCGATCTTAAACCTATGACTTTAACTGTACCTTCTGCAACAGTTGTACCACCGTTATTTATTTTAACATAATCTCCTACATCAAATTGATTTTCGAATATAATGAAGAAACCAGTGATAATATCTTTAACAACGGTTTGTGCACCAAAACCAACTGCTAAACCAACAACCCCAGCACTTGCGATAATACCTTCAACACTGATACCAAACTTGCTTAAAATGGTTGTTAACACTATAAACCATACCACATACGATACGATGTTTTGAACTAATGATATTAATGTTGCTGAACGTTTTTTATTCGCTTTTTTGCCTTTATTTTGTATTTTGAAAAATTGCTCTATTCCTTTATTAATAAAACGCAATACTATCCACGCTACAATGATATATATCACAATCATAATGAGATTTGAAAGTAGCGTTTGATATGTTTCCGGTTTAGTTAAAGGTTCTATTAAGGAATACATAATACTTTTTATTTGATCCAATCATATTTCCTCCCTTAGTCAAAGACTCTTCTCATTTTATTATAATTATTTAAACTGTTAAACACATCCAACTTCCGACTAAATTTTAAATTTGTAAAACAATTACACAGATCATTTGAAGTATATATTTGATTTCATTTACATAGAAAGCATACTACAACTTATAGGATAATAATCAGAAACCATCATACTATCATTACTCTCTTTATACTATCAATTTTTAAATATAGTTTATATAATTTTCATGTTTAATTAAATTTAAATTATGTAATTTAAAAAAGACAAAAGAAAAAGAACCATAATTTAAAATTATGATTCTCTATTTCTCAGTAAGTCATATTACTATAAATACACCTTGAAATAAAGGATTTTTCAGTTTTTAGTCATCACTTTCATCAATCATTTTCTTTATTCGGCTATTTTTTTCTCAAGATTATCGTATAGTTTAAATATCATAACACGTTCACCTGTTTTAGAACTCAAATCAGTATGAAAGCCTTTGACTGCTTCACCAGTAACTGAAAAAACAATTTCATCAAGTGCCTCTATACCAGATTCTACAAGCTTAGATCTGGTGCGTTTAATTGTTAATAATCCTTCATGTGTCTCACAAACTTTATATTCAGCTTGTGTTAACACACCCTGCAAACTAACAATAATCATATCACGCAAAATATCAGTTTTCACAGACAGTGAACCACGACCAAGGAAGTCTTTTTCCCATTGTGTAATTGCTTTGCTGATTTCAGACTCATAGGTACCTTTAGTTGTTTTCATGTCGAATGCATCTCCCATAGAATCAAAATTAATTGTCGTATTATTTAATAATGCTAACATTATCATTTTTATATACTTTTCTCCATAGTTATGTGCAATTACCCAGAAAATAATATAACTATCGCTTACTTCTTCTGTCCTTTAAGAAATCAGAAAAACGTTTTTTAAGTTAATCAACTGACCAATGTTGCCAATCACCAAATTCATCAATACTTGCCAATTTAAGCCAACCATTGTGCACCTTTTGATAAAAATCGTGTTGCTCATTTAATAGCTGTTTAATATAAGCATTGGGCGCATGCACGACGATGAGTAGTCTAATCGGAGAATGATACATTTTATTGTCTGCCGACATTACAGATTGCCAAGGTAGACCCGTCAACAAATCGCTCGCATTACCTTGCATAACGCCTATACCTGCCGTAATAGTCTGCGTTGTTTTACTACCGCTACCATAATAATGAGGTGCAACAGTTGAGGCATAATACTGTAGATTAATCCATTGTGCCACGGTGGCTGGACCACTAATGATATTCGCTAAAAGGCTCCCATCATCATCTTGTTTCCAATCATAATTGTGTAAAAAGGCACGCCCTTTTAAGTCGCTATTTTTTGTTAAATCACGTGAACCTATAATAAATGAAGCGTTTCTCGCTAAGCCCCATTCTGGTCTAATCTCGCTCCAATCATTTGTTAAGCGATGCACTTCTTTGATTGGGTCTTGTTTTAAGATGTGATTGTCTGGTAATGCTTTCAATCGTTGTTCATTTGCGCGATAAGTAATGTCAGGCATTGCGGCTTGAATTTGATTTAAAGCATTTTGTCCAGCTTTTGACATTGTTGGTACGTATATCCATTTTAATTCATCTGTAGATGTTTGGTGCTCCGCTGCCGCAAAGATAGTGTCTTCTGGAATGACAATACCTCGCTCATTTAATGCCGTTCTAACTTCAGTCGAGTTACAAAGCTGTGCTAATACCTTCGCGTTAAAACCACTGGCTGCACCACCACATGCACCACAATCAAGTGAAGAAGCATAAGGATTATTCGCACTTTGACTGCCGTGTCCACACAATACGATTAATGGGGCAAACTCTAATTCCAAACCCATTAAACGCAACGCTTGTTGGACATAGTCCACTTTTTCTTCATTTGTAAAACCAACTGGTATACCTTCTTCATTAATATTGCAATGATCTAATGATAACGTTGTATCATTCGGTTTTTGTAACCAACCATCATAAAATTTTCGTATCAATTTACCGATAGGTCTCGGTGCGAAACTTCTTGAAAACATTTGAAGCGTTAACCAAGGTCCACTTAGTTCTGGTAAAAGTAAGCTCGGTAAAGCATTTTGTTTCATCTTTTTAAATGTATACGTTATCGATTTGAGTATGTGTTGATGCTGGCGAAAAGATGTAGGTTCTTGCTCATGCGTGTATTCTTTAATTTTATGTTGCGGTTGATTCATCACAGGTAAAGATGGGTGACTGTAGGATTGTCCCAGCTCTTCTTTGACAATGGGAAGTCCAAAAAACCCAGCAACACCGATTGTCTCAAATGCACCAGCCGCTTCTATTTGTCGACGAAAAGGTTCCGAGCGTACATCTATACAAAATGCCATTTGTACTTGTGGCTTTTGGCTTTCTTGCTCATTATCTTGGTTTGTGGTCACGGTCGCTTCTAATTGATGCTCATATGTTGCTTCCCAAGCCGTTAATAAAATTTGTCTGCGACCATGTTTTTCAAATTGTAATGCAAAATTTATATAAGCATTTTTTTCGGATTCAGATAATTGTTGCCATTGTTCACTGGTAAATATTCCAATATCAAGCCAATGCTCTGCTAATTCATCGTATTCATATGTTATTGAATTTTCTGGTAAATTCACGGGTAAATATGGCTCAACAATTGCCCATTCTATACCAAGACGAATAGCTAAATATGACAATAACATTTGATCATCATTAGACGTTTGTTCATCTTGCCATAGCATCATACCAGCCCATCCAGGTAACGATAGCAAATGATTTTCCAAATATGTTTGATACTGTGCTTCAGCAATGTCTAACTTTTGTAGGACCATATGAATGAGCGCTTCAGCTTGACTTGGCAGTGTTTTCAACCGTGCGCGTTGTTGCTTGGTCAATGCTGGATCATGTTGTGCCAAACGTTGCCATGCAAAGAATAGACCTTTTTCTCTGTTAGGCATCGTCCATCCGGATTGTGCATCATCTAAATATAATTTGCACCATTTAATAACGTGATAATCTACAATATCTATCAATCGTCTACCATCTTTATCCATAAGATAGGTGCTCACTAATGGCACTGTATGAGTTTCATCATCTAAATTTATTGTTTCATTGTGTTGATTCACTTGTTTTTTGTTTTCAGAATAACGCGTTACGTCTACAATATTAGACAAATCTAACATTGCTCTAGCATATCTTTCAGCAAATTGTCTATCTATCGAGAACATCGATTGATTTAGCCATGTTTGTAACTTAAATTCAATCATATCTTTATCAATTTCATCACGTTGATATGCTTGTTCAAACATATGCATTGTAGGATAGATATCTACGTCACGGACATTTGTTAACCATTGCGCCACATCTTGAAATTCATTCTGTTCTAAATTTGACCAAGGGTTTCTTGCGGCAAACACAGAAATAGGTGATAAAGGAACGATAACTCGGCTCGCTTTAGCAATTATTTGATCGATATTATCTTTATGTTGACTTTGGTTTGTCACTGCTTTATGTTTCCCCATTTTAGTGTCCTCCTTTTGACAAATAAGATTTTAAATAATTAGGATGACGTTCAACCGTTTCAATTTTTGCATCTCCTAAACGAACTATCCACATATACAAAATTGAAAATACGACAGAAGATCGGTGACGTGCTACCCACGTACTAATTAAGCTACCGAGCAATAAAATGAATGCTACGGCAATAACGATAAAAGCGGGTGGCTGCACGCTATGAATTGTCAAAGTATGTAATGCATCTGAAAAATAATGATGTACCACAAAATAAACTGCACCAACAACAATGAGTATCGACATACCCATGACACGCCCGAAATTACCTTCACCAAAAGCTACCAACTGTGTCCACGAGACAGATAAGGACCATGCTAAGATGAGACCACTTACCAGACGATAACTTTCTTCTGGTGCACTCAACCAAAAACCTAATCCAATTAGAAACGCTAAAATACGACCACTGACTATCCATACATAAGACATTCTTTCATTTGCACGACTCGGGACACTAAAATGACGCACTGCCGACCCAGAACGTAGAAACAAAGTCGCTTTAAATAAGCCATGTAAAATCAAGTGAATGATCGCAGGAATATATGCACCTAATGCACATTGAATTAGCATGAAGCCCATTTGGCCTATTGTAGAACCGACCAATAATCTTTTATAATCCACATGGACTAAACTAATACCTGCACCGAGTAATACTGAAATACTTGCGAAAATTAATAAAACAATAGATGCGATATCGCCGCTAAAGATACCTGAAAATCTGGTTAACATAATACCACCAGCATTAACGATACCAGCATGCATAATCGCAGAAACCGGTGTAGGTGCTGCTACAGATTCAATTAACCAACGTTGAAACGGCCATTGTGCCGCTGGAATCATAACAGCTAGTACAATGAGTAAATTAATGCCAAATTGTGCCAAACCACTAATCATGGATAGATGTGCTTCATTTAAGGCTACAGAATAATGCCATTCACCTGTCGATAATCCAATCCACAAAACAGCACTGATTAACGCAACCCAACTTAACAAGAATAATTTTCCTGTAACTTTTGCTGCCTCACGTGTAACTTTCCAGGCACTTGTTAAACTGATTAAAATCGTAAGTCCTAATAGTGTACATCCCCAACTGATTACCATCATTCTCATATCCGCAGTTAACCAAGCAAATGATGCAAAGGTAGTCGTGAAAGTAAATAAAGTGAAGTATTTTTTATAGCTCTTATCACCAGCTAGATAACGAATACAGTAACGTTGGATAATCACACCAATAACGAGGACAAAACCAACCATGAGCCAAGATAATACGTCAGAACGCCATATACCTACCTCTATATTTTTCTGTGACAATATAAGACCTAAGCTAGCTACAATTGCTGGCAATGCTACAATATAAATATGTATTCGAGCATATTTAGGCGGTACTTTTTTTATTAAGAAAAAGAGACTACTTAAAATTGAAATAGTTAAAGTTAGAAATAATAATGTTAGAAAAATATGCGCGTCAATCATGATCAATCACCTTACCTTCTGTAATACGACATTTAAATTTATAATAGTAATACAACACTTGATTTAAAATTACATTTTCCACGAAAAAAAGCCGACAATTAATAATAAATCCATACTGACTTATTATCATTGTCGGCTTCATTACAACGCACTTATGACGAGTGTTTTGCTTTGCTACCTATTATATATATTCATTTATTTGAGAATTTGCTTATTCTACATTTTATGCAGTAAGACGTACAATTCCTTATATTCACCACTATTTATTCACTTTTTCAATTTGCCAATACTTTTATTAACAACTTGCTAAAGCTTTAATTATGTAGAAAAACATAGAAAAGTATGCCTAAATTTTTAACTTTTAATATTAATAAGATATAACGATTATTCGTGTTTGTCAAGATAGACAATAGGTTAAGCCGTGTTGTTTATAACTCTTTATACTTAAATGCTTGTTTCGAAGCAATAAATGAAAGCGCCATAACAATTAAGCCAATCACTGCAAAAATACCACCGTACCACAAGTTTTTACTTATTTCTTCTATAAGATTACCTGTCCCAGATAATATGGCCATACCTACAAAATAGTAAATAAAGAATAAAATGACTACGATAATGGATACAATCATAAATATGACATTTGATTTTTCTGCCCCCATTTTAAAAGTAAATGGGAAAATAAGCGAATACAACGCGATAAATCCTGTACCAAGTAACGCTGAATTCACACCACTTACTATACTCCCCGCAACAATTGCATTAATCACAAGTGATACCACCATACCTGTTAATGCTAATAAGCTATAAAATGCAAAATGACTACTCACATAAGTGTTTCTGCTATAGGGTAATGTAGAAACAAAATACATCCACTTTGAGTCTTTTTCATTTTTTAAATTATCTGTTGCTGGTGATACTAAAAATATCATAGGCATGAAACTAGCCATTATTGGATTTGTAAAAGAGAAAAACAAACAAATTGGAATACTTAACAATAAATATATGTAAATTGATTTTTGATTTGTAAAATAATAACTCATTAAGTAACCTTTCATGCTAATTCTCCTCTCATTAATATTTTTGTGGCATCATCAATATTTTTTAATGGCTGTGCTAAATCTATATCTTTGTTTTGATTTACAAGTGCTTTTCCTGTACCTTTATGTATGCGATACGCAACAACATTACTGTGATTAACATCGAATTCTCCTTCTTCAAATGAAACAATGCCATAATCATTTAATAATGTATCTTTGTGCTCTTGTAATAAAATACGCCCATTTTTCATAAATACTAATTTATCTGCAAGCGTCTCAATATCTTCCGAAATATGAGATGAAATTAAAATACCATTACCTTTATCAACAAAATCTTCAAGTATTTCTAACACTTCCTCACGTCCAGAAACATCCATTCCTGCCGTAGCCTCGTCTAAAATTAAAAGTTTACTATCATGAGATAGTGCAATAGATATTGAGATTTTCATGCTCATACCACGGGAAAAAGTTTTAATCTGACGTTCTTTCGGTAATTCAAAATTCTCCAGCATTTCAAAAAAATGCTGTTCATCCCATGTGCGATAAATATTAGAAAATACTTTACTAATTTGTTTTGCATTAAGTTTATTAGGCAGTCGAAGGTCATCAAATACAACGCCTAGATGTTCTTTATACGCATAATCATCACGAGAAATTGGCGTATCAAAAAATTGAATGTCTCCAGCATCTGCAAATCTATTTCCCACCAATGTATTAATCAACGTAGATTTACCAGAACCGTTTTTCCCAACAAGCCCTACCACTGTATTGGGTTCAATCGATAGATTAATCTGATTTAAATTAAAATCTGAATCAACGTAAGTCTTGTTTAAATTTTGTACATTGAGCAAATACTCCATAATAATCCCCCTTTTTTGATAAAAGCTTAACCTTTTACATGAACTCACTTTCTAAATTAACATAATACACCTAGCTGGATTACACAATACATTTCCTTAAAATATTTATTTTTATTATTTTTAATTAAATATATATCTAAATGCACAATCACTGGAAACATTAACTGATAATTACATTTATATGGCAAAGCATCTCAAAAGTCGACACTAGCAGATCTCGTAAATTTCATGTTTCCATCTGATAGACATAAATTTTGTTCCTGTATGAACATATTTTTAAAACAAGTAGTGAATCAAGATTGAAATCTGATGTATTTAAAATGACTGTAGCCCCTACTGCATCGAGAAAAACTAGGGATGAATGGATAAAAGACTGAGACTATTCTTTTGTCCCAGCCTTTTGCATGTCATATTTATACTTGAGCTATAAATGTTTATGCTTTTTGTAGACAACTTGTATCGCATAAAATGACGAAACCTTTTTATAAAAGCGAATGGCTCTTTTTATATCTTTTTTAAATACTACTTAATTATATCGATCAATTCTTTCTTCGCAGCTGAACGCGCTGGAATCCAACCAAATACGATACCGATCAATGTAGAAACACCTACAGCAATGAGCACTGAGCTTAGACTAACCGCACTCTTAATATAATCTGGTGTTACTGCATCTACTAGACTTGCGACAAGTATGCCTATGATTAGACCTATGATACCGCCAATCACACAAAGTACAACACTTTCTACCAAGAATTGGACTTCAATGTCTCGCGCTTTTGCACCAAATGCACGACGTATCGCAATTTCTTCTGTACGCTCAGTAACTGAAATGTACATCACATTCATAACTCCAATACCAGCGATAAATAGTGAAATACCTGCAACAGCAGCTACAAAGTAAGTAATACCATCAAATACTTTGTTGATATTTTTCATGAATTCTTCCATATCTGTATAACTATAGTTTCCATCGCCTGCGCCTGAACCTTTTTTATTCAATTCTTTAGCGACTTTGTCAGCGACTTCTTTCTTATCAGCGCCATCTACTAATGATAATTGAAGTGATGGAAAATCTTGCGTTAACTGCCCCATATACCTATTAAATGTATTGGAAGGCATATGAACAGCTGATGGGTTCATCGCATCGTTTACAATGCCTACAACTTCGAAACCTTGATTATCAATGTATAATGTTTTACCTATAGCTTCATTATTGAATACATCTTTGGCAATTTTGTCATCAACGGTAACAACTTTTTTATTTAGTTCATTATCATCTTCATTAAAACCTTTGCCTTTTTCTGGGCTAGTCATTTCTTTTTTCTTTAAAATACTAACGTCGCCTTTTTTCTGGGCATTTGTCATTTTTGCAGAATAACCTTGATCGTCACTTTCTTTGATTTTTGCATCTGTAACACCATTCACTTGTTTAGCAATATCCAAATCTGACTGGCTAAAAGGATTATCTTTCGCACCTTCACCACTACTCGTCATATAGTTTACTGTAGCAGAATCTTTGCCTGCTCCTGTATCTTCAAATTGCTCTGACGCTGTTTGTTTAAACCCATTACCTAACGACATAATCGTAATAACAGCAGCAATACCAATGATGATACCAATCATAGTAAAAATATTACGTCGCTTATTCTTTAAAATGGATTTGAATGAAATGGCGATGATGTTCGATAAATTCTTCATTCAACCACCTCTTCTCTTTGTACACGACCATCTAGTATATGAATAATACGATCTGCTTTATCCGCTACTTTGCGATCATGTGTTACGAGAATCATCGTTGTGCGATGTTCTTTATTTAATTTCATAAACAAATCAATAATATCTTCAGACGTTTTTGAATCAAGTGCCCCTGTAGGTTCGTCAGCAATGATAAATTTCGGGTTATTGATGATTGCACGAGCAATGGCTACACGTTGTTGTTGCCCTCCTGATAATTTGTTAGGTACTAAATTTTCTTTATCATATAGTCCCACATCGTGTAATGTATTGATCACTTTTTCTTTACGTGCTTGAGACCCCAGTCCTGCATAAACTAAAGGAATACTTACATTTTCCAATATCGTATTGTTTTGAATTAATTTAAAGTTTTGGAAAACAAACCCTACTGTTTTATTTCTAATTTCTGCCAATTCGTTATCTGAACTTTTTTTATAATTCTCGCTATTAAACAAATAATCGCCTTCATAACCTCGGTCAATAAAACCTAATATGTTGATGAGTGTACTTTTACCAGAACCTGAAGGCCCCATAATTGCTATGAATTCTCCTTCTTTAATGTTGATATTGATGTCTTTCAAAATGTGATTTTCTTCATCACCGTTTTTGAAATGTCTATTGATATCTACAAGTTCTATCATGATGACACCTCAACTTTGTCTCCATCATTCATAGATTTTTTAGGGTTTTTAATTAGTTTGTCACCTTTTTTCAGACCCTCTTTTACAAATATTTCACCGTTGACTTTATCAATTTTAATATCACGTTTTTCAACTTTATTGTTTTTACCTAGTACAAAAACATTATTGTCTTTAGTTAACACTGATTTTGGTAACTTGATTGCATCTAATGGCACTTCAACTTCCATAGAATAACCTGCACGTACAGGAATATCTATATCGCTAATGACGATTGTATATTTAGATGAATCTGAGTCACTGCCACCGCTCGGGTCCGAAACTGGATTAGAAGCTTGAGCACCACCATCTTCTTCACTACCTGAACTAGCTGCTGCTCCGCCTCCAGATTTACTTAAACTTTCTTCATAACTTTTTGGCAACTCTGAAATTTTCTTGATTTCACCTTTACCTTTTTTACCAGTACTTGTTACTTTAACGTCTACTTTGTCGCCTTCTTTAATCTTTCCTAGATCAAATTCAGTCACTGTTGCTTTGATTTGTGGTTCATCTGCAACAAGTTGTAGAATAGGCTCTCCATCAGAGACATTTTCTCTATTTTGAATATCAATTTTACCGTCAAAAGCAGCATAAATACTGTCGTTCACTTGACGATCATACTGGTTAAGTTGTTGTTGTGCTTCCGCTCTTTCATTTTCATCTTTGGCGTTGTCCACTTTATCAACTAACTGCTGGCGTTTATTATTATTAATTTCATAATTGATGAGTGGGTCACCTTGTTTAACTGATTGACCATCATCAACTTGTGTACTTACGTACGTTCCCAATTGACTGTTATTATTATATGTTTTAACTGATTTAGGTGAAGCTTTACCTTCTAAATTGAGCGGACTTTCTTTCTCCACTTTATATGTATCATAACCATCCTTTTTATCTGAGCTACTATTTGCTTGCCTTAAAATTAATGCAATTGCAATTAATACGATAACGACAATAACACCGATAATCCACATCCACTTTTTCTTCAATGCTAAAACACTCCTTTAAATTATTATTCATTTTAGATACTATCATAATCACACAACAAAAAATATAATGCATAACATTATTTTATATACAATATTTTTTGATAAATATATACCTAACAATATTGTAATATCAGTAATAGTAATCGAAAAGATTTTATTTTTTTAATTTTATTTAAAGTTTTTCTTAAAAGTGTTTTAAAATATTGTAGGTAATGTTATGCTTTGGAAAATAATATATATAGGGGGCAAGGGATTCATGGAAAATTCTAACTTACCATTCGCACAACATTTTTCAAAATTACGCGAACAACCTAAATGGGGACTCAAATTAATCATTGCAATCGTAGTCATTGCACTCTCAACAACTGTTAGCGCATTATCTATCGATTACAATGAAATTTATCAAGATGCAGGTGCAAGTGCTCAAGATATGGGTAATATGCAAACGATTGGTTTAATTGGTGGCATCATCGCTGGTTTAATTGGTGGCATTTTTGGTATTGGTATTACATTTTTAATCTTTTTAGTTATTTCTAAAATAATGAAATCTGATGCAACCGCAAAACCTATCTTTTCTGCAACATTAAGTTTTACTATAATTACTGGCATCATAGGTTTAATTGTTGCATTAATCCAATGGATTGCTGGTTTATCTCCTACTGATTATAATATTGCAAGCTTAAATGTCTTTGATAAAGGCAACCAAATGTTAGGCGCATTTAACTTACAAACACTAATCAGCGCATATGTATTTGGCATTATGCTCTTTGCGACGAATCGTTTGTCTAAAAAAGCTTCAATTATTTGGGCAATTGCATACATCATTGTATCCATTGGATTTGCCTTAATAGGAGCAAGTTTCCAATAATACATATATTTGCTAAAAAACATGGAACACTCGGTTCCATGTTTTTATTTTGATATAACACTACTCACACACAAAACAAGCGCCCATCATTATTATTGTCAGTATGATAGGCGCTTGCTTTCAAATGAATCATCATTGATTTATAAATATTTTTCTTTTTCCGCTTCTCTTAATTCAATTCGTCTAATTTTACCTGAGTTAGTCTTAGGTAAATCATCTACAAATTCAATTGCTCTCGGATATTTATAAGGTGCTACGTCTTGTTTAACGAAATTTTGTAATTCCTTAACAACTGCTTCATCACCTGTAACGTTATCTTGTAAGATGACAAAAGCTTTGACGATATTCCCTCTGATTTCATGTGGACTCGCTACGACTGCACATTCTTTTACGTATGGATGTTTCGTCAATGAATCTTCTACTTCAAATGGTCCGATAGTATAGCCAGAACTAATGATAATATCATCTCTTCTACCTTCAAACCAGAAATAACCGTCCGCGTCCATTTTTGCTAAATCACCAGTAATAAAGTACTCGCCAATTTGTGGATTTGCAGTACGTGCTTCATCTTTATAATAGCCTTTAAATAAAGCAGGTAAGTCTAACGGCACTGCAATATTGCCTATTTCATTGGGTTGTGCAGGATTACCATCCTCATCGATAACCGTAACATAACTGCCTGGGATAGCTTTACCCATTGATCCAGGACGTCCTTCTGTATCCTTTAAGAAACCGATTAACAATGTACTTTCTGTCTGGCCATAGCCGTCTCTAACAGTTAAGTTAAAGTTTTGTTGAAATTTATCAACAACTTCTCTATTTAATGGTTCCCCAGCAGATACAGCACTATGTAAATGTGACAAATTATAATTTGTTAAATCAGGGGATTTTGCCATTAAACGATATTCAGTTGGCGTACAGCAAAGCACATTGATTTGATACGTTTCTAGTAATTCGAGGTATTTCTCAGCATTAAATTTACCATTATAAACAAATGCCGTTGCGCCTGAACCCATGATTGATAAAAATGGACTCCATACCCATTTTTGCCAGCCCGGTGCTGCTGTCGCCCATACGATATCATCTTCAGTTATGCTTAACCAATGCTTCGGAGCCATCTGTAAATGTGCATAGCCCCAACCATGAGAATGTACCACTGCTTTCGGATTACCTGTTGTGCCTGATGTATATGATAATAATGCAATATCTTCTCTTGAAGTTGCTTCTATATCAAGTGTATCTGAAGCATCAGTTTGCGCTTCTTCAACGTTAATCCAATGATCAACCTTACTGCCAACGATAAATTTAAGTAAGGAGTCATATTCTTGAACACCTTTGAACTCTTCGATACTATCGCCTGTGGCTACAACTGCCTTAATTTCACCATGCGTTATACGATATTGTAAATCTTTAGTACGCAACATTTCAGAACTAGGTACAATGATAATACCTAATTTCCACGCGGCTAAATATACTTCATATGTCTCAATCGCACGAGGCATCATGATTAATAACTTATCACCTTTTTTCAGACCATATTTTAAAAATACATGGCCAATTTTGTTTGCATTTTTTATCAGTTGGTTATACGTTATATCTCGTTCTTTACCAGTTTGATCATTAAAAATAATCGCTTTTTTTGACGGATCATTTGCATATTTTTCAATTTCGCTAACTATATTATATGTTTCTGGAGCAATTAAATCTGCTTTATTCATTGGTTATTCTCCTTATTTTGGTGATTAATTTTACAATATACATGACAATATCAAGTTGTATTTTGATTATTCAGAAAATAGCATTGCGTTCACATTCATTTTGTAATGAACTACAACTTAGCACATACTTGATTAGTTCATATATCTTTATCATTGTATCATTATAACAAATGATACTTTAATATACTTGATACAAGCATTTTTATATTGTGTTTCAACTTTAGTTTCTGTGGTATAAAATTTATAGCAAATAATATATGAGGTGGTATTCGTATTATGAATTTTAAAGATTGGGAAAATGAAAAAGACACACTACATTTATTATCACAAATATTAGGTAAATATAAATTAGAAGCAAGTTATCAAGAGCCCCAGTGGTCACACGTGACGCTAAATATAGATGTCCAAGGCTTTTCAACTGGTATGTTAAGTTATGAAACACATACATTTTCGTTAAGCGTTAACCTGATACAACACCACATTGAAGTCGTCGTTGATCAAAACGTGCATGACATTACCTTAAAAAATGGAAGAACTATACAATATTATTATAGCGAAATTGAAAAACTGTTAAACCAGTCAGATATTCATTTAAAAATCAATACTTTACCACAGGAAGTAGCAAACCCGATACCATTTGAAAATGACATAGAACATCATCATTATGATGATAAAATTGCCAAAAAAGCATTAGCATTAATGAAATTCGCCTATCATGCTGAAGCAAACTTCGTTAATGGGCTAAGAGTTAGAAAATCTAAACCAGGTTTATTTTGGGGGACTTTTGATATTTCTTGTATGATCGTCAAAGACCAACCAGCACCATTTGAAGATGATAGCAAGGTTATTGAACGTGCAGCTTTTGATGAAGAAATGATTGAATTTGGCTTTTGGTTTGGTGATGATCAGTTTGAAGGACCAACCTTCTTTGTCTTGCCATATCCTTTTGCAGATCAGCCATTTGATACTGACGATCGATTTCCTAAAGATAGTTATTTCGATAAACAATTAATGGAATATCTGATTGAATACCAACAACATCATGACATTGATACAATCACTCAATTTTTCAAAGCATCTTATCTTAAATTCGCAGATTTTTTAAATTGGAATAATGTCGATTATGTTTTTTCTCCTTTAAAAATGAAACCAAACCATTTAAATAATAGATAATCATTTTTAACTAAATACAGTTACTTTTAATAAAATCGAGGGTATGAGACGTCAATCATGTCTCACCCTCATTTATATTTTTATACAACTTTTGATGTATAACAGAGTGGAATTAATATATACTCAACTTAAGAAATCACTTTCATGACAATATTTCAAACTTATCACAGATAAATTTGAAAAAATAAGTTCAACTTTTAGATTTACGACGATTCGAGTGCTATAATAATTAGATGTGTAATTTGTTAAGAAAGAAGTGAGTATATTGACAGAAACTGGAAACTTCCATGTTGAAAAAAGAATACCTCTGTTTATCGTACTATTATCAGGGGCTTTTATAACAATTTTAAACCAAACTTTACTTGGAACGGCATTACCACCAATAATGAAAGATCTCCAGGTCTCAGAAAGTACAGTACAATGGTTACAATCTATATTTATGTTAGTAAACGGAATTATGATTCCTGTAACTGCATTTTTAATTGAACGCTTTACATCGAGGCAGTTATTCTTAACTGCAATGAGTATTTTTGCAGTCGGTACGTTGTTATGTGCAGTTGGTATTGACTTTTCAATGCTATTAATCGGACGTGTCCTACAAGCAGCAGGCGCAGGTATCATGATGCCACTAATGCAAACAATACTATTTTTAACTTTCCCTAAAGAAAAACGCGGTACAGCAATGGGTCTATTTGGACTTGTTATCGCATTTGCTCCAGCTATTGGACCTACTTTATCAGGTATCTTAGTCGAACACCTCACATGGAGAAGTGTCTTCTATGTTGTATTCCCTATCGCGATTATTATTATTATTGCTTCTATATTCCTATTGAAGAACGTTACAGAAACAACACATCCAAAACTAGATATTGCTTCAGTTATCTTATCTACACTCGGATTTGGTGGCTTACTATATAGTTTTAGTTCTGTTGGTGAAGCAGGTTGGACTAGTGTTCAATTTATTGCACCACTCATCGTTGGTATCGTTTCACTCGTTATATTTATTCGCCGTCAATTAAATTTAAAAGAACCTATGCTTGAGTTTAGAGTATTTAATTACGGAATTTATACGTTAGGTACGATACTAAGTATGTTTGTATTTGGTGTGCTGATTGCAACAAATATCATCTTGCCACTTTATATGCAAAATATGCTACAATACTCAGCCTTAAAATCTGGTTTAGTATTACTACCAGGTGCAATTATTATGGGTATGATGAACCCAATAACTGGTTACTTATTCGATAAATTTGGAGGTAAATGGCTCGCTCGAATCGGTTTATTCGTACTAGTTGTTTCAACATTACCATTTACAATGTTAACAGAGCATACAACATTTACGTATCTCGCTACTTCAAATGCATTGAGAATGGTTTCAATTGCTATGGTTATGATGCCGATGACGACATTAGCAATAAACCAACTGCCAAATGAGCTAATCGCACATGGTACTGCCATGAATAACACTTTCAGACAAATGGCTGGTGCTATTGGTACTGCAGTCTTTATTACTTTAATGTCAGTTTCAGCAATACCTCAAGATGGTATTACCGGTATTATTCACGGTGTTAACGTAACATTTATCGTTGCTACAGTTATATCAGCTATTGGATTACTACTATCATTTAAACTTACGGACGATAGCAAACCAAAACGTCGTACCTTATAAACATGCGTAAATAACAATACAATGTTTAGACTATCGATATTATTGATAAAAAACGTCAATTTCTATTAAGGTAGAAATTGACGTTTTTGTTTATGATAAATCTCAGCATTTAAGTTTTTCAAAACATGAGCTACATTGCATTTTTGTTTGCTTACAACCTTAAAGCAATGTCTTTCTCCTTCAAAATTTTACAATAGTCCTCTAACTCTTGAATCAGTAACAATTAAATACACTTTGCCGTCATCCATATCACTTTTAAAAGATGCGATTTCACCTTCATCTACGCCTAGCCCAATCAATTTTCTTTTCAATGCATCTCTTTCAGAATCATTTTCTTTTTTTATATCTATTCCTAAAATACTCGTATCTTCTACAATTTTATCAGTTCGAGATTTATCCAATGATAATACATAAATGTCCTGATTACCGATACCTTTATCCTGTAATGCTGCAACATCTACTTCTAATTCACTATCATTCTTATAAGCTTTAACTACTGGTTTCATAAGAAAGACCTCCTCTTAAAATGTCCTTCATCATCATTCACAAGTTCATATTAATTATTACGCTTTAGACTGAATCATTAACTGATCGAAACGTTCTTTTGTCATATAAAAATAGGTGTTCTCTAAAATTTTATCAAATAAGTCTTCTCTTTCATCCTCTTCTTTTAGGGTGAAATTCGTCTCGACATCTTCCTGATTTGCTTCGTCGACAAAAATAACTTGTTCATTTTTTACATCTAACGTTTTACGATGATAAATGAGCTCTAAATGATCATTTTTCCGGTGAATTGCTTCAATATTTTCAATTTTATACGCACTATGAATAAAATCAATCACTCGTTTCTCTCTGTAACGTTTATGCTTTTGATCTTTAAAATCTTTAGCAAAACGTTGTTTCACTAGTAAATAAATTATAATGATTACAGCTATAATTAATAGAAAAATTAACGTGCTCATCAGAATGTCCCCCTTATCACTAACCCCTTAGTTGTGTTATTACGATATTATGCATAATTTTCCCATTTTGCATATTCTTAAACATGCCAAAAGCTTTTATCACAGTCATTAAAGCTATTTTATTTTATAGACATTTAACGAAAAAGCAATGATAAAAATTACATACAATACAACGCAAACCAACACTTTACATCCATCTATAATTTAAAATGCCTTAGTGATAATTATAATGGAAAAGAAAAACATTTATTTATGCAAAAATATGAACCCCCTTCAGCTATTAACTGCCAGAGAGGATTCATATTTTCATTTATTGTTGATGATACCGAAGATGTAGTGATTCAATTTTAGGCGACAAGGCTTCGAAAGGTCCTTCAACATTCGCATCTCTAATTACGCTTTCAATAGGTAAATTTTTAAAAGGTGCCGGCGCAACATTGATAGCTTCCAACCATTGACTCAATTGTTTTGAGGAACTCACATATACAATTTTATCTAAACCAACGAGTGCATGTGCAGTCGCACACATCGGGCAATGCTCTCCTGATGTAAAAACAATTGTATGCTTTCTTTCTTCAGGCGTAAGATGAGTTGCTGCCCATTTTGCAATCGCAATTTCAGGGTGTTCAGTCGCATCTCCGCTACTGATTCTATTATAATCTTCAAATAAAACATTACCTTCAACATCCACTAATAGTGAGCCAAAAGGTTCATTACCATAGTTTAACGCTTCCTCGGCAAGCTCGATTGACCTATTTAAATATTTTTCATAATTCAATTAAATGCCCCCTCCTCCATCATCATATGTATTAATCAAAAATTAATTTATAGATTAGCATTTAGCTTAACAAATTATTCGATTTTATCTAGTTTTCCGCTTACATGACTATTGTAATTAAGTGATTGAATCATAACTGAAATGACTAATAAACTCCCCATAGTATCAGTAAAATAATGGGCGCCCACGTAAATACGGGAAATTATGATTGAAGCTACTAAAATAATTGCTATACAATATAATATTTTATTCCTTTTTATTAATAATATTAGACTTACCAATATGCACACACTTAAAACATGCATACTGGGAAAACTATAACCTTCAAAATATGTGGTTGGTCTCGGTCGTTGAATGACATATTTCATAAACGTACCTATTAAAAATACTGAAAAGCACCAAAAGCCATACCACAAAAATTTAAATTTATGATAGAAAAACAAACCAGCTAAAACACATATTGTTAAAATCAAACAAATTTTAGGGTCAAAAATAACTGAAACAAAATAGAGATATCGTTTTATAATATCTGCGTTTAAATATGTATGTAACATATTATATACAGTTTGGTCTACGGGTTTTGCTATACCTATTGCAATACTAATCAATATAGCAATAAGCAAAATAACTGGCGATGTAATTTTTAAAATATGCTTCATTTTACAGTATCCTTTCTTTCGTTGTTAATTCTTCTAGCCACTGCTAAGAGTGCACCAAACGCTATGCTGATACTCAACATGGAAGAACCACCATAACTCAATAACGGCAAAGTCACACCAGTTAATGGAATAATACCAGACACACCAGCTAAATTAATAAAAACTTGCATAAATATGTAACTAACCACGCCAACACATATCAATTTATAAAACTGATTATTTGTTTTATTCGCATAAATAAGCCCTTTTACTAAGAGATAACCATAAATTGTAAGTGTGAATAGTACGCCAAGTAGTCCTAACTCTTCTGAAATAACAGTAAATATGAAATCAGTGTGCGGTTCTGGTAAATACCCTAACTTGGCTATCCCATTGCCTAAACCTTTACCCGTCAGTCCACCATTGCCAATCGAGGTTAAGGCACTCGTTAATTGATAACCATCATTATCTTCATATTTAAACGGATCTAACATCACTTTTATCCTTTTTAGTCTATATAAATTTTTAGAATCAAAAATCAGTGTATAAATTCCATAAATAACTAATGGCACGAGTGTAATTCCCATAATTTGAAATTTAATTTTATTTTTTATATCTGAGTATATTAAAATACAACCAATAATAGCAACTGTTAGTAACGTTCCACCTAGATCTCCTTGCATCAGCACAAGCAATAAACCAATACCTAATATGGCAAGTGGCGGTAACATATGCTTTAATTGGTAATCTTTGTGACTCCTCACACGTTGATTAATAATGTAAGAAAGATAAAAAATCGAAGCTAATTTCAAAAATTCCGAGGATTGTAAACTAAATATTCCTAAATTAATCCAGTTTCTTGAACCATTAATCTCTTTCCCTATCAAAATTGTAATTAATAGCAAGCATAAGGTGCCAATAACCATCAATTTTTGTATATGAGCACTTTTAAAGAAATTTATATTTATGCACAATGCAATAAATATAACGACTACAATACCCATAATCAAAAAGATAAATTGTCTTTTCATAAAATAATTACTTTCAATTGAAACGCCACCAGTTAAAGCGCCTTTAGATGCCGATACCATGCTCGCACTATATATCATGACGACACCTAAAATGCCTAGTATAATAAAACTAATTAGCATCCCATAATCTAGACCTTTTAACCGTTGCTTAATCATTCTTAAAATATTCTTCATTTCTGCACCTCATTATAAACGTCCACCACCTAGTAAACCAGATATAACAAGCATGCTCAATCAGACTTTAGGCTTACCTAATTTAATATGTTATTCGTATATTATGTATTTCTATTTAAATATTTTATCTATACATAAAATGAACAAATTTACTTTTTAAAAAGTATCAATTAATTATCTATAATTTTAAATTACACGAGATAACTGTAAACGTATTGATTTGAAAAGATTATGTCCATTATGCTAAACTCTATTATAGATTTTAAAAGTCTTTAATAACTTTAAAATCTATAATATGGAAATCTACATTAAAGGATGACAAATTTGAATCAATCTCAATTTAATCAAATAGCCCGAAATTATGACAATAACGAAAGAATAAAGCTCGCTAAAACGATCTCTTCCGAATTAAATTTATTATTTAACAAAGGTACGTATGATTCATTATTAGATTATGGTGGCGGCACTGGCCTTGTCACATTCGATATCGAACATAATTTCAATCACATCACTGTTTTAGATGCTTCACCGAAAATGGTTGGAATATGTAATACCAAAATTAAAACATTAAATAAAACTAACATTGCAGCCATTGAAGGTGACTTGCTCGCTTCGAACAATATACTGCTTCATCAAACTTATGATGTGATATTGCTTTCTCTTGTATTACTTCATAGTGGGAATTACATGGCATTACTACAACAGTTAGTCACGCAATTAAATAGTAATGGCTTACTTATCATAGTAGACTTCGATAAAAACGAAAATGTTAATCATCCGAATATCTATAATGGGTTCGAACAAAAAGATATCCAAAAATCACTACACACAATAGGACTTTCGAATATAGACAGCCATACTTTTTATCAAGGCAAAAATATATTTATGAACAAAGATGCCAGTCTCTTTTTAGCTTATGGACAGTTAACGTAATCTCCTAAAAATGTATAATCATACAAATTTAAATGTATAATTTTGTATAGTTATGCAATACAAACACGAATTTCCTTCCCAATGAATTGAACAACAAAAAAACTACTGCTTTCTAACACTTTATGTGTAAAACAGTAGTTTTTCTTAAGTATATATTTAATTGAAAATATGTCTATTAACCAAAGAATCCAGCGATGAAGTCTGCACCTTTAGCTACTACATCTGCGATGCTAGTTCCCATATTTACCCAGTCGTGATCTAAACCTGATTTTACTGCATTTGAAATTGCTTCTACGATACCTGACATAATGTAAGCACTCCTTTAAATTGATTTAATTTGTTATTTAAAAATTACGCGAAAGTGTCAACTAAAGTTTTGATTAATTTAATGATACCACCGATAATATCTGCAATCATCATGTCAATACACCCCTTTACTTGTTTGTGTAATTACATTGTATGCTAATTAATAATTAAAATGTTAAATTTTTCTCAATTCGTTTAATTAAGTTCCTAACTGTCTTAATTTAATAATAAAAGTACAGTTAGGCAAAATACTTATGTATATGGATATCACTTTTAGAGATATCAACCATCTCTTTTTGTAATTTTACACCTAGAACTATTGCTATTAGACTTGAAAGAAATACTTGCCAAATGATTAAATTTGTTTCAATTAAGGAGAGATGGAAATGGGAAAACATTACGATGTCATCGTTGTCGGAGCTGGCTCTATGGGTATGTCAGCTGGATACTATTTAGCAAAAAGTGGGTGGAATACACTAATGATAGATGCTTTTGATCCACCACATGAAAATGGAAGTCATAGTGGTGATACAAGATTAATAAGACATGCTTGTGGAGAAGGTTTATCGTATGTCCCCATTGCTTTGAGAGCACAAGAACTTTGGAATGAACTTCAAAAACAAACAAATGAACGTATATTTTTAAATACAGGTGTTATTACTTTTGGTCCTAGTGATTCATTATTTGTACAAACTGCAATCAATGGTGCTCGGCAATATAATCTAAATACTGAAACTTTATCTGCTAAACAAATTAACGAAACTTGGCCAGGTATTACAATACCTGATGGCCAAATTGGTTGCTATGAACCTGAAGCAGGTGTGCTATTTTCTCAAAATTGTATTCGCGCTTTTAAGCGACTCGCTCTAAATCATGGTGCCGAATTAAAAATCAATTCGCCAGTGATGCATATTGATATTCTTAATGACTCAGTAGAAGTTCAGACCCCCTCTGAAACAGTTACAGCAAATAAATTAATTATTACTGGTGGCGCTTGGAATAAAAAAATTCTAGATGATTTAGATTTAAAACTACAACTTCAACCTTCTAGACAAACGATAGCATGGTTTGATTCCAATGATATTTTATACAAGTCAGATGGATTTCCAGGCTTTTTTGCCGACGTTCCGAGTGGTGTATATTATGGATTCCCTTCTATTGATGGTACTGGTTTAAAAATAGGACGTTATGATAACGGAGACCCTATTGATCCAACTTATTACAATAAATCATTCGGGTCTTATGTAAAAGATGAAAAAGATATTAGTGGTTTTTTGAACGCATATATGCAACAAGCTAATGGAAATATCAATGTAGGTAAAACTTGCATGTTCACCAATACATTAGATGAGCATTTTGTGATAGACAAACATCCCAAATACGAACATATTGTCATTGCTGCTGGTTTTTCAGGACATGGCTATAAATTTTCAAGTGCCGTCGGAGAAATATTATATGAATTAGCCACTAAAGGTAAGTCCAAACAAGATATATCACTATTTAAAATAACACGTCCAAGTTTACAGCCTGAAAATAAAGAAAAAGTTTTTAATAAAGCAAGGGGGGTTTAAACATGACACAATCAAATTTAGAATTCTTACAATCGCTCATCAATGTCGATAGCACCAACCCACCTGCTAACGAAAATAACGTTGTACAAATTTTTAAACAACGGTGTGCATCTCGTAATATTCCTTTTGACATTACACATTTAAGTGACAAAAGAAGTAATTTTTCAGTAACTTTAAAATCTGAGCATCCAAACGCTAGCAAACTCTTATTATCTGGCCATACCGACACTGTAAAGATAGGCGCACAAAAATGGGATTATGATCCTTTTAAAGGCGATATTGCTCATGGAAAATTATATGGAAGAGGAACAACAGATATGAAAAGTGGTTTAGCTGCTTTATATCTTGCTTTAGAATCTTTGATTGAGGAAAACTATGAATTCAAAAAAGATATTGAATTTTTAGCCACCGCAGGAGAGGAAGTAGATTCAATCGGTGCGGAACATTATGTCAAAAAGGCAAATATGGATAATGTATCTGCTATCATCATAGCAGAACCCACGACTGAGAAAGTTGCAATTGGACATAAAGGAGCATTATGGATAGAAGTCACTTTGACTGGAAAAACTGCACACGGCGCAATGCCAGAACAAGGTATTAATGCAGTTGAGGGCATAAACAAAGTCATTCAATTGGTAAATGATTTAAAAGACGAATGGTCAGAAGAAACAGAAGCTTTAGGTAAGAGTAGCATCTCAGCAAATATGGTTAACGGTGGTATTCAAACGAACGTGATACCCGACAAATGTACATTAAATGTTGATATACGAACAGTTACACCTAATATTCATGACAAACTGTACAAGCAATTTAGTCAACGCTTAACTCAGATATTTGCTGATAGTAACTCTCCAAAAGTAAACACAAAAATATTGCTTGACCGGGCGACTGTTTTAACGGATGTCGATGCTGAAATTATTCAAAAAGCCTTAGATATTTCGGAAGAAAATGATATTACTGGAATGGCTTATTATACCGATGGATCCGTGCTAAATCCTAACAGTGACATTCCCACATTAATTTATGGGCCAGGAATAGAAACATTAGCACATCAACCCAACGAATATGTAGAAATAGCAGCTTTCGAACGATCTATAGACTTTTTCAAAGCATTAATTAAAAAATATGCAACATAATTAGACTGCCGTCATAGTGACGGCAGTACTTTTTTCTGCATAAAAGAAATTGTTTCATGTATAATAGCCTCAAACGAAAACTCAGGTGATATTATGGAAATCAAAGACTTTAAAATTTTTCAAAGCGTTAGTCAACATCAAAGTATCAGTAAGGCTGCTAAATCACTAAATTATGTTCAATCTCATGTTACATTTCGCATAAAACAACTAGAACAAGAACTCAACACACAACTTTTTTTACGTCATAATAAAGGTACAACTTTGACGAAAGATGGTGAAAAATTCCAAATATATGTTGAAAAAATTTTAGCCACATTAAATGAAATAGAACATGATTTTGATAAACAAGAAACATCTAGTGGCAAAATTGATATTGGGATTGTCGAAACTATTACTAAATTACCGATGTTATTATCTATGTTTCGGAAAAATTCGCCACACGTTTCTCTTTCACTACATACCGATGTTACTGCCAATATTTCTAAAAAAATAGTCAATCAAAACTTAGATTGTGGATTTGTCACTGGTTTCAAACATCATCATCATATAAATAAAGTGGAATTATTTAAGGAAAAACTTGTATTAATCTCCGGTACAGAGATGACCCAATTAGAAGACATAACATCCGCAGTATTTTTGGTATTTAAAAATGGCTGTAATTATAGAAGAAATCTTGAAGCCTGGTTAAAATCCGAAAGTACTAAAAAACCAACACTTATAGAATTCGGCACTATGGAAACAATTATCGGTAGTGTAAAATCAGGTATCGGCATTAGTTTAGTTCCGAAATCATCGGTACAAAATGATTTGGAAAACGGCTCATTATATAGCTATGAATTGCCAGACAAATATAGTAATATCTCGACAGACTTTATTTGGAATAGAAATTATCATTTAAGTCTTGCTATGACTCATTTTATTCAAACTATCAAATCTTTTGCATATCAATACTAAAATAAACAGTAGTGTATACGCGTTATGACATTGACTGAAGCACTTGCTTTTTTTCTGCTTCAGTTAAAAAGGCATATTGAACGGCACGCTTATTAATATATTTAATCTGCTTTTTATTGATTAACTGATGTTTTAATAGCAACGTATATTCTTCATTTAATGAAGTTTGTGTCACCATACGATTGTCTGTATTGATAATAAAAGGTATATCATTTTTTAATAAGTAGGGAATATTGATTTGTGACAACGTCTCTATAGCTTTAGTTTGCAAATTACTTTTAGGACATATTTCTAATAATACATCCTTCGCTTTAACTTCATTTAATATTGCTTCATCTAAATTAGCAGCAACACCATGACCGATACGTTTAGCACCTATTTTGATTGACTCTAAAACATTATGTATACATCCACACTCACCTGCATGGAGTGTTAAATTCATACCTTTTTCTAACCCATATTGAATGGTATCTTGTATTTCATGTGGTGGAAATCCTACTTCAGGACCCGCAAAATCAATACCACATATTTTTTCACTGTTATATACAGACACATCATCAAATAATTGTTTATTCACAGACGCTGCATGTTGCCTCATTGCGCAAATCAGTAAATTCACTTTCATATGTAATGTATCTTGTACAATATTAACGCCCGCTTCTACTGCTTTTAGTACATCTAAAAGGGTCATCCCCTGTTCCATATGCAACAATGGTGCAAAGCGAATTTCTATATATTTAACATTATCCTCAAAAGCTTGTTGCGCAACATCTACAATTGCACGCTTAAGACTATCTGCTGTTTGCAATACTTTTAATACTTCATCAAAACACTTCAAATACGACGCTAAACTTTCACAATCCTCTTGCACCGTGAGACGATTCTCGTTTAGATGTACGCCTTGTTCTTGAGCCAATTGTCGAATTAAATGTTTGCTGACTGAACCATCTAAATGACAATGTAATTCTATTTTAGGAATCTCCTTTATACTTTGATTCATTTTAGTAAACTTCCCTACCTTTATATTGTGTTCATTACTTTTAAAATGCTAATCAGATAAATTTGATTTATTTAATATAACACTTTAATTTTCACATTTCTATAAAATATATGAGTATGATTCAATACTGTTTACTTACCTACAAAACACCTTTTAGTAAGCCTTTTTAAAAGTTGATACGCGCATTAACATTTAAAAACAGGGTGAAACCAAACTCGTGATTTGATTTCATAACCCTGTTTATCAATGCATTCATAATTTATAATTGGTTATAATGACCTAGTATTATCATTGATATACCTATGCCAATAAAGGATACTACCATAATTGAGATCATTATTTTTAATTCTATAAGAAAGTGTTTTCTATTTTGACCTAAACGCACAAGTAACAATCCACTCAACATTACTAAAATAAATATAATAAATAATATTATGGCAATGATATTTAATATCTCCATTCGATTGCCCCTTCAGTTTTTTATTATTAAAGTTAAATGCTATCGATATACTGATGTTGTTGTAAATAATCCATAATTTTAGATACTGATGCTTCAACAGAGAGGGTTTCTGTATATAATACAATCTCTGGTTGTGTAGGCGCTTCATATGGCGCATTTACGCCAGTAAATTCTGCAATTTCACCATTTCTTACTTTTTTATATAAACCTTTAGGGTCTCTATTTTCACATTCTGATAGACTACATTGCGTATAAACTTCTATAAAATCATCTGTATCTAATAATTGGCGCACCGCTTCTCTATCTGATTTATAAGGAGAAATAAAAGCAGTAACTGTTATCAAACCTGCATCTACCATCAATTTACTAACTTCCCCTATACGCCGTATGTTTTCCTTACGATCTTCAGGTGAAAATCCTAGATTCCGATTCAATCCATGTCTAACATTATCTCCATCCAAACGATATGTATGGATTTGATGGTTAAATAGTGCTTTTTCGAGTTCTACGGATATCGTTGATTTTCCTGAGCCTGAAAGTCCTGTAAACCAAATGACTGCACTCTTATGTTGATTACGCTGTAACCTTTCATCTTTGGTAACCTCTGATGCGTGCCATGTTATATTTTTAGATTCTCCCATTACTATGTCTACACTCCTTTTATTTCTGTTCTTTCAATCCATTTATAAGAACTTGAGCCACTTCAGGTCTTGAAAATTCTTTCGGTAACGTTTCTCCGTTTTTCAATTTTTCACGAACTTTCGTACCACTCAAATGTAAATGTGCTGAAGCATCATGTGGACACGTTTTTGCTGTAGCCATGTTTTCACATGTTTTACAATAAAAGGCATGTTCAAATTTTAATATTTGTATACCCAATTCTGCTTCGTATTTAGCAATCAGTTCTTGCGCTTCATACGTGCCATAATAATCACCTACGCCTGCATGGTCACGCCCTACAATAAAGTGTGTACATCCATAGTTTTTACGTACTGTAGCATGTAATATCGCTTCTCTAGGCCCTGCATATCTCATTGCGGCAGGATAAATAACTAAACGCGTTTTATTTTCCGGGTAATAATTTTCCAATATAACCTGATAGCTTTCCATACGTACTGATGCTGGAATATCATCAGATTTTGTTTCACCTACTAAAGGATTCAACAACAAGCCATCTACTGCTTCTAGAGCAGCCTTTTGAATATACTCATGTGCGCGATGTACTGGGTTTCTAGTTTGAAAACCTACTACAGTTTGCCATCCTAAGTCTGTAAAGAGTTGTCTTGTTTCTTTAGGATCCAAATGATAATCTACAAATTCGTCGTGTTTAGGTCTATTTAATAAATAAATTGGGCCTGCGAGATAGACGTCCCCTTTTTCATAGACCTTTTTGACACCAGGATGATCAACATCCGTCGTTCCATATACAAGTTGCGCTTCTTTTTGTTTGTCATACGTGTACTTTTCTTCTAAGTCAATCACACCATATAAAACACCATCTTCCCCATACAAAGCCACACGAGAGCCAATATTCAAATTTTGAGATTGCGCTGTTGTCACAGGTAATGTAATCGGAATGCTCCAAACCAAACCATTATCTAAATGTAAGTGTTCTACCACGTTGGTATAATCGTTTTTATTCATAAAGCCTGTCAGTGGACTGAAGCCACCTATTGCAATTAATTCCAAATCTGATAAACTCCACGGATTTAAAGTGATAGATGCGAGTGTTTCAGCTTCTTTAAGCAATTGTTCTCGCTCTGCGCCGTAGACCTCCCTATTGATAAGTGCACCACCATGAGGTTGGATGGTAGATTGTTCTTTTTCGTTTATTAATGACATGTTGTCACACTCCTTAATGAATTAATCTAATTTATTTACATTGGTTTCATCTTTAAAAGTAGCAAACGGTAATTTATTATTTTGGTATAAAGCATATAAAATTAATCCGAACCAAATCACAATCAATGCAATTTTTATTGCGATTGATAAAGCGTGATTGATTTCAACAACACTAATCAGTGAATTTGTATTTGTGAAAATAATCAATCCACTCACACACACAGCTAATATATTCATCGGTAACAGTCTGACTAACCATGCTGCAAACGGTGCAGCAATCATACCACCGACACTTAATGACACGACAAGCCACCAATTAATTTGACTCCAACCAAGAAAAATAATAAAGCTTAGCGACGCAGATACTGTCACGAAAAACTCACTTGCCGATACCGTACCAATCGCATACCTAGGTTCCAATTTCTTTTGAGCAAGTATTAATGGCGTATTAACCGGTCCCCAGCCTCCACCACCAATTGAATCTAAAAATCCTGCCACGGCGCCTTGTGGTATTAATACAAAGCGGGATGTTTGTTCATTCGTTTTTGATAATGGTTTTTCTTTAGTAAATAAAAATTGGTATAAAATATAGAGTCCCATTGATAATAGAAATACAGCGATAAATGGTTTAATAAAGTCACTGTGTATATGACTTAATATAGCAGCACCAATAAAAGCTGTTATCGCTCCAGGAATCGCTAATTTAATCATGGTAGGTTTATGTACGTTTTCAAATTTCCAATGCGACGTTCCTGACGCTGCTGTAGTAGCAATTTCTGAAAAATGTATTGTAGCTGAGACTATTGCCGGTGCTACACCAAATGTCAATAATATTGAAGAAGATGATGCGCCAAATCCCATGCCTAATGAACCGTCAATTAATTGAGCGAGAAAACCAGCCAGTGCAAAAACAAATAATTTATACATATGATGTCCCCTTTCCTTTCAATTTACTTCAGCGCTGATAACCACTTTCTAACTTCATTTTGCTTAGTTATTTTTAAATATTTATTATTTAAGATTTGCTTCAAAAACCGGTCTTTTTCCTCCGATGAAAGTGAGCTACGTTTAACTTGCTGTCTACATTCATATAGGAAATCTACATAATCACCATATGTGCTATTAAAGTGTTGTTGTAACTCAGCTAAAATTTGACTGGCCAGCTTAGGACTGGCACCTTGTGTTGAAACGCTGATCGTTAACTTACCACGTCGCAATATACTTGGTATCAATACATCACCTGCTAACGCTTGACCTGCCATATTAATTAATGCCTTGTCTGGCTTTGCTTGTAATATAGACTGGTTTACATTTGTATCATTCGTCGCAGTAATAATTAAATCTGCATCTTGCACATCACTGCTTTCAAATATTTTATTCCGCCACTGAATCTCTTGTTTATCAACTAATTGTTTTAAGTTATTAGTGAGCGTGGGGCTAATAATTTGAATTAGTTTTGTATATGTTTTTAAAAGATTGATACGTCTTTCTGCTATTTTTCCGCCACCTATAACAACGATTTGTTTTTGCGAAATATCAACCATTAAAGGGATGTAAGACATAATGTCACTCCTCAGATAAGGTACTTTCAACTTTGATAAAATGACTAAACTGTATCAAATGTCTCTTCCACACGTTCTTTTAATGCAATTTGTAATGTCTCATGATGACTCAGATGCGCTGCTAAAATAATGTCACTTTTAAATTGGTAAGCACTCACAACATTAGCGATGTGTTGGTCTAAAATACCTGTAAACCAGATATACGGTAAAATAAATATTTGCGAATGACCTTCATTTACTAATCGGTCCAGTGCATCTTCAAATAACGGTTCACAAGCTGCTAAATAGCACACTTCTATACTTTTAGAGGGGAACATTTCTGATAATTGTGACTTTATTACCGAAAAATCTTGCTTTGTTTGCGGATTATAACTTCCTCTACCAATAACTAATAATTTAGCGTCAGCATTAGGTGTGATTTTACGTTCTTCTAAACGTTGTTTAAGCACTTCCGTTAATCGTTTTTGTACGCCTAAAGGTTTACCATAATTAATTTTCACATTGGGAAATTGTGCTTTCATACGTTCAATTTCTTCAGGTATATCTTTGTAGTAATGTCCTGCGCTAAGTAGCAATACAGGTACCACTGAAATTTCTGTTGCACCTTGGTGCACTAATTTCCTAAAACCTTCAGATATATCCGGGTCTACAAGTTCTAAAAAACATGTTTCTTGCAAAGGAATATTAATTTTTGTTTGTACACGCGCAATCAATGACGTTGCTTCTTCGACTGCTTCTGCTACACGACTACCATGACTGACATATAAAACACCTTGCATATCATAACCCCTCCAACAACTATGATGTGAGTTGTGTTAATAATTCATTTTTATATGTTTCTTCAAACCAACTGATTCGGTTACGTAATTTCACGACTTCACCCACAATAATCATAGCTGGATTTTCAATCTCTTTTGCACCGTGGACAATGGTTTCTAATGTGCCTACAACGGTTTTTTGTAATTTAGATGTACCCATATGTACAAGTGCTACTGGCGTATTTTTATTACGTCCATTTTTAGTTAATAACTCAACAATTTCTGGCAGCTTTTTAACTCCCATATAGATACATAACGTTTCCGGCCCTAAAGCTAGATGTCTCCAGTATTCATCCTTGTCAATTTCTTTATTGATAACACCCGTAACAAATGCAACTGAAGAGCTATAGTCTCGATGCGTTACAGGGATACCTGCGTATGCAGGTGCTGCGATACCTGCAGTAATACCTGGTACGATTTCAAATGATATATCATTTGTGGCTAATACTTCTGCTTCCTCGCCACCTCTGCCATACACGAATGGGTCTCCACCTTTCAAACGTGTAATCGTGTGTCCTTCTTGTGCTAAATCGACAAGTAATTGGTTAGTATCTACTTGAGACACTGATTTATGGTTAGGATTTTTACCACAATATATTAACTTAGCAGTTATAGATGCATAATCTAATAACTCAGTGTTAACTAAACGGTCGTATAAAATAATGTCAGCCGTTTCAATCGCTTTTTTACCTTTAACTGTAATTAAATCCGGATCACCAGGGCCCGCACCTACTAAAAATACTTTTCCCATCCTAACACCACTTTCTTAATTGATTAACTGTGGAATAATTGACCGTCTGTAACTGCTTCAACAATACCTGCCCTGACGACAAAATCACCAAAACGTTCACCAACAGTTCTTTCTTGTGCATATTGCAATAAAATAGGCCTTAAACTTTCTAATATTTCCGCTTCATCAATATTTTCTTTATACAACTTATTTAAACGATCACCAGCGAAACCACCACCTAGGTACATATTGTACTTACCTGGTGCTTTTCCAATAAATGCAATTTCAGCTAATGCTGGACGTGCACAACCGTTAGGACATCCCGTCATTCTAATGGTTATTTCTTCTTCGTTTAAGCCTGCTTCATCTAACAGACTTTCTATTTTCGTTATTAGCGAAGGTAGGTACCGTTCAGATTCTGCCATTGCTAAACCACAAGTAGGAAAAGCGACACAAGCCATGGAATTTTTCCGCAATCCCGTATAATGTTCGCCATCTGTTAAACCATATCGCTTTATCAGCGCTTCAATTTCTGGCTTTTTCTGTGTTTCAACATTCGCAATTACTAAATTTTGGTTAGGCGAAAGTCTAAAATCTCCAGTATGCACTTCAGCAATCGCTCTTAACGCTGTTTTCAATTGATATTCTTCTGTATCTTTAACACGGCCATTTTGAATAAATAATGTGAAATGATGTTTGCCACTGCCTTCAGTCCAACCATATCGATCACCATTATCTTCAAAGTGAAATGCACGCTTAGGCTCTAGTTCCCAACCTAATCGACGATTGAGCTCATCCGTAATCCATGTTACGCCTTTACGATCCACCGTATATTTAAAACGTGCATTTGTTCTCTCTTCACGATTTCCATGGTCTCTCTGAATTGTCAGTATTTTTTCACAAACATCGATGACCTGTGATTTTGGAAAATAGCCAATCAAACGTCCAACTTGTGGATATGTCGCAGTATTTCCATGTTTCATTCCCATGCCGCCACCAACCGTAAGATTAAATCCAACTAATTCACCATCTTCAATAATCGAAATTAACCCAATATCTTGAGAAAATACATCGATATCATTAGAAGGTGGGACTGCAATACCAATTTTAAATTTACGTGGTAAATAGGTTTTACCATACAGTGGCTCTGGTTCTTGATCACTTGTATCTAACACTTTTTCTCCGTCTAACCAAATTTCGTGATAAGCTTGTGTTTTAGGTGAAAGATGACGGCTAATATCACTTGCAATCTGATTAATTTCCGCATGCACATCAGATTGATAGGGGTTAGGGTTACACATTACATTTCTATTAACATCGCCACATGCTGCTAACGTGTCTAATAAAGATTGATTGATATCAAACATTGTTTGCTTTAAGTTTCTTTTCAAAACCCCATGGAATTGAAACGCTTGTCTTGTTGTTAATTTAATCGTTTGATTTGCATATTGGTTCGCAATATCATCCATCGCAATCCATTGTTCTGGAGTCGAAGCACCACCTGGCGCACGCACTCTTATCATGAAACTGTATGCAGGCTCTAATTTTTGTCTACGGCGTTCGTCGCGAAGATCTCTATCATCTTGCATATAACTTCCATGAAACTTTAATAATTTAGTATCTTCTTCTGAAATCGCACCTGTAATTCTATCTGCTAACCCTTCGACAATTGTGCCGCGAAGGTAATTACTATTAGCTTTGATACGTTCCATCTCATCAAGTTTTTGAGAAAAATTTAAATTTGATTCTGTCACGTGATCAACTCCTTTTTTAATAAACGTCTCTTTGATATCGTTTGTCTTGTTTCATCTGTGTCAAATAAGTCTCAGCTTCTTCATCTGACATATTACCTTCTTTAACTAAAACCTGATGTATCGCTTTGTGTACATCTTTAGCCATATTTTGTTCGTCACCACATACATATAATGCTGCACCGTTTTTCAACCATTCATAAAAAGTTTTACTTTGTTCTTCAATTTTGTGTTGAACATAAATTTTTTCTTCTGTATCCCTTGAAAATGCCAAGTCCAACTTACTAAGAACGCCTTCTTTAAGCCAATCTTGCCACTCTGTTTGATATAAAAAGTCTGTTGTAAAATGCTGTTCACCAAAGAATAACCATGTTTGTCCTGATAAATCTAATTCTTCACGTGCTTGTAAATAAGATCTAAAAGGCGCGACACCTGTGCCGGGTCCAATCATAATGACAGGTGTAGCTTCATCGAATGGAAATTTAAAATTCGGATTTTTCTTTAGATAGACAGATATAGATGAACCAGGTTCCATACGTTCAGCTAATTGAATTGAACAAACACCTTGACGTTCACGTTGATGCGCTTGATACCTTACAGCGCCCACGGTGATATGAACTTCATCAGGATTTGCTTCATAACTGCTCGCTATAGAATATTCTCTAGGAGGCAGTTTTCTTAAAAATTGGTACAACACTTCAGGCTCGAGTTTTTCAGGTCTAAAGTCTTGAATTAAGTCAATTAAATCTCGACCATATACATAAGATTTAATCCAATCTTGATCTATAACATTTTCTGCCAATGTTTTATTTCCAAACAGCTCAGCTGCTTTTTGTAATAATGGCTTTGTTAATTTAGTGATTTCAAAATGGTGCTGTAGTGCCTCTTTTACTGTGAGTACATCACCTTTGTCATTGATTGGTACTTCTGTTTGAGCATCCCAATCTAATTGATTCAGTAACGTTTCTACCAGTTTTTCATCATTTTCTGGAATCACTACCAAGCAATCACCTGGCTCGTAGTCTTCACCATAATCTTCAAATTGTAATTCAATATGTCTAACCTCTTTATTAGAACCTCTACCATTCAAGTTAATATTTTCTAATATTTCAGCTTCATATGGTTGTGTTTTTGAATACCTTTTGTCATTTGTCAATGGCACAGTGTTCGTTGTTGCCACTTTTTCCTCGCTCAATGAAGCATCACTTAACTGTTCGATAATGTGATCCATCCAGGATTCAGCCGTATCATCAAAATCCAAGTCACAATCTTGTCTATCCACCAAGCGGGAAGCACCTAAATCTTCTAGACGTGCATCAAAGTCTTTACCTGTTTGACAGAAGAACTCATACGACGCGTCCCCGAGTGATAAAACTGAATAGCGTACACCTTCCAACTGAGGCGCTTTTCTTCCATGTAAAAATTCATGAAAGCTAATGGCATTATCGGGTGGGTTTCCTTCCCCATGAGTAGAAGAAATAATAAATAAATCTTCTACTTTTTTTAAATCCTTAGTTTTGTAATCACCCATTGCACTCAATTTCACATTGAAATTAAGTTCGACAAGACGATCAGCTAATTTTTCAGCTAAACCTTGTGCATTACCAGTTTCTGAACCATATAAAACAGTGATATGTCTCTCACTATTTGAAGTAGATTCTTTATTCAATACAAACTGAGCTACTTCCGATGGTGTTTCTTGTTTTGTAGTAACACTCTGTAAATTTGCAGTTAAATAACCGCTTAACCAAACTTGCTGCTCAATCGTAAGATTTTGAATAATTTGGTTTAGTTGTGTAGCTTGATTTTCATCAAATGGACTATTTATTACAGATAAGTTCACAACCATTTCACCTCATTTTAATTTTTTATTTAACAATCATTTATCTAAAATCACTCAACAGTTGATTCCATAACTTTTCACGGGTAAATGTAACTATCACTATAAGATTGATTTGATGACCAATCTTTAGTTATATCTATCCGATTGGAATACTAAGGATTAATAGCAAAAAAATTTTTTAACTATAAAGATGTTTAATCTGTAGTATGAAGACCGCATTCTGTTTTATTTGAATTTGTCCATCTGCCTGCTCTTGAATCTCCTGATCCTTCAACAGCTGTAGTACATGGTATACACCCTATACTTGGATAGTTAAAATCGTGTAATTCGTTATAATGCAATTCATATTTTTTAATATATTGCCAAACATCTTCCCATGTCCAATGTATCAACGGACATATTTTTACTGACTGAAAGCGTTCGTCTTTATTTATAAACTGAGTATTTTCACGACTGGGCGATTGTGCTCTACGTAATCCAGAAATCCAAGCAGTAGCACCAGACAAAACATCTTCCAATGGTTTGATTTTTCTAATATAACAACATTGGTTTGGATTATTTTTCCAAAGTGCAGGATTATATTGTGATGCTTGTTCTTCCAAAGTTAATTCAGGTTTCTTAAGTTTAATTCGTAGTTCTGGATAACGTTTTTGAACACGATCAATTAGATCGTATGTTTCTTGAAAGTGAAGACCTGTGTCTAAAAATACAATTTGGGCATCTTTCTTAACACTATAAATCAAATCAATTAATATCATGCCTTCCGCACCAAAACTGCAAGCATAAATAACTGAATCACCATAGGTTTGATAAGCCCAAGCGACGATTTCACGCGCACCTTTTGTTTCATCATCAATATCAATTGACTCAAAGACGTTTGCGTTAAAATGCGCATATGTAACTTTTGGTTCAAACATTAATTTATTCGCCCCCTCATAACATTCATAAATATATTATAATTAGAGTTATTTTTAATTTAGAATAATTTGAAAATAATTATGATTTACACTTTACTCATTGTAAATTTTTATGTCAAGTGTATATTTGAACACACGAATTAGGTATATTTTTTATTAAATTTGTAAACAAAGTGCATAGCTATAGTGTTTTTAGCACTTCTGATTTTTAATTTATTTTATTTTTATAACAACCTTGTTATATTGGATTATCGCCTTTGCTATAACCTTTTCAAATTTTTCTGAAATTTTTTGCTTTTTTTATTCTTGATTGTATTTTAAAACAGTCCGAAACATAAATCCTAGAAAAATAGCACACAGATGATTTAATTTATACATCTGCGTGCCTCTTTGTTATTCAATACTTGTGGCATATTGTTGGTTCGTTTGCTTAGGGCACAGATTTAATCTGTAGTCTTCAGCCTGTTCTGATACCTCCAGCGTCTCACCAAAAATACAATATATTTATGTGTAATTTTAGATTAAATTATTTTTAAAAATAAGCCCTATATCAACTCAAGTAGTGAATCAATGAGATAACCATAATTAAAAAAATATAGAAAAAGGCATTTTCTATATTGTTTCAATAGAAATTGCCCTTTTTTCACTTGTCCAAGAACTTTATGTCCCAGCGTCTCACTCATTTCTTTTTGTAAATATAAATAAAACTAAACGCGGGCAAACAAAACATACTCTATTTGATTAAGTCATATATTTTATAAAGCAAAGGTCTGATTGGTTTAATAAAATCTCCAATGTACTCTTCTACATGTGCATTAAAACCTGCTTTGAACTTTTGTACACCAGCATCTTCAGCATTTTCACTGAAATCTCCAGTTATGCCATAAAAGTTATAACGCTGGATATTATGCGCCTTCGCAAACTTGATCATTTCCCATTGCAATCTATAGGCACCCATATATGTATTGTATTTAGGGTTAGAGCCGCTTGAAAGATAATAAACTTCATAGTCGTTGTAAATATAAAGCGCTGCTGCTAAATCCAATATAGTGCCATCAGTTTTGATTAATGCTTCTGTTTCAGTTATTTTTCTTTTTTGTGCTTTTATTTGTTGTAATCCTTGATCATATTTATTTTTACTTTTTTTCGAGTTAGGATTGTTTTCTAAGCTTTCTTTCGTATTTTCTAAGTCCTTATTCAACTTTTCTAATTGCTTATTTTGCTTTACTAATAATTCTGACAAATCGATATATGCTAATTTTAACATGCTATTATCATGATAAATATTTTGCATTTCTTCAAAATATTGCTGATCTCTAAACTTAAATCCATGTTTTTCTTCAGCCATTTTAAATAATTTAAAAAATCTACTTGTCTCCTCAATAGCCAGTGTACGTACGCGCACGTCCATTTCGTATGTTTTCTTAATATTTCTACGCGTTTGGTAATCCATTTCTTTAAGTAAGTCATCTTCTGTTTTATCTTTTAAATCCAAAACTGATAACCAACGAATTTGACTTATTTGAGAATATCCTACCGTATATCCTTGATGTTTATAACCTAAATCTTCCATAGTCTTGATAAGTGGTTTATTGTTATAGCTTTCTAATATTTCGCCTTGCGCATTTCTTATATTTTCTAATATGTATGGATCGGTTAAAACATATAAGCACCGATGCTTTTTCAAATACTTCGTTAAACTTTTATAGAAAAATCTTACTAACTGATAATCAGAAAAGTCTAAAACAGGACCACGATGTGTATAAAAATATTTAAAAAATTTGAAGGAACGTGCTTCTGTTAAAAGACATGCTGCTATGACGTTATCTTCATTATCTTTAACACCTACAATATGCACATCATTTTTATGTTGGTTTCTGTAACGAAAATGGTTAGCACTTTGGGTATAATGTGCCGCATGGTTATGAATAAAGTTTTCAAATTCATCAATGTTTAAGTGAGTGAAATACATTGTAAACCTACTTTCTATTTGAAATTATAATGCATTGAACAATATATATCATAAAAAAAGCCAAGCTCTTGAAAGGCTTGGTAAAAGATTTAACGGAGGGAGAAGGATTCGAACCAACGCAAGCAAGATGCTTCTAATTAATATTAACTATTAATTTCCCTTAAGCCAGACTTGGGTATCCCTCCAAAATTTTATTTCTTTAATTATATTGTACTACTTCTTTATAATAATTAAAAGTATTGTCCGAAACATATTAAACATTTTTTCTCATTGTAGATATATATATAAAGTACAATCTTTTCAAAACAACGTAAAAAAAGAACAAGTAACGCCTCTTACGTTACTTGTTCCATCTTTAATATCATACATTATCATTTTCAATAAGTGTTATCAGTTTTTCTAAAAAATGAATTGTATTATTTGTTTTAGTGTTAAAATGATCCGACATAAAATTTAATAACCCTTCATTTTCAGTAGTTACCTGAATCTTATACTTTATCTCTTTTGATTGTATCAACATTTGTTTATAATCTTGAACTTTGTTTTCTAAGATATTAATTACTTTTTGCTTATCTACAAATTTGAGATAAGCAATACCAACATACATTTCATTAATTTCTTTAGCGTTCTCGAATAACTTATATATCAATTTAGGCAAAGTTTGTTTACCTTTTTCAGTAATTTGAAATACTTGTTTATCTGGACGATTTTCTTCTTTAATTGTCTCCACTATTTCTACAAGGCCTTTTTTGGATAATGCTTCAAAATTATAATAAAGCTTACTTTCTGTTAGTCCGCTCATTTTATCAAAAGGTATAGGTTCTGATAGCTGTTTTTTTAATAAATAAGGGTAACTGTTTTTTTCCATTAATTTCCCTAATATAAATATTTGGATAGACATTATTAAAGGCTCCTTTTTTCTTAATACCTTTATTTTAACAGAACTAAAGAAGGTGTTAATAGTTTGCAAGCGTTTCGTTAGTATTTTTATAATTCTCAAAAACGATATCGGATTCTTTTTTATAAAGAAACGTAACGATAACAATATTAACGAACATAGCAACGACACCTACAGCTGCCATAGATAAAATATAAGGTGTTTGTGGTATGCTTCCAAAAATGTTTGCAAAGTGACCCTGAACTGAATAATACATTGGGGAAATATGACTCATCCAGTTATAAACTGTAGGCATCATATCACGACTCATTGTTGCCCCATTAGCAATTGTTTGTATGAGTAAAATAGGAATATTTAAAATCATACCTGCCTGTCCTATTAAGAATACGACGATTGCTGTAAAGTTAAAGGAAACCCAATAATTCAATACTAATTGACCAAAAATACTTAAGAATTTATCAGCTTCTAAATCATTGACTAAATAAGCAATACCTAAAGAAATGACAGAAGAAGCTATTCCAATGATTAGAGCTGTTAGTTGCACATAGATAAACAACTTGGTTTTACTAGCTCTGTGTCTGTTTTCTTTAAATGCACTAACTAATTGCATCGCTCCAATCATTGCGCCTACATATCCAGCTAAAGTTAAAAACATAGGTAACATTTTAAAATTCATGCTTGATGGCATTTTATTTATATGATTAATGTTACCAGAATAAGAAGCGTTGATTTGCTTAATTAAACCGTCCATTTGTTCATCAGGTATTTTTGCTTGTTTTAATACACCTTCAGTTGTTTGATTAGAAAATTGCTTGCTAAGCTGACTATTAATTTCACTTCCAATTGAATCCATAGATTGACTAATCATTGTTGGAGAAGCATCATTTACTTTAAAATCTAGCCCTGGTGTACCCTTTTCAGATTTTAAATTACTTGAAAAATCTCGAGGTATATGAATTACAAGATTCAATTCATTATGCTCCAACTGATTATTTGATTTCGAATTAGAAATATCTTTTTTTATATGATCGAACGGTAAACTGTTGTTCAATTGTTTTGATATTTGGTTACCATAATCTCCGTTGTCATCGTTAACGATTGCAATAGGTAATTTATCAATATTACCTGGCATCGCTTTGTAACCAGGTAAAAAGATGGCCAACATCACTAATCCATAAAAAATCCCCATAAATATTGCGCCAATTGCCCCTTTTGATTTTAAAAAATCACTAAATTTCATCTTAATTATCCTTTCTAACACGCATATATAGTTTTATAAAAGTACTTTTAACAAAGTGCTTTGTTTATACTACTCTCTTGAATTAAATAGGTCAATAATATAAACCTAAAATTTTCATTATTTTTACAAAGCGTTATAAGGCGGCAACTTAATGACTATTTTTATACATACAATTTATGCTCATATGGTTTTATGAATTGGGAAATTTTACTTAATTGGCAGCATGTCTTTGTATTTTTAATATATTTGAAAAATATTTGCGCAACATAAAATAAAAAACCCCCGACTAAACTATTAGTCGAGGTTATTATTTAAAAAATATGAAAAGTCTCCAGATAAATAAAATGAGCTATCTGTTTTATGATTTATTTTTTAATTTATATAAAATGTGTAAAACGCGTTACACTATACTGAAAAACTCAATCTTGGAATGAATGTTTCGTAGTGAATTTGGTCCATTGGCACTTCTAATTTTTGTAATTCTTGAATCATAGCTTTTAAGAATGAATTACCACCACATACATAAACTTCTGTTTCACCATCAAGGTATTGTTTTAATTGTTCAGCGTCTATAAATCCGTCTTGATTACGGAAATGTTTATCAAATTGTGCTACTGAAGATTGTGCTGTGATTGCTTCTAAATTTTCTTCGAATGCTACGTTTTGAGCATCTGATGTTGATTGAAGGAATGTTGAAGTTAAATCAGCATCAACCGCTTCTTTATACATTGAAACAAGAGGTGTCACGCCTACACCAGAGCCTATGAATAATTGTTTATGATCTTTGTTTGCCAATCCAAATCCACCAACTGGCGCAGATAAAAATAGAGTATCTCCCACTTTGACTTCATCATGTAGTACTGTAGATACTTCACCTTCATGTTCTTCCGTAACGTCTCTACGTACACCGAATGTTAAGAAATCTTTGTCACCATCTACAATGGAATAATGTCTTTTAGCTCTGTAAGGCAACTTATCACTAGATATATCTACTGTAATATATTGTCCAGGTACAAATTGACTTAAATCAATGTCGTCTGATGTTACTGTGAAAGATTTAATGATTTCGGTTTCATCAGTGATATTGGTTACAGTAAATGGTTTAAAGCCATCCCAAGCCATTTTACTGTAAACTTCTTTTTCTAAACCAATAAATGCATCAGCAATTTCTCCATATGCTTTAATCCAAGTTTGGATAATAGGATCTTCTTCTTTTAAGCCAGTCACTTGTTGAATTGCCCAAATCAAATTTTCACCAACGATTGGATAATGCTCAGCTTTTACTTGTAAAGCACAATGTTTGTAAACCACAGGCATAATTGTGGGAACAATTGGTGATAAGTCATCTATATTTTCTGCCGCCGCTAATACTGCCATCGCTAATGCAGAAGATTGTAATCCTCTTTTTTGATTGGTCTGGTTAAACATATTCTTCAATTCAGGATGTTGTTCGAATAATCTTTTATAGAAAGTTGATGTTATTGTCTGTCCTTTATCTTTCAATAATGGTATCGTTTCTCTTATTGTTTTTATTTCTTCGTGATTTAACATAAAACCCCTCCTAGTCATTCCTTCACTTCCATTATTGAACTACATTATTTTGCTTACAAGCAAATGTGTTTAATTTCACATAAATTTCACATTCGATATTCATTAATTTGTAACTATTTTTTGATTAATGATTTTTAAAAAAGATAATATATTGAAAAATATCGCTCATTTTTATTCACTATATAATCTAAAATAAAATATATTATATTGATAATTCATTTTTGCAAACTTAAAAACCACATGCACCTGGTGGTATATCAGTTCGCATGTGGTTTTAGGTTTGTTATTTATTATTATTACTTAATTCAAACGATGGGTAAAATTTCTTGTTTTAATTATATTTCTCGTTCAATTGGTGTATTAATCTTCTGAACTCAGTTTCAGATTTAAATTCAAAAGTGATGTAACCTTTTTTATTTTTGTTAGATATCGTTACAGCTGAACCATATTGTTCTTTTAGCTGTCGCTCTTGTTGTTGTATAAACTTAGGTTTTTTAGTTGTATGCGACTTATCTTTAATAGATTTTTTATTTTCAGTGTTTTCATTTACATATTGTTCTAATGTACGTACACTCCAAGACTCCCGGTAGGCTTGCTTAGCTATGCTTTTCATCTTTTGCTTATCTTTTATCGCTAATAGCGTGCGTCCATGTGCGCCTGATAGTTTGTTATCTTTGACCATTTGAGTAATGTCCTTAGGCAATTGTAGTAAACGCAACATGTTGGCAATATATGGTCTAGATTTACTTAATCGCTGTGCCACTTCTTGCTGTGTTAGCGCTAACTCATCCATTAATTTACGATAACTTTCTGCTTCCTCAATCGCATTTAAATCTTCGCGTTGTAGATTTTCAATCACAGCGAGTTCCATCATATCTTCATCAGATAGCACTTTAACGATGGCGGGTATTGTCGTTGATCCTGCTAGTTTTGATGCTCGAAAACGTCGCTCACCTACTACAATGTTATAACCAGATATTGTTTTTCGTAACACGATAGGCTGTAAAATACCATGTAGTTTTATCGACTCAGCCAAATCTTCCAAACGTTCTTGATCAAATGATTTCCTAGGTTGATAAGGATTAGGTTTAATGCTATTGAGTGCTATTTCTTTTACGTGCGCATTGTGATCTACTTTGAGTCGTTCATCTATAGCATCATTCATCGTTTACACCTACTTTCTTAAATAAAAATGACCTTTTTAGTTAAACATAGTATATCATCACTACAGCAATGAAAAATATCATTTTAAATTATCGGTTAAATCAAAATTTTCAGATAAGTTATTGACAAAAGTTATTTTAATGTGTAATCTAAGTGATAACAAATTTGAAATAGCAACACACAGTAATAAGGAAAGTAGAACTTACACTGCTGACACAGAGAGTCTTCACTTGCTGAAAGGAGACACAGAAAGAAAGTTTGAAAATGGCCTTTGAGTGTTGATGCCAATATGAGGTGTCAACGGGATCGCCCGTTATAGCGATACAGTATTAACATTTTGCTTAATGGCGTACTGGATTATTCCAAGCGTTGTATATGTCGTTAATACTCATTTCACTTTCAGTGGCAGTGAGTTTTTTTATTTGATCATATTACGGTAGCGCACGTTCAGTACAAGTAATGAATGCAATTTGGCGTACTGGATAAGGTTACTTTAGTGATAAAGTAACAAACAAAGGTGGTACCGCGAGCTAAGCTTTCGTCCTTTACATCCGATTGATTCGGGTTTAAAGGACGGAAGCTTTTTTTATTTTTAAAGGAGGTTATCTGTATTATGAAAAATACTGAGTTATCACAAATCGCACTGACACAAGATGCAACAGGAGCGATTGCAAATCCAATTTATTTATCAACAGCATATCAGCACCCTCATTTAGGAACATCGACGGGTTTTGATTATACAAGAACTAAAAACCCAACACGTTCAGCTTTTGAAGAATCATTTGCCAAGTTAGAACGTGGTACTGCTTCATTTGCTACTGCAAGTGGCATGGCAGCCATACAATTAATATGTAATTTATTTAAAGCTGGCGATGAAATACTCGTTTCATTCGACCTTTATGGTGGCACATTTAGATTATTTGATTTTTATGAGCAACAATACGGTGTACATTTCAAATATGTTGATTTCTTAAACTATGAAACTGTTAAAGAAAGCATTACAGAAAATACTAAAGCGCTATTTATAGAAACGATTTCAAATCCACAAATGCAAGAAGTAGACGTTGATCCATATTATATTTTAAGCAAAAAGCATCGCTTACTAACGATTATAGACAACACTTTTTTAACACCATATCTCTCAACACCACTTGAAGATGGTGCAGATATTGTACTACATTCTGCTACGAAATACATAGGTGGGCATAATGATGTACTTGCTGGTGTCGTGACGGTTAAAGATGAAAATTTAGCTGAAAAATTAGGTGAATTTCATAACATGATTGGTGCAACTTTATCACCTTTTGATAGCTACTTACTACAACGTGGTTTAAAAACATTACATTTAAGAATGGACCGTTCAGAATATAATGCTCAATTATTAGCCAAACGATGTTGTAACTTAACCGGCATTGACCAGGTCTTATATTGCGGTCGAACGGGAATGATGAGTCTACGCTTAAATAAAAATTATAAAGCCGATAAATTTTTAGAAAACTTAAAAGTATGTATTTTTGCAGAAAGCTTAGGGGGAACAGAAACTTTTATCACATTTCCTTATACACAAACACACGTTGACATGCCAGATGAAGAAAAAGAAAAGCGAGGCATTGATGAACATTTACTGAGATTATCCATCGGCGTTGAAGATTACGAAGACATTGAACAAGACATTATACAAGCATTAGAAAAATCTAAAGAAAGTGTGATTATATGAGTTTATCTAAAGAAACAGAAGTAATATTTGATGCACAAAGAGGTGTTGATTACGATTCAGCTAATCCACCATTATATGCATCTTCGACATTTCATCAAAAAGTTTTAGGTGGTGACGCTAAATATGATTATGCGCGAAGTGGCAACCCTAATCGTGCTTTGTTAGAAGAAAAATTAGCAGCACTTGAAGGGGGCGATTACGCATTTGCTTATGCATCAGGTATTGCAGCCATTTCAGCTGTACTACTCACATTAAATGCAGGTGATCATGTCATTCTCCCAGATGATGTCTATGGTGGTACTTTTAGATTAACAGAACAAATTTTGACACGCTTTAATATTCAATTTACCACGGTAGACACAACACAGTTACAAGAAATTGAAGAAGCGATTCAATCAAATACAAAACTGGTTTATATTGAAACACCATCTAATCCATTATTTAAAATCACTGATATTAAAGGCGTCTCTCGTATCACACAACAACACGAACTATTACTCGCTGTTGACAATACATTTATGACACCACTTGGTCAGTCACCTTTAGCTTTAGGTGCAGATATCGTCGTACATAGTGCTACAAAATTCTTGGGTGGTCATAGTGATATCATTGCTGGCGCTGCTATCACAAATAATAAAGCAGTAGCAGACGCACTTTATCTATTGCAAAACGGTACAGGAACTGCATTGTCTGCACATGATTGCTGGACGTTAGCACAGCATTTAAAAACGTTGTCTGTACGTTTCAATCAATCTGTTGAGAATGCACAAAAAGTTTATGATTTCTTAACGCAGCGCGAAGAAATTGCAGAAGTCTATTACCCAGGAAATGACAAGTTACATTTATCTCAAGCAAAACATGGTGGTGCTGTTTTAGGCTTAAGACTTAAAGATGAATCAAAAGCGCAAGCTTTTGTAGATGCGCTCACGCTACCACTTGTATCTGTCAGTTTAGGTGGCGTTGAGACGATTTTATCCCACCCTGCTACTATGTCTCATGCTGCTGTACCAAAAGAAGTTCGGGAAGCACGCAATATTACATTTGGATTATTTAGATTAAGTGTAGGCTTAGAAAATGCTGACGAATTAATTGCTGATTTAAACTACGCACTGAAGGAGGCCTTCAATGAGTCAACTCATCAACAAACTGAAACAGAACATTTTAGTCGCTGATGGTGCAATGGGAACCATTCTATATTCTGATGGTTTAGATACTTGTCCAGAAGCATATAATTTAACCCATCCTGACAAAATAGAACGGATTCATCGCTCCTACATTGAATCTGGTGCAGATATTATTCAGACCAATACTTATGGTGCAAATTTTGAAAAATTAAAAGTATTTGGTTTAGAACACAAGGTTAAAGAAATACACAAAGCCGCAGTACAAATTGCCAAAAGAGCAGCTAATGATGAAACATTTATATTAGGTACCGTAGGTGGATTCAGAGGTGTAAAACAGGAAGATTTAGGTTTAGAAGCCATTCAATATCATACCGAGATCCAAGTAGATACTTTAGTTGAAGAAGGCGTCGACGGTTTACTTTTCGAAACCTATTATGATTTAGAAGAGCTGACCAACATTATTACAGCTACAAAACGCAAACATCATATTCCTATTATTGCTCAATTAACAGCATTAAACACAAATTACTTGAGAGATGGTACGGAAATTAATACAGCTTTACAACGCGTTGTCGACAGTGGTGCTGATATCGTTGGACTCAATTGTCACCATGGTCCTCACCACATGCAACAATCATTTTCACATATTGAATTACCTGACAATGCCTATTTATCTTGCTATCCCAATGCAAGTTTATTAGATATTGAAAATAGTCGATTTAAATATAGTGACAATGCCGAATACTTCGGTAAAGTGGCAGAGCAGTTGATCAAAGAAGGCGTTAGGATTATCGGGGGTTGTTGCGGGACTACACCAGAACATATTCAATACATTAAGTCCTCTGTAGCCAATCTCAAACCGGTATCCAGTAAAAATGTAATACCTATTAAAAAATATAATAGTCCTTCACATAACAATGTACAACAACAAAACTTAACAACGAAAGTCAAAGCACGTCCCACTATTATAGTAGAATTGGATACGCCAAAACACTTAGATACAGAAACATTTTTCAGAAATATCAAAAAACTTGATGATGCTCATATTGATGCGGTGACCTTAGCAGATAACTCTTTAGCTACTGTGCGTATCAGTAATGTCGCAGCAGCAAGTATCATCAAACAACAATATAATATTGAACCGCTCGTTCACATCACGTGTCGCGATCGTAACCTCATTGGACTACAATCACATTTATTAGGCCTATCCTTACTGAATGTAAATGAAATACTAGCCATTACAGGGGATCCATCAAAAATTGGTCATTTACCCGGCGCAACTAATGTTTACGATGTGAACTCCAAAGGTTTAACAGAAATTGCATTACGCTTTAACGAAGGTATTAACACAGATGGTGATGCGCTGAAGACGAAAACGAACTTCAACATCGCAGGTGCTTTTGATCCAAATGTTCGAAAACTCGAAGGGTCAGTCAAACGTGCTGAGAAAAAGATAGAGAGTGGCACACACTACTTTATCACACAGCCAGTCTATAGCACCGAAAAAATCGAAGAAATATATGAAGCAACCAAACATTTAGACGTACCATTCTTTATTGGCATTATGCCAGTCACTAGCTATAATAACGCACTATTTTTACACAACGAAGTGCCTGGAATCAAACTATCCGAAGACATTTTAGAACAATTTGAAGCTGTTAAAGACGATAAAGAAAAAACGAAAGCATTAAGCCTTAAACTTTCTAAGGAACTTATAGATACCGTCCATAAATATTTTAACGGCTTATATTTAATTACACCGTTCCAGAAAGTCGATTACACTTTAGCACTCGCATCATATTCACAATCAATTACTTCAAGTAAACAGGAGGCAATATTATGACAATTCAAACATCAAATTTAGGTTTCCCAAGATTAGGCAGAAAAAGAGAGTGGAAAAAAGCAATAGAAGGTTACTGGGCTAATAAAATAGATGCCCCTACATTAAATCAACAATTAACAGACTTGCATAAAGAGAATTTATTACTACAAAAGAACTATAATCTAACGAGTGTCCCTGTCGGAGATTTCTCTCTTTATGACCATATTCTTGATACATCATTATTATTCAATATTATTCCAGAACGTTTCCAAGGCAGAGCATTAGACAACGATTTATTGTTCGACATTGCCAGAGGTAATAAAGAACATGTTGCAAGTGCATTAATCAAATGGTTCAACACAAATTATCACTATATTGTACCTGAATGGGACAACGTAGAGCCAAAATTAAATGACAATGTATTATTAGAGCGCTTCAAATATGCACAATCCATTAATGTGAATGCGCACCCAGTAATTGTGGGTCCCATAACATTCGTAAAACTTTCTAAGGGCGGTTCGCAATCATTTGAAGAAAAAGTAAATACTTTACTACCTTTATATAAAGAAGTTTTACAGTCTTTAGTAGATGCAGGCGCGGAATACATTCAAATCGATGAACCAGTACTTGTGGAAGATGATAGTGCATCATTTGAAGATATTACACGTACTGCTTATAACTATTTTGACGAAGCAGGCGTAAGTAATCACCTTGTGATTCAAACTTATTTTGAACGTGTCAACTTAAAATTCCTCAACAGCTTACCTGTAAAAGGATTAGGTTTAGATTTTGTACATGATAACGGCTATAACTTAAAACAAATTAAAAATGGCGAACTAGACAAAAACAAAACACTTTATGCAGGTATTATAGATGGTCGTAATGTGTGGGCAGCAGACATTGAAGCTAAAAAATCATTAATCGACACACTACAAAGTGCTACAAATAACCTTGTTATTCAACCATCTTCTTCATTGTTACATGTACCAGTATCATTAGATGATGAAACATTAGACGAATCCATCGCAGAAGGTTTGAGTTTTGCCACTGAAAAATTAGATGAATTGGATGCTTTAAGACGATTATTTAATGACAATGACAGTCAGAAATTTGATGAATTGAAAGCACGTTATGAGCGCTTCCAAAATCAATCATTTAAAAATCTAGAGTATGATTTCGACAGTGTGCGTACTACACGTCAGTCACCTTTTAAAGTGCGTAAAAAAGCACAAGATGCACGTCTCAACTTACCTGATTTACCAACGACAACGATTGGATCATTCCCACAATCGCAAGAAGTAAGAAAATTCCGTGCAGATTGGAAAAATAATCGAATTACAGATGAAGATTATAAAACATTCTTAAAAAATGAAATTGCGCGCTGGATTAAAATCCAAGAAGATATCGGATTAGATGTCTTAGTACATGGTGAATTTGAACGAAATGATATGGTAGAGTTCTTCGGCGAAAAATTACAAGGCTTCTTAGTGACGAAGTATGGATGGGTACAATCATACGGTTCACGTGCGGTAAAACCACCTATCATTTATGGTGATGTAAAATGGACAGAGCCTTTAACAGTTAAAGAGACACTTTATGCACAAAGTTTAACGGATAAACCAGTAAAAGGTATGCTTACAGGTCCAGTGACTATCTTGAATTGGTCATTTGAACGTGTAGACTTGCCACGCGAAACCGTACAAGACCAAATTGCATTAGCGATTAATGAAGAAGTTTTAGCTTTAGAAAAAGCTGGTATCCAAATTATTCAAGTTGATGAACCTGCATTGAGAGAAGGTTTGCCATTACGTTCAGAATATCATGAAGATTACCTTAATAAAGCTGTGCACTCATTTAAATTAGCTACATCATCTGTTGCCGATGAGACGCAAATTCATACACATATGTGCTATTCTCAATTTGGCCAAATCATTCATGCTATTTATGATTTAGATGCAGATGTTATTTCAATAGAAACATCTCGTAGCCATGGCGACTTAATTAAAGATTTTGAAGATATTACTTATGACTTAGGTATTGGATTAGGGGTATATGATATCCACAGTCCACGTATCCCTACTGAAGCAGAAATCACAGAAGCAATTAACCGAGCGCTACAAGAAATTGATCGTTCTTTATTCTGGGTTAATCCAGATTGTGGTTTAAAAACACGTAAAGAAGATGAAGTGAGAGAATCATTGACTGTGCTTGTAAATTCAGTAGACAAATTACGTAAATCGACAAACCCTGCAACAGTTTAATCATTAATGACGAAGGTGATACCAATGACATATCCACTATGGGAACAGTTAGAACAATTAAAAACTGCAACATGGGTAGACTTAACCCATACTTTTGATGAAACAATTCCGTGTTTTAGTGAATTTGAACGCGCAAAAGTTTCTACACTATTTAATGTTGCCGACGATGGTTTCTATGTCCAAAACTGGAATATTGTGACTCAGTATGGGACGCACATAGATGCCCCGATACATTTTGTCGAAAAAACGCGCTATCTTCATGAAATTGATCTAAAAGAACTCGTATTACCATTAGTTGTTTTAGACTTTTCACAAGAAGTGGCAGCTGATGCTGACTTTATTTTAACGCGTGATCATATTAAACAATGGGAAACTGAACATGGTTCAATCGAACCTGGCACATTTGTTGCGTTTCGCAGTGATTGGTCCAAACGTTGGCCAGATATTGAACATTTTGAAAATAAAGATGCAGAAGGGCAACTACACTTACCTGGTTGGGGCTTGGATGCCTTACAATATTTACTTGAAGATAGACAAGTCCAATCTATCGGTCATGAAACGTTTGATACAGATGCTTCAGTAGATGTTGTCAAAAATGGTGATATTGTCGGTGAACGTTACGTATTAGGTCAAGATACCTACCAACTTGAGTTACTAACAAATTTAGATCAACTGCCTACACGAGGCGCCATTATTTATGCTATCAGTCCAAAACCAAACAAAGCACCTGGATTTCCAGTACGTGCCTTTGCTATCAAACCTTAAAACCATAAGCGAAACGGTCCATTTCGCTTCAATAATATGAAACTTATAAAACCTAGCCATTATCATATATAAGAAATTGAGCACTTCTTATATTCATATATCTCTTTTATAAATAGACAATAAATTCTAAAATATGATTATGTTGATACGTAACTATTTGAAATAACGCTACACAAACAATTATCATTAACTGTTTATAGACACTAACATATTACCAACTTAACTGGGGCGGGAATTTGATATCAAATACAATTTTTGATTTCTATCCCGTCCCACTTTTATGGAATAAATACATAGGTCATAAGTTGGATTTTTAATAGATGATAATCTCTATCATTTAAAAAATTAAAATCAATGTTATACTTCAATTAAATTCTATTATATAAATAGCGTGTTATTGTGCATGCTTTACTATAAATTTTTAATACAATACGAGGTGACCTTTTTGGAATTAAATAAATCAAATTCCCCTTTTGATGAAAATCAATTGGAACTTATACAACAACTTATGCCAACACTGTCATCAAATCAACAGTCTTGGTTAAGTGGCTATTTGCTTAATGCTTCTACAGATGAAGGTGACCCATCGCAATATACCGATCATCCTGAAACATCTGAACACGCAAACGCAACAGCTGAATTAGCATCGTCCATTAACACAACTAATTCAGAAATACCAACAGAAGATACGACGCATTCGACAATATCTACGGATGAGCCTATAGAAGTAAACATTTTATTTGGAACAGAAACAGGCAATGCTGAAGAAATTGCTGATGAATTTGAAACAAAATTAAAAGAACATGATTTTACAGTTCATACTTGGGAAATGGATGATTTTCCTCAAGAGGACTTATCAAAAGTTAACCATGTGTTTATCATTACTTCAACGCATGGTGTAGGAGAACCTCCGATTAATGCGTTGGATTTTTATGACTACCTGCATAGTGACGAGGCACCTGATTTAAGTCATTTAAACTTCTCAGTGCTCGCATTAGGTGACCAAGACTATCCTGATTTCTGTCAAGCGGGCAAAGATTTCGATAAAATCTTAGGCGATTTAGGTGGTCATCGATTAGCTGATCGCGTTGAATGTGATTTTGATTTTGAAGAAGTATCTGAGCAATGGATTATTGACATGCTTGAACTGTTGTCTCAAATGTCTCCTGGTAGTTCAAATAATGAACCTAAAGATGAAGATGTCGTTGTCGAAGAACCGCAAGCAACTTATTCAAAAACACATCCATTTTATGCTGAAATCATCAAAAATAGTGTGTTAACTGAACCAACTGCTACCCGTGAAGTCAGACATCTTGAATTATCTATAGAAGGGTATGGCGAAGCCTACGAACCTGGAGACAGCTTAGTAATTATCCCTAAAAACAACCCAGAACTTGTAGAAGAAGTAATCCAAACATTGGATTGGGATGGCACAACAACAATAGACATAGACAATAGCGGTAATAGTACCACTATACAGGATGCACTTACGAATGAATTTGAAATTGCTAAATTAACACCATCTATATTAAATAATGCAGCTGCGTTATTTGGAAATCCTATGCTAAATGCAAATGTTCAAAACAACGAATGGGTACAAGATTATATTTATGGCAGAGATTTCATTGATTTAATTAAAGATTTTACACCTGTCGCGCTGTCACCTGATATGTTAAAAGACTTATTGAGAAAATTGCCGCCAAGAGAATACTCTATTGCTAGCAGTAATCAAGTAAATCCACATACCGTCCATATCACTGTACGCGTAGTTAAATATGACGCACATCATCGTGAACGTCATGGCGTATGTTCTGTACAACTCGCAGATCGTACACAATTAGGTGATAAATTACCTGTTTACCTTAAAAAGAACCCTAATTTTAAATTCCCTTACGATGAACAAACACCAGTCATTATGATTGGTGCAGGTACTGGCATTGCGCCTTACAGAGCTTATCTCCAACAAAGAGCGCATTTAGGACTGAAAGGTAACCAATGGCTCATATTTGGAAATCAAAATATTGATGCAGATTTCCTATATCGCAATGATTTAGAGTCATGGCTTGACCAAGGTGTGCTTAGTAAACTAGATTTAGCATTTTCAAGAGATACAGAAAACAAAATCTATGTTCAACACCGAATTGAAGAAAATGGGGAAGATTTTTATCAATGGTTAACAAATGGTGCAACCATTTATCTTTGCGGTGACAAAGAAGAGATGGCAAAAGGAGTACACCAATCTTTTGTCAATGTACTCATTCAGCATGGTAACTTTAATCAAGCACAAGCAGAAGATTATTTAACAGAACTAATTAAAATTCAAAGATATCAACGTGATGTTTATTAATAGTTGATCCAATCACTGCATCATCATTACATTGATATGAATCCTACAACCACCTCAGCGATTATTTTTCAGATAATCGCACGGAGGTGGTTTTTTTATACTAAATTGCTGTTAAAAATGCCGTTTAGAATAATATTACAACCACTTACCTATTTTGTATGGTAATCAAATCATTTATTTGTTTTACTTATCAATAAGAAGGAGGCGAACTGAGCATGGATGTGAAGGTAATATATAATCAGCATTTAGACAACAATCAAGTAATCATTGAAGTCAATGAACACACTGAGCACGTGAATGACATTGTAAACTATATTAACAAATTAGCCAAAACGAAGTTATTTCCTGGAAAATATAAAGGGGAAACACACTTTATAAAACAAGAAGATATTATTTCCTTTCGCATAGAAAATAAAATTCTTACTATGATTACCGCAGACAAACAATTTACAATGAATCAGCGACTATACGAAATCAAATCTCAAATCAACACCTATTTTCTACAAATCTCTAAATCTGAAATAATAAATATTAATTATATTGATTATTTGAAACTCAATAAAAATGGCACAATTGAAATTCGTTTTACTAATAATGATTTCACTTATTCATCAAGAAGGTATTTACCATTAATCAAGGAGGCTTTAAAATTATGAAACGCTTATTACACGGCGCAATCACAGGTATTGCTATTGGAGTTATCATTTCTTTATTTTTTTCAGTTGTTTTTTCACATACTTCATTTCATCCAGTCTCCCCTGTCTCAACAATGGGTCATTTATACTTTCAATATTTAAGCGAATTACAAACAATGTTTATCGCAGTTATCATCTGGGCATTAATTGGTATTACATTTAGTTTTGGAGCACTCATATTTTCAAGTTCTAGAAAGTCATTATTATTTAAAACATCTGTGCACTTCACCCTAATGTTCGTTATCATGCTCCCTTTAGCAATACTAGCGGGATGGTTTCCACTTAAAGTTTCAGCTTTAGTATCTTTTATCATTATCTATACAATTGTCTATTTTATCATTTGGTCAATAGAAGCGAAACGTAATCAAAACGATATCAATGAAATTAACGCTATGCTTTCAAAAAGAAAGGGTGAAAAACATGAATAAAGGGAGATACACTGTAATACCCAATGCCTCAGTCACAGTTTTTCTAATAGGACTTCGTATAAATAAATGGTATAAAATTCATAAATGGTTACCTGTACTCTTAGCTATGCCACCTATGCTCAGAGAATTATCAAAAGATAAAACGCTGGGATGTTTATCTTTTGAAATGCTATTTAAACATCGTGGTGTGATGATTGTTCAATATTGGGAATCCAATGAAAAATTACTTTCTTATTCAAAAATGCCGGTACATTTAAAAGCATGGCGACGTTTTATGAAAGAACTTAAGCAAAATGATGCTGTAGGTTTTTATCATGAGACTTATAATGTCGATGCGAATCAATATGAAAATATTTATATTAACATGCCCGATTTTGGTCTAGGAAAAGCACGTTATAACGAAAAAGTAACCAAAGCTACACACACAGCAAAGCAACGCTTACGCTCATAAACCTGACCTATCAATGCTCATCCTGCCTTATCACTTTATATGCGATGAACATATACTAAAATAGTTTTCAGCATAGAAAAGCTCCCTTCAAGTTTCATTTTTTAAATGTCACTTTGAAGGGAGCATATGCATTGTCTATACTCATTCCTAACAGAATATAGTTATTTCAGTGTTTTATTACTTTACTAGCTAATTACTAAACTATTATCTTACATATTCAAAAATACCGGCAGCACCCATACCTACACCAATACACATCGTTACCATACCATATTGTGTATCCGGGCGTTTTTTCATTTCTGAAAGTAATCTGCCAACCAACATCGCACCCGTAGCACCCAATGGATGACCTAAGGCAATTGCTCCGCCGTTAACATTCGTCTTTTGAGCATCTAAACCTGTCTCTCTCATTGAAGCGATTGTTTGAGATGCAAATGCTTCATTCAACTCTACTAAATCAATATCATCTACATTCAAGTTTGCCTGTTTTAACACTTCAGGAATTGCATAAGCAGGTCCAATCCCCATCAATTTAGGATCTACACCAACTGCTTTAAAACCTACGAATCTCGCAATTGGTTCTACGCCTAATTCCTTTACCTTTTCACCTGACATTACTACTACAAAGCCTGAACCGTCAGTTAAGGGTGCCGAGGAGCCTGCAGTCACTGTGCCATCCGCCTTAAAAACAGTGGGTAATTTAGATAATGCTTCTTGATTCGTATCTGGTCTAATCAATTCATCATCTTTAAATACTGCCTGCGATACGACCGGACCATTTTCATCATAATCCACTTTATTCACTTCAATCGGAATAATTTCATCTTCAAATTTACCTTCTGCTTGTGCTTTAGCAGCACGGGCATGACTTTGTACTGCATAGGCATCTTGATCTTCTCTAGAAACCTTGTAAGTGTCAGCCACCATTTCTGCAGTTAACCCCATTGGATAAGATACACCAGAATCTTCGTCTTGTAGTATCGGGTTATTAGTTGGCTCATTGCCCCCCATCGGTACCGCACTCATAAGTTCAATACCTCCAGCAACTAGAATGTCTGCTTGGTCCGCTATAATTTGATTTGCTGCATGTGCAATTGTTTGTAAGCCTGAAGAACAATAACGATTGACTGTTTGACCAGGTACTTCATTTGGCATCCCTGCTAATAAGGCGATTGTTCTAGCAATATTTTGTCCTTGCAAGCCTTCTGGAAATGAATTCCCAACAATGACATCTTCAACCATACTAGGTTCAAATGAACCTCCAACTCTTTCTAAAACACCTTTCAATACTTTTGCAGCTACTTCATCAGGTCTTTCATGAGTCATTGCACCATTTTTTGCTTTACCAGTTGCTGAACGTCCATAAGCTACTATATACGCGTCTCGCATTTAGTTTCACCCTTTCCTCTATAATGTTCGATTATTAGTTGCGTAGCGGTTTTCCTTTTTCTAACATGTGAGAAATTCTATCGTATGTTTTTTTATTTTGAAGTAATTCTAAAAATCTTTCTTTTTCAAGTTTTTGTAAATATCTTTGATTTACATAGGTGTTACGTGGAACATCTCCACCACTTAGTACTTCTGCAATCTTCAATGTTATTTCATAATCGTAATCACTAATAAAGTGACCCACACGCTGTGCATCTAATTGACCTTCCGCTAACGCTTTAAAGTCTCGACCTAAAGCGATATATTGAGTTTTTGGAAGTGGTACATAATTCGCTTCAGATTCATAGCGCGCACGTTTCAATGCAATTTCAATACGTCTTTCGGTATTTAAAATAACTGTATCTGTTTCTTTTAAATAGCCATATCTTTTTGCTTCATAAGCGTTTGTAGATACTTTAGCAAAGCCAATTTGCATTAAAATATTGGTAATAGACGCTTGTTTATCATCTTTTTTATGATTTGTACGCATAATACGATCTGTTAGTTCTGCTAGTCCGCCACCTGCTGGCAATAAACCTACACCTGTTTCTACAAGGCCAATGTAAGACTCACTCGCCGCTACAACAATTGGTGAATGTAATACAAGTTCACAACCGCCTCCTAATGCACGTCCTTGAACAGCTGTTACAACAGGTTTCAACGCATGTTTTAGTCTCGCAAATACATGGTGTAATTGTTCGACCGCTTCACCTACTTCAGAAACCACTTTCCCGTCTTCATGTGCTTTCTTCATTTGATATAAATTAGCACCTACACTAAAGTTGTTACCACCTGCGTAAATCACCATGCTCGTGAAGTCTTCATTTTCAAGCTTATCAATAGCTTCTAATAAGTCAGATAAAAAGCTATTTGAAATGACATTATTTTTACTTTGTAATTTTAATAATAATTGATCTTTATTTGCTATAGATAAATTAGAATCGGATCTATCCCACAATTCTGAATCGATATAAGCTGTTACAGGTGTCACGCGTTCAATAGATTCACTTTCAGCATAAAACGGTTCGTTGCGTTGCTCAATCCAATCTGGTAACTGACCTAATTCTTCTTTCATACGAGATTTAACACGTTCATATCCCATTAAATCCCATAATTGGAATGGTCCTAATTTCCAGTTGAATCCCCAAACTAATGCGCGGTCAATATCTTTAAAATCTTCCGCAGCTTTTGGTACATTCAATGCTGAATAATAGAAATTATTTCTCAATGTTTCCCATAAGAATACACCTGCATCATCTTGTGCATTAAAGATAACATCTAAATTTGAGGCAAGGTCTTTACTAAAATGACCTAAAATTTCTAGTTGTGGCTGTTTTGGCTCAACGTAATCATTTTGCTGTTCATCATAAACATAACGTTGTTTATTTACTTTTTTATAAAACCCTTGTTTTGTTTTATTTCCGAGTGCACCATTTTCGGCTAATTTTTCAGAAAGTGTTACATCTTTGAAGAATGGTTGCTCTTCTGGAATTTTTTGCAATCCTTTGATTACAGCCATAGCAATATCTAATCCTACTAAATCAGACAGCCCATATGTGCCCATTTTAGGTCGACCAATACTGCGACCAGTTAATGCATCAACATCAGTAATAGAGAAACCTTGCTGTTCTGCGCGATACATAATATCATTCATTGTTTGTGTGCCAACTCTATTGGCAACAAAACCAGGTACATCATTTGCTACAATTACCCCTTTACCTAATACATCTTCTGCAAAGGTTTGTACCCGTTCAACAACCGCTGAATGTGTTTGTTTATTGGGGATAATTTCCACTAATTTCATGATTCTAGGTGGATTGAAGAAGTGCATACCGAAAAATCTTTCTTTATCACTATCATCAAATACCTCTGCAATTGCTTCAATTGGAATACCTGAAGTATTTGTTGCAAACACTGCATCATTATTCGCTACTTTTTTAACTTGATCCCAAATTTGATGCTTTATGTCCACTTCTTCTTTAACCGCCTCAATATATATATCTGCATCATCATCTTGTAAATCTTCATTGAAATTACCGTATGATAAGTTTGAGGCAAATGATAAATCAAACAGTTGTGGACGTTTAGGATTTGTAATTGCTTCATAAGCCTTTTTCGAGATTTTGTTAGGATCATTTTCATCAATGACAATATCCAATAATTTAACTTTTAAGCCTGCATTTACAAGTAGTGCAGCAATTTGACTACCCATTGTTCCTGCACCTAGCACTGTTGCTTTTCTTATCGTCATACTAAACCCTCCAATTTTTTCATTAACATCTTACACATAAATCTTTATATAAATGCGGAATCTCCTGTAATTGCTCTACCGATAACTAATGCATTGACTTCGTGTGTACCTTCGTATGTGTATATTGCTTCTGCATCTGCAAAGAAACGAGCGATATCATATTCTCCAGCTAATATACCGTTACCACCATGAACACCACGACCCATGGCTACAGTCTCTCTCAATCTTAATGAATTCATCATCTTAGCTGTTGAAGTCGCTACTTCATCATATTCACCGTTAGCTTGCATACGTGCGAGCTGTGCACATGTAGCCATGGCTTGTGCTAAGTTTCCTTGCATCATTGCCAATTTTTCTTGAATAAGTTGGAATTTACTAATTTCTTTACCGAATTGTTTACGTTTTGTTACGTAATCTGTCGTTGCTTTCAATGCGCCAGCCATTGCACCTGTCGCCATATAAGCCACACCTGCACGTGTTGAATATAAAACTTTCGCGATATCTTTAAAGCTATTGATATTTTGTAAACGCTGTTCTTCTTTGACGACAACATTTTTCAAACGAATTTTTGCATTAGGTACGATTCTTAGTGCAATTTTATGTTCTAACAGTTCAATTTCTACGCCTTCTTGACTTGGCTCAATTATAAATCCTTTCGGTTTGCCAGTTTCAACATCTACGGCATAGACTGGCATGACATCTGAAACATTTGCTCCACCAATCCATTTCTTTTCTCCATTAATAATCCATTCATCGCCTTGACGTTTTGCAGTTGTTTCTAACCCTCCTGCGACATCAGAGCCATGTTCTGGTTCTGTCAGCGCAAAACAAGTACGTAATTCATGTGATTGTAACTTGGGTAGATAATAGGCCTGTTGTTCTTTACTACCGCCAAACCAAAATGAATTATGTCCTAATCCTTGATGCACACCTAACAATGTTGCTAAAGATACATCAAATCTTGCAATCGTATATGACATGAAAAACTGGAACATTTGACTCGGTGTACGGGCGCCTTCACGACCTTCAAACAGCAATGGATTATTAAAATAGTTAAGTTTTCCTAACTCGTCAAAATAACCTTCTGGCTCAGTGGCATTTAACCAATGTTCATTCACAGAATCACGATATTTTTCTTCTAACATATCATTCAATTGTTTTAATAATTTCACTTCGCCTTCCGTTAAATCTTTTCCAATACTTAAAATATCTTCTGGGTACAATGCTTTTAGTGTTTCTTCTTTTGTTGGCATAATTAAAACCTCCATTTTTTGATAGCGCTTACATTTATAGTAAAAAAATTTTGTGCTTTTCAGCATTTTATTTTAATTCAAATCGTCAACACCTTTGGCTTCTTGTTGAGCTTTCTCATTCATGTATTTCTGAAGTTCTAATTTGTCTGCTTTTGATGTAGAGTTCAATGGCATGTGTGTCAATTTCAAATATAATCTCGGTATTTTATAACCAGCAATATTTTCACGCATATGCGCATCTAATTTTGCTTCAAAATCCGGATCATCTTCGGTAAGCACAACTGCTGCAGCAACTGATTCACCATATTTAGGACTATCATATCCAACGACAACCCCTTGAGCTACGAGTGGGTGTTCTGCTAATACCGTTTCCACTTCGGAAGGTAGGACATTCTCACCACCAGTAATAATCATTTCTTTACGACGATCAACGATATAGACATCACCATCTTCGTCTACTTTTGCTAAATCGCCTGTTAAGAAATATTCGCCATGAAATGTTTTTGCAGTTTCTTCAGGTTTGTTCCAATAACCAGGTGTTATATTATTACCACGAACGCCAAGTTCACCGATTTCACCAACTTCTACCTCTTCAAAGTTATCATCGAATATGCATATATCCATAAACATGACTGGTTTACCAATACTGCCTGGTTTCTGCGCACCATTTTCCGGTGTATTGACCATTACGAGCGGTGCTTCAGTTAAGCCATAACCGTTAATAATTGAATAGCCTAAACTATTAAATTTCTTTTGCACCATTGGTAAAGGTGATGAACCACCTTGAATTAAGAAATCGATACTTTCAAAGTTTTTTAAGTCGAAATTTTCTGCTACCAACATGGCATAATACATCGTTGGAATCTGAATTAAATAGTTTGGTTTGTACTGAGCCATTAAATCATTTAGCGCTTCGCCATTGAAATAACGCTGTAATATCAGAGTGCCTCCAGCCATTAATAAAGGCAGTGTCAAATCGTTAAATCCTAAGACATGGAACATTGGTGTGGAAATAATTGTTGTATATGTCGAATTAATTTTATAAGTCAGTGCAATATTGATTGGATTATTTACAAAAGAATCGTATGAAAACATAACTCCTTTAGGTAATCCCGTTGTACCGCTTGTATACATTAACGATGCTAAATCGTTTCCTTCCACATTAACAGTATTGAAAGGACGGTGTTGCGAAGGATCTACTATATCATCATATACTTTTGAGTCAATATCCATGTGCAGTAAGTCATCTGCAATACCTTCTAAACTTGAGACATGCTTCTCAGCGTAAAAAATGAGTTTGACATTTGAATCTGCAATCACACTTTTTATTTCCTGTGTTTTCAAACGCCAGTTAATTGGTAAGTATACAGCCCCCAATTTAAATGAAGCGAACATCAAATCTAATAATGCTACGTCATTAGGTGTAAATATACCGACGACATCGCCACGTTTTACACCTTGATCTTGTAAATGATTAGCTAAATTTTCTGCACGAATATTTAAATCTTGATAAGTCCATTCTGTGCCTTTGAATGGGTCAATCACTGCGGCTTTTTCATCATCAAATGTCGCTCTTGTTTTAATCCAGTCGTAGTTCATATTTTTCTCCCCCTTAGTTTAAATACGATAATCCGACTTTATTGCATCAGACAATCCTCCCCACTTATCTTGATAAATATCGCTATTTATTTCTTTCAAATGCGTTGCAATGAGCGGCTTGAATTCCATATTTGCTAGAATATCTCGCTCTAAATCAAGACCAGGAGCTATTTCAATGAGCATTAATCCCTGTTGTGTGAGTTCAAATACAGCCCTTTCGGTGACAAAGTAAATCTCTTGTTCAAGCAAAAACGCATTTTCAACATTGAAATCAATATTATCAATTTCATTGATAAATTTTGGTATGTGACCTTCTTGTTCTACATTAACCTTGCGCTGTTCATAACTTAGTTGACCCCCGACAACTAACGAACCGGAAAAGACAATTGTTTTTACCGTTTGACTTATGTCGATAAACCCACCACAGCCATTCATTTTATTGCCAAATTTTGAGACATTTACATTACCTTTGGAATCTACTTGAGCAAAGCTAGAAAGGCTATATCAACGCCTCCGTTATAAATGAAATCCCAAGTCATATCGTGTCTCATACGTGCACTTAAGTTATAGTTCATACCAAAATATTTTCCGCTACTAATCAAACCACCAAACACGCCTGTATCTATATTGGGCTGTACTAAATTATTAACCCCTTCTTCAGTTAAAACATTGGATAACTCATTATTTATGCCAAAACCAATACTGATGACATCACCTTGAAGTAAAAATTGAGCAGCACGTCTCAAAATTACTTTTCGAGTGTTCAATTCTATATATGGTTCTCGCATCTCTGTAATTTGATAATGTCCTGAAAGTGCCGGATCATAGTACGTTTGAATCACTTGTCTATGATATTTTGGATCACGGTTCACTACAATATAATCTACTAATTTGCCAGGTATAAACACTTCATTTGGATTGAAACGACCACTTTGAATCACTTCTTTCACTTGAACAATGACCTTTCCATTATTTTTATGCGTAGCTGCTGCTAAACTAAAACCTTCTCCTAAGTGTGTCTCATGCTTCATATAAATATTGCCTGCTTCATCAGCATATGTACCTCTTAGTAAAGCTACATCAATTTCTGGAAACTGATATTTCAAATAAGTGTCATCATTGATATTTATTAAAGAAACCAAATCCTCAGTCGTACATGTATTGACTTTTCCACCAGAATAACGTGGATCCACATTTGTATTTAAACCAATTTTAGTAATCGGCCCTGGAAAAGCTTCCGTACTTCCTCGATAATGTGTGGTTATAACACCTTGAGGAAGGAAATAAGCCTCTATTTCATTGTTCTGCATTGCTTGAATCGATGCTGGTGAACCAGTAATAATACTCGTGATTAATCGTTTAACCATACCCCTTGAAACGAATGAATCTAAATCATAACTGTCACCTCTATAGTCACTAATATCATTAGCAAGCATGAACGTTAAATTATTAAGTGATTGATCCTCATCATATTGTTCGACTAACGTTTTAAGTATCTCAGCTGGTAAATTTGCTGTAGATAAGGCTGCCAGAGCTATAACATCACCTTCTTTTACGATGTCTTTCAAATCTGAAAATGGAATAATTTTCATACAGTTTCTCCTATCTATGTTTAATCCAACTAATAAAATATTGAGTGATAAATATCTCCTTTCTTTATGTATGTAAGCCCTTACATGTAATATACCATTATTTTTGAAATTTATGCAAAAATTTTAAATTTTACGATTATAGTGAATTGTGAAAATATCCACAACATCTGCTATGACGGTTTTGGAAGTGTGTGAAGGAAAATATGAAAATCATTGAAAGAGAACTAGGCAAACAAAATGTTTTATTAAAAAAAGGATATATCCGAAGACGATAAAAAATCTGGGACATCATTGCTTTGTCCCAGACGTATTCATTACATTTTCTGTTGTAAGGTACTATAAAAAAGGAAACAGTCATTTGTATTTCACTTGCTGCTACCACTCGCACTGTACTTTTATCTATTCATTCTCCAACAATATAAATTTTTCTTCTAATGTTTGAAGCCCTTGATCTATAATCTTTTTTTGTTCAATTAAATTTTTTTGATGTTCCAAAAATATACTTTTCCGCTTCGTTTTTGTGTCACTGCCTTGATGATATAACTCCGCAATTTCTTTTAATTTTGATATAGGCATATGTGTCTGACGCATGCATTTTATAAATTCAATCCAATATAAGTCTTCTTCTGAAAAATCTCTATAACCATTCTTATTTCTCTGAACAAAAGGAAAGAGCCCTGCTTTATCATAATATCGAATGGTGTGTTCACTGATACCTAAATTATCGGCAACTTGTTTGACTTGCATAATTTACCTCCTAAAAAAGGTGACCTTATAAAGTCACCTTTTTGTCTATTTCATAAGTTGAACTAGCAGTTCTTCATAATCATTGTCAATGATAGCTTCAAATCCAAATGTTGATGTCATATCATGTTTTAATGACGCCACACTGTTATAACCAATGTGTTCAGGATTATCTATACTCAAACCAATGCTTTTAATATCATTATGGAATAAATTATTTTGATGCGATAGCTCAATAATCTCTTCGGCTAATGCTTTAACGTAATTATGACTTGGCACAGATACATTCTTTTCATCTATTACCTTGGCTTCTGTAATAATTTTGATATCTGTTTCTTTCCCTTTAAATATTGCTAAAAAGTAATACATATCAAAATGACCTCCTTATGATTAAAAAGTAAACTAGCGAGTCGTATAACCACCATTTGCAAATAATGTTTGACCGTTGATCCACCATCCATCTAAAGTTAAGAAAGTAATAATCGGCGCGATGTCTTCTATTTTTGTAAGTTGGTTATGAAGCGCTTGGGATTTATGGAATGCTACAGCATCATCGCCTTCTTGTGGATAGAAGAATGGCGTATCCATTGGCCCTGGAGCGACAGCGTTCACTGAAATCCCTCTATCCATAAATTCTGAGGATGCTGCGCGTGTATAATGCTCAACAGGTGCTTTGCCACCAGCATAAGTTGAATAAAAACCGGTGTAAGCAGCAAGCAATGCAGTAGCCAAAGTGATGATTTTACCATGATCATTCATATATTTTTCAGCATATTTAATAAAGAAATAAGCTGACTTTGCGTTGATGTCCGCCATGCTATCGAATTCTTCTTCAGTCGTTTCTGAAATCGGTTTTTTAAGCACTTTTCCTACAGTATTTATTGCAATATCTACTTTTCCAAACGTTGCTTCAGCATGCTGAAATAAAGCTTTGACATTGCTAACCTTGGTCAAATCACCAGAAAATAATGTACCTTCTCCGCCCAGATTTTCAACTTTTGTAAGTGTCGCTTTTGCATCATCTAAAGAATTTTCATCATGGTGATGGATTACTAATTTAGCGCCTTCTTTAGCGTAAGTAGTGCTTAATAAGCCACCGAGGTTCTTAGCACCACCAGCAATAACTACAACTTTGTCCTGTAGACTGTCAAATTTACCCATATTATATAACCTCCTTTGAATATAATTCAATCGTAAACCTTAGAGCGCGATATCAAGCAAGTGATTGCTGAAAAATGCTAATATTTTTAGTGGCGTCTTTGTTTCATGAGAATGTGCTGTATGTGAAGAAAAATGATGATATTACTTTGTTCTGCTGGCTTTTATATCGTTATTTGTTGGCAACCTTCATTTCCTTACTTTTTTAGTTGCGCGTTAACTTTTTTACTGTGTAGTAGATTATTAATAAAAAATATTAACCATAATATTAGAAAAATAATCACAAATATAGTAATTGATGAAACCACTGTGGAAACCTCCATCGGTAACCAATGATTAAGATAAGCTACAACAATAAATGAAATAACGCTACCACTTAAATGAATGAATAATTGCAGTAATAAAGGTATACTTTCTACTACATAAATACTAGATAATAAGCCACAAGTAGCTCCAAAGAAATATATTCCTAATACATCACCAAAACCAATGCTCATGTGATTAGCTGCGAGAAAGATAATCGTGATGGTACTGCTAAATCCGACACCTTGTAACATTTCTTTTAAGGTTCTTTTCATTATAATCCTCTCCTTATATGTTATATGCCTAATGCTTTATTTAAATTTTTGACGTATCTTCGAGATATAGACACTTTCTTGCCATTCGTAAGTGTAGCTATTAGATTACCTGAGAAGGATGGATTAACTTTCTTTATAAAATGAACATTAATAATTGATGATTTAGATATTTTTATAAAGAAAGCGCCGGCCAACTTGTGTTGTAATGTACTTAAAGTCATACGTGTTGTAAGTTCTTTTTCTGTTGTCGTAATTGTGATTTCTTTATCAAATATTTCAGCGAACATGATATCTGATTTACTGATCATGAATATACCTTCTGATGTTTTAATCCCTAGTTTATCTAAATTTGAAAATGTGAAATTATTAATGTGTTCTAATAAACTTTCACCTGTTTTTCTATCAAAAGTATTGATGTTTACTTCTGTTATAGTGCGAACTTCGTCTACTTTCAGATGAACTCGTACGTCACTTTCCATAGTACCGCCCCCCTCTTTTTACTTATACTATATAATTCTCTGCTATTTTGTCAGTACTTTTATCGTAAGTGGTCACCAATATAACGTAACCGGTTGAAAACATAATTATAAAATTCAAACTCTTTTTCTAATTCCATTCATAGTTTCCTTTTTAATAATATCAATAATAGTTATGTCTATTGCGGAACACATAATTTTGTATTCTTACCCATCAAAATGTAATAATCCACTTATAAAACAATAGCTGTGTTTAATTCACAAAAACCCCTCATTACTGAAAATAGTAAGGGGGGGTTGGAATGTGTCTTATTCGACTAATTTTATTCATCATTACGTAGAGGAATCCATACATAAACAACGCGACATAACACCTAATGATTAACTAAAAACTATTTTATATGCGTACAAGCAGTAAAAAAAGGATAAGTCAAAGTTTAATATAAAGGCTAAAAAGCGTCATAACCTCTATATAAAGAGATAATAAAGTTGATAAATCAATTAAAATTCTTTTAAAATAATAGCTACAAGTAAAATTGCTAAACAAACTCATGTAAATTGTTCTACAACTTGTAGAGAATTTAAAAATCAGGAGGAATGAAATGGTTAAATCCGTGCAGGTTTATCATTATGACTCATTCAGTATAGAAGCCAATAAAGGGAACCCTGCTGGCGTTGTATTGGATACAGAAAATTTAACAGATTGGGAAATGCAAGAAATTGCATCAAAAATTGGCTTTAATGAAACTGCATTTCCTGTTAAATCTGATAAGGCAGACCTTAGAATACGTTTCTTCACGCCAGGCCATGAAATGGACCTTTGTGGTCATGCAACAATTGCCACGATTTATGCTTTAAAAGAAAAACAATTACTAAAAAATAAAAACGAAATTACAATTGAAACTAAAGCAGGCATTTTAGCTATCGGAATGAATGTATCTCATAATGACCAAATATATATCACTATGCAACATGCCACACCACAATTTGAGACATTCAATGGCTCTAATAAAGATTTAGCTCATGCACTAAGTATCGAAGAAGAAGATATCGTCGATAATTTACCAGTTTTATATGGAAGTACAGGCGTTTGGACACTTCTGGTTCCAGTGACAAGTCTAGCTGTTTGTAAGAAAATGAAACCCAACAATGACCAATTCCCTTCTATATTAAGCGAAAAGCCTAACGTGTCTATTCATCCATTTTGTTTTGAAACATATTATCCAGATGCTAATATGCATGCACGTCATTTTTCTTCACCTTTCTCTGGAACAACAGAGGATCCAGTTACTGGAACCGCTTCTGGAATTATGGGAGCTTACTTTGTTAAATACATACATAACAATTCAGACCATCCACTCAATCTTATCGTTGAACAAGGCCAAGAAATTGGTAAAAATGGTAAGGTGAAGGTTAGCGTTACTTTTAAAAACAATGAATGGGAAATAAAAATAACTGGAACAGCCGTTAGCGTTAAAACATTTATTGTTCATTTAACTGATTCTTAATTGAAATCAACTTAATAAATATATGTAATTGACTTAGTGATAGCTATAAAGTTCGCATTATAAATAATGTAAAATAAGCATCAACAACTGTAACTAATCGTTTAAGTAGTTAATAAGTTTAAACCGTTCGCTTATTAAACATGTATATCAAATTCATAATAACGGCAATATAAAAGGACCAATCCATGATTATCTTACGGATTAGTCCTTATTTTAAATAAGAGATTTATAGCGCGGTATCATTTATTAATGAATTTCAATATATGCTTAAGCTTTTATATTTTTAGGAATGATGATTTGAGTCAAAATCACACCTATAATCATAATCAATAAACCTGTTAAAAATGAAGTCGTCGCAGCTACACTAGCACTATGGTTGACTTGCACTGCTGCAAAAATAGTTGTGTTAAGCGCAATGCCTAGTGCACCACCTAGTGTCGCACACATTTTGTAGATACCTGAAGCTAAACCAACTTTTTCATCAGGAATTGTTAAAATTGCAACTGTAATTCCTGGTGTAGCACATAAGCCATTTCCTATAGCACAAATGACAAATCCAAACACGACAATGCCTACATACCAATCTGTTGGTAATACAGTTAAACTGATAAACATAATTCCTATTGCTGGAAATAGTGGTCCTACCAATAACAGTGGCTTGCCTCCAAAGCGTAAGGATAATTTTTCTCCTAAACGGATCATCACAACTGCCATAATGACATAAGGAACAGTCACAAGTCCTGCTTGAAAGGCATTTAATCCTAATTCTGTCTGCGCATACATATTAAATACTGTCGTCGTACCTATGCCAGAATTGAGTACAACATTGATCATTGAAGAACCAACAAAACCACGATTTCGGAATAATGAAAAATCAATGAACGGTGCATGTTTTTGCCTTTCAAAGAATATAAAAATAACTGTAGAAATTATAAAAATCACAAAACATGTAATTGAAAAGGTACTGAACCAACCTTGTTCAAACCCTTGTGTGGCAAACAATGTAATACTTCCTATTAAAACTGCAAATAAAAACATCCCAATATAGTCAAATGGTCTTGTGTCAATTTTTTCTTTTTCTACTTCTTCTGTTCCCCACAATAACCAAAATGCAATAATTGAAATAATGATAGAGATGATAAAGTTAGATTGCCAATTGACATATGTCGCTATCAATCCCCCAACCATCGATGCTAAACCGATACCACCAACGCTACCGATCATCAAGTAGCTAAATGCTCTACGCATTTCTTTACCTTTAAATTGCTCATTAATCACGCCTACGGTAGAAGGAAGTAAAATAGCCGCCGAAAGTCCTTGCAACATACGTCCTACCAATAAGAACGCTGTCACACTAGACACAATAATAAGTAATGAGCCTAAAATACTAAAAATGATACCAATATAAGTCATTTTTAGTTTTCCAATTTTATCAGAAACGTCACCTGCACCGACCATAAAAATACCAGTAGCAAATGATGCTAAACTGACAGATAAGTTAACAACACCTGGTGTTGTTTGATAGGTATGTTGAACCTGTGTAGATATATTAATAAACGATTGAGCAAAAAGCCAATACGTTAACACACTTAACACAATAGCTAAAATCAATTTGTTGTTTGATTGTTGCTTTGTACTCACGATGCATGAACCTCCTCATCTAAATATTGCATATAAAAATACGCACTAGATAGATATTATCATACAAAGTACAATTTATTTTATGAATTCTTACTATTTTTCCAATTCATATAAAAATCTACTTTTATTTAAATCCTAAAAGTAAGTTTAAAGTTTGTACAACGCCATCTTCATTATTATTAATTGCAATTAAATTTGCCTCTTTTTTTAATTCAGGATAAGCATTATCCATAGCGACTTTATATTTCGCCGCTTTAAATAAATCTAAATCATTATACCCATCACCAAATGCAATAGTTTCTGAAGGTGTAATTTGAAGTAAATTCTGAATTCGATTAATTGTAGTTCCTTTATTCACGCCCAAGTCTGCAATGTCAATCCATGATTCATCTGAAGCTACGATATAAACATCTTTTTCAAAATGTTTTAGACGGTCGGCAGTCTCTTTACAGTGAGCACTTGCGTCATGAACAGTAATTTTCAATAAATCATCTTCAATATCGTTATAATCTTTAATATAGTGCACATGTTGATAAGAACCATGCACGTGCCTTTTCTCTGATTCAGAAATATTGTCTAACACGTATGCACCGTTTTTCGAACAAGCCAAAATGGTTTGTGTATCATCAATTGCTCTTATCGTATCAATAATTTCTTTTGCTTTTTTATTTTCTATCACTGCATTGTAAATAAAATCCCCATTGTATTTAATTCGTGTTGCACTGTCGCCTACAATAAATGTATTCGTTGCGAGATCACCTACAATCGTTTCTACACGCTCACATTGCTTACCAGTACAAAAGACAAAGCGAATATCTTGATTTGCACAATTTTCTTTTAACAATTGAAAAGTCCCGTAATTAAATTGGCTATCATCAGTTAAAAATGTGCCATCCATGTCCACGACAATCAGTTTAATATTCATAAAAACGACCCCTTTATTTGGCATTTAACTTATTGTATCTACTTATCATTATAATTAGCAATTTTTCTAATCCGTATTGAGTCATGACGTCGCAGTTATTTGCTTTTTCTGAAATTGTTTTGGGGTGAGCTTGTATTTTTCTTTAAAAACTTTAATAAAATAACTCGTTGTTGAAAAACCACATGCCATTGCAATATCAGTAATCGTATATGATTGTTTACTACGCAACATTCTTACGCTGTGTTCTAATCGTAAATTCACCAAGTATTGCATAGGGGTCTGATTTACATAAAATTTGAAACATCTAACCGTTTCAGATTTACTCATATGAATCTCATCACTTAACATTTGTAATGAAATTTTCTTGTGAAAATGATTTTGCAAATACGTTATCAGTCTTTTAATACGATAATCAAAGTAGTAACGCTTTTGTTCATTTACTACTGCAAAATGCAGTAATAACCATTTTATTGCTTTATAATATTTGGCAGTAATATCTAGTTCAAAGTATGAGTTTTGTTTTTCATAAATTTGACCAGCTGAGTTAATAATCTCTAAGAGTTCTCTTTGTTGTTTGTCATCTTGGGATAAGTATATATAGGGGACATAATGTGCTTTATTTATAATTTCTGATACATAATTAAATTCTAAATAATTGATCGTTTCTGGTATCTCAATATTCCAACAATAATACTCTGTTTGTGAAAATTCACTTGTTAACTCATGCACAACATTTGAATTGATAAAAAGCCCGTCTCCTTTTTTAATATTAAATGTGTCGTCACCAATTGAAACATCGAGTGTTCCATTAACCACATACATGAATTGTAATGCGTGGTGCCAATGTATAGGAATATAGCCAAAAATCGTGCGATTTAAATGTGTATGTAAAATAATATGTTTCCATTGTTTATCAGGAAATTGTATTAATTCTTCTCTTGTATTTTCTACGATAATTTCTTGATACATAAATGAGACACCTCAATATTTTGCTATTTTAAGCTTATTTTTATATATTATATCGCTTATTTTATCGCTATAGTATAAATATATTAATATTTCACAGGTGATGATATGGTAAATAAAACAAAATTTAGAATCATAGGTATTTTATTAGCTATTGTAGGGGCTTCATTTTGGGGGCTCGGTGGTACGGTATCAGATTTTCTTTTTCAACAAAGGGACATTGATGTCAATTGGTATGTAACTGCGAGGTTATTAATCAGTGGCTTCGTCTTATTAATGATTTACAAAATAATAAATAGAAAATCTTCATTATTCGATATATTTAAAAATAAGCATAGCTTATTTCAACTTATCATTTTCTCAATTCTTGGTATGTTACTCGTTCAATATGCTTACATGGCGTCTATCAATTTTGGTAATGCCGCAGTCGCTACTTTACTGCAATACATAGCCCCAGTATATATCATTATTTGGTATGTGATTAGACGTAAAGAACGCTTTAAACCTTTTGATTTGGTTGCAATTATCCTCACATTATCAGGTACATTTTTACTACTAACCAACGGATCTTTTAGTAAGCTTGTGGTATCTACACCAAGCGTAATTTGGGGGATTATATCAGGCTTAGCACTTGCTTTCTATACACTTTACGCAACACAATTATTAACTCGGTTTCCATCTATTTTAGTTGTCGGCTGGGCCATGTTAATTTCAGGCATTGTCATGAATTTCAAAGCACCTATATGGCAGTTTGACTGGTCTCATTTAACAGGATCGACTGCACTTTATTTAACTTTTGGTATTATTGCTGGAACCGCTATAGCATTCTTTTTCTTTATTGAAAGTTTAAATTACTTATCGGCAAAAGAAACAACGCTTTTCGGCACAATTGAACCTGTTATGGCCATATTAGCAAGTGCCTTTTGGCTTAATGTTACGTTTCGTAGTTTTCAATTAATTGGCATTCTACTGATTATCGTACTCATTTTGGCTTTATCATTAAAAAAACAACATAACATAGAATAATTTCTATAAAGCAAAAATTTAATATGTACTTGTAACACTATTGATCTTAGTAATAAAAAGGTTACTGCTAGCAAAGATAAAAAATTCTATAGCAAACATTATTAATTTACTTTTAAAATGTTTTGAACAATAATGATGAGGGGGTTATATTTATGATATTAATATAATAGTAAAGGGGGATAATTAATGAAAAAATCAAACATTTTACTTACGTCATTATTAGCAAGTTCAATAGCAGTGACGGGAATCCACGGCACAGCTAATGCTGAGGAAAATGGTGCTAAAACTGTTACAGGGGAAACGCTGCCAAATAGTACTGACCCAGACGGTGATGGATGGGCAAACATGGACTTTGATATCTCTGCTCTACCACAAAGATATCAAGATGAAATAACACAACTTACTCAGCAAAAAGATTCTGGCGAGTTATCTCAAGTCAATTATAATGAAAAAGTTGCAAGTATCTTTGAACAAGCAAAAGAAGAACAACAAGCACATCAAACTACGCAAGGTAATAGACCATATGGTGGTGTAAAACCTGATGGTATGTCTCACGAAGACTATCAACAATTAGAAAATAACGTACCAAAACGAACAGAAGTTTCACCAGAAGCATACGAACAAGCTATAGAAAATGAAACACAAAAAATTGCCAATAAAAATAATCAATCAATTAATACACCACAAGGAGTCGTTACACCAAACGCTCAAGATAACCAAATGGAACAACAAAATTTACCAGATACTGGACAACAGAATAATGCTGAAATTTTAAGTATTAGTGCTGGTTTATTAGCATTAACTGCTGGACTTAGTCTACTAATGTTTAAAAATCGTTTTGTTAATAAATCTAAATAATGATATACATATCACTACTCAATTCTATTGAGTAGTGATATTTTATATTTTAAAACTTAATTAAAACGCATTTTCATATCAATTCCTACCAATTAAACCCATATTATATTACATTTTAGTCTGAGATTTTAACATGTTTCCTACTTTTCACTTTAAGACAAGCTATAAAAAAGAGTAGAAACGGAATTAACAATGTCGATTAATTCCAAATTTCTACTCAACTAAGAAATAACACATACTATAATAATCAATGCATAGATTTTGTCTAAACCATTAAACTTTTTATTAATGTTTAAACCGTAATATGTTTAATTTTTGATGTTTTTAAGATTCTTTAAAATATACAATACATAATAAATGATGCCGACACAGAACCAAATTAATGTATAAATTTTAGCCTGACCACTTAATCCCCAGAACACAATAAATACACAAATAAAAATAATCACTGGCATCAATGGATAAAAAGGCAATTTAAATGCCGGTTGTGGTAGATCATGACCTTCTCTTTTACGCAATGAGAAAATACCTACTGTAACAAACATAAAAGCTACAAGCGCACCCGCTGAAATTAATTGTGCTAAAAAACCAAACGGAAATACAGAACCAATAATAATTGCAACAATCGATAGTACGATTAACGCACGGTTTGGCAAATTCTTATTATCTAATTTTCCTAACCAAGACGGTAAGATGCCATCCCTACCAAATGAATAAAGTAAGCGAGAACCCGCCATCATCATACCAATTAAAGCAGTAAACATACCAATCACTGAGACTGCCTGCACTATAACCGCAACGGTACTATGACCACTCATACGCAATGCCCAACCTACTGGTTCAGCATTATTTTTATATTGCGCATAGTCAAACATTCCCACTAATACAAGTGAAACGATTATAAACAAAGTAACCGCAATCAGTAAAGAGCCCAAAATCCCTCGTGGCATTGTTTTTTGTGGATTAATCGCTTCACCAGAGTTTGAAGCGATAGAATCAAAACCGATATAAGCAACAAAAATGACAGAGCTACCTGCATATATTCCCTGCCAGCCACCAAATGCACCTGCTGCAGTTTCACGGTACTCTGGAATAAAAGGTATGTAATGACCAATATCAATCACTGATAAACCTACGATAATAAATAAGAAAATAGCCAATACTTTGAGAATCACGAGTGCATTTTGAACACGGGCCGCTTCTGACGTTCCTCTGTATAGTAATACCGCAGTAATAATGACTACAATAGCTGCTAATAAATCAACGATACCTCCGTCTGTACCGAGAGAGTTAGATAATGACTGAGGTAGTGATATATGAAAAGGCTCTAATAAACCTCTCAAATTAGCTGAAAATCCTGATGCCACAAATGCAACCGCAATTAAATATTCAGCAATTAATGCCCAACCTACAATCCATCCAAAAAATTCTCCAAATAATATGCTAATCCAAGTATATGCTGATCCAGCAAAAGGCATGACAGATGCCATTTCTGCGTAAACAAATGCTACCAATGCTGCCACAATAGCTGCTACTAGAAAGGATAAACTGACTGAAGGACCCGTGTGATCTGCAGCTACAACACCAGGCAACGTAAAAATAGCAGTAGAAACAATTGTACCGACACCTAAAGCTAAAAAGTCTCTTATTCTTAATGTACGCTCTAAATGAGCATCTTTATTTTGAAATTTAGCAATATCTTCCTTTTTGAAAATTTGTTTTAAAAGATTCATTAATTTTCTCCTTGTTAATAATGTACAAACACGTATTACAGTATAGTGATTTTTAATTGTAATGTACATATCCTTTTAAAAAAGAATCTTTTACAAATGCATGATTATTTTAAATATTTCTTAGCTGAATAAACACATTTTAGTAATTTCAAAACCTATATAAACATACTTTTTTCATATATTTATCATACAACTATCTCTTATATGGTACGTATATAATATGAAAGATATGATCTTATTTTTGTCTTAATCTCCTTATTACAATCAATTTATTTTGCATAAAATGATGGCAATACTTGCTTTAAATCTAATTTTGCATCATTTAAAATGTCATTTTCAGGTAATATCGCAGTTCCTTGAGCTCTAACTACATAAAATTCTTCAAACCCCATAATATCTTCAAACATCGCTTTCAAATAATGATAAGAAAAATCTAATAATTTATAACGATCATCATTTGTATAAATTGAACCACTTGCTTGTAAGTATAACGCTTTATAATTATCTGTCATTAAACCTACAGATCCATTTTCAGTATATTTGAACGTTTCACGTGCAATCATAATATTATCTATATAATCTTTAAGTCGTGACGTAATATTAAAATTGTGTAATGGTGAAATAATGACAATTCTTTTATACGCTTTAAATTGTTGTAGTAACTCTGATGTTTTGGTTGAAATCAGTTCTTCTACTTCGGATAATTTTTCTCCTTCACGTTGCTTGTGCCATACATTCAGTAATTGATTTTTTTCAATACGAGGCAACTGAATGTCATATAAATTCAAAACTTCTGGTTGTTCATTTGGATACAATTGTCCATATGCTTCAAGAAACATTTCTTTTAATTTAAAAGAAAAGCTATCTTCTTTTTTAAAATCAGGATGTGCATTAATCATTAAAGTTTTCATATACATTCTCCTTAAAAATTTGTTAACCTAAGTATATATTTCAATGGTGTCTAAATAAGTCACCTTTAAAGGAGAAAATATGAAAAAATCTGAACGATTAAATCAAGAGCTTATCTTTTTAAGTAACAAACATGCTTTTCATTTAATTGATTTAATGAGAGAATTTAATATTTCAAAAAGAACAGCGTTAAGAGATGTACAAGAATTAGAAAACATGGGACTTAGTATATATGTAGAAAACGGGCGCTATGGCGGATATAAAATCATTTCACAGAATTTGTTAACACCCATATATTTTAATAATGATGAAGTATTAGCAATCTTTTTTGCACTTAAAGCTTTAGATTTATTATCTACAACACCCTTTCAAAAATCTTATACACAAATCAGTGAAAAATTATTAGCTACAATACCAACGGAACAGCAACATAAGATCTTAAAAACATTAGATTTTGTTACTTATCATAATGTACCACCTGTCAGTCATGTAAAATATTTATCTAGTATTTTAAAATCTATCATCTATGAACAAACCGTTCACATCCGTTATACACAATACAAAAAAGTTGATACAGAATTACAGATTTATGAGTTGTTCTATAGAAATGGCATATGGTTCTGTAGCGCATATGATATAAAAAATGACAAATGGGGTACATTTCGATGTGATTATATCGAACAATTAACAATCAATCTTTCGCGAAAAAATAACTATACAAAAGAACAACTTGCTGAATTTCAAGAACAATATGAAAGCACGTATCATAATGTTACATTTAAATGTCAGCTCACACCATTTGGAGTAGAGCAATATTCCAAAAACAACTATCCCAATATGAACTTAGAATATATAAAAGGTACACCTTATATTACTGGTGGTTATAATATTGAAGAACTGGATTATATGGTGAATTATTTAATTGCTTTAGGTGAAAATGTCCATATCATATATCCTAAGCAACTAAAAGAAGCTTATTTAAATAAATTGAACAATATCATCGACAAATACGAGTAATATATCTGTGTTACATGGCTTTTTATAGCTGTATACCTTATGGTTGATTATATTATCGTGGTTGGTCTACTTTAATTTGAATATTATTTCACTTCTGCAGCACTTAATTTAGCGTACCCTAAGTCTTACCTATGTTTAAATATTAAAAAGACTATTGATACAACTGTAAATAGTTATATCAATAGTCTTGGTTATCTTCTTATTTATTAAATCTTGTTTTAAATACAATATTTATGATTTCATTCGGTTTAACACTTCTTGCTGAATTGTCTTTAACGCCTCACTATACGCTTTATTCGTACTTTCTTGCGCATTTATAATTAATAAATCAATCAGTTCAGCATTATTTTTTTCACTTACTTCATGTTCAAATTGATGTAAGTGTTCTTCAGATGTTTTCGCATTTTGCTTTTCAATTTGATAATATTGGTCAGCTCCCAAACCACCTTCTTCAATCATGACAGAAATCCCACTTGAGCGCGTTTCATTTAAACGTTTTACTTTTATGCGTTTATTATCACGGATAACCATTTGAATCCCTCCTATCTCAATATGTAATTCAATTTTTAAACACACATATATTTTCATATAACGATTTATGATTCATATCTGAAACTCAAAAGCATTGAACACCAGTTAATCTTCCAAACGTCTTTTGACTGAGTTATTTCATCTCATACTTAGTATAGTTATTGTTTAATTTAAGTGTAATATTACATCGTAGTGATAGCAATTTCTTTGCTCAATGATTTGTCTTTTTATTTTTTAAAATCAAAAAAACAAAGTAATATATGTTACAGGCAATAATGCTTAACAAAACATTCACAGAATTATATTAAAATTTACTTCTATTATATTTGACATAATAGTATAATTGATAATGATTATTATTATCTCATTATAAGAAAGAGTGAGTTTTATGTTAAGCATAAAAAGTGGAGACTTAAAAAAGAGTTACAAAATCAAAGAAATGAACATTAAAAATCAACACATGCGTCATCGGTTAAATGCACTTGGTTTAGTGAATGGTACGAAGTTAAAAATTAAACAAAAGTGCTTGTTCAAGGGTCCTTGTATATTAGAAGTGAATGGTCAATGCTTAAGTATTCGTGGCTGTGATGCATGTCAGATCGAATTAGAGGAAGCCAATGACTAACAGTTATTGTATTTTAGGGAACCCTAACGTTGGAAAAACATCATTATTTAACGCATTGACTGGCACATACGAATATGTAGGAAACTGGAGTGGTGTAACTGTAGAGAAAAAAGTAGGTCGTCTCAAACAACATATTGGAGACCTCGTTGATTTACCAGGTATTTATGAATTATCACCTATATCAAAAGACGAAATGGTTGTTACTGATTATTTATTGAATAGTCAATTTTCTGGCATGATTAATATTATAGATGCCAGCCAACTCAAACGTAATTTGCAGCTTACAGTTCAACTAATGGAATTAGGTGCACCTTTAATTATTGGATTAAATATGGTTGATGTTGCTACAAAACGTGGTATTCGTATCAACCAGCAAGCACTTATGAAAAAATTAAAATTGCCATTACTACCTATAATAGCAAGAAATGGAAAAGGCACACATCAATTATTAGATTCTTTGAAAGACAATGGCTTATCCAAAAATAGACCGTTAAAATTAAATTATGGTAAGCACATTGAAGCTACAATATCACAAATTGAATCACATTTAACATCTAGCACCTCTATTGATAAACAATTGGCACGTTTTATCTCAATACAATTTTTATTAGAAAATCCAAAAATTCATGACTTTTTAGATGACGCTGTTTTGAAAGAAATAACATTATTGCGTCAAAATTTATCAGAAGAATTAGATAATTCTATACGAGATGAAATACAAGCAACACGCAATACATATATAGACAATATTTTAAAAGATACAGTTGAATATCCTGATGAAGAACGACAATATTTCACTCATCGTATAGATCGTATTTTAACAAATAAATATTTAGGTATCCCAATCTTTTTAATCATTATGTGGCTTATTTTCCACGTCACATTCACTTGGATTGGAACACCTATATCCGATGCATTAGATGAATTTTTAGGCGGTACCTTTACAGATACAGTATCCAACCTGATGGATAAGTTAGGCCTCGTTCCATTTTTACAAGATTTGATCAATGACGGAATTATTGCTGGCGTGGGTGCAGTACTTGTATTTGTGCCACAAATACTGGTGCTTTTCTTCTTCATTTCTCTGTTAGAAGACTCTGGTTATATGTCTCGTATTGCAATATTAATGGATCGTATTATGGAATACTTTGGTCTTAGTGGTAAATCTTTTATACCAATGATTATTGGATTTGGTTGTAACGTGCCAAGTATTATGGCGGCGCGTAGCATTGAAAGTGAAAAAGAAAGACTTACAACGATTTTGATTGCACCATTTATGTCTTGTTCAGCGAGATTACCCGTTTACGCACTGTTTGTAGGTGTGTTTTTTGAATCTCATCAGGCGCTCATCGTCTTAAGTTTATACGTACTTGGTATCGTCGTCGCTTTATTAACAAGTGTATTACTAACGAAAACAGTATTAAAAAATGATGATTCTGTATTTATTGTCGAATTACCTACTTACCGATTACCTTCAGTCAAAACACTGTGGAGAAGTACATGGGAAAAAGCTAAAGGTTTTGTTAAAAAAGCAGGAACATTTATCTTTGCTGGTTCAGTAATTATTTGGCTATTGAATTATACCGGTCCCGGTGGTTTCAATGTCGATGTTAATGATAGCTTTTTACATTCAATTGGAAGTTTCTTTGCTGTATTAGTTGCGCCATTAGGTTTTGGTTCATGGCAGGCGGGTGCTACGTTAATACCTGGATTCTTAGCAAAAGAAGTTATCGTTAGCTCGATGGCAATTATCTATGCATCAGACGAAGCTGGTCTTGTAAATATTATACAAAGTCATTTCACACCATTATCAGCATATTCGTTTATGATTTTCATCTTGCTATATATTCCTTGTTTATCTACGGTTGCGACCATTCGTAAAGAAACATATTCTCTTAAATGGACTATATTGGCTGTAGCATATCCATTAATCACTGCATATTTACTTTCATTTGTCTTTTATCAAATTGGATTATTATTTTATTAAGGATGTGATTTAATGACGATTATTATCAATGTAATTATCTTTCTAGCTATTATTAGTTATGTTGTTTTTACATTATTCAACTTTTTCAAGAAAGCCAAAGCAGGTAAATGTAATTCTTGTGGCTCTAAACGTGGATGTAGTACAGGAAAGAAAACATTATGACGCTCAATCAATTTTGATAGATTCATCAATTTTTGTAAAAATGACAGCATGCTAAAATCTTTTTATACTGTTCGATTCACATCACAAAGATAAAATAAAAAAGTTCTACGTTTTAAAATAGCTGTAAAGATGAGTATTTAATATTTTTGTATTAAGCCTAAACGTCAACACCTATTATATGAATAGATGTTGACGTTTGTTTTGTTGTTATACAATTAGTTACTCATTTTGAACGATTGTTTTGCTGAGTCGCAATTTTGCATTTTAATGAAATCCTGGAAAATAATATGAGCGAGAGATTACAGGCTCGAGTCATATCCCAAGGCAAGCATGCACGAACAAAATCAAAACATTTTTCATACAAAAAGGACTAATTCGTTTGAAAAACGAATTAGTCCTCTATTTTGAAATTGAAATTTATGTCCCAGTTATTTCTTATATTTAATAATTACTCTGATTTATTGCCGCTTCTATTTTCTGCAATTTTCGTATATTCTTCTAATCTATGTTTGTTTGGTGATAGTGTTAAACCTAAGAATTTACGTTCTTTATTCGCATCTTTATAGAAGCTGACCATCATACAAAGAATGATGATAGAGAATGGTAAGGCGGTCATGATTGCCATATTTTGTAGAGCATTTAATCCATTATCTCCACCTGAGAATAATAAGATAAATGCAATCAATGCTTGCGCAATACCCCAAACCACTTTAATCATAGCTGATGGGTTTAATGAACCAAATGTTGTTTGCATTC
>NZ_KV826600.1:170207-183064 GCF_001835975.1 Staphylococcus sp. HMSC034G07
ACGTAATAAAGAATGTTGCTATTAATAGCAATGTCACAATGGACAGCACAAAGCCTAACGGTACTTCATTAAACACACCAAATAATGCAGTTTCTGGAGGCATATCAAATATTTTTGGATTATCTTTCGCAGTTTCGATACCTAGAACACCGAATGCTGCAAACCAAACTAGACTTACAAGTACCGGTGCTAACATAACTCCAGATACGAACTCTCTAATTGAGCGTCCTTTAGATACACGTGCAATGAATATACCCACAAACGGACTCCAACTAATCCACCAAGCTAATTGGAAGAACGTCCACGATTTCATCCATTCATTTTTCTGTGGATCTAATGGTGCCGTATCAAACATGTTAAATAATAACGTATTTAAATACTCACCTGTTGAACTTGTTAGCATATTTAAAATAAGAACAGTTGGTCCTACAATAAAAATAAACAATAAGATTATGCCAGCTAAACCAATATTAGCGTTACTTAAATATTGGATACCACGGCTTAAACCTGACCAAGCACTCGCTAAGAATAAGATTGTAACAATCACAATAATAATACCTTGTGTCACAATATTATTCGGAATATCAAATAGGTAGTTTAGACCACCTGCGATTTGCATAGCGCCTAAACCTAGTGATACCGCAACACCACCAATTGTGGCAAAAACAGATACTACGTCAATAACAGTACCAAGCGGACCGTCTACTTTATTTCCGAAAATTGGACGTAAAGTTTTTGAAATTAATGCAGGTTCATTTTTTCTAAATTGGAAGTAAGCTAACGCTAACGCTACAACACCATATACTGCCCATGCATGGAAACCCCATTGCATAAATGCCCCTCTTAAAGCTTCTTTATAGGCAGTTGCTGATTGAGGATCACCAGATGGTGGAGATACAAAGTGGCTGATTGGTTCAGCTGCTCCCCAGAACACTAAACCAATTCCCATACCAGCACTAAATAACATCGCAAACCATGAAATTGTATTAAATTCGGGTTTATCTTCTGGTTTACCCAATTTTAATTTTCCGATTGGACTAAAGATCAAGAAGACACAGAAGAATATCATTAACGCAACAATAACCATATAATACCAACCAAAGTATTCAGTAATCCAACCAGTAATATTTGTCCCTATTTCATTAAACTGATTTGGAAAGATTGCACCCAATAATACAACTATTGCGGTAATAATAATACTATAGGTAAAAACAGAAGACAGTTTCTTCCCATTAGCATTATTTTGTTTATTTTCCAAAATAAAAACCTCCCATTTTAAGTATTACAATACAAAAAGTAATGAATTCCCTTGTAGAATATACAAATTATTATAAATTAAATTAAGATGAAATCCTAGGTGTCTTATGAAGATTAGAATATTATTGGTTATATTGTTTTAGTTACTTAGTAATAAACGCAATAAATAGAAGGCGACTTTAAGCCACATTAAAAAATCCACTCACTATCGCAAATAGTGAGTGGATTGGTGTATATATGCATATAATATTCTTTAGATTTATTGTAACAATATATTGAATAGGAACGCAAAAGTGATAATGAACTAACTGAAGTATAAATACATTTTTTTCTAAATTGAAATCTCATTATTGTTTCCTAAATTAATATTTTTTAGTAATTATATCTACAAGGATATTTTGGGGAAAATGGTTTATATTTATGTAATCTAAATATTCGGGGCAAATAGCTCATACATCTTCTTTAAATGTAAAAAAATGATAATACTTTTTAACTTCATTGTAACCTAAAATAGTTTAAAAAATGTTAGAGTGGGATACGTTATTGTGGTGAAATTAATAAATTAAAAAGTTAACCTTTAGGAGGAATTAAATAATGAAAAAAACAATTCTTACTTCAACATTAGCAGTAAGTTTAGGTATAACAGGATTTGCAGCAGATAATTCAGCTGATGCATCTGAACAAAATGTAGACCAAGCTAAATTAGTAAATTTAGTTCAAAATAACCCAGAGCAATTAAATGAATCTCCAATACAAAAAGGGTCATATAATTATGATTTCATTCAAAATGGAGTTTCATATCATTTTGAATCAGATGGTGTAAATTTTAGTTGGAGCTATAATGGTTACAATAATACAACTGCTGAAATAAACAATGATGGACAACAAGAAGTTTCAAAAAGTGAACAACCAGTACAACAACAAGCACCACAAACTAAAGAAACTCAACAGCCCCAACAACAAGCAACTACAAATATTTCAACACAATCATCACAAAACTCAAATGAAGCTTCAAGTGGTTCATCAGTATAAGTAAACGATCACTTGAAACTAATTGCTCAACGCGAATCAGGTGGCGATATCACAGCCATCAACCCTTCTTCAGGAGCAGCAGGTAAATATCAATTCTTACAAACAACTTGGGATTCAGTAGCCCCAGCAGAATATGTAGGTGTTTCACCAGCTTCAGCACCTGAACATGTCCAAGATGCGGCTGCTCAAAAATTATATAATGAAGTTGGCCCTTCACAGTGGGTAACTGCATATATGTAATTACTTTTATTTCATGCTAATTGCTAATATTGTTTTATTTATAAAAAAATCAAATTTTAATTATTCCCTATAAGTAATGAAATGCTCTCCATATTCTAATGGAGAGCATTTATTTATATAATATCATATATAAAAATTAAATCAGTTACTTTATGGGAGAAAGTAATACTTTTTAAATAAACAACAAAAGCTCTTAATAAGTCTTATTGAGCTTATTAAGAGCTATTACTAATTTAACCTTAAAGTTGTAAGGAGTTAATTCTATAAGAAGGAGATGAAACTTCTGTATTTAATAATTATAGCAAAAACATATGATTGTTCCAATTCATCTATTTAACGATGATACTGCCTCCCTTAATAATATTAAGTTCAACCAATCAGGAAATTTGATATTTTAACGCTAGTCTTTTCTCGTTTATTAGATAAAGATATTTTAGTATATCCAGTTAATTGATAGAAAAGAGGAGCCAATATACTAAGAAATATTAGTTCATAACATGTTATTTTTGGGTACACCCTAATCATACGTATATAGCTGTTGAATTTATAGCAACTTGCCATTGCTATATGAGAATGTTTTAACTTTATAAATAAGAAAGAGAAGTACAAAAATTAGTTGTACTTCTCTTTCTTATTTATAAAGCAATTTGAATAATTGCAATAATAATTAAAATACTGATGATCCACTTTTGTACAAAACTAGGTACTTTTTTACTTAATCTGAAACCTAAAGGAGTGAAGATAATACTTCCTATTACTAAAAATAACGCGTCTTCTAAAGGAATGTAACCTTGTATGAGTTTAATAATAAAGGCGCCAATTGAAGATATAAAAGCAATTACTATACTATTAGCAACTACCATATTCATTGGTAATTTGAATAAAACTAGCAATATAGGAATAATAATAAAAGCGCCGCCTGCTCCAACTATACCCGAAATGATACCAACGAAAAGACCAACCATAACTAATAATGGTTTGTTAAAGGAAGACTGATTTAAATTCGGTTTTACGTTAATAAACATTAAAATTAATGCGATTAAAGCAATGATAATATATATTGTATTTACAAATTCAGCATTAAATAAATTTGCTAGGAATGCGCCTAACATGCTCCCTGTAATCATACCTCCACTCATATAAATAACTAATGGCGGGGAGAATTCTGGTTTTTTTCGCGCTTTTAATGACCCACTTAAAGTACTGAAAAAGACTTGACTGGAAGTAAGTCCTGAAGCGATGTATGCACTGTATGCAGGAACACCAAATAGTGGCGGTAATAATAAAATAGCTGGATAAATAATGATAGCACCACCGATACCTACTAGACCTGAAATAAAGCCTCCGAACACTCCAATAAGTAACATCATAATAACAGTTGAAATATCCATTATTTACTTTTTACCAATAAGTTAACGGCTTCATTAATCAATTCTTCTGAATTTTCACCATTATCCTCTGCTGCTTTTACACATTCTATTAAATTTTCACTAATGATAATTCCCATCAAACGTTGGATTGAACTTTTTGATGCACTGATTTGAGTAATGACATCTTTACAATCTTTTTCTTCTTCCATCATTTTAATAACGCCATTGAGTTGCCCTTGTATTCTATTAATACGATTAATCATTTTTTTATCATAATGCATCGTTTTTAAAATGGATGTCGTTTTGGTTTCTAGGTTTTCCTATTTGTTTAAACGTATCAAATGGTACGACCATACGATCCCCCCGAATTTTGTGTTCATCAATACGGACAGCATGTTCACCTTCAAGGGTAATGGTACCGTCAAAAAGGATGAGGTGCATATCTTCTTTTATTGCCTGTAACGTCCACGGCATACCCGAATCGCGCTCAATCAATTCTTAAAAAGTCCTTTAATCTGTTATCCACGTTCTGTTCATCCGCAAGTGCCGTCCTTATGCCGTATGAAGTCAAATGAAAGGCAAGAGAAACCTCCGGCACCCCGGCACCAATAATAATGACTTCGAATTCAGTGTATGGATCGATTGAACAACAACTAACCATAAAAACCACCCCTCCAATCTCACGGCCAATTTGGTCAACATATCCTATCATCACTAAGAAAAGCTATCTGATAGCAAAATCCCAGCAAAAAAATTACTGTCCAGTGTTAAATCCCATGTTAATTGCATTGCAGGCATTCGTTATTTACTGCAATCTGCCGATCATTAAATATACATTTACCTAAAATTCATTTATTGGGCATACAATGCTTTTAGGCAAATGTTTAGGAGGTATGGCAATGGATAGTCATTTAAATCACATTTTGTCCTATTGGCAGGGACCACCGTTGGAAGGGGCAAAAACCATAATTAGTAAGTATGGATATCCCCAGGAAGCAACAATGAGTCGATTAATTTGGTACAATAGCGGGCCATGGAAACGCACGATAGTATATAAGGATCCAGTCCCTCATAACTTCCCTACCCCTCACCTTGATTTCCTTAAGCAGACCATCGATTATAAAGTGCCCGTACACTTATATGATGCGATTGCCGCTTTTGATGGAAGTGTCTACTTAGATCGAACTACAGGTGAGGCATCAGCAAAGTGTCATGAGGAAGCGATGAATTTTTTATCTTTAAACTTGTTAAATGACATTGTAACCGGCAAACGTGATGTTCAAGGAGCAAAAGCTTTCTACGCCCAAACTGCCGAACAGTTTACCAAATATCATATAACATCTCCTTATACAGAAGGTTTTCTTTTTCCAATGCAATATAATACGGCAGACCTTGGCGTTACATATTTACTCCTATATTCAAGAATCCACTTTCTCGCTTTATTAACTCCCCGATATAGGCACAAGCAATTGATCTTTTTATTTATTTGGTTTCCCATAAAATTGGTTTCACTAGATAGAGCTTCGGTTACAGGACATCATCGTAAGGCCAAGATTGACGCAGGCGTAATTGCCTAAGATTAAATGTTACAACAGGACCCATTAGTAGGTCCTGACTCCTCATAACGCGCTCCCAAATGGCGACCCAGTTCAAAGGCATCTTCAACGGGCAAAATGCTCGACTCAGGGTGTTGGTTAAGCCAGTCTTGGGCTGCACTCGGTGAACTGAAAAAGTGAACGTCGTTACAGAAGGCCGACCGAACCGAGGCCATTTCATCTGGTGTAACAATCGAGACAACGGCTGTTGAAGGCTCGACGCTTACAACGCGGTCCGGTTCCACCGTCAACCGTATGGACTTACCGGTGCCGTGACAAGGCGAAGCGATGTGGACCGTCCGGCCGATGAGTGCTGGGAACATAAGTGTGTCAAGGGCGCACCATGCATATAGTTGCTTCCCATCAACCTCGAAGCGATGGGGGGTAGGGACCAGTGTGAGGCCATAACCGACGACACGGCCCTGCTCATCAAGTTCCACACTAGGTAGAGTCTGTAGGACTTGCTTAACTTCCTCGACAGGCTTCCCGGTCTCCGCCGCGATGTCCTCAACGGGGACTGGATCGCCCTCCGCCAGCATTTTTAGCAACGGACGGAATAACCACTCCATAGAGACGGCTTCCCCTTGATCAAAAGTTTGATCAAGTTGGGCTGAGAGTTCTGAAATATTTTTCATAAGCTTATTCCTCCTTGTATTTTCTCCACTTCATTGTTTTAAGTGCCTCCTGCAACATAGCATTAGAATCAAAAGGAACCATTAGCCTGCACAACAAGATAATTTCGATACGTCTTTATCAAACGTCAAGGCTGCAAGCTTTAATCCTTCAGCCATCGTTAAATAAGGCGCAAAGCTATCTGTAAGGTCTTCAATGGTCAATCCAAATTGAACCGCTAACGTTGCCGCATAAATCACATCTCCAGCATTTTCACTCACAATGTGCGCCCCGATCAATTTCTGGGTTTGGGCGTTGACTACAAGTTTATAGACCCCTGTTGTTTCGTGATTGACTAAGGCCCGCGGTACAGCGTCCAACGGAAGGACCGATGTTTTGACATCGTAACCTTTTTCTTTTGCCTGTTGTTCAGTCAAGCCGACTGTGGCGATCGATGGATTGGTGAAGGTTACGCCGGGAACAAAGCGAAGATCGATTTTGCGTTTCGCTAGACCCAACGCATTATTTGCCACAATCCCGCCTTCATAAGCTACAACATAAACGAATTGCGGACCGAGGGTCACATCGCCCGCGGCATATATTCGGTTATTCGACGTTTGCAAATATTCATTGGTCAGCACTTCGCCTTTTTTCCCTGTTTTCACACCTGCTGATTCAAGGTTTAAAGTCTCTGTGTTCGGCTTTCTTCCTGTTGCCACGAGGACTTGATCGGCTTCGATGACTTGTTCTTGACCGTTCACTTCAATATAAATGCTTGTCGACTTACCGTTTTGCTCAACCTTTTGATAAGTGACCCCAGTGATCAGGTTAAGTCCTTGCTCAGTTAAGGATTCATCGATGGCTTCGGAAATTTCAGGATCGTAGGTTTTAAACAGACGCTCGCTTCTTTGCATGAGAGTCACTTCTGTTCCGAGGTTGTGAAACATTTGACCTAATTCCGCTGCGATATAGCCAGAACCGATCACTGCCAATCGTTGTGGAACCTCTTTTAATTCGAGTGCGGATGTACTTGTTAAATAATCAACCTCATTCATTCCCGGGATTTCCGGAACAGCCGGAGAAGCCCCCGTTGCGATTAAAAAGCTTTTAGACGTGATGTTTTGTCCATTCACTTGTATCGTCTTATCGTCGATAAACGAGGCCTCGCCACGAATGAGATCAAATCCATATTCTTCGATCAAGTCTATATATTTTTCTTGACGCATTTGACTGACTAATCCATCTTTTTGTTCGGTCAATTGGGCAAGGTCCGCAGCACCGGTACTCGTTTGAAGTCCGGTAAACGGATTGTTTTGGGCGAGACCGTTTATTTCACCGGCACGAAGCATGGTTTTTGACGGTACACAACCGATGTTAACGCAGGTCCCCCCGACGGTTCCCCGTTCTACCATGGCCACTTTCGCCCCGTTTTCATTGGCCTTGATAGCTGCAGAAAACGCCGCACCGCCGGAACCAATAATCAGAAGATCGTAATCGCCATCCCGATTGAAATCTACACTGTTTTCAGAGGGCTGGCTTTCTTCCTCTCCGGGTTGATAGCCGGCTGCCGAAATATTTTGCTTAGCCTTTTCGATCTGATCATCGCTGAGTTCAAAAATGGCCTCACCGCGTCGGAAATCGGCCGAAACATCTTTAGCTCCGGCTTGTTCCAATGCTTCGGTTACATGTTCTTCACAGCCTGTGCATGTCATGCCTTGAATGGGTATTTTATATGAATTTTGAGTCATTTGAATCCCTCTTTCTATTTAAAGTTTGATAGACAGTTCTGTACATTTATCTCATATTTATCTTGTCTCATGTTTCCGATCCACGCTCTCTGGAGGCGTACAGCAATCCGTTTTATTTTTTGTTTTTCCATTGCCTTCAGGAGAATTGTATTTGTTCTTCAACAACTTGCTGAGGATCAGAGCAATCATAACAATGGCCAATGCTGCAAAAATGCCGGTCAACCACCAATTTCCTGTCGCACCAGCAAAGAGGGCACCAATACCTGTGCTCCCTAATGCAACAAGGAGAATCGGTCCTGCGCAACAAAGTAAAGGAACCAATAATATTCCGAAAAAGGCCCAAACACCCCAGCGGTTACCTTTCGAGCGATTCTCATCCATCATTCTCACTCTTTCTAAAAAAAATTTTATTCTTTGGTTAAGGTACATACATGGCCTATAGCCTAACTTGAAATTTGTTCGTTTAGCTTTTTTACATCTTTCATCTATTTTTTGTTACACCTGATCGGTTGGATTTTAAAATGTCCAAATGCCACCAGAACCGAAAGACCAGTAATAAGCCATGTACAAACCGGAGAGGAAAATCACAACAGCTGCTATTTTTTGGATAGAACCCATATAGTTGTGCAGAAACTTCTGTACCAATTGTCGTGAAATCAATGAGACCATCGTGATCGCTGTCACCACAATTCCCATACCAAGGGAGTAGATGATGAACTTGATGATCACGGCCGTTACGCTATTGTCATTCAGCGATGCAGAGACCACCAACATAAAGGCTGGCAAGGTACAACCAAGTGATGTCACGGCATAGGCTATTCCGTAAAAATAGATAGACCATTTCCCTGGCTTGACTTGAAAAGATCCTATTTTAATCGGCAAATGCTTCCCAAATAGCATGCCCAACCCCAATAAAGCAATGAGTATACCCATAACCAATGAAAGAATCGGAAAAATCCCTGTTAGTGCGCTTCCCAATCCTCCTATCAACAAACCAGCCAATACAAAAATCGTTAAAAACCCCGTGGTCATCGCTCCACCAAGCCCTAATCCTTTAAAAATTGCATAGCGGAACGAATGATCCTTTGTTTCGCCTCCAATTAAATAGGAGATATAAGAAGGAAGCAAGGCGATACCACAAGGATTAAAGGCCGCAACCATTCCAGCGGTCAGAATGAAGAGAAACGAAAAACTCATAATTCCACTCCTATTTGAGTCAACGCTTCTTTTAAATCATCAAAGGACGGTCGAACAGAACGATAGAATACCTCATTTTCAGAATTGACCAGTACGATCTCTTCCAATTGTTTGACGCCATAGGTATCCGCAATTTCTTTACCATTCTTTAAAACATGGGGCCAATCCCCGCCATAATCCTGTTTAAATTTCGCAAGGCTTTCTTTTGTATCTGTGTTAGGGTCTAAACTAACTGTGATCAATTGAACATCGTTCGGGTTTAGTTGATGAATTTCCTTAAAGATTTCCTCATTGTATATACAAGATGGACACCAGGTTGCCATAAAATAAATGAGTGTGGGTTTCTCATTAGGTAGGCTGACTGGATTTCCTTGAATGTCTTGAACCTTTGATTCATTCGCGGTATCAGATTCTGCTCCACAAGCTGTTAAACCGATTAACAACACCGTCATTATAGCGGTGAAGGAAATGCGTTTTTTCATTCAAATCTTCCCCCATTTATTTATCAGGCCCTCCCATTAACGTTTCAATAATAGGACAGGTATACATCGCCTTTTCATCTGGACACTTTTCTTTTAATTCCTCTAATAACCGTTGGATTCGTAACAAATCCTGCACTTTCCGCTCGATTTCTTTGGTTTTTTGAACGGTAAAGGCGTACATATCTTTACATCTCTCCCCATCTTGATCAACCACACCAAACAACAGGTGGATTTCCTTTAGCGAGAAATCCAATTCCTTCATTCGTTTAATAAACCGTACCCGATCTGCTGTTTCCTCTGAATATATTCGATACCCTGATTCATTTCTGGGAGGCCCGGCTATCAATCCTTTCCGCTCGTAATACCGAACGGTTTCTTTATTCACATCACACGCTTTAGCCAATTCACTGATTTTCATCCCCATATTGTCACCTCAATAAAAAGTATAAACCCTGTACCATAGTACACGGTCAAGTCATACATTATTTTTTCTTTTATAGAATAATCTTATAAAATAGGTCAGATAAAAAACCTTATTTATCAAGTGTTCACATAAGCTTTTTTAGAAGTTTAAGAATAAAGATATCTGCTCTTCACGCCAAGAAGCCACATTCTTCCGTTGAAAAATGCGGCTGTCAAAAAAGTTATTTTCTTTTTGATTCTAAGATCATATAACAAGATTAGACAATAAAGTGGTTTATAAACATCTCACAAAACGCAAACTTACAACATGTGTGCAATGTCCGAAGCTGCCGTTGGATAGGCAAATATCATTTGTTTCAATTCTTTGGTTGAAATTCCAAAGCGAATGGCTGTTGCAAAGTGGTTAATTAGTTCATCGGCTTCATTACTAATCAAATGAGCACCGACAACTTGATCACTATCCTCGTCAATTAGCACTTTAAACGCAGCAAAACCTTCATTTGTCCGTTTATACGTAAACCAATCGGAAATGTTTTTATGCTTTACTTTAATATTCCGGCCAGAATTTTTGGCTTCCTCTTCGCTCATACCCACCGATGCCATTTTCGGAACGGTGAAGACAGCAGATGGAATAACAGGGTATTCAATCTTTCTGCTGTTTCCTTTCAATAAATTAGATGCTACGATATGGGAATCTGCACTGGCTACAGGTGTGAGAGGCAATCCATCCGTTGCTGCAGCATCTCCAGCTGCATAAACGTTCGGGTTACTTACACTTTGCAAATACTCATTAACATGGACACCATGTTTTTTCCTTTCTATGTTCCCTTTTTCAAGATTCACATCTAAGGCAGGGACCCGTCCAGCTCCATGAATAACAATGTCTGCTTCCAACCGAGTTATATCCTCTTTTTTTCGAGCGTACACATGAAACTTTCCTTGTTCTTTTTCAATGGATTCAACGGAATGTTGAAGATGTACCTGTATGCCAATCTCTTTCGACTTTTCTAAAAGGATATCTACAAGGCCTACATCAAAATTCTCCAAAGGTCTTTGACCTCGATGGATAATGTGAACTTCTGATCCAGCGCGTGCTGCGATGTGAGCAAATTCAAACGAAATATACCCACCACCAACAAAGACGATTCTTTGTGGTAATTCATCCAACTCCAAAAACTCATCACTATAAGTAAGATGTTCTTCTCCTTGTATGGGCAAAGGGGTAGGTTTCGCACCACTAGCAATCAAGAAATGCTTCCCTTCGAGCCTTTCTTGATCGACTTCAAGTTGGTCCTCACTAATGAAAGATGCTTTGCCATGATACGTATCGATTCCCTGTTTATTCAATGCTTGTTCTTTTTTCTCCGGTACATGATCTGTAAAGGTTCGTTTAAAGCTCATAAGATCTTTCCAGTTGATGGAGGCTTCTGACGGTACTCCGTTCCTAGCCATTCGTTTGTTCCAATCGATGAGCTCGGCCGCACCATGTAAAACTTTTTTTGGGTCACATCCACGTAGCGCACACGTGCCCCCAAACGGCCTGTCATCTATCATAGCTACACTCCAGCCGGCTTTATTGCATTTTGCTGCTGTGATTGACCCCGCAGAACCTGTACCAATCACAATAAGATCGTATTTCTTTGTCATCATTATCCTCCTCACAGAAATCACTCTTTAATAAGTTTCCCTTGTTTTTATCTAACGAAACCCTGTACCTCATCCACAGTTTGAAAAAATCCATCATCTTAACTAAACGGTGGATTCACTGTGTTGTTATCCCGGACAACATTGTTAAATATATGGCAAGGGGTTCTTTTAAATCTTCTACAGTTAAGCAAATTAACGGCTAATGTCGCCTCGTTGTATCGCAAATCACATTTTGATTTTCGGATACAGTTTAAGTTAATTAACTTATCATTTTGACAAACTGAATAGAAACTTATAATACTTCCAACAGAGATCAGATGAAAACCTTATTTATCAAGTGTTGGCATAGGTTTTTTAAACAGTGACAATAAAGATATTTGCTCTTCACGTCACGAAGCCGCATTCCTCATATAAAGAATTCCAAACAAAACAAATCTTTCAACATAGATTTAGGTAACCAGGTAAACCAGGTACCACCGACCATATCACGAGGCATTGTTATTAATGCCGCCTTATCTGTTTCACGAACTACTAAACCTTTATGAACATACGAATTTATATATGAACTCATAATCACTATCCTTTCTATATTCGACACCTTTATTAGACACTAAAAATCTTTTAGAATCAACATTTTATATTGACTGATTTAGGTGTACCTTAAAAACTCAGTCGTTTTCTTCTAAAACATTTCATATATACAGATTTAATGTTGAATTTTTGGAAATATAAAGCTATATAATTTATTAGTATTTTTCTCTTTGAAATTATACAAGACGTCTCATCATTTTTAGTGATGAGACGTCTTGTATAATCGAACTATTTATATTTCTTAATTATCTTCTGATACCACAGTAAAACGTTCATTTTTATGTTGTGGATTTTCTATCTCATCCACTAGTGCAAATGCAAAATCTGCATAACTAACATAACTATTGCCTTTAGAGTTAATTAATAAATTGTCTTTGCCTGCTTGATAGTTTTTAGTTTTAGGACCTTCAGCATCAAAATCTGCAGATGGGCTAAGGAATGTCCAATTAATACCTTTAGAAGCTTTTAAATCTTCTAAATTTCTACTTTGTCCTTTTGAAGTTCCTTTTGCAGTTGGCCCAAATAGTTCAGAAAATTCTGGTGTATCCATTAACTTAGTTGTTTGCGCTTCATCAACGTATAAACTACCTGCACCACCAACGATAATTGCTCTTGTATCAGTTTCTTTCAATGGTTCTGTTGCAAAGTTGAATTTATAGTATA
>NZ_KV826601.1:0-1403 GCF_001835975.1 Staphylococcus sp. HMSC034G07
TACGTCAAATTGACGCCTGAGAGATAGGCGACTCTATTATTATATCATTTGTAAATACATAAGCATATTCACTTCCGATAAGTTGAAATATGTAATTAAATGATAGAAACTACCACATCGATTCTTTAAGCAAAAGATCTTAAAATAAAGATCATCAAAAGATATACAGAAAAAATTCTTTCAAATATGATTTTATTATATCCTCGATTTATATTAAAAAATAAGCGTAGGTAGAAATGTAAAATTTATCAGTCCTTGATTTTTGTTATAAAAATAAATTATTGTTGAAAATATAATCAGAATAATAAAAAGAACAAAGCTTGTTTGGATTCAAACAAGCTTTGTTCTTTTGAATTATAAATTTAAAATTAGCCGACGAAACCTAAAGCAAAGTCAACGCCTTTAGCTACAATATCTGCGATGCTTGTACCCATAGTTACCCAGTCTTGATTGATTCCTGATTCGATCGCTTCTTTTAATGAATTTACGATTTCTGACATTTAGAACACTCCTTAAATATTATTGTTACAAACACAATATAATACATTTTACTATTATATTGTGTGATATTTCCCAATTGATAATTTTAAGTTCCAAAGTGTCTTAAAAATTTTATTATTATATTGTGTAGCACTTCCTAAGTGACGATTTTAAGTTCCAAAGTGTCTTGAATACTTATCAATCTCTCAATCAAAATGGAGAATTATACTTAAAAATAAATTAGCAATATTCAATGTAATAGCAATTATAGGAATTATAATATTTATCATCACATTGTTTTCAAATATTACACTCGCAACTAAATTTAATGTGTTTAGTGTGATTTTCTTTTTCCTAGTCATTAATGCTGTAATATATTATATGTTGACAAGACACCCTTAAGTATAATTCATTTTTACAACTTTATATAAAATTAAATTCTATTTCTGTATTAAAAATGATCCTATTGAAAAAAACCGAAATATACCAATGATAGTATGTTTAATATTTCTAAGTATGTTTTGCAACTGCACAAAGCTTTTATATTAACGAAAATTAGTATACCCTTAAAAGACATAATAACTTTGCTAAAAAATACACATTAATCATATCGAACACACAGTTTTGCATTCCTCTCCACTATGATGTTATAATACAAGTAACGAATAGAAAGTCCATAGATATACACCGAGCCCCAACCTATTGCCGTAGGTTGGGGCTCTTTATGTGATATGGATAGTCGCCTATTTATTGCGTTGGTTTAACCAATAGGTAAAACAAGCTACAATACATCCAGTTATCACAGGTGCAATAACCGTTACGAATAAAAAGTCCACAGATGCTCACCTCCTTCCGCCGAAAATACCGCCGGAAGTTAAGGCGACCTCACTATTATACCATCTGTATCTTTTGAAGCATATGTA
>NZ_KV826602.1:0-281 GCF_001835975.1 Staphylococcus sp. HMSC034G07
CTTCTAACACGTGCAATTCAACATCTGTAAACAACGTGTCATAGACTGCCTAACACGTTGTTACCAGTGTTTCATAAATTTGTGTATAGGGTCGCAAAATCTTTTCTAAACGCTACGCTAAAAAGTTTTTGTCTTAACTGACGTTATCCCTATACAAAATTTTGCGTGCAGTGTTTCGTTTTCATTGCCAAAAGGCAAAAAAATAGCTTTTCGCATTCGCATTGCTTGAATGCAAAAAGCAAAAAATTAAATATACTTTTAAACTTATTTAAAAGTATAAA
>NZ_KV826603.1:0-207 GCF_001835975.1 Staphylococcus sp. HMSC034G07
TTTTGAGGTTTACCAAATTGTTTAATGAGACGTTTGATAAACGCATATGCTGAATGATTATCTCGTTGCTTACGCAACCAAATATCTAATGTATGTCCCTCTGCATCAATGGCACGATATAAATAGCTCCATTTTCCTTTTATTTTGATGTACGTCTCATCAATACGCCATTTGTAATAAGCTTTTTTATGCTTTTTCTTCCAAATT
>NZ_KV826604.1:0-847 GCF_001835975.1 Staphylococcus sp. HMSC034G07
TTGGATATATGTCTTTTCACACAAAAAGCCCTCATTTTTGAGGGCTTTTAATTTAAGATGTTATATCTTTATATTGATTAATGTCTGGTATGATTAATCTGTCTAAATCTCTCACATGAATACATTCTAAATTATGTGTATCTGGTATTTGCGTACCACTATTTCCATATCTAATTGTTTTATTATTTTGATTTATTTCTATCCAGTCATATTGTATGCCTGTTTCATCATAATCATAGTATATACTCATTTTAAACACTCCTAAATATTTTTATACTTTTAAATAAGTTTAAAAGTATATTCAATTAATTTTTTTGATTTCAAACTACCATTTATTACTTAATATCATTGTTATAGTTGCTATTGAAAAAATATTTTCTATTAAAATTAACACCTCCTTTATCGTTTATACTATAGATAATTACCAATAACTTGATATTTCATATTCTGAATGATTTTTATAATTAGGTTGAATATTTTTGATTTTTAAAATGCCATTCACTAATTTTTCATGTAAATTTAAAACTTTTAACCAAAGTACATCTGATTGCATATCACTTGCTTGATATTTAATGCTATTTAGTAGCTTTAATGCGTCATAGTCTGACATTAATTCAAGACTTTGATATGCTTCATCTTGATACATAATAATATCAAGTTGATTATTTTCTTCGTATCTTGTATTTACAGCTACCACTTCAAATTGATATAAGTTAAAAATAATATTATCGGCTAAATCTTTATCAATTTTTAATTCTTCTTTAAAATATTTTCCTAATGTGTTTAACTCTCTTTCTGTATGAATAAATGCACTCATCATTGACCACTCCTAAATAGAATTTATACT
>NZ_KV826605.1:0-207 GCF_001835975.1 Staphylococcus sp. HMSC034G07
TCCCAGATGGAACAACGGCAACAGGAACAGCAGATGAAGAAGGTAACTACACAGTTGAAATTCCATCTAATATAGATTTAAAAGGTGGAGAAGAATTACAAGTAACAGCTACAGATAAAAATGGTAATGTATCTAAATCAAGTATTGTTATAGTAAGTGATTCAGGAGAAAACCCAGGTACAGGAGAAGAACCAGGTACAGGAGAAG
>NZ_KV826606.1:0-1593 GCF_001835975.1 Staphylococcus sp. HMSC034G07
TTATACTATAAACTCAACTTTGCAACAGAACCGTCCTGAGGAAGACAACCAAGAAGTTGTAGACAACGAAGCGGATGTTTGTCAAAGAAAATAATGATACTTATTCAAATTTCACTCTTGACTTTACGGAAGAATTCGTGCTATATTTACTTTACTGAACGTTTGGTATAGTAAATGTTAAAAGAGGTATACACATGAAGAAAAAAGATCAATTACTCATCAATGCAGCAAGAATCGTAAACGAAGAAGGTATTCAAAAACTCACCATGAGCTATCTAGCAGAGGCATCAGAAATCACTAAGGGTGGCATACTTTATCATTTTGAAAACAAGGAAGAATTACTCTACAAAATGAACGAAAAAGTCATCAATGAATTTGAAGACAGTATTCGTGGTTATAAAGCAAACTTAACAGGTCCATACCAATACACTAGAGCATACGCCTTAGCAACTATGGATTACTTAACAGAAATAGAGAATATTCTATTACCTGCAGTATTCATTTCTTCCTACGAAGACAAAAGAAGTAAGGCATATTGGGAAGATACAATTAAACGTTGGGATGAAGCTTTTGAAAATGATCAAGGGGATCAAAATAAGATACTCGAACTCAGAATGATTTGTGACGGAATTTGGTTTACTTTAACCTATAACATTAGCAGTGAATACAAAGAGAAAATGGAGACAGTTGTTAGAAACTATATTCAGTCCTTAGAAAAGGAAGTGAATTAAATGCCATACATTTATTTATTAGGTGCAATTTTATCAGAAGTATTCGGTACAACCATGATGAAATTGACAGCAACAAGTGATAACAAACTCTATATTGTCGGAATTGCAGGCGGTTATATACTCGCATTCTTTTTACTCTCACTCTCATTAATCAGCTTGCCATTAAGCTTTGGCTACGCTGTATGGAGTGGGGCAGGCACAGCCTTCACTGCCATGGTCGGATTTTTAGTATTCAAAGAACAAATCACAAAAAATGCACTCATCGGCATCATTTTAATTATTGTCGGTGTTGTGCTGATGAGAGTTTAAGGAGAAAATTATGAAACACTTTTTAATATTAATTACATCGATACTATTTGAAGTATTCGCCACATCCATGTTAAACCTATCTCAAGGCTTTACAGTTTTAGCTCCGACGATTGGTATGTTTATTGGTTACGCCGCATCATTTACCTTATTAGTGATATCCTTAAAAGGTATACCACTTAGCATTGCCTACAGTGTTTGGGCAGGACTAGGCACGGTCGGTACAGCTATAGTTGGTATATTCTTATTTAATGAAGTCCTCACTTTAATCAATATTAGCGGTCTAGCTATTATTATAGTCGGGGTTGTCATTATGAATATGTCTAAGAAAGAAGAGAGTGGAGCAGACGGTGTAGTTTAAGTTCAAATAGATTTAGACTTTCACACACTAACCCCGAGTTGCTGGGAAGAACAACTCGGGGCTTTTTGTGCTTATCGCCTAATCTTTCCTTTGTAATTCAAGCCAGTGCTTGAACAGTTGGACGATGCATCCAACGATGACCGGTCCTACAAAATATACAAAAATAGTTCATACAGAAGACTCCTTTTTGTTAAA
>NZ_KV826607.1:0-10380 GCF_001835975.1 Staphylococcus sp. HMSC034G07
GTCGCTTCTTCTGATTTGTTGCCATCTTTATCTGCCGCTGTTACGACAATATTTTCTCCGCCTTTTAGGTCAATATTTGTTGGAATTTCGATTGTGTAGTTGCCTTCACTGTCTGCAGTACCTGTTGCTGTTTTACCATCTGGGAATGTCACTGTAACCGTTGATCCTGGTTCGGCAGTGCCACCAATTGTTGTATCTTCGCTTGTTACTTCTTTCACCGTTGGTGCTGCAGGTGCTGTTATGTCTTTCACTGTTGTTGTTATAGAATCTGAGATATTTCCATTACCATCCATCGCTGATATTAATAGTTCTTCGTCACCTTTTAAATCTATTTTTTCAGGAATAGTAATTGTATATTCACCTTGGTTATTTGCTTTACTTTCTACTGTAGTACCATCTGGGAACGTTACGGTAACTGTTGAACCTGGCTCTGATATGCCACTGATTGTTGTGTCTTCACTTGTTACTTCTTTCACTGTTGGTGCCTCTGGCGCTGTTGCATCAACTACTATTGTTGAAGCTTCTGTTGATTTATTATTAGATTTATCTTGTGCTATCGCTTGAATCTCTTCGCCACCAATTAAATCAATAGCATCTGGAATATCTACGCTAAAGTTACCGTGTTCATCCGCTACTACATCAACCGTGATATTACCAGGGAATGTGATTGTGACTGTTGAATTAGGTTCTGAACTTCCCACAATTTGTGCGTCTTCACTTGATACTCTATTTATTTTAGGTGCATCCGGTGCTGTCTTATCTATAACAATCGTTGAAGTTGGATTTGAAATATTTCCTATTTTATCTGTTGCTGTTACTTGTAGTTCTTCTCCACCTTCTAATTTAGTACCAGACGTAATATCTATTGTGTAATTACCTTGGCCATCAGCTGTTCCTATTGCCGTTGTGCCATCTGGGAACGTCACTGTAACCGTTGAGCCTGGTTCGGCAGTGCCACCGATTGTTGTATCTTCGCTTGTTACTTCTTTTACCGTCGGTGCATCTGGTGCTGTTGTATCTTTAACCGTTGTTTTAACTGGTTCTGTTTCATTACCAGCATCGTCTGTAGATGTAACTTGTATTTCTTCGCCGCCTTCTAAACTAACTTCATTCGGAATTGCTATTGTATAATTTCCTGTTTCATCTGTTGCACCAGTAGCTGTTTCACCATTTGGAAATTTGATTGTTATTGTAGAATTTGGTTCTGCTGTCCCACTAATATTTTTATCTTGGCTAGTTACACTGTTAACCGTTGGTGGTGCAGGTGCTGTTGCATCTGTTACTGTTGTTGATCCAGCATGAGAAACATTACCAGCACTATCTTTTGATGTAGCACTGATCGTTTCTTTACCTTGTAACCCTTCATTTTCTGGGATAGTTACAGTGAAATTCCCATCTTGATCAGCTTTAGTTTCCACAACTTTGCCACTTGGGAATGTCACACTAACTGTCGAATTTGCTTCTGCTGTGCCTTTAACCTCTGTACTTACACTTGTCACATGGCTTATTTGTGGTGCATCTGGCGCTGTTGCATCTATGACTTGAGTGCTACCTTTTTGAGAAACGTTACCTGCTTTGTCCTTCGACGTAGCTACTATCGTTTCCCCACCTTGTAATCCTTCGTTTTCTGGAATATCTACTGTGAAGTTTCCATCTTGATCTGCTACTGCATCTACAACTTCGCCACTCGGGAATGTCACACTAACTGTTGAATTTGCTTCTGCTTGCCCATTCAATTGCTTACTATTACTATTGACGTCATTTAATGTAGGAGCATCTGGAGCTGTTATGTCTGTTACTATACGCGTCGCAACAGGTGATTCATTACCTGCTTTATCTGTTGCTATTGCTTTAAATACTTCTCCACCTTGAAGAGTAACACCACTTGGTATATCTACTGTATATTTACCTTGACTGTCAGCTGATACTGAAACTTTACCGCCACCTGAGAAAGCAACAGTTACTGTTGAATTAGGTTCTGCTGTACCAGTTACTTGTGTGGCTTTACTTGTTATTGGATTTATCACTGGTGCGTCTGGTGCTGTCGCATCTGTTACTGTAATTTGATCTGAAACTTCACTTGTTTTTCCACCTTTACTAGCTGTTGCAGTTAAAATAGTTCCAGCTTTCAATGGTTGATTCAATGTTAAAGAGGCAGCTGAACCATCATTGGGAATTTGAACTTTTCCAATTTCAACATTGTTATTATCTTTAACCGTAACAGTTGCACCCGCTGCACCATTAACTTTAATTACTGTATCATTGTCATCAACTGGATTAATTGATGGTGTTGGTACCTTGGAAATATCAATAACTTCGAATGTATTCACTTCATCATTTTCATAATTAGGTGAATCGATTGCGATAGTGTAGGTGCCCTCAGGTGATTGTGGTATAGATACTGAGAAAGTGCCATCAGGATTGACTGTTGATGTACCAATGACTTTTCCAGTTGCATCTAACACTTTTGCAGTTTGAGTTGCTGCACCTTCTTTTAATGGAACTGACCCAGTTACAACTCTAGCCTCATTTGTAATATCGGCCGCATCAGGTTTACCTACTAATGGTGACGTTTTATAATTGATGACTTCATCACCGTCATTTTTACCATCTCCATCTGTATCTTCGTTTTCAGGATCTGAAAGTGATACTTGTCGTTCATATCGATCTAGTAAACCATCTTTATCATAATCTTGTAGTGCTAAAGTTGAAGTCCCTAACGTATTATTTATTAAAAGATTATTACTATCAGTTAAATAACCTGCGAAAGTAAAATCTTCTTTTTGTTTTGTTGTTTCTCGAATAAGATTACCTTCAGAATCATATTCTGCATCTTTAGTTAATATATTATTTACACTTTGATTTAATTTAATTACAATACGAACGCCTACTGTTTCAGGTAAAGAATTGTTAAACTCGATTAATTTATTTAAGTCATTACTAGTAATTGTGCCATTACCGATACTATCAAGCTGTAAATCAGCTACTTTGTCTCCAGCATGATAGGTCTTGTCAAAACCCGAAAGACCTTTGTAGTCATATGTGTGTAGTTCTACTCCTTCAATATAAGGTAATAAATCTTTATCTATTTGATAGTTATATGACCATTGTTTTCCTTTAACTTTAGAATATGCGAAAATACCATTTTTCATTATTTGTTGATCAATCAGTATTCCTCCGTGTTTTCCCACAGAACCATCATATGTAGCAGAGCCGCTACTTGCTTTAAATGCATTACTATTTTCTGGAGAAAGGTTATTTTCTAATTGACTTAAATCTTTGTCAGCTGTAGTTAAGAAATAACCGCTACTTTCAGAAGTCTTAACAATTTTATTAGATAGTGAATCTCTAACAAACATTTGATAATTCAACTTATTATTACTTAATTCTCCAGATGCATTCAAAATGTTACCCACTGTATCATCTAATTCTATTTTACCGTTAGTCGCTGTATACTGTGATAATATTTCAGCGCCTCCGAACAAACCATCATTTGCTCTGATAAAATTAATTTCCCAAGTATTAGTGAAATCACCGTTTTCATCTTTTAATCTTATAAATTCAACAGGGGTATTTCTACCACTAGGATTAGCAGATATTTTTGTGACATGACTTGCTATTTTCGGATCCAATTTCAAATCAATTTTATAGCGATCCCCTGAATTTGAGCCTGACATGTAACTATGAATATCAAAAGGAATGACATTACTATCTAAGGCCTTTTGTGAATCTAATTTTCCTGAATCAAAAATCAATGATGCAAATGTATAGTTGTCCATATAGCCAAGTGATTTTTCAACTTTTTCATTTTGTTCTACTGCTGCTCGTAATGCAGTTGGCGTAGCCATTGAACGCAACAATGTACGTTTGGGAGTGGCTAACGTTTTCGCTTTATCTTGTTCATTCGAAAGTTGAATAATTGAAGCCTTTAAAATTTCAATATTTATTGCTTCATCAGTTGTATTTTTATAATCAATATCAGTGTTTTCTAAAATTGCTTTAGTGTCTTCTTTTGAAAGTTGACTATTTAAATAATCTTCAACTGCCTTTTGTTTATTCTCTGTTTCTGACAGTTGTTTTGTTAATTTTGATTGTGTGTGATTACTCGTTTCAAGATTTTTCGTCATTTCTGTAGTTTTTTCATCATCAGAAGATGGTTCAGTTGATGGTTGTTTATCATTTTGCCCATCTAAATTTTCTGTTCTAGTGCCTTCTTTTGTATTATTAGAAGTGTCAGGATTTTTTTCTAGTGATTTTTCAGTTGGCGCTTCATTGCTAGATACATCTGTATCTTTTGTTGTTTCTGTTGACGTCTCATTTGTTGAATCTTTTACTTTATTGTTATCCGTTGTTGTTTCATTACTTTCAGTTGATCTTTCTTGATCAGATTCTTCTTTGTTCGTACTATCTTCATCTAAATGTAAAGTATCACTGTTTTCATCTTGTTTTGTTTCAGATGTATCTGCTTTTTCTGTTGTTTGTTTATTCAAAACCTCATTTGTAGATTCATTCTCGTTTGTAGACTCATTAGTGTTATTATATTCTTCTTGTTGACCTAAGGTTGCGTCGTTATTATCTGGCTCTTTTTGATCCTTACTTAGATCATTATCAGTTTCTTCTTTTTGTAATTCATTTTTAGAATTTTCTGTCTTTTCTTCAGTAACATTGTTTTCACTGCGACTTAACGTTGTGTCATTTTCTTCTACACTTTTTATGTCTTGCACATCAAGTGCTTCACCTTTATCTGAATCATTAGCCTTATTATCATTCGTAATTGAGTCTAATTCAGCAGCTTTTGCTTCACTACTTACTCCAAATACAAGTGTCGCCCCAATCAATAATGATGCTGTTCCAACTGTAAACTTTCTAATAGAGTATTTATTTAACCTATTAGGTAAAAATCCTTGTTTGTTTTTCATCTTTTCCCACCTCAAAATAAACTTTATCACAATTTAATTCTACTCAATTAATTCGAAAAATCAAGATATTTCTTAAAGGTAAGTTATTAATATGAAAAAATGTCGCAAATTACAGTTGTTCGCCATTTTAAATTTATATGTTTTAGCATGCCACAATCAAGATATTTTCAATATTGTTAATTTCTATATAGTTTCAGAAATTCTGTTTTACGAACAATTTTCTCCATTAAGCATGATAAAAAAATTGTTTTAAATTGTAAAATTAATTAAACAATGAAATGCCATACAAAAATAAAGAAGTTTTCAATCGTTCATATAGAGTTCACAATCTTACCTTATATTTAAATTAAACATTCATTACAGGAGGTCGTTAAAATGAAAAAATTAATGTTCAGTTCAGCATTTTATACATTATTAGGCATGCTAAGTGGTTTATTTTATAGAGAGATGTCAAAAGCAGAAAACTTTAGTGGTTATTCGCAATTAAATGTAACACATACACATTTACTTGTTTTAGGTACAATTATGTTTTTAATATTTATGGTGATAGAACATCAATTAAAACTTACTCAACACCCCACTTTATTTAACTATTTCTTTTATGTCTATCATATCGGTGTATTATTAACGGTTGCTATGCAATTTGTTAATGGTATAGCAACTATGGAAGGTTTTGAAGTGAGCCCTGCTATTGCTGGTATTTCAGGATTAGGTCACATTGCTATTTCTATCGCTTTCATTTTATTCTTTGTATTATTAAATAAAAGTATTAATGTCAATTCTAAATAAACGTAGATATAATTAAAGGTCGAATCACATTTCTAAACATAGAAATCGATTCGACCTTTTGACTTTCATATTAACAATAGTAAAAAACCTAAAATTATAATAAACAAGTAAATCCATTTTTCAAAATTATGATAAGTCGTATGGTTTATAAGATACTTTCCAACAACAACTGAAATAATCAAACAAGGTATGCTCAATAAAAATAATGATACCGTTTGACTGGTCCATATTCCTCCAGATGCTTGACCGATCACTACGAATATCGCTGTAATTAAAAAATGGGCTTGTATTGTACTTCTAAAATCTTTAATATGCCAAGGCGCCATTGTGCCATAAATGACAACTGGTACACCATGTGAATTATACAAACTTCCTAATACACCTGAAATCATACCTGTTAGGCTTGGCCATATGTTAGATTTTAATATGATATTATATCTATTTTTAAAAAAGGTAATTTTTCCAAACGCATATATACCATATAATATTAAAAATAACCCAAGCATAATTTGTATAAATGAAGTTGCAATATGCTGTAAAATCAAAATACCAAGTGGAACACCTAATAAACTCCCCAACAACATTAATAATAGTACTTTAATTTTTATATTTCTATAATCTAAAAATATATTTAAACTCGCTACTGTTAGTCCAGCCAACCCCACCAGTGAAATAGATGTATGTAGGTTTAATCCTATCAATGCTAAAAGTGGCATACTCACGAGTGCTTCCCCAAAACCAAAATATGTTCTGACTAATCCACCTAAAAATATAGAAATCAAAATGTAAACTAAAAATAAATCCATGCTTTAACTCCTGATTCAATGCGTCATCAATAACAGCCATATCTCTTCTATTAATATTATGTTACTTATTAATTTATTTTGTTAACACTTACTAACGCTTATAATAATAACATTTCATAAACTATCAAATTGATTATATCAAACTTTCATTATAATATTTTAAAAATCAGAGCACGCTTTATTCTACTATCATTCATAAACGCTCAAACTTGCTTTTTTTCTATAAAGGAAATATATTATACAAAACTAGTATATTTTTTATACCGTTAGTGTTTAATCTACACGATAGTGGTTATGAGTATTGAGAAGTTTTATTACTATCATACTTAAAACACAAGCAACTAGAAAGTTTATTACGAGGAGGTATTATATGAATATCGTTGGTCACCATCACATTTCAATGTATACAAAAAACGCTCAAAAAAACAAAGATTTTTATAATCAAATTTTAGGACTAAGACTGGTTGAAAAGTCAGTTAACCAAGACAATCCTAAAATGTACCATTTGTTTTTTGGAGATGAAATTGGTTCGGCTGGGACACTATTAAGTTTTTTTGAAATACCACTTTTAGGAAAAAACCGTCCAGGAACTGATTCTATATATCGCTTATCATTACTTATACCTGACGAAAGTGCTTTGAATTTTTTTAAAGAAAGATTAAGTCAATTCAATATTACATGGACACCGTTAGTTTATTTAAATCAGCCTGCCATTACCTTTAAAGATATAGATGGTTTGGAGATCATTTTATTAGTTAATGACAATTATTATACACCGAATGCTTGGAGAAAAAATCCATATACTGAGATACCTGAGCAATACCAAATTTTAGGAATGGGTCCTGTAGAACTAAGAGTTAAAAATGCTCAATCTACACTCGATTTTTTAAAAAATAGCTTATCATATACACTTAGAAGTGATTTAAACGAAACCGTGATGACTTTAGATCATAACGGATTATATACTGATTTTGTTATTGTAGAACAACAAGGTGAACGTGCTCGACCTGGCCAAGGTTATGTGCACCATATTGCTGTTAATACACCAAAAGATAGTGATTTAAATTCAATTCATAAAATAATAGAGCAACAACCTGAAAATAACTCAGGAATTATAGACCGATATTTTTTCAAATCTTTATATTTTAGACAAAACCGTATTTTATACGAATTTGCCACGGATGAACCTGGGTTTACAGTAGATACAAAAATAGAAGATTTGGGTAAACATTTAAATTTACCAGACTTTATGGAACCACAACGTACAGAAATTGAAAATAATCTACATGAATTATAGAAAGGTGATTATATGGCACAGTTAAAAATGAATGAAAATACTCCATTAGAATTTGGACTCTACTCATTGGGTGACCATTTATTAAATCCACATAATGGAGAAAAAGTGAGTTATGAACAAAGAATTAATGAACTTATTGAAGCTAGTCAATTAGCTGAACAGGCTGGTATTGATGTATTTGGTATCGGTGAAAGCCATCAAGAACATTTTACAACACAAGCACATACAGTAGTTTTAGGTGCCGTAGCACAAGCCACTAAAACAATAAAAATTTCCAGTTCTTCTAGTATTATAAGTGCTGCAGATCCTGTAAGGGTATTTGAAGATTTTGCTACTTTAGACTTAATTTCACATGGCCGAGCTGAAATTGTAGCAGGTCGTGCTTCACGAACAGGTATATTTGATTTATTTGGATTAGATTTGAATAATTATGATGAACTTTATGAAGAAAAACTTAATTTATTAATGGAATTAAATAAAACAGATAAAATTACTTGGTCAGGCAAATTCAGACCTGATTTAAATAATATGAAGATTTTCCCACGTCCAATTGACGACACATTACCTATTTGGCGTGCAGTCGGAGGACCTCCAGCAAGTGCTATCAAAGCAGGTAGGCAAGGAATACCAATGATGATTACAACACTTGGTGGTCCAGCAATGACTTTTCAAGATTCTATAGAACAGTACAGATTAGCTGCAAAAGAAAATGGTTATGATAATTCACCTGAATCTTTACCAGTATCAACAGCAAGTTTATTTTATACTGCTGACACTACTCAAGATGCTTTAAAAGAATTCTACCCGCATCTAAATGTTGGAATGTCATTTATCAGAGGTGCAGGTTATCCAAAACAACAATTTGCAAAGGCCCCTGACTATAGAGATGCCTTAATGGTTGGTAGCCCACAACAAATCATTGAAAAAATTCTATATCAACATGAGTTATATAATCACCAACGATTTATGGCACAAATTGATTTTGGCGGTGTTCCATTTAATAAAATCATGAAAAATATAGACCTTATAGGCAATGAAATTATTCCAACAGTAAAAAAACATTTAAGAAAGTAGGTCAATGATACTATGAATATTGTATTACTATCTGGCTCTAGCGTTGGTTCAAAAACGCGTACTGCTATGACATATTTGAATCAAGCACTTATGAATCAAGATGATACACACCATATTAATTTTATTGATTTAAAAGAATTAGAACTAGTGTTTAGTGATGGCAGAAATTATTTAGATTACAATGGCGATACATTATATCTTACGCAAACTTTGATGAATGCTGATGTCATTTTTATTGGATTCCCAATTTTCCAAGCTTCTATTCCCGGTACATTAAAAAATGTATTTGATTTACTACCAGTTAATGCATTTAAAGATAAAATAGTAAGTATACTTGCAACTGCAGGATCGCCAAAACATTATCTCATCCCAGAAACACAACTAAAACCAATATTAGGTTATATGAAGGCACATATTATGCAAACTTATGTATTTATAGAAGAACGCGATTTTTCAAATAATGAGATTGTAAACGATGATATTTTATTTAGGATAGATGATTTAGTTTCATCTACATTACGTACTTCAAAAGCATATGCACAAGTTTTGAAAGAAGAAGAAGATCAATATGATTTCTAATTAATGATCATCAATATATTAAAATTCACGGTTACTATGTTTTAAGACTTATTTTGTTTACATGATTAGGAACAAAATAAGTCTTTTTTAATTACTATATACCATTAATTTTATTAAAAAAGCACTTTGGAGACTAGACTTTTAATCTAATCATTCCAAAGTGCTTATAAATCCAATGAAACTTTTTAAATTTTAAACTTAATGTTCTGTGTTTTTATCACTTTTTAAGTATCTTCTATAAACAATCATTAATCCTAAAATTCCAAATAGAATTTCGAATGCATAAGGGTTATTTTTGTCTAATCCACTATACGGTAAATTCATATTGAAATTATTTTCTTTGTTTGGATTTACAAACAATTTTTTGTTTAATCTTTCAAGATTGTGGTGATTATTTTGAACATTAAATTGACGTGAATGCATGTCTAGCGACTTATTATTTTTAGTCGCTTTTTCGTCATTTTCAAAATGACTTGAATTATATTTGTCATTTATTTTATCCATACCTAATGACTGTTTCTTATCTGATATACCATTACTTTCTATATCTTTTACTTTTGATAGCATTTCAGATGTGACTTTATCTAAGTTAGTCTGTAATTCAGCAATATTTGATGTACCGTTTGGCAAGTTACTTATTTTTTCTTTTGCAATACTTCTTAATGAATCTAATTTTTCAATTAGTTTGTCTAAGTCAGCTTGTTCACTTGGCGTAATCAAACCATCTTTTCTAATTTCTTTTATTTTATTAATCACTTTTGTTTGTGCTGCTTTAGCATCAGCAATTGCTTTTTTAGCTTCCGATACTTGTTTTGTATCTTGAACACCATTACTATCTTCGTCGTTCACTCTTGGTGATGTCACTGATGGAATTTCATTTAATTTTCTTTGTAACTCTGCTTTTCCTGCTGTGCCG
>NZ_KV826607.1:10480-38699 GCF_001835975.1 Staphylococcus sp. HMSC034G07
GCTTGTTTTTCTTTATCTAATTTTTGAATCAACTTATCAATTTCTGCTTTCTCTTTTGGATTTACTAGTCCATCGGATTGAATCTCTGCTAGTTTCTTATCTACTGCTGCTTTTGTTGATTCTGTTGCTTTAATCGCTTTACTTACCTCTGATACTTGTTTTGTATCTTGAACACCATTACTATCTGCATCATTCACTTCTGGTGATGTTACTGATGGTATTTGATTTAGTTTTCTTTGTAACTCTGCTTTTCCTGCTGTGCCGTTTGGTACTTTAGCTAACTTAGCTTTCGCTGCTTGTTTTTCTTTATCTAATTTTTGAATCAACTGATCTATTGCTGCTTTCTCTTTTGGATTTACTAGTCCATCAGATTGAATCTCTGCTAGTTTCTTATCTACTGCTGCTTTTGTTGATTCTGTTGCTTTAATCGCTTTACTTACCTCTGATACTTGTTTTGTATCTTGAACACCATTACTATTTGCATCATTCACTTCTGGTGATGTTATCGATACGATATTATCCAATCTTCTTTGTAACGTATCTTTACCCGCAGTTCCGTTTGGTACATTCTCTAATTTCTCTTTCGCTACTTGTTTCGCAGTTTCTAATGTTTGAATCAACTGATCTATTGCTGCTTTTTCCTCTGGAGCCACTAAGCCGTCGGATGTGATTTCAGTTAAATTTTTATCCACTGCTTTTTTTGCTATTTCAGCTGCTTCTATCGCTTTTTCCGCCTCTGATAATTGTTCTATATCCAAGATACCGTTACTATCTGCATCATTTACTTCTGGTGATGTTACTGATGTGATATTGTCTAATCTTCTTTGTAACACATCTTTACCTGGTATGCCATCCGGTATAGTATTCAATTTATTTTTCGCTGATTGTTTGATTACTTTCAATCCAAAGATTAGTCTATCAATTTCGGCTGCTTCACTTGGAGTTACTAAACCATCGAATGTTATCTCAGACAATTTTTTATCCACTGATGCTTTTGCTTTTTCCACATCTTCTATGATATGAGACATTTCTAACAATTGGTCTGTATCTAAAACGCCATTACTATCTGCATCGTTTATCTCTGGTGACGTTACTGATGTGATATTGTCCAATCTTGTTTGTAAATCATCTTTACCCGCAGTGCCGCTTGGTACGCTATTTAGCTTTTCTTTTGCCGTTTGTTTTGCGCTTTCTAATGTTTGAATTAATGCATCTACTTCAGATTTTTCATCTGGCGTTACTAGACCATCGGATGTTATTTCTGTTAACTTGTTGTCCACTGTCGTTTTGGCTTGTTCCGCATTCACTACTGCTTGAGACGCTTCGGATAATTGATCTGTATCTAGCACACCATTGTTATCTGCATCGTTCACTTCTGGTGATGTTACTGATGTGATATTGTCCAATCTTGTTTGTAACTCGGCTTTCCCTGCGGTACCATTTGGCACACTACCTAATTTCTCTTTCGCTGCTTGTTTCGCGCTTTCTAATGCTTGGATCAACGCATCTACGCTCACTTTTTCATCTGGAGTCACTAATCCATCTGCTGTTACCTCAGACAATTTTGTATCTATTGCTGCTTTTGCCTGTTCCACATTCACTACTGCTTTTCCTGCTTCAGAAATGTGTTGATTATCTCCATTACCATCACTATCTACATCATTTACTTCTGGTGATGTTACGGATTTAATGTTATCCAATCTTGTTTGGAGCTCATCTTTCCCTATGGTACCGCTCGGTACGCTATTTATTTTCTCTTTTGCAGTTTGTTTCGCGCTTTCTAATGCTTGAATTAACGCATCTACTTCTGCCTTTTCGTTTGGAGTCACCAATCCATCTGCTGTGATTTCAGTCAATTTCGTATCCACTGTCACTTTCGCTTTTTCCGCACTTACTACTGCTTGCGTTGCTTCAAACAATTGGTCTGTATCTAATTTACCATTACTATCCGCATCGTTTACTTCTGGTGATGTTACTGAAGCGATGCTGTCTAATCTTGTTTGGAGGTCACCTTTACCTGCAGTACCATTCGGCACACTTTCTAGTTTCTCTTTTGCAGTTTGTTTCGCGCTTTCTAATGCTTGGATTAACGCATCTACTTCTGCCTTTTCATCTGGTGTTAATAGTCCATCTGAAGTTATATCTGACAACTTAGTATCTACTACGGTTTTCGCTTGTTCTGCATTCACTACTGCTTGAGACGCTTCGGATAATTGTTCAGTATCCAAGACTCCATTACTATCTGCATCATTTACTTCTGGTGACGTTACTGATGTGATATTATCCAATCTTGTTTGTAAATCATCTTTACCTTCTGTACTGTCCGGTATATTATCTAATTTCTCTTTCGCTACTTGTTTCTCAGTTTCTAATGCTTGAATTAATACATCTCCTTCAGCTTTTTCATCTGGTGTTACTAGACCATTAGATGTTACTTCTGCCAACTTCGTGTCTACTGCCGTTTTCGCTTGTTCTGCATTCGCTACGGCTTGCGTTGCTTCAGACAATTGATCTGTATCTAAAACACCATTACTGTCTACATCGTTTACTTCTGGTGACGTTACTGAAGTGATATTATCCAGTCTTGTTTGTTGCTCTGTCTTACCTTCGGTACTTGCTGGTACATTATTTATCTTCTCTTGTGCTGTTTGTTTCGCACTTTCTAATGCTTGAATTAATGCATCTACTTCGGCTTTTTCATCTGATGTTACTAGACCATCTGTTGTGATATCAGATAGCTTCGTATCTACTGCGGCTTTTTCATCTGGTGTTACTAAACCGTCTGATGTTACTTCTGCTAATTTATTATCTACTTCGGCTTTCGCTTGTTCTGCATTCACTACTGCTTGAGATGCCTCAGACAATTGTTCAGTATCCAAAACTCCGTTACCATCTACATCGTTTACTTCTGGTGATGTTACTGACACGATGTTATCTAGTCTTGTTTGTAAATCATCTTTACCTGCAGTGCCATTCGGTACACTATTTACTTTCTCTTGTGCTGTTTGTTTTGCACTTTCTAATGTTTGAATTAATGTATCTACTTCGGCTTTTTCGTCCGGAGTCACTAAGCCATCTGCTGTAATATCAGATAACTTCGTATCCACTGCGGTTTTTGCTTGTTCTGCATTCGCTACGGCTTGTGATGCTTCTGATAATTGATCACTATCTAGCACGCCATTGCTATCTACGTCATTTATTTCTGGTGATGCTACAGAGGCGATGTTACCTAGTCTTGTTTGTAGGTCATCTTTTCCTGTAGTACCGTTCGGTACATTGTTTAGCTTCTCCTGTGCTGTTTGTTTCGATGCTTCCAATGTTTGTATTAACGCATCTACTGCTGATTTCTCATCTGGAGTTACTAATCCGTCTGATGTTACTTCTGCCAATTTCGTATCCACTGCGGTTTTTGCTTGTTCTGCATTCACTACTGCTTGAGACGCTTCGGATAATTGGTCAGTATCCAAGACTCCGTTACCATCTGCATCGTTTACTTCTGGTGATGTTACTGACGCGATGTTATCTAATCTTGTTTGTAAATCATCTTTACCAGCAGTACCATTCGGTACACTATTCACCTTCTCTTTCGCCGTTTCCTTCGCTGTTTCTAATGTTTGAACCAATGCATCTACTACTGATTTCTCATCTGGAGTTACTAATCCGTCTGATGTTACTTCTGCCAATTTCGCATCCACTGCGGTTTTTGCTTGTTCCGCATTAGTCACTGCTTGCGTTGCTTCGGATAATTGGTCTGTATCTAAGACTCCGTTACCATCTGCATCGTTTACTTCTGGTGACGTTACAGATGCAATGTTATCCAATCTTGTTTGTAAATCTGTCTTACCTGCGATACTAGATGGTACGCTATTTACCTTCTCTTTCGCTGTTTGTTTCGCTGCTTCTAATGTTTGGATTAACGCATCTACTGCTGATTTTTCATCTGGTGTTACTAATCCATCTGCTGTAATATCAGATAACTTCGTATCCACTGCGGTTTTCGCTTGTTCGGCATTCGCTACGGCTTGAGACGCTTCGGATAATTGTTCAGTATCCAAGACTCCATTACCATCTAAATCGTTTACTTCTGGTGATGTTACGGATGCAATGTTATCTAGCCTTGTTTGGAGATCATCTTTTCCTACTATGATATTCGATACATTATTTAATTTTTCTTTCGCTGTTTGTTTTGCGCTTTCTAATGTTTGTATTAACGCATCTACTGCGGCTTTTTCGTCCGGAGTCACTAATCCATCTGCTGTTACTTCTGCCAACTTCGTATCTACTGCTGCTTTTGTCTGTTCCGCATTCACTACTGCTTGTGTTGCTTCAGACAATTGTTCAGTATCTAGCACACCATTACTATCTGCATCGTTTACTTCTGGTGATGTTACGGATGTAATATCATTTATTCTTTTTCGTAATAAATCTTTATTAGTGAGGCCATTCGGTAGAGCGTCTAATACTTGTATTGCTGATGATTTGGCCTTTTCAATTTCTACATTCATTTTATCTATTTCGGCTTTTTCATCTGGTGTTACTAATTGGTCTTGCGTCACTTCACCTAGCTTTATTTTGGCTTGTTTTTGCACTTGTGTTGCTGCTTCTATAGCATCTTCTACTTTTTTGATTTTTGCTTTTTTCAAAGCTTCATTGATTGTTTCTGCCACTTCTTGGATATTAACAGCTTTATTAGTAATATTTACGCCTCTTAATACATTAGTATCTGTAGTATCACTCAAGATATAACCAAATAATTTATCTTTATTCACATCAATATATTGATTAGCGTCAAAAGAAATGTAAAATTTTACTGATCCGCCTGATCCACCACCTCTATCAGGGTCACCATTTCCGCCACTGTTTGGACGTGTATATGAATAATAACCTAAATGATCTTGTCGTAATACAACTCTTTGTCTACCTTCATAAACTGCTACGACCTGTTTAATTTTTTTATTGAGGCTATCATTTGGTCTTATCGCATAGTTTTCAAATCTATACGTTCCTCTACCTTTTTCTTTTGACAATTCCATTGTTGCTATTAAAGCTTCACCATCATGTAACACTTCATCTTTTACTATACCAAAATCATTTTTAGTTACATCATTTTGATTTGTAAATGTATATATACCTTGATAATTCGGACTGTCACGATTAACTGTTAAATCTTTCATTTTTGACAGTAGTGTGTTTATATTATTCGCTTGACTCCCTGTGATTTTTCTATTTCTTGCTACAGAATAATCCCTATTAAAAATTCTGTCATAAGCCGCTTTATTATTTTTTAATGAAGTTTGTCTAATAATATTTCTTAAAAACAGCTTTCTTTCTTCTTCCGTTAGTTCTCCTCTATTTCTTTCTACTTCATTAAGTGCCGTCGCAATATAATCTCCGGCTCTTAATGAATTATAAGATAATCTAGGTCCAAAGTAATGGTGATTACTGCTTATTCCATTATAGTATCGATTTCGGTCGATACTTCTAGCTACTCGAGTTTTTGGAATATATTGCTTTTCTGGTTGTTTTTCATTTTTGACGTCTTTTTCGTTCGTGCTCAAACCTTTTTCTGATTCATTTTTCTCTATATTATTATTAGGCACTTCAACTTTCGTTTCAGTAACTCTATTTTCCATCGAAATCAAATTTTGAGTGACTGATTGCTCTTTTTCGTTCAATTTCGAATTACTATTTATTTTAGTATCTGTATTTTCGGCAGTTGATGATTGTTTTTTATCTATATCTGGCTTTTCAGTATCTAATGCCTTTATTTCCTCATCGTTTTTTATTGTTTCAGGTGTTTTTTCTTGTTTATCATTTTGTATATCTTGTTCGTTTACATCTGAATGGTCTGGTTGTTCTTTATTTTCAATAATAGTATCGGCATTTGACTCGAATTGTTGCGATGTTATCTCAGTACCTTCCTCAACTGATTTTGTATCTTTTGAAGCACTTTTGTTTTCTGTTTTATTATCAATTTCAGCTTGGATGGGTTGTTGTACTGTGTCATTGTTACTCTCTTTTTCTAATATATTATTAAAATTTGAATCATTGTTAGTGTTCTCTTTATCTACTTTAGGAGGTATTTCTTTCACTTCTTGTTGTTCTTTTTGTAAAGTATCAGCTTGGGCTTCTTCACTATGTTGAAAAATTAATAAACTTCCTAAAAGTACTGAAGCTGTTCCAATCGTAAATTTACGTATGGAATATCTATTATTTCTCCTAGCCATATACTCTCTAAATATTCTCATTGTTATCTAACTCTCCTTTTCGATAGTAAAATCATTTTAGATGTTATTAAATTTAATACAATTTATCTTTCTTTAATCATTATAATTTTAAATTTAATGACCAACAGTACTTATAATGCGTCAGTAAAAAAGTTGAATTTTTAAGTAAAATAGTGAGATAAAAACTTTTTTCCATCAAAAATGATTGTTATTAAACATAAAAAGACACATAAAAAACGATCGTTTTTTATGTGTCTCATATTAGTTATTGATTGTTTAAAATTCATTCTAATTAAGTGCTCGCTTTAAATCTTAATTCAAGCGATTTATCGCTAATCCATCAGTTGGCTCAAAAATAGTCATTTCTTTTTTATTCAGTAGATCTTCTGATAAATGTAGTTCAGTAATTTTATTAGAGTTATACCATTTAATATAAAATGTACGTGTCGTTAAATTTAAGACCGTCTGATATAACGTATAATGTAAATCATTTTGTTCATCTCTAACTGCGCCTTTAGGTATACTCATAATTTCCAATAATTTAAAAGCATTAAGTATGTCTTGTTCAGGACTGTTTGCTGCTTCTTCTAAATAATTTTTCAAGTAAGCAATACGAACAAATCTTTCTGATGATGTGTATCCACCTGGTAAGCCATAGGTGCCACCTTCATTGCCTAATGATTTTAAATTAATATTAGCAAAATTTCTTTCATTTGGTTTATGTGGTGAAATGTTTATATAATTTCTTAAATTTTCATAATGCCAATTCAAATCAGGATTGTTAGTCAAAACGGCAACTGGATTGTCATTAACGACTATTTGACCTTTATCAAAAGTGAGTTCTACCGTTCTACCCGTATCATCAGAAATATGATAATGTAACGGTGGAACTTCAGAGAGATCGTTCAAAGTATGTGCCACGACATTAACATTTTGTGCGTTTTTAATTAAATCAGCTATGTTTTTGTTATAACCTAGTATCCAATTTATCACTTCATTTTGAGCAATATTCATATAGCCTGCTTTAGTTTCATTTGCATAAGAAGCATAGCCTCTGAAATATTGTACTGAAACACCAACGCCATGCTCGTTAACACCATCTCCAAATAAAAATCCTTCCATATCGCTGCCAGAACCTACGAAGCCATACAATGTTTCACCTTTATACTCTACACGCGATTCCCAGTAATAGTGGCGTGGTTGAACCGCTGGATTACCTTTTAATTGATAAACAAAATCCATTGTTCGACCTAATATAGCTTGATGATTTTCAGACATAAATGAAAAACCTGTACACATTGCTCATACGCTCCTTTATTAGCAATTTGCTAAATCTATTTTTGTCTTAATTATGATTGTAATTAACTTTATATCATATTAATAGCAATTCGCCTCAATTTCAGGACACAGATATAACCACAATGTTAAATTATATACTCATGGATTCTACCATCGACTAATGATTTTTGCACATCGATCACACGTTGATTTAATGAACCTTTATAAGGTAAATTGGGTTTATATAAGTGATGCATGAAAGGACCGTCGACGAGTACATCTATAATTTTCAATAATTCATTTCTCTGAGATTGATCATTCCTTAAGTATTCAAATAAAAATCCAGTCCATACCCATAAGGTTTTGCTATGACCAAAACGTTGTCTAAATGCATGAGCACAATTGAGTGTTATATCTAAGTTACAAAATGATTCCCCACCTAAAATACTTAAACCTTCTATATAATCAGGTTCGCAATTTTCTAATATTTCATTTAAAGTTTCAATATTAAATTTCTCACCATACTTAAAATTTTGAGCTGCTTTGTTATAACAATTTAAACATGCAAATGGACACCCTGAAACATATAAACTACATCTCACGCCTTCGCCATCTACGAAACTTTGTGACTCTATTTTGGCAATGTAACCTTGTCCATTAATGATATTTAGTATTGTCATATCGACTGGTCTTTCATGTGTTTTACTCTTGCACAAATTTCTTTATGTCTACCTTCGATTGTAGGACGTTGCACTGGATTACCTAAATAGCCACATGTTCGTTTTACTACATCTACGGTTTTAGGGTCGCTATTTCCACATTCTGGACATTGATATCCTGATGCAGTTGTTTTAAAATCACCTTTAAAATCACATAAACGACAATGATCTATAGGAATATTTGTTCCTAGATAACTAACTTTGTCATATGAATAATCCCAAACCGCTTCTAATGCTTTAATGTTATGGTCTAATTTTGGATATTCACAATAATGTATGTAACCACCACTAGCATAAAATGGATAATCTTTCTCAAAGTCTATCTTTTCAAATGGTGTAATATCTTTTCGCACATCGTAGTGGAACGAATTTTGATAATACCCCTTGCTTGTAATATCTAATATATCGCCGAATTTTTCTCTATCTAATCTGCAAAAACGATCTGTTAATGATTCACTTGGTGTACTATATATACTAAACCAAATGTCGTAGCGTTCAGTCCATTCCAATTGATAAACTTTCATAGCTTTTAAAATTTGTAAGGTGAAGGCTTTACCTCTTGCAGTTTTTTCCCACTCAGGGCCATAAAAAACAGTAGCTGCCTCATACAGACCAATATAACCTATCGATAACGTAGCACGTTTGTTTTTAAATAATGACATAACACTCTCTTCATCACTTAAACGATGTTTAAACGCACCATTTTTATATAAAATTGGAGCGTTATCAGGTGTAGCTTGTTCCATACGTTTAATGCGATAAACTAATGCGTCGTGCATAATTTGCATTCGTTCATGAAAGATTTCCCAAAACTTTTCCATATCACCATCTGATTCTATAGCTATTCTCGGCACATTAAGCGTTACTACACCTAAATTACATCTTCCATTATTTTCTGCTTCACCTTGCTCATTTTTCCATACTGGTAAAAAAGAACGACAACCCATTGGCGCTTTAAAATCACCTAAAATTTCTACAGTTTTATCATAATTTAATATGTCTGGATACATTCTTTTTGTAGAACACTCTAATGCTAATTTTTTAATATCATAATTAGGGTCATCTTCACTAAAATTCACACCTTTTTTAATAGAAAAAACTAATTTAGGAAATATAGCTGTTATACGGTCTTTTCCAAGTCCTTTTATTCGTGTTTTCAATATCGCTTGTTGAATTTTTCTACTATATTCATCTATACCTAGACCAAAACCAAGAGTGACAAATGGCGTTTGTCCATTTGAAGTATAAAGTGTATTTATTTCGTATTCTAGACTTTCAATTGCGTCATTAATATCTTGGGTGATTTGATAATCAACATATGCATCAATATGTGTATCATCAACAAATTGTTGTGCCAATTTTCTATGTTTTGCTTCGTTATATTTTACGTAATCACTTAATAATTCGTCTACTCGATCAATGGTACAACCCCCGTATTGACTACTAGAGACGTTGGCAATAATTTGTACAAGCTGAGCAGAAGCTGTTTGAATTGATTTTGGCGATGTCACAGATGCATTGCCAATTCGAAATCCATGTTTCAACATATTTTTAGCATCAATTAAACAACAGTTAGTGAGTGGTTGAAATGGGTGATAATCTAAGTCATGGAAATGTATATCTCCACTTTTATGTGCTTCAGCTATATGTTTAGGTAATAAGTAATCCAAAGCATATGATTTAGATACAACACCTGCTGTTAAATCTCTCATTGTAGAAAAAGTGGCACTATCTTTATTAGCATTTTCGTTAATAACTGTTGGATCTTTTGTAATAAGTTTCGTTAAATTTTGTTCTAATTTATTCATTTTACCCCTTCTTTTCTATATATTGTATATAAACATAATTTATACCACAATATATAGTGTTTCAATGTTGAGAAGAGCTGTTAACAAATATGTCACAAATTTGTTACGATTTAAGAAACTTTAATTTTTATTCTAAAATTTTTGCTTTTGAGAAATGTAAATGTCCTATTTTATGCTTTTAACAAAATGTGTATATAATGCTTGCGCCTGTCCTTCATCTTCCAAGCCATAAACATTCATACGACCATCTTTAAATAAAGTAATATCGATTTCGTTATAAGAAAGTAATTTAGCAAAGCTATTGGCCTTTTTAATTTTGGCAGGTAGGTAATGTGCATATTCAAAAATATTTTCATCGAAACGAAGCAAAAATGTATTGCCACATTGAGATTCTACGTTTGTATGTTGAGGTTGGTTCAGTAAATCATATCTCTGATGTACACAAATGCTACAATCGTCATTTTTAAGTTGGTTGATATTCACTGTATGGTACTGGATTGAAAAAGTATCTAGCGTTATTAATTTTTGAGAGAATCCAGATGCTGTTATCCAACGTAATAATTCTGAAACTTCCATGCTAGCTACTTGGTATATAACTGTAGGTAACACACCATTAATAGAACAACTTTCTGCAGATTCTGGCATCTTATCGAGCACACATTTTAAACATGGGCCTTTATAATCAATACCATAAACGGTACCTTGACTTCCGATTGCTGCCCCATAAATCCAAGGTATCGAAAATTTATGGCATACTTCGTTAATCAAGTATCTAATTTTAAAATGATCCATGCCATCCATGACGATATCAGGATTTGATTTTCTTAAAATGTGTTCAATGTTGGTGCAAGTTATTTCTTTGTATAATGTGTTGATTTTAATATTAGAATTTATATCTAACAAATGCTTTTTTAGTGCTTCCACTTTAGGCATCATCGTTTGTGCATCGTTTTCAGTATAAGTGGCTTGTCTATGCAAATTTGATAATTCTACAATATCCATATCAATAATCGTAAGCTCGCCAATCCCCATACGTGTTAATATTTCTGCACAATGACTTCCTAACGCTCCTGCTCCTACAATCATCACATGTGTTTGCGCTAGTTTACGCTGGCCTTGTTCACCAAAATTTTTATAGCGTATTTGACGAGAATATCTTTCCATCATAAAAATCCGATGCCTTCTGTTGGACTTGAAGCTTGAGCTGTGTACTTAACTGGTATTCTCCCTGCTTGATAACTCATTCTTCCTGCTTGAATACCCAACTTCATGGCTTCTGCCATTTTCCCTGGATCTTTCGCACTAGAAATTGCTGTGTTTAATAAAATGGCGTCGGCCCCTAATTCCATAGCATGACATGCATCTTTTGGTGATCCAACCCCTGCATCCACAATTACGGGTACATTGGCGCGTTCAATAATATAACGTAGATTTAAAGGGTTGTTTATTCCTCTTCCTGTACCAATAGGTGAAGCTAGTGGCATAATCGCGTGTACTCCTAATTCTTCTAAACGCTTAGCAAGTACAACATCATTTGAAATGTAAGGACACACTGTATAACCTTTTTCTAGTAAAACCTTGCACGCCTCATATGTTTCTAGCGGATCAGGTAGTAAGGTTTCCTGATCACCTATCACTTCTACTTTAATCATGTCACAAAGATTGGCATGATTAGCAATTTCTGCAATTCTTATCGCTTCCTCAGCTGAAGTTGCTCCAGCAGTATTAGGAAAAGTAACAAAATTTGATAAGTCAACTTTTGCTAAAGGATTAGGAAATTTCTCATCATATAAGTTCATTCGACGTACTGCAAAAGTTAAAACCTCTGTTTCAGATGCATTTATTGCCTCTTTTTGAATGGCTTCTGTTTCAAATTTACCAGTACCTAATAACAATCTTGAATTAAATTCAAATTTTCCTATTTTAAACATCTTATCCGCCTCCTACAAATTCTAATAATTCTAAACAATCTTTATCATTAACGATATGATTCTGAAATTGGTTTTGCTTAATTAATTTTTTATTATGTTCAACAATCACTCTTTTTTCGTCTAAACCAAGTGTTTGCAATACCTCTTGTATATTTAAAGGATTTTCAAATGTGAAATTATCACCATTAATAATGCAATGCATCATGATTCATTCCTTTCTCGCTTATTGATTAATAAATCATTAATTTTGTGTTGTTTCATAATGTAACCATGCTCTGTGTAACGCTTGTACTGTTTTTATTGAGTGATTAAAAATAGAAATACCTGCGATACCTTGAAATCCCTTAGGCAAATGAGGCATAGTTGTTAAATTAATGCCACCTAATGCGATTACGGGAATATCACTTTTCAATGCTTCATTGACCTCACTAAATGATCTAGGGGTTAACCCCTTTTTAGACTTTGTTTCAAATACGTGCCCATAAAGTACAAAATCTAAATTTAAATCTTCTGCATATTGAATTGCATGGCTACTGTGTGTAGACATACTTATTTTTATGTCTGAACAATGTTGTTTTAAAGCACGGATTTGCTCATCATTTTCTCTAAAATGTATGCGTGATAAGCCGCAAGATTGGAGTACACGATAATCACTGTGAATAATAATTTTATCTTTTGGAAAATGTTGTTGCTTTAGTTGGTTAATCCATTCAATCTTCTCAGAAGTACACATCGGTGACCTGACGATGAGATAATCAATATAAGGTTCAATTTCACAATAATTCGCGCTATCTTTCTTGGTTAATTTATGATAATTGGTAATCGCAATAATCACTATAATCACTCCTAAAAATAAAAAAAACGTTACTTTTCCAAATAGGAAAAATAACGTTAATATGAACGGACTAATACGGTTTATAACGCCACTTTTCCTACGCCAGTACAAACTGGATCAGGTTCAAGGAATTCTAGCGTATCACGCTCGTCTCAGCCTTTTGTCATAAAGGCACTTCCAGTGGTCTAAACTTATCTCTATTTAATTGATATGCATTTTATGTTTATTTCATGTTTAATTTAACGTAAAAACTGTATTTTTTCAACCGTCTATATTTTTTAAGCTTTTTATTTTCCAGGAAATATCATAAGAAATAGTGACATAATTGCACCGATATTATAATTTTATTGCGATAACTTTAATAATTCTTTTGTTATTTTTTTGGTATCACCATAGATTTTTTTATATATTGCAAAATACTGCTTATATTGCATATGGTTTTCTATACATGGTTCAAATACTTTATCATATTGTATAAATTGTCTTACCATCTCAGCGGTATCATGAAACCACCCTACACCTTTTGCTGCTATCATCGCTGCTCCCATACTTGGTCCCTCTTCATGCTTTAATTTATATACTTTAGCGTTGAAGATATCAGCTTGTAATTGAAGCCAAAAATCACTTTTAGCTCCACCACCAATAGAAGTCATTTCTTTAATTTTTTTATCATTTTCACGTAAATAATAGATAGATTCATATAATGCAAAAGTAATACCTTCAATAACCGCGCGAGCCATATCTTTAATCGAATGCATACGGCTTAAGCCAATAAAACTTCCTCTAATTTGACTATCCCCATGAGGTGTACGTTCTCCTGATAGATATGGTGCATATATTAAACCATTACTCCCTATAGAAGACTGTTTTGCTTCATCCAAAATTTGACTATAAGTTAAATTTGGAGCGATGTTTTTTTGAAACCATTTCAAACTATCTCCTGCAGCTAATATTACTCCCATCGCATAAGATTTTTCAGGGAGTACATGATTAAAATGATGTATATTGTGATAATAAGTACCCGTATGCTCAGAATCACACGCTAGTATCACACCAGAAGTGCCGATACTACATAATGTATCGCCATCGTTAATAACACCTGCACCTAATGCACCACAGGCATTATCTCCACCCCCAGCAAATACTGCCACATCATCACCTATACCTAATTCATCTGCAGTTGAAGTATTGATGTACCCTACAAAATTTTGTGATTCAATTAAATTGGGACATAATTGGTATACACCATAATACTCACAAATTTTTTTATTCCAACACTTATATGCTATATCCATTAACAACGTGCTTGAGCCATCAGAATATTCCATATTTATCGTATCTGTGAATTTAAATCTCACATAATCTTTAGGCAATAAGAACACATTTGCTTTGGACCAAATCAATGGTTCGTTTTCTTTTACCCATAACAACTTAGTTAATGTAAATCCTTCTAACACAGGATTATCCATTACATATTCACCAAATTGCTGTTTTATTTGTTCGCATTGAAAAGTGGATCTTGTATCATTCCATAAAATGGCATTTCTAAGTGGTTGAAATTGATGATCAAGCAGTACTAAACTGTGCATTTGGCCAGAAAATGAAATACCTTTGACCTTCATATTTGCTAACTTTACAGAATTTAATAAGTACTTAATGCAATCTTTAGATGCTTTAAACCAATCATCTGGATTTTGTTCACTAAAACCTGTTTGTTGATTAATAACATCGATGGGTTCGCTGACGCTATCTAAAACGTCACCTCTTTTATTAATAGCAATGGCTTTAACAGAACTTGTACCGATATCTATGCCTAATACAATCTCTTTCACATATACCATCCTTCAATTTATAGTTATTTTCAAACTATTTATTTTAAATGTCGTTCACGCTATATTTATAGCACAATAAATTTGAAAATAAAAATTATTTTTACAAATAAAATATTTTCGATTCAATTTTTATACAATAGACAAACAAGGATATTACATGGTTTAAGTTTGATATAGCAAGAAAAGTGGCATTAAAATTTTCAGCACTTTAAATACATCAGTGATTTTTTAATTCATAAAAATTTGCTAAAAACTGAAATAAAAAACGCCAAGATTTAATTTTTATATCTCAGCGCTTAAACGTATTGGTAATGATAATTCATATAACTTTTTATTTATCTAAAATAATAATTTAGAAGCATAAATAACAATTACCACAGTAATTGAACTTAATAAAGTTGATAAAAAGACAAGTTCTGCTGCAAGTTCAGGATGATTGTCATACTCTTGCGCTATCACAGAACTATTTACTGATGTTGGCATTGCTGAAGCGATAAAAAGTGTTTGTGCAATCACTCCTTCAATACCCATGATTTTTATAATGATTAATGCGATAGCTGGTCCAATGACTAAACGTACAAATATAAAAATATATGATAGTGACCACTTGAAAGTAAAGTTTATATTCGCAATTTGTGCTCCTAGCATGATTAAAGCAATTGCAATCATCGCATCTGCCACATAATTAGCTGGCGTCCAAATAAATTCCGGTATGGGGATATCCGCATAATTTAAAATAATTGCAAGTAACAAAGCGTATAGCACTGGCATTTTAAAATACCCTAACATCGCTTTTAACTTTCCAATTTGTGCAGACTGTATTGCAAAAATGCCATACGAAAAAGTGAAAATATTTTGTAATGATAAAACGATGACTTGAACAGACATCGCGAGTGGATCTCCCTTAAACACTAAGTCATTAACTGGTACACCATAATTTCCAGAATTAAAAAATAATACACTATTGGTTAACGTCGTAGCTTCCCCTTTATCCCTCTTGTTTATTAAAGTTAAAGCTTTGCCCACGATATATAAACAAATTATGTATATTATAAAGAAAACTACAATATATAATAATAAATGTAATTCAAAATTTGTCTTATAAAACTTTACAAAAATAAATCCTGGTACAAACACATATATATTTAATTTCGCTAAAGTTTTTAAATCTAGTGTGAACTTTTTCTGTAAGATAAATCCCAATACAATCATTATGAAAATAGGTAATAATACACTTTGTAATATATATATCATTTCACTCATTATATAACACTTCCTTGTAAGAAAATTTAACACTAGACATATTTCATTTGTGTTTAAGTTAAATTTAGATATCTGACCATTAAAATTATGTCGTTGATATACTTTGAAAATATAAAAATTAGGAGTGAAATAAAAATTGATAAATTAGAAATCAATTTTATATTTCAACTCCTATATCGTATCAATAGAATGCTAAACTTTGCTTTGTTCATACTATTTTAATATGTGCATGATTTAATGGAGCACTTTACTATTTAAAGAGGTTTATAACAATAAAATAATGAATTATTCATCTTTACGGTTATCCTCATTGCTATTAGTCGTATTATTTATGTGCTTTTGATCATCGTTATTATTTTCTTGCTCTCTTTTGTTTCGTTTTTTTTCTTCCAAAATTGACATAACTATAAAGCCAATAACCAATAGCGGTGTAAGTATACCAATCATCATCATCATTTAGCTCACCTCATTCGTTAATTTCAATTTAATGTCTATATTAACCTTTACTATCAATTTACATGTTTTTATTATCTTCCTCAATAGAACAACTTATTTTATTGCATTTTAATTTAGTTTAATAACAATCCAAGTTATGCTACTTGATTTGATATTACCCCAATTTGTATACAGCATTCTATTTTTTGGACGCTAAACTCACTAAAATGCTACTTTTATGATTCTCATTTTATGGAAATCAATACCCTATGACATCTTGCTAATTAGCTGGAATACTGACTTAATACAACGCTGAAAATATTTTCAATTATTCAGTACTTCAAAATTATTCACGAATTGTTCGAATTTATCACTATTTTTACGCTCAATAATAGAATATATTATAAACAGATGTAAAAATTATCCATTTTTTAGTTTTAGAATTTTATTTTATTATAATTACGCAACATTAATTGACGTATTAATTTTAAAAAGAGTACTATTTAAATAAATGAAATTAAATTTAAGTATATCTACATTTCCAAAACAAATTTATTGCTCTCACTCCCAATACCTTAATACTTAATCTGATTCTCATTTTACATAAATTGATGCTAACTTTTGTAGCAACATTTAAGGAATGGAGGGTTTCAATGGATTATAATCACATCATTTATGATGAAGGTGATCAATTAGAAAATTTAAATACACCTAACTTTTCCAATATATATTTGGTTATTTCAGGTATGATTCATTTCCAAAAAGTAAAATCAAATTTTATATTTCATCGAGGCGATGTATTTGTGGTATACGATTTCGAAGAAAATCTCATTGTACATCGAGAAGGTATGCTTGCTTGTATTTCAGTAAATAATTTAAGTTATCATCGTTTCACCTTAATCAATCGAGAAAATCTTCTAGAAAAATATAAATTAAGTAAGTTGATTACCGAAACTTATATTACAACTTTAAAAAATATTTTAGAAAATAATTTATTTAATGGAGACATCGGAGTTATTAAATTAATTAATTACCTCAATTCATCTCAAGCAAATATATATGGTCAGTTGACTTACTCGAATAAATTAATTAAAAACGTTGTAGACTATATTAACCAACATTACAAGCAACCATTAACGCTTAATTTACTAGCTAAAACATTTTACGTAAATAGTAGTTATTTATCTAGAGAATTTTCAAAAAAAATGAATATTTCATTAATCAAATACATTAAAAAAGTTAAAATCTATAGTTTATCTAGGGATTTATTAACAAATGGCAATAGCGAATCAATTTGGGTAGATTATGGGTTCCGTTCATACAATACTTATTTGAGAGATTTCAAAAATGTGATGCATATGACACCAAAAGATTTTATAAAACAACATAATTCTAAAAATACAAATACGAAGATAGAGCCACATCAATTATATAATCAACTCCAATTAATTTTAGATACAATCAAATCTGAATAATATATAAAAAATCCAAGTTTACCTATCAAAGGCAAACTTGGATTAAAAATTAATATTTATATTTATTATCCTCGTCAGTATCGGAATAATTTTCTTTGATTTTTTCTTGTTCGTTCTCTTTTTGATTTTCAGATAATACATATGAGTTATTATGTTCATTTACTTGTGACCCATCTTTGATAAAGGGATTAGCATCATCTTCCTCATCTCTGCTATAAATAGGTTTTTGAGGTTTTCTTACTAGCAACATGATACCGGCTACTAACCATAAAATGGCAGTAATCCAGTTACCGATTAATGAAATAACACCCACAATGATTAATAAAATGCCGGCAGCTTTGGCTTTTTTACCAATTAACACTGCACCAATAATCGCCACTATAAGTAGCACAATAGATAATACTAGTCCTGCAGTTACCAAGGCACTTAACATATTAATAACCGCTTCTCCATTTTCATATGTGATTGAACTATCATCTTCCATCATTGCTTGTATCATTGCATTTTTATTGTCACCATTTCCAATTAATGGTAAGAATATTGCCAGAACAATTACACCTAATAGCTGTAAACCAATACCAATCCAGGCAAGTATACGTTCAGCTGTTCTTTTCATTATGTTTCACCCCTAATCAAAAATTTATGTTTTTCAGTTAGTATACGCTTGAAATTATATCATTTAGTATACTAATCCTGTAGCTACAAGTCCATGTATAACTCATTTAATTGCTTAGTAATTATTTACTTTTTCTAAAGGCTTCATCGATTCGTTCCAATTGATTTACAAAATCTTCTATTTCTTCAAGTGAAAATTGGTTACCTAAGCGATTTTTCACTGATTCACTCATTGCTGAAGTCGCTTGTTTTAAGAAACTTTCACCTTCTAAACTTAATTGGACTAATTTAATTCTTTTATTGTTTGAGTGTGCCCTTTGCACATAACCCATTTCTTCAAGTTTACCGATTCTTTTTGAAGCAGCTGTTTTAAATATATTTTGTAGCCCAGCTAACTCATTAATCGTAACTTGACCTTTTGTTTGAATAATTCTCATCGCTTCAATTTGTTCTCTTGAAAGTAGGTTTGTGAGAGATGATTCATTCACCATTTCAATAATTTCTTTGTTTAAATACAGCATCACGATTTGAAATTTGGTTATCGCTTTCTCAATCGATGCATCTACATCATTCATCACTTTATCCCCCTTTATAAGTTACTTGAATTCGATAGAAAGTGGTAATTTTTCACGTTTATTAAACCATAATAAAACTAAATATTGTAAAATCATCATTACGATAATGATTCCGATAAGTAGAGCTACAACAAAACCAAAGTCGAAGTGACCTGCATTAGTGAATATTGCTTCTCTATATCCTTGAATAGCATATGACATTGGTGAAAATGGATGTATCCATCTATAGAACGTTGCAGAAAGCTCTATTGGGAACATACCTTCACTTGCACTCAATTGTAAGATTAAAAGAATCATTGATATAAAGAGTCCTATTCTATCTAAGAATAATGTTAGGAATGATGTGATTGTAATTGCTGCAATAGCCCATAATAACCCTACTAATATAAATTTCCAGACATTACCAACTGACATATTAAATACAAATAATACCCAACTACTCATGAACAATGCAGATAACGCACCTTGAACAATATATAATGCAAATTTTCCTAAAGTTTGTCTTATTGAAGTTGTAGATTTATCAATCGTTTTTCTCAATGGATAAATCGCACTAAACGATAGCGCACCAACAAATAAACTTACACTTGCCATATAAGGAACAATTGTTGCACCATATTCATCAGCATTCGTCGGATTATTTTCTTTTACTTTAGTAACATCATTAAGCGCTTTTTCATTTTCGGATTCAAATGAAACATTGTTTTGCTGACTCACTGCGTCGTCTATTTTTGATTTTAATTCGTCATTATTAGCCTGAAGCTCTTTCAACCCATCTGTTACTTGCTGATTTCCTGATAATAACTTTTTAGCTGGTTGACCTACCATCGGCGCCATTTGTTGAATACCATTTGTCACTTCTTGATTACCATCAATAAGTTGTGTTTCTGCATCAGACATTTGCCCTAATGCATCAGATGTATCTTGATAACCTGATTGTGATTTTTTAGCACTAGCGAATAATTCATTCAAATAATTTGATCTAATATTATCTTTTATAGATTCAGTCACTGTATTGATAGCTGAATTTGCAGATTGACTGCCCGTATAGCTAGAGCCTGGGTTCACCTTAGTTTCCAGATTTATTTTTTTAGGATTTTCATCTAAAATTGTCGTTGCATTGGATGAAGCATTCTTGGGAACGATAATTGTTCCTACACTTTCACCTCTATTCAATTGCTTATCTGCTTCTTTTTCAGAAACAACTTGAAAATCAAACTTATCATTATCTTTTAATTTGTCTACTAAATCATCACCGATAGTAATATCTTTATTATTAAGCGTTGCTTTTTCATCATGGTTGACAACAGATATTTTTAGATTTTCTGTCTTGTCGTATGGATCCCACATTGAACCAACAAACAAAGCTACATATAGCAATGAAATAAGCGATATAGCAATTAAAGAGACCACTAACATTTTATTTTTAAAAATAAATTTAAATTCATTCAACATTTTCCAACTACCTTCCTTTAATCGTACATCCCGTGTACTATAAGATAAAAAAAGACTAAAACAAAAATATTTGTCTTAGTATAATGCGTATGACTAAGTATTTAAAGGGATGAAAATACATTAGTACACCCCATGTACTTTTAGTATATTACGCGCCTTAAATTTAAATGTCAAACCCTTTTTTCAAAAATTTTATGGTTATTTTTTATGAAAATGTTTTCAAAATATACAAAGAAGTTTTACTTTAAAATCTATATTGTTTCATCACTTTTTATACTTATTAATAAGTCCTTTAGGTATATGACAGTAGTCATTTGGAAATTTTGATAATCTGTCTTGATGTGCTTCTGCACTTTTAACATAATTCGTCAGTGGCAATACCTCTGTGGCTATAAGATGATGATCTTCAATTGCATCTATGTATGCCTGTGCTTCTTTTAAATGTTTTGCGTCTTCACTATATAAGCCAGTTCTATATTTTAATCCTATATCTTGACCTTGTTGATTTACACTATAAGGGTCAATAATTTCAAAAAGATACCCCATTAAATCAGAAACAGATACTTTTTCCGGTTCAAAACCCGTTTTAATTACTTCTACATAACCATCATATTCTCCATCAAGTGTATGCGTAATACCATTTGCCCTACCAGCTTCTGTTTGAATGACACCTGGTAATGTCTTAACGAATGCCTGAACACCCCAAAGGCATCCACCTGCTAAATATACAGTTTCCATACTATCCTCTCCTGCTTTATTTCATTGATTAATAAAAGTATATCCACCTCAAGCATATGATGCAAACGCCTATATATTGATGGTTTATTTTTTGTTAATAGGGAAAAATATAATAGAGAATAAGGAGGTATAACATGCCTAAAGTTAAAGAAAGATTATTAGAAGATATTGAAGAAAAGCCTTCAAGAGCTGACAGTGATTTTAATTCAGAGAAAGAAATGCAACAAAATGCTTTTGAACGATTAGGCAAAGATGTAGTGATTATAGAAACACTTTCTATTATGAATATTATCTTTGCTATCAGTACAATTAGTTTAGTAGTTGCACTTATCTTTACAAATAAAAATAAGTAAATTTATATACATGTTCTTTTCATTGATAATAAATTTGAAAAGAACATGTTTTTTATCATAATTCAAACGCTCTTCAAAAAATTTTTGACAATATTTAGTTTTACAAAATTTTTAAATTGAATATTGTTCCTTTTTTGTTACAATATAGTGAGGAGAATTTCGTCCTTTTATAAAAGCATATAGCAAACATTCATCATATCATTATGGATTGTAGCCGCACGACATCACTAAACTATTAATTTTATATAAAACTATTATAAACAGAAATAAATTAGAGGAGAATAGAATTATGGATTACAGAGTATTATTGTATTATAAATATACAACGATTGAAGACCCAGAAACATTTGCTACAGAGCATTTAGATTTTTGTAAAGATTTGGAGCTTAAAGGACGTATCTTAGTATCAACTGAAGGTATTAATGGTACTGTATCAGGAACAGTTGAAGCAACAGAAAAATATATGAACGCATTACAATCAGATGAAAGATTCAAAGGAATTACTTTCAAAATTGATGAAGCAGATGGTCACGCGTTTAAAAAAATGCACGTGCGTCCTAGAAAAGAAATTGTAGCATTAGATTTAGAGCAAGATATTAACCCTAAAGAACTTACTGGTAATTATTTATCACCTAAAGAATTTAAAGAAGCATTATTTGATGATGACACAATTGTTATCGATGCGCGTAATGATTATGAATATGATTTAGGACATTTCCGTGGTGCGATTCGACCTAATATTACTCGTTTTAGAGATTTACCAGACTGGATTAAAGAAAATAAAGATCAATTTATGGATAAAAAAATCGTCACTTATTGTACTGGCGGTATTCGCTGTGAGAAATTCTCCGGTTATCTATTAAGAGAAGGTTTTGAAGACGTAAGCCAACTTGAAGGTGGTATCGCCACTTATGGAAAAGATCCAGAAACAAAAGGTGAGTATTGGGACGGCAAAATGTACGTATTTGACGAACGTATCAGTGTAGATGTCAATCAAGTTGAAAAAACTGTTGTAGGTAAAGAATGGTTTGATGGGACACCTTGTGAACGTTACATCAATTGTTCTAATCCTGAATGTAACCGTCAAATTTTAGTATCTGAAGAAAATGAAGCACGTTATTTAGGCGCTTGTTGCCATGAATGTGCTGAACACGAAAATAATCGCTATGTTAAAAAACATGGTATTAGTGATGAAGAAAAAGCAAAACGCCTAGAAAACTTTAAACAACTTGTCTAGTAAATGATGCTTTGAAATACTGTATGAACATACGATAATGTCATACAAAATATTAGACATATCTATCAAGTTAACAAAAAAATAGTCTGGGACATAAAGTTCTTGGACAAGTGAAAAGGCAATTTCTATATTATTTCAATAGAAATTGCCTTTTTTCAATACTGTTTTAATTATAATTAGCTCATTGAGTTACAACTTGGATTGATATAGTGTCTTATTTTTTAAAGTATTTAACGTAAAAGTACATATGAATACATTGTATTTTGGCGAGACGTTTGCTGGAACAAGACAATCTGAAGACGAGACAGACTGAATCTGTCCCTAAGAAATCGAGCCAACAATATGCTGCAGTATTGAATAATCAAAGAAACACTCAGATGGATTGAATTAAATCATATGAGTGTTATTTTTCTAGGGTTTATGTTTCAGTACCTTGTCTTTTTAAAATTACTTTTTTTACATAATTAGCTACCGCACGCTTTATATTTATTGAGATTTTTACATTTCACTTACTATTTGAGCAACATAATGATAACCTTTACTTATCAATTCTAATTATTAAGATTTATTTTACTTATAATAAATATGTGCTAACGTAAAAGTAAATGAATATTGCATTATTTTTCATCACATAAAATTTTTAGAGATAGAAGGTTGCTTATGTTTATTTTTATTCTTTCAGAAGTTATTTTGCCTATTTTACTTCTGATATTGTTGGGTTTAATACTTCAAATAAAATTTTCTTTTAATCTTAAACACTTTTCCACTTTAATAACATACTGTTTAATGCCGGCATCAGTATTTGTAAACATTTACCAAATTAACATTGATATACCTTTATTACTAAACATAATATATTATATTATCATTTTCAGCGTTATTTTAATTTTACTTGGCAATTTAATTTCTAAATGTCTACATTTGGAAAAAGGAGAAAGTGCTGCTCTAAAAAATAGTATTTCGTTAATGAATTCAGGAAATTACGGGTTACCAGTCAGTCAACTCGTATTTAGTCATAATCCAATCGGTGTCTCAGTCCAAATTTTCATTTTAGTATTTCAAAATTTACTCACATATTCTTATGGTATGTATAATCTACTATCAGCTAGTAAATCAATGGCAGATATCACACGCGGATTTTTACGTCTACCAGTTTTTCATGCACTTCTGCTAGGAATTATCTGCCAAGTTTTTACTGTTAAGCTTCCCAAAACGATTTTAATTCCCCTCGATCAACTCTCTGATGGATTTGTAGCTATAGCACTGATTTTGTTAGGAGCACAACTTGCCAGAATTAAAATCAACTTTTTCCATCGCGTTATTTCATGGTCACTTATCGGTCGTTTAATAATAAGTCCAATACTTTCTTTAGCAGTTATCTATTTATTAGGCTTAGACGGTGTTGTAGCACAATCACTTTTTATTGCTAGTTCTTTTCCTACTTCAAGAAATACTTCTACGATTGCCATGGAATATCAAATTGAACCGGAATTACATGCACAAATTGTATTGTTTTCTACATTATTTAGTATTTTTACAGTTACCACTGTTATCTTTTTATCTCGTATCTTATTTTAAAAATTGGTAATGATAACATATTTATCCCATAACAAATGCGCATATAAAAATACCAGCCATCCAATATATAAATGAAAGACTGGTATTTTCAAATTTTTGTAGTTAATTTGAAGATATTTGCTTTTCTATGCTTATTGTAATTTCATAAATCCATTTCCTAGGACATCTCGTACATCATGGATTACTAAAAAGGCATTTTCATCATGACGATTTACAATTTTTTTAATTCTAGCTAACTGATTTTGAGGAACGACTACGTAAAGCACATTCGTTTCTTTTTGTTGATATCCTCCTACACCATTTAACAGTGTTGAGCCACGACCTGTTTCTTCATTAATTTGTTTACTAATGTCTGCATTAAAATCTGAAATAATAGTAATTGCTTTTTTAGGATTAAATCCTTCTATTACAAAAGACATGCTTTTTTCAACGATAAACAACATGACAATAGTATAAAGTACATTTTGTATAGGTAAGACAAGTAAGAATGATAAAACTATCAATGAATCAAGTATAAATAATGCTTGTGACGTTTTAATTTCGCTGTATTTGTTTATAATTTTTGCAATAACTGAAGTACCGCCCAATGTACTACGGGCAGATATCACAAATCCTGTACCGATACCAATGAGCACGCCTGAAAAAATAGTATTGATAAAATCAGACTCTAAATTTAAATTAAAAGATTCAGTAATACCCAAGAAGAATGAACTTGCAACCACAGTAATCAAAGTATAAAGTGCAGTTGTTTTACTTAGATATTTCCAACCAACACCAATTAATATGATGTTAATGATAAGTGTCGTCAACGCTGGAGAAAGACCTAAAGTATATTTTAGATTCAAAGAAATACCGACTGTGCCACCTTCTCCTAAATTTGAAGCTAAAACAAAAGAATTGACGCCTATTGCAATTAAAAAAGTACCTAAAAGACAAAAACAAATATTTTTCAGATGAATTTTATATACCATTGAACCAACACCTCTTTCTATAGATTAATCTATTTTTTGAACAACCATTTTCTTAACTATACTTCGTCCATTTTGCTTTCAACACAAAAAGAAACTTTTCAGCAATAGCTAAAAAGTTTCAGAATTACAATTTCAAATTATAATTTTTTTAATACAGAAAACATAATAATAAAAATACGTATGTTTTTCAATGTATGCGGGTTATGTTGAATTATAAGTATATAATGTTTACTTCAATTTATTATAAGCTGTTTAATATTATGCTCTAATTTAATCATTTTCATGTTCCACTAAAAAATGAAAAATCCCTAGATTCTATAAAAGAACCTAGGGACTGATGATACAATATTTCAAAATTAAATATTATTTTATTATGCAGTAACCCACTGTGAAGCACCTTCAGATTCATATAAATCCATTGCTGCTTGGTCTTGTACTGATTCTGGTGCTTCCGTTGGTGATACACCTTTATATTCATCTGGTGCTACTGAATCCCATGTACTTTGTAGGAATTGATATTTACCTGCTGCACCTGAAGATGGATTAACTGCTTTTAAGTCGCCACCTGATTCACGTTGCGCGATTTGTTTCAAGTGATCGTTCACGTCTACAGATGAACCACTTGATGCTTCACTTGAACTACCTGTTGATTGTTGTGATGAAGCTGCTTCTTGTTGTGGTTGTTGCGTTTGCTCAGTTTGAGGTGCTTGCTCTTGTGCTGGTTGTTCTGATGAAGCTTGTTGTGGTTGTGTTTGGTCTTGAGTTTGCGGTGCTTGTTCTTGTTGTCCTGCATTAGTTGTTGATTGTGTTGATGCATCGCTTGATCCGTTTGAACCTTCACCATAGCTCCATGACCAATTTGTGCCATCAGATTCAAAGTTATAATTTAAATTATCTTGATTAAAGTTATAGTTATAAGCACCTTCATGTACTGGCTTAGCATTTAATTGTTCAGGGTTGTTTTGTGCTTGTTGAGCTAGTTGTGCTTGATCGATACCTTGTTCAGACGCATCTGCTGAATTTCCTGCTGCAATTCCTGTTACGCCAAGTCCTACTGCTAACGTTGAAGCTAATACTGTTTTTTTCATTATTAATAAATCCTCCTAAGAGATAATACTTTTAAATTTGTGTTTAAATTTGTGTTTTCGATTTTGCAAAATTACTTTTATCAAATTTGCTAGTTCCCACTGTAACATCTAGAAAAAGCTTGTGGGTTACAGTGAAGTTAAAAAATATCTAGAATTTTTACGCCTCAATTACATTGATCACGTACCTCAATTCCATTCAAAAAAACCAACACATCAATCAGGAACTATTATTCTACTTTTACAAATATGTAATGACAATGTAATTAGTGTGAAAATAATATTCACTTTCACCTTAATAAATAATTACTTTTTATGATTTTTAAATATAAGGAAGATTGAATTTATATCTAACTACTGATAATATCTTAATTTGGTTTAATTTTAATAATTTTATTTTAAAATTTACGAAAACTAATAATGTATATTATGTTGGAGGAATTAAATGTTCGACAATATTCTTTATGAAGATAACCATTTATTAATGGTAGAGAAACCTATCAATGTTCCTGTACAAGAAGATAACTCAAGAGATCAAGATTTGTTGTCTATTTTAAAAAATTACATAAAAGTCCAATACAATAAACCAGGAAATGTATATCTTGGTCTCGTACATCGCCTTGATCGGCCTGTTGGAGGCGCAATCGTATTCGCTAAAACATCCAAAGCGGCTTCTAGGTTATCTAATGAACTTAGAAAACAAAAATTATATAGAACATATCTAGCGATTATTCACGGTGTACCTTCAAAAAAAGAAGGTGAACTTCGTGATTATTTATGGAAAGATAGAAATAAAAACATTGTATATGTGGTTAATTCCAAGAAAAAAGAAGCTAAAGAGGCAATTTTGAATTATAAAGTTATCAAAACCATTAATCGTAAAACTTTGGTTCAAATCCAATTAAAAACAGGTCGTTCACATCAGATTAGAGTTCAATTCGCAAATCAAAACTTACCCTTATACGGAGATCAAAAATACGGCCAAAAATTTAATAAACCCGGTCAACAAATCGCACTTTGGGCATATAAACTCAGTGTCAAACATCCAACTAAAGATGAAATTATTTCTGTAACTTCTACTCCAAATGAAGGTGTTTGGAATGACTTTTTATAACTTTATGCTTAAATACACGTAACTTTATCCAATTGTTAAATAAAAAAGCTATGAAAGCTTCTCTACTGAAAGATGCTTTCATAGCTTTTATTAGTATTTTTTGATTTTAATTAAGAATTATAATTCAGATTATGCAGTAACCCATTGTGAAGCGCCAACTTCATTGTAAAGTTTTACAGCTGCAGCATCTTGTACTGATTCTGGTGCTTCTGTTGGAGATACACCTTTATATTGTGCTGGTGCTACTGAATCCCAAGTGCTTTGTAAGAATTGGTATTTACCTGCTGCACCTGAAGATGGGTTAACAGCTTTTAAGTCGCCGCCTGATTCACGTTGCGCGATTGCTTGTAAATGTGAATTAACGTTTACTGAAGAACCACTTGAAGCTTCATTTGAGCTTGATGATTGAGTTGAAGCTTTTGTAGTTGCTTCTTGTTGAGGTTGTTGTGTTTGTTCAGTTTGTGGTGCAGTTTGTTGAGCTGGTTGCTCAGTTTGTGCTTGTTGTGGTTGTTCTACAGTTGAAGCGTTAGCGCTTGAACCTTCGCCATAACTCCATGACCAAGTTTGTCCATTTGATTCAAAGTTATAGTTTAAACCATTATAATTAAAGTTATAGCTATATGAACCTTCTTGTACTGGTGATGCATTTAATTGTTCTGGGTTAGATTGTGCTAAGTTTGCTAATTCTGCTTTGT
>NZ_KV826607.1:38799-68602 GCF_001835975.1 Staphylococcus sp. HMSC034G07
GATTGTGCTAAGTTTGCTAATTCTGCTTTGTCAATACCTTGTTCAGCCGCGTCAGCTGAATTTCCTGCTGCAAATCCTGTTACACCTAATCCTACTGCTAATGTTGAAGCTAATACTGTTTTTTTCATTTTTGAGTAAATCCTCCTACAAGTTTGTTTTTATATTTTTAAGAATTAATTTTATCTGTGATATTGAAACCAATTGTTATTTTTGAAAAATCCAATGCTGTTTCAACCAATTTCCAGTAAATACTATAACATCCATAAAAACCTTGTAGGTTACAGCGAAATTAAAAAAATCCTGTGCATTTTACATAATAATTACATTAAATCGAATATAAATTCGAAGATAATTTGTAAAAAAACCTATTCCTAAAGTATATAAACTAATTTTCAAACTAATTTTTCTGTAACACAATTGTAATTAGTGTGACAACTATCGTAGTTAGTTTGTTATTTATACATGAAAAAAACCGTTCAATGATTAAAATTGAACGGTCTCAACATATATTTATTATGATAATGCAATTTTAATATGCGCTAAATGATGTTCTTCATGCCAAGCTAATTTAGCAACTTTAGTAGCAACAGATATTTCTCCGCTTCCTCTTAATGTAAATGTACGATTCAAATCATTTTCTGTTAAATGATTACCAATTGCTATAATACGTTCATTTATACCTTCTAACATTTTAAGGGAACATTCTATAGGAAGTTGACTATCAACAAGTTTAGCCCACTCATCTTGAATAAAAGGATCAACAACTGGATTCGTATCTGTTAATGCCAATTTTAAGCGTTGAAACATATTTAATTGAGAATCTGCTATATGATGAACAAGTTGTCGTACATTCCAACTTTTCTCCCGATATTGTTTATTTAACGCTTCTTCATTTAAATGATCTACAGTTTGTCTTAATCTATATGCATACGTCTCAATTTCACTAAGCCATCGTTGGATATCTTTTAGTGTCACATAATCTGGTACTTCTAATTCACCAATTGGAAATCTAACATCCATATTAATCACCTTTTTTATTTATTAAATGTTTAATGGCATTCTTATATTTTCCATTAGTATTGCTATTACCTATTTATTATTAATTAAACTTCCAAACGATTTAATGTCGCAGTGTTGAACGTCTCTCCCATATTCATATCAAAAGTATCTTCTCATAATTACTATAAAATTTTTAAAATTAACGATTTATCATATACATAATTAGTAACTTTTTATGAACTTTCTTAAATTATAATGATACAACTTAATAAAATTTGTAATATTATTGTGAAAGATATAACAAGGGAGTGGAAATATATGCGCAAAGATTCATCTACTAAATCTACATCTCATTTTAAACCATTTTGGTTACTCACAAGCATCACCGTCTTAATCGCTTTGTTGTTATTGCCTACACCAGAAAGTTTACCGCTTATGGCTAAAAGCGCATTAGCAATATTATTATTTGCAGTCATATTATGGGTTACTGAAGCAGTGACTTATCCAGTTTCTGCGGTCATGATTGTTGGACTCATTATTTTATTGATAGGGTTCAGTCCAGTACAAAATTTATCTGAATCACTAGGGCATCCTCAGTCAAATGGTGAAATATTGAAGGGAAATTCACTTTTCGGAACAGGTAATGCTTTAAAACTTGCTTTTAGTGGGTTTTCTACGAGTGCATTAGCTTTAGTTGCGGCTGCTCTTTTTTTAGCAACCGCAATGCAAATCACACAACTTCATAAAAGGCTTGCACTCATTGTACTATCTGTAGCAGGCAATAAGACAAGTCGCATCGTCATAGGTACAATATTAGTAGCAATATTTTTAGCATTCTTCGTTCCATCAGCAACTGCACGAGCAGGTGCTGTGATTCCTATATTATTAGGAATGATTACAGCATTCGGTGTTGCTAAACAAAGTAAATTAGCTGGACTTTTAGTTATCACAGCTGTACAAGCAGTTTCTATTTGGAATATTGGTATAAAAACTGCAGCTGCACAAAACATTGTCGCAATTAACTTTATAAATGATCAATTGAATACTGATATATCATGGGGGCAGTGGTTATTATATGCAGGACCTTGGTCTGTATTGATGTCAATTGCGCTTTATTTTATCATGCTTAAAGTGATGCCTCCTGAAGAAAAAGAACTTTCAGGCGGTAAATCTTTAATTCAACAACAGTTAAAAGCGATGGGGCCCGTAACTTCTAAAGAGTGGCGTCTTATTGGAATATCTATCATTTTATTAATACTTTGGTCTACCGAAAAAATATTACATCCTATTGATTCATCTTCAATCATTTTATTAGCACTGGCTGTCATGCTAACTCCTAAAATTGGCGTCATGTCTTGGAAAGAAGCTGAAAGTCGTATACCTTGGGGAACTATTATTGTTTTTGGCGTTGGTATATCTTTAGGAAATGTACTTTTAAAAACAACAGCTGCGCAATGGTTGAGTGATCAAACGTTTGGCATCATGGGTTTAAATCATTATCCTCTTGTAGTAACCATTGCATTAATTGCACTTTTCAATATTTTAATACATTTAGGTTTTGCAAGTGCAACAAGTTTAGCATCAGCGTTAATTCCTGTATTTATTTCACTAACCACTACCTTGGATTTAGGCAATCAGTCTGTGGGATTTGTGCTTATACAACAATTCGTTATCAGCTTTGGTTTCTTACTACCTGTAAGCTCACCACAATCAATGTTGGCCTATGGCACAGAAACATTTACTGTTAAAGATTTTTTAAAAACAGGGATTCCTATAACGGTTATTGGTTATTTACTTATGATTTTATTTAGCGCCACTTATTGGCATTGGCTCGGTTTAATTTAATGTGAAAATTATCCTTATCCATAACAAAATCGACTTGCTAAAAAACCATTATCATCAATAACAGGCTGTAACAATTAGTGTGTCACAGCCTGTTATTATTTCTGTTATCTTCATAAAGTTACGCTATGATGTTAAAATGCGTTTTGGTTAAGCCATTGACCACCATCCATTGTCATACAAGCACCATTAATGTAATTTGCCTCTTCAGAAAATAAAAACCTAGCTAATCCTGCAATTTCTTCTGGTTGGCCCATGCGTCCTAAAGGCACACTGTCCAATGTTTGTTGACGTGCGTCTTCCGATAAACTAAGTTTTCCAGAGCCTCCTGTATGATCTATAGGGCCTGGCGCAATTGCATTTACGGTAATGCCATACTTTGAACCCCACTCTACAGCGAGCGTTCTGGTCATGGCTAACACACCCGCTTTTGCACTAGCAGAGTGTACAACACCTGGCCCTGAACGCCATGCATAAGTTGCCACCATATTGATAATACGTCCACGATGTCCTTGTTCAATCCATTTTTTTCCAACAGCTTGTGTACAATGCCAAGTTCCATTTAAGACAATATCTACGACAGAATTCCAACCATTAGTTGTTAGTTCTTCAGCAGCACATATAAAGTTACCAGCTGCGTTATTAACCAAACCATCTATTTTACCAAAAGTATTAATGGCTTCATCCACTGTATATTGTACGCGTTCCGTATCACGAACATCCATATCAACACATAAAATTTGTCCTTCTCGGTGTTCAATTTCCTTTTTCGTTGCTTCTAACCGTTCTAACGATCTACCTGTTATAACGACATTCGCACCTTCTTCAGCAAAACGTTTCGCCATTGCTTTTCCCATACCACTACTTCCACCAGTAACCATTATCACTTTATCTTTCATATAGAGTCTCCTTTATCAATTAAATTAGTAAGCGCTTACATTTTATAAATCAGTATAACAAAGTTTTGCCAATTTTTCTCATTAAAAGATAACTCTCAATTATTGAGAAACATCATTTTATATCCATGTTTCATATGAAACATTTTGCTTATTTAATCGTTATGTATTTAATAAGTGGTTGATAAAACCAATTGCTTAAATACAAATTCACACGTCTAAATTTTTACTTCTATACCCTTTATAATTAATTAAGACATATATAATTGAAATTTATAGATACTATAATGTAATATTACTATGTAGCAGTTATTGTCACTTATTTTAATGATTTATACTTGAAATATAGGGTAAATTATTATAAGTATGGTCACATATTCCAAATAGGAATGTGTTATATGATTAATATGTATTTTCACATGTGTGAATCGCGTAATATAATAGTAAATAAAGACATAAGATGAGTGACAATGTATGACAATTTGTTACTGATGTTATTAAGAATGAAAGGTGAGGAACTATGGCTAAAACTGAGTCAAAAGACGTCATTCTTATTGGCGCCGGTGTATTAAGTACTACTTTTGGTTCTATGCTTAATGAACTTGAACCAAATTGGAACATTAAATTATACGAACGTTTAGATTGTCCTGGTGACGAAAGCTCAAACGAACGTCATAACGCAGGTACAGGACATGCTGCACTTTGTGAATTGAACTATACAGTGCAACAACCTGATGGTTCAATTGATATTGAAAAAGCAAAAGAGATTAATGAGCAATTTGAAATCTCTAAACAATTCTGGGGCTATTTAGTTAAAAATAACTATATCGAAAACCCTAGAGAATTCATTCATCCTTTACCACACATTAGTTTCGTAAGAGGTAAAAATAACGTTAAGTTTTTAAAAGACCGTTATGAAGCAATGAAAAACTTCCCTATGTTCGATAATATCGAATATACTGAAGATATCGAAGAGATGAGAAAATGGATTCCATTAATGATGCAAGGTCATAGCGCAAACGACATTATGGCTGCCAGCAAAATTAATGAAGGTACTGACGTAAACTTTGGTGAATTAACTCGTAAAATGGCGAGAAACCTTGAAAAAAGCCCACAAGTAGAAGTTCAATACCATCATGAAGTACTTGATTTCAATCAACGTAACGATGGTAAATGGGAAGTTCAAATCCGCAATGTAAATACTGGTGAAACACAAACACAATTAGCTGATTATGTATTTATCGGTGCTGGCGGTGCTGCTATTCCATTACTACAAAAAACAGGCATCCCTGAAAGTAAACATTTAGGTGGATTCCCTATTACAGGCCAATTTTTAACATGTACAAATCCAAATGTGATTGAAGAACATGATGCCAAAGTGTATGGTAAAGAACCACCAGGCACACCACCAATGACTGTGCCACATTTAGACACACGTTTCATTAATGGTCAAAAAACATTATTATTTGGACCGTTTGCAAGTATTGGTCCTAAATTCTTAAAATATGGTTCAAACTTAGATTTATTTAAATCTGTTAAACCAAGTAACATCACAACATTATTATCAGCGGCAGCGAAAAACTTACCGCTACTTAAATATTCATTTGACCAAATTTTAATGACAAAAGAAGGTTGCATGAACCACTTACGTACTTTCTATCCAGAAGCACGCGATGAAGATTGGCAATTATATACTGCCGGCAAACGTGTTCAAGTGATTAAAGATACTGAAGAATATGGTAAAGGCTTCATCCAATTTGGTACAGAAGTTGTAAACTCAGAAGACCATTCTGTCATTGCATTACTTGGTGAATCACCAGGAGCATCAACTTCTGTATCTGTAGCATTAGAAGTATTAGAGAAAAACTTCTCTGAATACAAAAATGATTGGGAACCTAAAATCCAAAAAATGATTCCTTCTTATGGCAAATCATTAATTGAAGATGTTGATTTAATGAGAAAAACACGTCAACAAACTTCAAAAGATCTTGAATTAAATTATTACGAATAAATTTTTGATTGCTTAAGTGTAAAAACTAAAATGAACTGAGATTAAGATTGTGTGAAACACCTATTTATGAACCTACAACCGTATATTATTTTCTGCTCGCATCTTAAGAGATGTGTCTCGATAGATTTTATCGTTACTGAATGCCTGTTGGTTCCTTAATCTTTGTTGTTCATTGGTATTTTTAAAAATACTTTGTTATCAATGATTCACTTAAAGGAGCGAAATGTATGAAAAAATTATTAGTAGTTGTGGCTATAGGCGCATTAGCATTTGTAGGCCTTAAACGTTACCAACAACATGTAAACAAAGCACCAAACATTGAATATTAATAAATGACAAAAGCGACCATTGGTAAATCTTACCAATGGTCGCTTTTTGTTTTTGTTATATAAAACACAAGTATAAAGCGGTGATCATCCTGAGATATTTATACTTATATCTCTTTGTATAAACTGTTGTCTTAATGGCTGCACTATATCTCCATTTACTCAACTCACTCATGTTCATCGTATAATAGCATTATTATATTATCTAATGATTCAATTCGTCCTCCGATTATTTTATCGTTATTCGATAAAAAAGTATTGATTATCGATATATTTAAGTTATAATGAAATTAATCAATTAAAAGGAGCGTCAATATGTCTACAATTAAAAGCAAACGTTTTAATATTTTAATCAAAACACTAACTATTTTAGCAACCATCGCTTTAGTTTTAACTTCTCTTAGTATATTACCAATTATTATCGCAATTATAGCATTGTTAATCATTCCTTCTTCATTTATTAACACCCAATTAGACAAAGCCAATAAACCTTTTTGGGTTGATTCATTAGGACTAAAATCACATGATATTACAAAGCATGACCTAAATAGTATTACTTTTCCTAAACCATCTGTTATATTAATACTATTATTAATAATTGTATTAATTGCAATTTATATTCTGGTTATTGCCTATGTCAGAAAATGGCTTAAAAATGTTAGCAAAGGGCAAGTTTTTACAAATAAAAACGCAAGCATCATAATTTTAATTTCTTACTGCTTTATTGGATTGGGTGTATTTGAAGCATTTTTTGAATTGGCAAATAATTTTATGATTTATAATTTTTTAGGACAAAATGCTAAATTGTATGCACTAATGGACAAAGATATCGAAACCTTTGCAGATTTCTTTTTTAATTTTAATTTCACACTTATTTTAGCGGGTATCGTTATTTGGATTATAGGAAATGTTTTTAAATATGGTGCATTCTTACAAGATGAGTTTGATTATACCGTTTAGGAGATTATATAAATGATTGTAGTTAGATTAGATCGAATATTAGCAGACAGAAAAATGAAACTCAGTGAATTAGCTAATGAAATTGATATTACTGTAGCAAATTTATCAAATTTGAAAACAGGCAAAGCAAAGGCGATACGTTTTTCAACATTAGATGCCATATGTAAAGCACTTGATTGTCAGCCTGCAGATATTATAGAATACACAGAATCTGAAGATTAAATCTTCATCTTTACTAATAACTTTTCTAGTTCAACAACGCTACATTAAAATTCATAGACTAGCTTATATTTATCATAGCTATACTTTTGCCTTAACTCCTGCTTAGTGGTTAGGCTCACGCTTGTGTTAGCTCAGACTAACCGGATGTCTAAAACTTTATTTAAATAGAAAACAGGAGTGGAACAAAGTAATACGTAAGTTCCACTCCCGTTTTTTGTATGTTTTAATATGTTTTAATATTCAAACCTCTATAGCGATTGAGTGCGCCACAGAATTCTTGTTTTCTCGGCAATGCAAGATTACCAGGGTGTCCTTGATGCGGTGAAATAATATCTAACCCATTATCACTAATTAAATTAAAAATTTTATCAGCTGCTTGTGATATCGTATCTTGTTCATTTAACAAATGACTTTGATAATAATCTATCATCGTAGCTATACAGTTCGTTTGGCTAGCATCAACAAGTTGTTCTAATCCCGAAATATTTATTCGTTCTTTACCGTATAAAATTGTCTGCATGCCTTTTACTTTAAAACGTTGATCTTTGCCTTTATGTGAAAAACTAGATTTCAATGGTATTCTTTGCGAAATTTTTCCAAAGTGGCATTGTGATGCTTCATCTTTTAAGTGACTATCTTCACTAGCAATTGCTTTCGCTTTATGAGTGACGTCTTTTAATACATATTCATCCATCATTAATACTTGATCAGCCACTTCAAAGTAATCGCCAGAACCTCCTACGATGAGAATTGTTGAAACATGATAATCTTGGTATAAAGACTTTACTTTCATAGCAAAAGGTGTGATTGGTTCTTTTTCGGGTGCGATTAATTTTTGCATTCTCCCGTCTCTAATCATAAAATTTGTTGCAGATGTATCTTCATCTATTAATAATAACGACGTTTGAGATTCTAATGCTTCCATAACATTTGCTGCTTGCGATGTACTACCGCTCGCATTTTCAGTAGAAAATTGAGTAGTATCTTTTTTACCTGGTAAATTATTTATAAATGGTTCAATATTTACTTTTTCGATACTTCTTCCATCTTCCGCACGGATTTTCATCGCATCTTCACAGGTAATAATAAGTTCACGTCCATCACCTGGAATATGGTGATATACACCACGCTCTAAAGCTTCTAGTAGTGTTGATTTACCGTGGAATCCACCACCAACAATGAGCGTAATCCCCTTCGGAATACCCATACCACTAACTGTCTTTCCACTAGGTAAATTCAATTGAATTTCAAATTCCTGTGGACTTTGGAATGTTACAGCACCAGCTAAAGGCATATCAGACACACCACTTTTTCTAGGCAATATAGAACCATTCGCAACAAATGCAACTAAATTTTGTCGTGACAGTGCCTCGCGTATAAATACTTGATCTATCATCGTAGTCACTTGATCATTTAATGCAGTTCTATTGATATGTTTATACATTAATGATTTTTCTACTATTTCAGGTAATAAATCTATAAAAATATGATGAGCAACTTTTCCTAAAATTTTTCTTCCTGCTGCTGGTAAACCTACCTCAAAGCGAACCTCAATTTCACTTTGATTAATCACTACAGAAGTACGTTGTAATATTTCTTGGCCACAGCGATCTATAAAAATATCAGGTCTCTTTTTAGAGGTTTTATCAGCTTTAAGTACATCACTAATACGCTTACTAAATGACCTTGCTAAAAAATCAGATACAGCAATCTTTTTATCTTCTGAATCTAATAATTCATCTGGTATATTGGCAATATGACGCTGCATTTTAGCACGCACTTTAGATGGTGGTGCGTAAGGATCTGCTTGTATATGATCTATAATTAAGTGAAATTTATCAAAAGCATATTCACCTTTAAGTCGTTTATATGCACCATATTTTTGTCCGTCTAATGATTTTAATAGCTTCCCGAATTCCAATGTATTTTTCAAACGGAACACTCCTTCAAAATAGGTTAATACTCTTTTATTTCATACCCAAACTCCCGAACCTGTGAAACTCACTCTAATAATAAATGTTAGTTTCCTGATAAAAAGACCAAATTCCAACGAAAAGAGCCCACACAAAGTTAGTTTTTAATCACTACTTTTTGTGGGCATTTTTAAAAATTTAATTATTCAAAATTTAACTTAAATTGAAATTGGATATGCTTGTCGTTTAATTGGTATATTTCACTTAATTCTGGTCCACAACTATTGGATCCTATACCACTTTGACCATAATCGATATATATATAAGTCTCTTCTTCTACTAATTGGTCTTCATGCATCGTGTGTGTAAGTTGTTCCAATGAGTAATGTGTCGTATTAAAACTGAATGGTTGATCACTGGTTACTGTAATTTGATGTTCATCATTAGAAACCTTCGCATATGTGGTCCCATTATGGCTACCTGATTCTTGTGGCTTAATATGATTACCACCATTTTGTGTGACTGTTGTATCGAAGTAGTCTAAATACGTTGCTACACCTTTATCAGAATAACTACTGAATGGGCCATTGCCATAGTATTTCACCGCTTCAAATGTATGCGGTAATGTTATCTCTAAGCCAAATCTAGGCAGAAACGGCCCTGCAATATCTTTCTCCAAATCATATGTTATATTTATTGAACCATCGCTTTGAACAGTCCACGTCATTTCTCCTTGTAAAATAGGAGGAACCACATCATGAACAATCACTATTTCGAAATTAATACTGACTGCATTGTTATTTTCTTCAACTTTATAATTTTGTACACGTGTATAAGCTTCCGCATAACCCATATATTCCCAATCTTTTCTAACATTAATATCATTATCTATAGGTGCACGCCAAATCTTATTTTTGGTAGGATGATTGACTATGGTATGGCCTTCGTAAACAACAGAAATCAAACTACCATTTTCTTTATTAAAGGTATAAGCATAACCGTTTGCTAACACTATTAGAGAATGACTATTTTCTTTATAACTGACTGGCCCTTCCTGTACGTCTAATTCGTGTTGGTTAGTAGATTGACGTTGATAGACGATTTGATCTTGTCCTAATTCAAAATTAATGTGACGTAAAGGCTCTTCATTTTTCAATTTATAGCGTAATAGTATATCGCTTAATTCAGCTATTTTAATATGATTGCTTAAATCTATATCTTGTGTACTATGTGGTTCAAAATTATCAACCGTAATATCAAACGATGTTTTATCACCGTTTAAAAATGTTGCTGTCGCTTCGATAGTTAAATAATTTTCTACATGACTGAAATCTAGTTGATTACGTAATTTTAATATACCGTTCGCTTCTTCTACTACTCTAACAGGTCTGTGTTCATGTTTAAATTCATAGTAACCTTCATGTGGTGTACGATCAGGGAAAACGATGCCATCCACACAGAAATTCCCATCATGAAGTTCTTCTCCAAAGTCCCCACCATATCTAAAAATAGGCTTACCATTTTGTTGACCAACTTGAATACCATGGTCACACCATTCCCATACAAAACCACCAATAAAACTATCATATTGTTCCACTAGCATTTGATATGCATGTAAATCACCTGGTGAATTTCCCATAGCATGTGCATATTCACAAAGTATAAATGGTTTATCTAAATCAGGGTCTGTAAGATACTTTTGTTCAACTTCTTCTGGTGATGCATACATTCTACTTATCATTTCCACATTGGATAAATCATATGATTTTGATTTATCTCTATGGAATGTTCCCTCATAATGAATAGGACGTGTGTCATCTAATGTTTTTACTCGTGACATAGCTGTTACAATATTCACACCAAATCCTGACTCGTTTCCCATAGACCAGGAAACAATAGAGCTGTAATTTTTAAATGGAATGATGGACGCTTCAATACGTTCTACAATTGGTTTTTCATATTGCGGATTATCTGTAATAAGATTAAAATAATCTGTATTTTCTTCGCCATAAAGCCTCACTACACCATGCGTTTCTAAATCTGCTTCACTCATTACATAAAATCCATATTGATCAGCAAGTTCATAAAACAAAGGCGACTTAGGATAATGTGCTGTACGAATAGCGTTAAAATTTCCTTGCTTCATTAGTGTTAAATCTTTCATAAATTGTGCTTCACTCATTACATATCCTGTTTGAGGATCGCTATCATGATAATTGGTTCCACGAAATTTAATTGATTGACCATTGATATAAAACTGATTATCTTGTATACGTATTTCTCTAATTCCTACTTTTTGAGTAATTACCTCTGATTTCGTAGTAAGCGTAATAGTATAAAGTGTTGGTTTTTCTGTTGACCACAATTGTGGTGTTTCAATTATAAAACGATGGCGGTTTGAAATTTCCGCTTCCTGCAACAACGCACCATCAGGACCATATAATTGTGCCTGTACACTATCCAAGCCCTGTTTATCTTCTAATTTTACGTCGACTATCCCTTGGTTTTGCAATTCATTAACACGTGTTTCAATTCTAAAATCATTAATTCGTGATTTCGCACGTTTTAAAATATAAACATCTCTGAAAATACCTGAATGGCGAAACATGTCTTGATCTTCAAAATAAGTACCATCCGAATATTTTAAAACAAGTACTTGAATCGTATTAGTTCCTGAATGTACATAGCTAGTGATATCAAATTCAGAAATTGAATGTGATATCTGACTATAACCAACAAATTGATTATTAATCCATAAATAAAAGGCACTATCGACACCTTCAAAATTCAAATGATAATCACTTTTTTCGTCGTATTCAGTCACTTCAAATGAACGGATATAACGTCCACAGGGATTAGATTTGGGTACATACGGTGGATCAAATGGAATTGGATATTGTGTGTTTAAATATTGTATTTGGTCATATCCATGTATATTCCAAACTGATGGTACTGGAATGATCTGTGACTTATCTATTTCAAGACTACTTAAGTAATCTTCTATTGAATTAAAATATTTAAAATACCAGTTTCCATTTAATAATGTGACATTATTAGTCTGATATCGCGTTTCTAGGCGGTAAGCAGACTCCTTTAGTTGATAAGGAATATAAAATGCACGTCGTGGCAAAGTGTTTACATGTTGAATATCTATATTTTCGTGAAATTGTTGTTCTAACATAAAAAGTTCCCCCTTATTTACTCATACGTTCTCTATGCTCTTTTTGACGTTTGTATTGTAGTGTTTTTTCAATATCTGTTAAAAAATCACCTTTTAAATGGAAGGCTTTATGATATAAAAATGCTGCTAAGATGACGAAAATAATTGGCAACACAATAATAAGTATGCGTAATCCATTGATGGTTAGTGCTGTTTGTTCTTCATTTGGTGTGTAGCCAAATATTGATAAACCTACACCTACAATTAATGCAGCTACTGCTTGTGAAGTTTTCGTTAAAAATGTGTTCGTAGAAGTAATAACACTTTCGTTACGTTGGCCAAATTTCACTTCTCCGTAATCAATAACATCTGCCAAAGATACTGTTGTAATACCAATCATAAATCCAGAACCAATGCGTAATAACCCTGCTCCCACAATAACGGTAATAACACTTTGTGGTACGATAAAACCTGAAATTAAAATAAATAGTAAACCAATAATTATAAGTGAAATTGCTGTATTAAAAGCCTTTGTTCTACCTACCCACTTGATAAAACGAGGCAAAGTAAGTAAACCAATCATCTCGCAAAGAATCATTGCATTAAAAATAGCAAATAAATGTTCTGCATTAACTACATATTTAAAGTAATAAATGATTGAGCCATTCAGCGTTTGTAAGCAAAGGTTAAAGGTAAGTAATACTCCCATAATTGCTAAGAGCTCTTTATTTTTAAATAAAATTCTACCAATATCTTTAAATTGTACTTTAATGCCTGTTTGTTGTTCCATTTCTTTATCTTCAGGTACTTTCCATACAGTGACACCTATTGTAAAAATAAAAACCATACTGCAAATAACCGCAAAAACAAAAATACCTACTGAATCACTACCTTTACCAAAAATATCCCCTAGTTTATGTATAAAAAATAAACCAAATGTACCTACTGTAAAGGCAGCTAAACTTGCAAAAAATCTCGGTATTACTGATACTTCTTCACGTTCTCTTGGATTATGTGTTAAATTTGGAAGCCAAGACCAATACGGAATATCCATCATCGTATAAGTCATACCCCAAGCAATATAGATAATCGATACATAGATATACATTGCCGTTTGTGGTAAATCTAAATTTGTGAATAATAAAATCGTTACAATTGCATTTATGATTGTCCCAATCACTAACCAAGTTTTAAATTTACCAAAGTTATTTCTTGTATTATCAACGATGACTCCCATGATAGGATCATTTATCGCATCCCAAATTCGTGCAACAAATAACATTACACCGACAAACGCTGGACTCAAACCAACAATATCAGTAATGTAAAACATCAAAAATACGCCAACAATATTAAATATGGCATCCTTTCCAATAGCACCAAATCCAAATGAAAATTTTTGTATACCGGTCAAATGTCTGTCCATTTTCTTCACCTCTGAATTTATACAATTTAAAACGCTTTCATAATTGTTACTACTATTTTATCAACAGCGTATGCCAACTATGAATAGCATAATGATGATGATATATGGCAAAATGTTGCATTTCATAATTAAATTGTGTTTATATAAATTAAAGATTATTTATTTTAAGAGGTATGTTGGATGCAAATATTATGGAAAAAATTTCAAAAAAAGCATATTGATGCTAATTTAATAGAATGTGGTATTGAAATTGGTGTACCAAATGTTGGCTATAGATATACAGTAATAAGGGACGCTGTTTTGCATATTGTGATGAATGGAGAGGGCGTATTTATATATAATGGTAAAGCACATACTTTAAAAGAAGGTGACATGTTTTTATTAGAGAAAGGTATGGATGTAGAATATAAACCTTCTTTTTCTAACCCATGGACGTATTACTGGATTGGCATAAGTGGAAAACAGATTTTAGATTACTTACAACGTTGCTACATTGTAGATCAACATGTTATTACAAATAAAGAAACATCTAGCATAAGACATATTATTCAACAAATATGCGACTTTTCTAAATCCATTGAAACAAATAATTCCAAAGATATTTTAATTATGCAGCACTTATATAGTTTAGTTTATCAATTACAAGAACAATTTCCTAAAGCATTTTCTGTTAATGTTGATATCATTAATGTAGATATTCAAAGAGCGGTTGCTTACATCAACTCAAACTATCAAAAAGACATTATGATTGTAGATGTAGCAAATCACGTCAATGTGACACGAAGTCATCTATTTAGACTATTCAAGAAAAACTTAAATTGTTCTCCAAAAGCATATTTAACTTATATCCGAATGTATCATGCTTCTCAATTATTAATCCATAGTAATACTTTAATAAATGAAATAGCACTTCAAGTTGGTTATAAAGACCCGCTTCTATTTTCTAAAACTTTTACAAAACATTTTAAAGTTAGCGCTTCTGAATATCGTAACCAATTTTCTAACAGATAAACCTTAGCTCAACCACAAAAATGATCACTTTAACACATTCATTTCAACAGAAAAGCACAGCCACATATCGATGAAATAACTGATCACATATTTTTATTCCACGTTTTATAAATTCAACCATTACCTATTAAAAAAGCTCTAAAACGATTCATTAAAAATCGTTTTAGAGCGATGGTGTATTATATTTTATAAACTTCTGTTTTAAAAATTTAAGACGGAACTTCTGTACGTTTTGTACTGTGTTTTCTAATTATAGCTGCAATCAGTGCAGAAATAGCACCAAAAATCATGAATCCGATAAATATCCACATCGTTGTATCTAATTGAATGCTGCCATGTAAATATAAAATTTCTCTTAATGAGTTTGCATAATGTGCAAATGGATTCCAATCGACAATATATTTTTGATAAAAATCAGGCAACATTTGTTTTGGCAATGTTACTAATTGCATGCTGAAAAACATTAATAAGAAAAAGATTGGAACAGACTTCAAGCCTAACCAAGTCATCGTACCGAGAATAAGTCCGACAAACCCCATGATTGCTAATGCGATAAATGTAGCAGTTGTATTAGGCGCATTGAAATTAAAGTCTAATACTAGCTTCATAAAATACACATACGTGAAAGCTCCTACAAATGCTGTAACAATTGTCATGGCAATTTGTCCTAATGATGCAATAATACGATGTTGTTTCGCTATGTTATTACTTGTTCTAAATGCAAAGAATAGTAATACAGAAATAATAATAGAACCCATCCAAACAGGCATAAACATTAAGAATGGACCATTGCCACCTGCTTGATGACTACCGATTTTATTTACTTTTTCACTATCCACTTTAACTGGGTGCGTTAAACTTTGAATATCTGATGCTTTTAAATCAATGTTTTGTTTCTCTAAAATATCTAAGCTTTGTTTAGTAATTTGTTGGTTCATGTTATCACCCATGCCTTTTAAAACTTGGGAAGACATTTGTGAAACTTGCGCGCCTGCACCATCATTAATAAATGTTTTAAAGCTTGCTTTTTGAGGTTTTATTTGTTGATTCTCGCCAGATTGTGACATTTTTTCTTGCATCATTTTAGCTTGTGCTGCTGGTATTTCTCCAGATTGAACTTTATCTTGCATTTCTTCTTTTTTAGAATCCATCACAACTTTTTGTGTTTTGCTTAAAGCATTTTTTGAAAAATCTTTTTCTATAACAGCTGCTCCAAAATATTTTTGTTCTTGCATCCCTTGTTTTAAATCTTTTTCATTATCAACTTGAATCCATTTTATTTTATTTGAATTACTATCTAGCAATTTATCTTCTAAATTTTTACCTATATTAATATTTTTACCTTGCATATCAACACCTTTATCGTTGTTAACAATTGCAATTGGAATATCTTTGGGTTTAGGGTTAAATGCTGGATAAAAAGCGACTGAAAATATTACAAATATTAGAATAGCTGCAATCGGTGCAAGCCATAATAATTTATTTTTAAAAATATTCATTTTTAATTCCCTCCTATTTAACGAACACAGTGTTGAATATTTATCACATTGTCTATTATAATAATTAGTAAGTAATATACAATATGCAATTATGTTCAAGACGTTCTTTAATGAACACTTTTAAGATAAATGTCTATTAAATAAAAAGGAGATTCAATATATGGCTGAAGACAGACGTGTTAGAAAAACACAAAATGCTATTAAACATGCATTTATACAATTATTAAATGAAAAAGACCTAGATAAAATAACGATTAGTGATATTACACACAAAGCTGATATTAATCGCGGTACTTTTTATCTCCATTATGAAGATAAATATATGCTATTAAATAAAATGGAAAATGATTATATTGAAGACTTGTCTAATACATTAAGCACAAAAGATAAATTTTATGTAGGCATGGATGCAGAAGCATTTGCTCGTATTTTTACTGAAGAAAAATAAAAAAAAATCATCCTCCATATCGATACAAACTTTGAATTCTATAAAACCATATTTATGTTAGAAAGAAGAAGCCAATTAGAAACAAAAATAAATCAAGTCATGTATGAAAATATGAAAAAACATTTAGTTACAAAAGATACGGTTGATGGCATTCCACTAGACTATTTTCACAGTTATGTAGCAGGTGCATCTATTTCTTTCATTAAATATTGGGTGAAAGATAATCGGAAAATTGATCCACAAACTTTAGTAGAAAGTTTATTTAAAATTGTATTTTATGGGCCACTGCGTTTAATGGCAAAAGAACAATATAATATAAGCGAACAATAATATCTTTAATCTTGCAGTGTGGACAAGAATAACATTTTTCTATCAGTGTAATGTCCACTACTGCAAAATGAGTTGAATGTCTATATTTCACAATATCAAGCAAAAACATCAGCTTAAAAGTAAGAAATATATTCAATCCAACTCTTTTTTCTTGTTTCTTTTTGTCGTTGCATGTTAACACATGATTATTGAACGCTCTTCTATATGTAATAATAGCATTATTGTATCCAAACCCATGCTTTTCTTAAACTCAACAAATATTTACTACTTTCACTTATTCCCTTCTAAAATCCAACAAATTTATATCATTTTCTTATTTCTAACGATATTCTCTTCTATAACATATTAGATAATGCTAATATGTTATATATTAAGTTTTACTAATATGAGGTGTTCAAAATGAATAGTAATGATTTTACATTACAAGCACGTTTTTTACGTGGGCTTTCTAATAAAGTTAGATTAACTATTTTAGAATTATTAAAGGTCTCCGAAATGACTGTTAACGAAATTGTTTCAAGCTCAAAAATGAGCCAATCTAGTATTTCTCAACACTTATCTTGTCTAAAAGAATGTGGCTTAGTGACTGCTAGACAAGACGGTAAATATATTTATTACCAAATTAAAAATCCATATATTTTAGAATTATTGAGTTTGGTAGATCATATTGTAGAAGAAACAAAAGATGATATTATCACTTGTAAATACCATAATAACTTAAGAATGGATGATGCTGATGAATAAATCATCTGATGTTTGTTGCACTAACACTTGTCAAAATGCGAACAATGAAAAAGTGTCAAAAGATATAAAAAACGCTACTGACACATTACAGAAAGTTACTTTTCAAGTTAATGGTATCGATTGTAGTTCTTGTGCCACAACGATAGAAAAAGCACTCGTACCCTTAGATGCTGTTTACAATCCAAAAGTTAACTTCGCTACTGGTAAATTAACAGCCGAAGTGAGTACTGCAAATACGACAAACCAAATTATAAAAACTGTGGAAAAACTAGGTTATGATATTCAAAACACTCAACCACAATCAACACAAAACACAATATTTATGATTAAAGGCATGGACTGTGGAAATTGTGCTAAAACCGTTGAAAAACATGTTTTGAACCTTCCCTATGTAAAAGATGCACAAGTTAACTTTTCTACAGGTAAACTTCAAGCCAATATCGATGGCCAAAATGAAAAAAATATTATAAAAGAAGTCGCTAAGATTGGCTATACTGCCACTTTACAAAACAATAAAAAAAATGATGAGCAGAAATTAAGATTATTTACTAAACCAATCATTTCTGCCATATTCATAATACTCGGGCTATTAATGTCAATAACATCTCTACCAATTGGATTTTCTTACATTTTATATACAATTGCCATATTGGTTAGCGGCATGAAAGTATTTAAAAGTGCGTTTTATTCATTAAAATCCAAAAGTTTGGATATGAACGTCTTAATGACAGTTGCAGTTATTGGCGCTATGCTGATCGGCGAGTTTTTCGAAGGTGCTATTGTTATTTTCCTATTCACCATTGGTACTTTGTTACAAACAATTTCGATAGACAAAACAAGAAATTCCATTCAATCACTTATGGAATTAACGCCCAAAACAGCCAACTTATATACTAAAGAAGGTATTATATCTAAAGATTTACATGAGATTCACGTTGGCGATATTATTCTTGTAAAGCCTGGAGAACGCATACCATTAGACGGCACTATTACTGAGGGAACGTCTAGCTTAAACCAATCACCTATTACCGGAGAATCTATACCTGTTGATAAAACAACGAATGATGACGTTTATGCTGGTTCTATTAATGAAAATGGTACATTGAAAATCAAAGTTACTACATTAGTAGCAGATACTACACTTTCAAAAATCATTAATATGGTAGAAGCAGCACAAGAAAACAAAGCACCTGCACAAGCATTTATAGACAAGTTTTCAGAAATTTATACACCTGTTGCTTTTGTATTAGCACTATTAGTAATGGCCATACCACCTATGCTTACATTAGGTTCCTGGGGTGAATGGTTCTATAAAGGACTAGAATTACTTGTTATCGCTTGTCCATGTGCGTTGGTCATTTCAACGCCTGTTGCTATAGTGACAGCGATTGGCAATGCGGCAAAAAATGGTGTACTTATTAAAGGTGGTAATTACTTAGAAGCATTAGGTTCTTTAAATGCATTAGCATTTGATAAAACAGGTACACTCACTGAAGGAAAACCTAAGGTAACAGCTGTTAAACATATGGAAAGTGATGAACAAACACTATTACAGCTTGCACTTAGCTTGGAAGCTTATTCAACACATCCTATAAGTAAAGCTATTGTAGAACACACCACTAAATTAAATATTTCACCCAAACACGTTAGTGATTTTGAAAATATAACTGGTAAAGGCATCAAAGGTAAAATAGATAATCAAATCGTTTATGCAGGAAATCAAAGTTTGATTGAGTCCATTAATCCCAAAATAAAATCACATGCATCACTGTTTAGTCATTATGAAAAACAAGGTTACACAATCATTATCATATCCTCAACGACAACATTATATGGTTTGATCACGATTGAAGATCCATTAAGAGAAAATATAAAATCAACTATTCATCAGTTGCAGAAATACAACATTAAAAATACAGTTATGTTAACTGGCGATAATCAAGAGACCGCCAACAAAATTGCAAATCTTGCAGGTATTCGTGAAACTTATGCAAAATTAATGCCTAAAGATAAATTATCAGCAATTGAAGATTTACAAAAACGTGGTTATCGTGTTGGTATGATTGGTGATGGTATCAATGATGCACCTGCACTTGCCCAAAGTGATGTAGGAATTGCAATGGGAGGCGTCGGATCTGATACTGCAATGCAAACAGCAAATATTGTTTTGATGTCAGATAACTTACAGCAACTTCCAAAATCTATCTCTATTAGTAAAAAAGCCAAAACAATTATCAAGCAAAATATTTACTTCTCTGTGATTATTAAACTGATTGCTTTCATATTAGTATTTCCTGGGTTATTAACTTTATGGTTAGCTGTCCTCAGCGATACTGGCGCTGCTATCCTAGTTATTTTAAATTCATTGAGATTATTAAATTTAAAAAAAGATAAACAATAAGCGAGCACAGTTCAAGTGCTCGCTTTTTATAATTTTTATATTTATATAAACTTTTTTACTACAAAAATAAAATTTCATAATAAGATTAAATAATAAATTTTGACTATTCAATACTTTCTCCACTATATTTAATATGTAAGCATTCGAAATCATATAATTAAGGGAATGTTTTATTATGAAAATTACTAAAATATTAAATAATAACGTTGTGCTATCTAAAATTAATGGGAATGAGCGCATCGTAATGGGAAATGGCTTAGCATTTGGTAAGAAAAACGGCCAACAATTAGAGCGTGCCAAAATTGAAAAAGTATTTCGCTTAACAAGTGAAGAGCAAGAACGCATGTTGACTTTATTAGATGAAATCAATCAAGATGTCCTTTTAGTTACCGAACAAATTATTAAAGAAGCTAATAAGCTTTATGATTCACCTATTTCTGAATCAATATATATTGCATTAACTGACCATATAAATTATGCCATCGAACGCACACATGATGGTTTTGATATCAAAAATCCGTTACTTTATGAAATACGCACGCTTTACCCCAAAGAATATGAAGTAGCTCTTGATGGATTACGCAAGATTAATCGATATTTCAATGTTACGTTGCCAAAAGATGAAATTGGATTTATTGCCATGCATATTGTGAATGCTAGTTTAGATGAAAATATTGCAAATATTTATGAAATCACTAAAATTACTAAAAACATTGTTGATATTGTCCGTTATCATTTCAATCTATCTATCAATGAAGATGAACTCAATTATTCTAGATTTATGACACACCTTAAATTTTTTAGCCAAAGGCTAATTAATCAACAGTCTTTAAATGAAGTTACAGATGAAACTTTGCTTGATGTTTTAAGACAAAAGTATGCTAAATCTGATGTTTGTGTAGATAAAATAGCAGATTTTTTATTCAAACATTATAATCATAAAATATCTAACGATGAACGTGTTTATTTAATCTTGCATATCGCAAGACTACTAAAATAGTAAATGTAAGCGTTGACATTTATTTCTATAGAGACTATACTGTGTTTAAACTTATATATTGTTACTTTAGACGTTGTTATCAACGTTTGGGGTTGTAACTTTAAGTAGGCAAAACCCAGAGTAATGCATTACGAACCTTAATCTAGGGGCGTATGTGTATTATTCTGGTTTTTTTTGTTTTTTAGCTTATTACTTGTTTTCAAACTGCTTTAAATTCATTGAGTGGCCACTCAATATAACATTCAAAAAAACATGAAATAGCTATAAAACTGATTAAAAATTGAGGTGAATGAACCAATGAAATATGAAAAATTAGCACAAGAAATTGTTGAAAAAGTTGGTGGTGAAGAAAACATCAATTCGCTTACACATTGTATTACACGTTTACGTTTCAAACTAAAAGATGAGCACAAAGCCGATACAGAATTTTTAAAAAATCATGATGAAATTGTAACAGTTATGCAATCTAGTGGACAATACCAGGTAGTGATAGGTAACCATGTTCCTGATGTTTACGAGGCAATTACTAAAGTGACTCATCTAGATTCAGCTAGTGCTGGTCAAGCACAAGAGAGAAAGTCGGGTAGCATATTAAATCGATTTATTGATTTGATCTCAGGTATCTTCCAACCTATTCTTGGTATCCTTGCAGCTGCCGGGATGATTAAAGGCTTTGCCGCGTTATTTTTAGCACTTGGATGGTTAACAGAATCATCTGGAACATATCAAATATTATTCGCTTTAGGTGACGCGTTATTCTATTTCTTCCCAGTATTTTTAGGTTTTACTGCTGCCAAAAAATTTGGTTCCAATCATTTTATTGGCATGGCTATCGGGGCAGCAATTGTGTATCCAACTTTAGTTTCTGCAATGGAGTTTGGAGCAAAAGGCGCGCATACACTTTTCGACGGAACAATTTTTGAAGTCGAATCAAATTTATCTTTTTTAGGAATTCCAGTAATTTCTATGAACTATACATCTAGTGTTATCCCTATTATAGTAGCTATTTATTTTGCAAGTATTTTGGAAAGGAAATTAAAACGTATTATACCTGATGTTATTAAAACATTCTTTGTCCCATTTTTCACCTTGCTAATCATTGTTCCGTTAACATTTATCATAATCGGACCAATATCTTCATGGGTTGCTAATTGGATTGGTTCAGGTGCAATAAATATCTATGGATTAAGTCCGATATTAGCTGGATTACTATTAGGCGCATTTTGGCAAGTCTTTGTCATATTCGGTATTCATTGGGGACTGGTTGCAATTATGATAAATAATGTTTCTACATCTGGTTACGATATCATTAATCCCTTAATCTTCGCCGCTTCATTTGCTCAAACTGGAATCGTTATAGGACTTTTCTTAAAAACTAAAAACACTAAACTAAAATCTATATCCTTACCAGCAGCTATATCCGGCATTTTTGGTGTAACAGAACCTGCAATTTACGGTGTTACTTTACCAAGAAAAAAACTCTTTATTTATAGCTGTATCATTAGTGGATTGTTTAGTGGTTTTGTTGGTTTTGCAGGAACCAAAATGTATTTTATGGGAGGACTGGGTATCTTTGGTTATACAACCTTTATTGGTGAAAGTGGATTGGACTTTGCATTCTGGGCAACAATCATTGCTTCATTGTTAGCCGTATTAGTGGGTAGCATCGTTGGATATCTTGTACACTCTGATAAAAACGAGCAAAAAGTCCAAGCTACCGCACCAAAATCAGAACAAAAAATGGATGATTCCAAAAATAATGCATCAGGTACTTCAGTTGATGAAGTTATTTCTGAACCAAAAGATGATTTTATTGTATCTCCTGTCTCAGGTGAAATGAAAAATCTTAATCTTGTAGATGATCCTGTATTCTCATCTCTCGCAATGGGCAAAGGAATTGCTATTAAACCATCCTCTGATACGATTATTGCACCATTTGAGGCAACGGTAGAAAGTTTATTCCCTACTGGTCATGCAATTGGCTTAAAGTCAAAAAATGGTACAGAATTGCTTATCCATATCGGCATCGATACCGTGAAACTAGACGGATTAGGTTTTAAGCCACTCGTAAGTCAAGGAGAGACCGTTACAGCCTACCAGCCACTTATTCAGTTTGACTCACAAAAAATTCAAGAAAATGCATATGATGACACTGTAATGATAGTAATAACGAATACAAACGAAACCAAAGATGTTGTGATAGAAGAGCAACAGAAAGTTAAAGAAAAAGATTCATTAATTTCTGTTATTTATTAAATATAAGGAGGTAATATCATGTCAATATTAGGCAATGATTTTTTATGGGGCGGTGCTATCGCCGCGAATCAAATTGAAGGTGCGTACGATAAAAATGGTAAAGGCCTTAGTTTGGTTGACCTACTGCCAGCAGGAGAAGCACGTAAAGAACCACTATTCAACCCAGCTAAAGGATTGAATAACACTTTTGATTTTTATCCTAGTCATCAATCGATAGACTTTTATCATCATTATGAAGAAGATATAAAACTATTTGCCGAAATGGGTTTTAAAGCTTTACGCTTTTCAATCTCTTGGCCAAGAATTTTTCCAAATGGTGATGAAACAGAACCAAACCAAAAAGGTTTAGCTTTTTATGATAAAATCTTCGAAACTTTAGAAAAATATGGTATTGAACCCATTGTTACAATCAACCATTTTGATACACCATATTATTTAGCAAAAAATTATGGTGGATGGTATAACCGTAAAACCGTTGATTTCTTTTTAAATTATGCAACTGTCCTATTTAAAAGATATAGTAACCAAGTTAAATATTGGATTACACATAATGAAATTAACATGATTTTACACATCCCTTATATTGGTGGTGGCCTTATTATTCCAGATAATGAAAATAGAAATCAGGTTATGTATCAAGCCGCACATCATCAAGTTATCGCATCAAGCTTAGCCACGAAAATCGCCAAAGAAATTGATAATACAAATCAAATAGGTTGTATGTTAGCTGCCGGTGATGTATATCCAAACACGTCTCATCCAAATGATGTGATGGCTGCACTTTCTAAAAATAGAGAACAATATATCTTTATAGATGTTCAAACTCGTGGTGAATACCCTAACTATAGTAAACGTATGTTTGAAGATTTAGGTGTTTCCATCGATAAACAAACTGGGGATGATGAAATTTTAAAACAATACACAGTGGACTATATTTCATTTTCTTATTATTCAAGCCGACTTGAGAGTGGGAATGATGAAATCAATCAAAACAAAGAAGCTGGTAATGCTTTTGCCTCTCTTAAAAATCCATATTTGGAAGCATCAAATTGGGGATGGCAAATTGATCCAGTAGGATTACGCGTGACAATGAATCAAATATATGATCGCTATCAAAAACCTTTATTTATCGTAGAAAATGGCTTAGGTGAAATTGATAAACTTGAAGATGATGGTCGTATTCATGATACTTATAGAATTAAATATTTAAGTGACCACTTAAATCAAATGATCGAAGCGGTAAAAGATGGCGTACCACTCCTTGGATATACTTCATGGGGATGTATAGATTTAGTTTCAGCAGGTAGTGGAGAAATGAAAAAACGTTATGGTTTTATTTATGTTGATAGAGACAATCAAGGAAATGGTTCATTAAACAGATATCGTAAAGATTCATTCTATTGGTACCAAAAAGTTATTCAAAGTAATGGCGAAAATTTATCATATTAATTCAAACAAAGTGAGGTATTAAACATGAAAAATATTAAAGGTTTTAAAAAGAATTTTTTATGGGGTGGTGCAACTGCAGCTAACCAAATAGAAGGTGCATTTAATATTGATGGTAAAGGTTTGTCGAGTGCTGACTTTTCAGAATATGTTCCTAAAAGTCAACGCACAGGTGATAACCATATGGAAGTAACTTCAGATTTCATAAATAAAGTTAAAACCGGCCAATACCAAGGACACTTCCCTAAACGTGTTGGTATAGACTTTTATCATAATTATAAAGAAGATATTAAATTATTTGCTGAAATGGGATTTAAGGCATTTAGAATGTCGATCAATTGGTCACGTATTTTTCCAAAGGGATACGAAAATGAGCCAAACGAAGCGGGACTCGCATTTTATGATGATGTATTCAAAACATTAAAATCATATAATATTGAACCTGTTGTAACTTTAAGCCATTATGAAACACCTTTTGGTTTAACTGAAAAATATAATGGTTGGATTAATCGTAAGGTCATTGATCATTTTGTCCACTATGCTGAAACGGTCTTTAATCGCTATAAAAACGATGTGAAATATTGGATAACATTTAACGAAATTAATGTGATTAACATCTCACCTTTTACGGGAGCCGGCATCATTTCAGATAAATTAGATCATCCTATTGCAGCTTCGTATCAAGCACTTCATCACCAATTTGTAGCATCAGCTTTAGCTACTCAAAAATTAAAAGAGATTAATCCGAATGCACAAATGGGTTGTATGATCGCAAGGATGAAACATTATCCATATACTTGTGATCCACAAGATGTATTAAAAGCACAACAAGAAGACCAAATGAATTTAATGTATACTGACGTACAGGTTAGAGGGGAGTATCCTAATTTTTACAAACAATTTTTAACAGATAACAGCATTGAGTTGGATATTAAAGATAATGATTTAGATATCATTAGACAACATACAGTTGACTATCTATCATTTAGCTATTATATGTCTATGTTGTCATCTGTATCTCCAGAAGGACAAACAACACAGGGAAACTTGATGAACAGTTTAAAAAACCCTTACTTAGAAGCTTCTGATTGGGGTTGGCAAATTGATCCAATCGGCTTAAGAATTGTTTTAAATGAATTGTGGGATCGCTATAGAGTGCCATTATTTATAGTTGAAAACGGCTTAGGTGCAGTTGATGAGGTTGTTGATGGAAAAATTCACGATGACTATCGTATAGACTATTTAAGCAAACATATGGCTGAAGCAAAAAAGGCTGTCGAAGATGGCGTGGACTTAATCGGCTATCTTTCTTGGGCACCTATCGATCTTATTTCAATGTCTACAAGCGAGATGTCAAAACGTTATGGCTACATTTATGTTGATCAAGATAACTATGGTAACGGTAGTATGAAACGTATGAAAAAAGATTCTTTTGAATGGTACAAAAATATTATCTCAACGAATGGAGCGTCATTATAGTTTCATAAAATACACACTTCAATACACGCCATGAATACACAAAAAATGCTGGGACTTTCTATCGTCTCAGCATTTTATCTTATACGATGCAACTACACGTATTATTTTGTTTGGCGATCAATATCTAATGCAGTTGTATATTTCGGCTTTTCTTTTCTAAATAGATATTCACCATTACGTATCGAAGCAAGACAGTCAACACGTCGACGTTGTGCTTCAAATACATTTGGTGCGTCCAACACGATAAAGTTCGCTGGCTTACCTTCCGATAATCCGTAATCCTCATCTAAATGCATTAATTTTGCACCGTTATAAGTAATTAAGTCGAAATTGCGTGGGAAATCTTCTTCTCGCATTAATTGTGTGGCATGCAAGCCATTATCTAAGATATTCATTAAATTACCCGACCCTGCTGGGTACCATAAATCGACGATTGAGTCTTGACCAAAAGCAACATTAATATCATTATCTACAAACTCTTTAACACGTGTTAAACCTCTTCTTTTTGGATAACTATCTTGCCTACCTTGTAAATATAAATTTTCGGTTGGACAAGAGACAAAGTTTAAACCTGATTGACGAAATAGACCCATCATTCGAAATGCATAAGCATCATCTGCTGAACCAAATGAGCAAGTATGTGAAGCTGTCGTAGCATTTCCATAACCTTGTTTCATCACTTCAGCATTTAATATTTCTAAGAAACGTGCTTGTACATCATCTGTTTCATCACAGTGTACATCAATTAATTTATCATATTGGATCGCAAGTCTAACGATTTCTTTAATTGATTTCGTTCCTTCTTCTGGGCTCCATTCGTTATGTGGAATACCACCGACACAATCCGCACCTAATTTTAAGGCTTCTTCAGTTAAATCACGACCCGTTTTACCTTGCGCTTCAAAAGCGTACATACCATTTTGAGGAAACGCCACGACCTGAATTGTAATATTATCTTTCAATTCATCCCTTACTTCAAGTGCTGCTTTGATGCCCGTTAAATTGGGGTCAGTACAATCCGTCTGAGCACGTATATATTGTGTACCATAGCTTGCAACGTCTTTGACTGCTTGACGCATACGTGATTTCATCTCTTCTTTTGTAGTGCCTTTTTTATAATCATTCCATAAATCAATTGCTTCAAATAACGTCCCAGATGTGTTTTTGATTTGAGTGTCTTGTCCTGTAAAATAATAATCTAAATGAAGGTGGGCATCTACATATGGTGGCAAGACTAAAGCGCCTCCTAAATCAATTACTTCATCCGCTTCACCAAGGTTCTTTCCAAATGTTTTAAACTTACCGTTTTCCACTAAAATTTCTGAAGCTTCATCATACTTATAAATTGATGCATTAATGAATTTTTTACGCATTTATAAAACCTCCTATACACTTCTACCATAAGCCTTAATACATGTATAAGCAATGATTACCCAGTGAATATGTTTGCAATGAATACCAACTTAATAGATTGAACTTAATTAACAACAAAAAATCTGCTGACACACGTCACACAATCGTGGTATCAGCAGATAAATTGAATGATTTAATTAGAAATATACAGATTATATTTGGGACATTTTATGCGCATCTTTGCTAAACAAATTTTTGAAAAATGCAGTAAATTTATTGTCTTCTTTTTTAACTGTAGCATCTACTTGGGGGGCATGCGAACCTTTCATAAATTGACGCTTATATGCCACATATACCTTGCCTTCTTTATTCACATTAAACTTTAAATGATCCATTTTTTTAGGAACTACATCATATAAATCCTGCTTAACTTGGTACGTTTTTCCGTTAATTTCATGTTCGCCTTCACTTAATACTTTTCGGTATTCATATTTTTTAAATTGTTTATTAATAAGCGCATTGGCAATTTTATGGCGTTCATTTTTAGCTTTCATACTTGGATATGGCTTCACGTTGAGAATCGCTTCATTGAGACGTAAACCATTGTGTTTACCTGTTAACGCTAAACTATAACCTTCATCGCTTGTTCCAGTTTTCAATCCATCTGCACCTTTTAATTCAAATCGTTGTCCCTTTAAAGAAAGATTTTTTGTTTTTAAATTTGTTCCAAATTGTTTATCTGTCGTTTTAGAACTATATTTTAATATTTTAGGATGATCTTTTAATAAATGTTGCATTAGAATGGTCATATCATCTGCAGTAGTTTGTGTTTTACGTTCTTTTTGATATTGCTTGGGTGCATATTGTTGCAAAAGATGGTTGTCAGCACCTGTAGGATTCACAAAACGCGTATGATTCATACCGAGTTTTTTTGCCTTGTGGTTCATTTCATCTGTAAATTTTGATGTTGAACCACTCACCTTTTCCCCTAGAATTAGTGTCGCTGCATTGCTCGACTCTAAAGTAATTTGTCTAAGAAATTGATTAATAGAGTATGACTTTCCTCTCTCTAAAGGAACACTAGCCAAATCAGGTAATACAGACATTTTTTCATAATCAGAAGTGATTTTTATTTTGTCTGTAGGTTTTATATCTCCGTTTTCGATTGCATCCAATGTCAAATACATCGTCATCATTTTAGTCAACGAAGCCGGATCCGTTACTTTTTCAGCTTTATCTTGATATAAAATTTGACCTGTTTGTGCTGTCACACTAACACTTTCTGGTTTATATTGTGTACTTTGCTTAGAACTCGGTGATTTTTCTGTTTCAGCAGTTATTGTCGTTGTTGGTGCAATAACAGTTAAAGTGAGCAACCAACTTAGCATCACCACACTTAATTTCTTAAACAATGATGACCATTCCTCTCTAAAAATTTATATTAACTAATCAAGCACATTTCGAATTTGATCTTATTTTTTTGGATATAGATCTAAGTACTCTTCTAATGTTTCATTACTTTTATATAATTTTTTAGCTGTATCTTTTCCAACATACCTGATATGCCACGGTTCATATTGATATCCCGTAATATGTGTTTTATTCTTGGGATATCTGATGATAAAACCGTACTTGTAAGCATTGTCTTTGAGCCACTGACCTTCCTCGGTCTTACCAAAAGAAGTTTTAAAGTTGGTGTCTGTATTCTCAGAAACAATGTCGTATGTCAGTCCAGTTTGATGTTCAGAATGTCCTGGTTTCGCACTATATTTATTGGCTGCTTTTTCTCCATCTCTTTGAACATATTGGTCAAATAACTGTTCTTGACTTTGATAACTTCTGAAACCACTAGCGTTTGATAATTGAAATCCTTGTTTATTACCATCATTTAAAAGTTTCTGTAATGCATGACGTGCTTTTTTATTTTCTCCAGGGTTAAAATGTTCTGGTAACGAAATATCTTTGTTCACAATTAAAATATCATCAATATACGTTACACCATGCTTCACTTCTTTGTGATGCTTATTTTCACTATTGCTACTTTGCTGTTTTTCATGATTTTTACTGTCTTTATGCTCATC
>NZ_KV826607.1:68702-88577 GCF_001835975.1 Staphylococcus sp. HMSC034G07
TGTCTTTATGCTCATCTTCATTTTCTTGAGCAGAACATCCAACTAAGACTAAACACAACATGATAATCAATAATTTAAATTTATTCATTGTTACTCCTTTTTAAAAAGTATAATCAAAACAAATATTGACGAACAATAAAATAGTTTAAAAAACAATTGCAATTAACATTAATATAACACGCTGTATATAAGAGACAAGTATTTTATTCAATTTATTAATATTTTAAATCACAACGACCAACCTTCAAATGGATAATAACAAAATAAAAACAGTGACACTGCTTTGATTAAGCAATGACAACTGTTTTTTCGTATATGTTTTATTTTGTAAAATATGCAGCAGAAACATACTGATTAATATATGATAAAGAGAGACAGAAAAAATTTTATTATTTAGTATACCCGATGTCTTGAAATAGTTTTTTATAATTTTCTACAGCTTTATCATGACTAAGTTCGGGTCTAGTCTGTACGTTATTAAATGGCTCATCGATGATTTTAGCCATACAGTCAGCAAACGCTTTAATATTATCTGGCTCAACGAGATAACCATTCACACCATGATTTATAATCTCTGACGGTCCATATCTCACATCATAAGCAATTACTGGACAACCAACTTCGATACTCTCCATGACAGTTAAACCAAATCCTTCAAATTTACTTGTTAAAAGTGAGGCTTTTGATTGTTGAAATTCTCTCAAAGGATTATTCGTAAAAGCGTTGATTTCTACTTGATCCTGAATGCCAAACTGCTCAATTAAATCCAACAACACTTTTTTCTGTCCATCTTCATCCATACCAAATATGGATAATTTCGTATCATAGCCATAATCTAAAAATTGCTTATACGCTTTAATTAAATGGTCTACTTGTTTTTGAAAACCTAATCTACCTATAAAAACAAAGCGATCTAACTTATTTTCGTTTGCAAGTGATTTATAAGTTTTAATCGAATGTGGTATTACTGATAATTGTCTTTCATCTAGTGGTACTTGGCTAAAAATATCTTCTTTTTGTTTTTCAGTTAATATTAAATATTTTTCTACTTTTTCAGAATGATTGAGCGCAAATTTATATGAACCTTTCATTTGTTGTCCATTCAAATGACTATTATGAAAAACTAAAATATTTTTAGTCGCATGGGTTTGATTTAATAATGGTTCATCTAAAAGTCTAGCATCATTAAATACTACATCATCCTCACTGAACCGATGGTCGAAATAATATTTAAATAATGCTTTTTCACTATTAAAGGATAAGTAAGGTCTATCATCTTTATAAAGTTGGATATAATCTAAACTTTCTCGCTCTGTATTAAAAAATTTTTTACAGTATATAGCTCCGTATGTATCAAAATAAACTTCACATAATTTTGAAAAAGGTTTATGCGTGTAATAAATTTTTCTATGCAATTGACCAAATTCATTATATTCCCAACGTTCTAACCGTTTTTTACTAATAGATGACATAAAATCTTCAAGTTGAACTATATTGCTATTGTCATAATATTTTCTGTACAATACATAATTATTATTTTTGTAATATCTCATAACATTTCCATCTTTAAAACTTTTACTTTCCAACCCTTCGAGTTCACGGTCCATCGTTTGATACTTTGGTTGCTTTTTAAATTTAGTCTTTGGCGTTTCTAATAGTTTGAAACCACTCAGCCAATCATATAAATTTTCAAATTCTGTATGTTCTGTCACCTTTCCTTCATTTATAAACTTTTCATAAACAGATGGATAATTGGCATTATAATTCGTTGTTAAAATTTTACTTTTGATTCCCAATTCACTATCTATTAATTTTATTCGGCTTAGCAATGCTTTAGTTCTGCCTCCATGTACTGGTGGTAATGTGCTCGTTATTGTATAAATCATGATTTCCCCTCATTCTCATCCCTGAAGTCTATTATTGATATCATTTGCTTTAATAAATTTTAAAACTAATAATTTATATTGTGTATTTTACTTATTATTTACTATTTATTATAAACTAATATGTATTACACACCTAATATTATTTGCAATTTAGTCGATTTTTCTCGTAGAAAACATTTTAATTTATTTATCAAGTATAAAAAGATGTATTAAATTAATTTTATTTTTTGAATACATTCGTTAATATATGATTAAATATAAAAATATTGAGACAACGGAGTTGAGTTTAATTGTTAACATTAAAACATTTAATTGATATGAAACAGCACGCAAATAAAATTTCAATGGTTACAGCTTATGACTATCCTAGTGCAAAACAAGCAGAATCTGCACAAATCGATACCCTTTTAGTTGGTGATTCTTTAGGTATGACTGTCTTAGGTTATGAAAGTACAGTTCAAGTAACAATGTCAGATATGATCCATCACGCGAAAGCTGTGCGACGTGGTGCCCCTAATACATTTATGGTTGTTGATGTTCCTTTTGGCGCTGTTGGCATCAGCGAACACTCTGATTTAGAAAATGCTATAGCTTTATACAAACAAACTAGTGCAAATGCAATCAAAGTTGAAGGTGCACATTTAATTGATTTTATAAAAAATTGTAATCACATTGGTCTACCAGTCGTTTCACATTTAGGACTTACACCACAAAGCGTTGGTATTACTGGGTACAAGATGCAAGCCAATACAAAAGAAACAGCACAGCAACTCATAAATGATGCTTACGCTGTACAACAAGCTGGCGCCATTATGCTCGTTTTAGAAGCTGTTCCGAGTGATTTAGCTGCACAAATCACCAAAAATTTAGACATCCCAGTGATTGGTATAGGAGCAGGTAAGGATACTGATGGACAAGTATTGGTTTATCATGATGTGCTGAACTATGAAGTGCCACACCAAGCTAAATTCGTCAAGCAATATGGAGACTTTTCCAGCGGCATAACAGCTTTAATGCAGTATCATAAAGAAGTCAAAAACGAAATATTTCCTGATGAATCACATACGTATAAAAAACAAATTATGGATGAGGTATCAGAATGACAACATTAATTACATCTATTCAAGAAATGAGTAAACTAAGTGCAAATTTAATAGAAAATAATCAGTCCATCGGCTTTGTTCCAACCATGGGTGCTTTACACGAAGGCCATTTGGAAATGATGTCACAATCCGTAATGGAAAATGATGTTACAATCATCAGCATTTTTGTAAATCCACTACAGTTTGGACCAAATGAAGATTTTGATGCATATCCTAGGAATATAGACCAAGATAAAATTAAAGCAGCATCGGTTGGTGTAGACTATATCTTTTATCCTGAAGCAGAAGAGATGTACCCTGAAGAACCTATGATAAAGTTAAATGCTGGTAGGCTCGCCACTGTTTTAGAAGGTGCACAACGTCCTGGCCATTTCAATGGTGTCATCACAGTTGTTAACAAGTTATTTAACATTATTCGCCCACAACGTGCGTATTTCGGCAAAAAAGATGCACAGCAACTAGCTATCGTCGAAAAAATGGTCATGGATTTTAATCATCCAATAGACATCATTGGTGTTAATACAGTACGTGAATATGATGGTCTCGCTAAAAGTTCACGCAACGTTTATTTGACGCATACAGAACGACAAGAAGCGCCTGCACTATATAAAAGCTTACAGTTAGCAAACGAACAATATCTTCAAGGAGAGCGTAATAGTGCCAAATTAATAGACACAGCTAAAACATATATTGAACAGCATACATCCGGTAACATAGAAACGGTAGCTATATATAGTTATCCAGAATTAGAAGCAATCACACACATTAAAGGGAAAATTTTCATTTCACTAGCTGTAAAATTCAGCAAAGCACGTTTAATAGATAATATGATTATCGGAGATTAATACTTTTTTTCTACAAAAAACCTCTTAATTACACGATATTGTGAATTAAGAGGTTTTATATATATTATAATTTAATTAACACTTCTCCTGTGTCGACTGCACCGTCATGTGTTGTTTTAATCTCGTGTTCTCCAGAATTAGTTACGATAATAGGCGTAATGTCACTTTTTGCATGTGTTTTAATATAGTCTAAATCTACAGTCATAAGTGATTGACCTTTTACAATCGTGTCTCCAGAATCTACATGTACTGTAAAACCTTCTCCTTGCAATCCAACAGTTTCTAAACCAAAGTGTATTAACACTTCTACACCTGATTCAGATTTTAAACCTATCGCATGTTTGGTAGGGAAGACTAACTCTACTGTGCCATCAAACGGTGCCACAACCTCTCCATTATCTGGATAAATCGCAAGACCATCACCCATTAATTTATCACTAAATACTTGGTCTGGTACTTCATCCAACGGTATTGTACGACCTTTAAGTGGTGCATAAATCGTTTCACCTTCAACTGTAACTGATTCATTCATCGCTTCACTTTCAATCGTTGTCTCTTCTGGTTTTGTGATATTACCAGCGATAATTTGTGCCATATCATGCTTAATTTGATCTGATTTCGGCCCAAAAATCGCCTGCATATTATTGCCTACTTCTAGTACGCCTGAAGCACCTAGTTGTTTCAAACTTTCAACATCTACTTGAGATTTTTCATTAACTTCTACTCTTAAACGTGTAATACATGCGTCAAGATGTTTAATATTTTCTTTTCCACCCATTGCATCTAAAACTTTAAATGGTAACTCACTTACTGATACAGAATTATTTTGCATTTCTTTATCTTCTCTACCAGGCGTTTTATAATTTAATTTTTTGATAATAAATCTAAATATAAAGTAATAAAGTATTGCATAGACTATGCCTACTGGAATAACAAGCCACCAAGCTGTCTTATTAGGTAAGATATTCAACAGTAAGAAATCAATAAATCCACCTGAGAAAGTATAGCCTAAATGTACATTCAATAAGTACATAATTAAGAAGCCAAAGCCGTCTAGCACTGCATGAATAAAGAACAAGAGCGGTGCTACAAATAAGAACGAAAATTCTAACGGTTCTGTTATACCTGTAAGAAATGATGTTAAGGCACCTGATAACATCAAACCACCAACCACTTTACGATTTTCTTTCTTTGCCGAATGATAAATTGCTAGAGCAGCAGCAGGTAGTCCAAACATCATTACCGGAAATTCCCCACCCATAAATTTACCAGCTGTCAGTGGTACGTTTTCAGTGATTTGAGCAATAAAAATTCGCTGGTCTCCATGAATAATTTGTCCAGCCGCATTTTTAAAACTTCCAAATTCAAACCAGAATGGTGCATGAAAAATATGATGTAAACCAAATGGTATTAACAAACGTTTAATAAAGCCAAATAAGAATACGGCTATACCTGTATTAGATTCTAAGAGACCTTCACTGAATGCATTTAAACCATATTGAATGGTTGGCCAAATCCACGCCATAGGAAATGCAAGAATGAAAGAACACGTTGCCATCATAATCGGTACAAAGCGTTTACCAGCGAAAAATCCTAAATAACTTGGCAATGAAATATTATAGAATTTGTTATAACACCATGCAGCCAACGCCCCAATGATAATCCCTCCAAACACACCTGTCTGTAAGGTAGGTATGCCTAGTACATTTGCATAACCACTAGCAGCATCACTGACATTATCTGATGTAATACCTAAAAATGCACCCATGGTTTTATTCATAATCATAAACCCTACAAATGCAGCAATCGCAGCAACACCATCTCCGCCAGCTAAACCGATAGCCACGCCTAATGCAAAAATCATAGGTAAATTATCGAAAATGACAACCCCTGCGCCTTCCATCATTTGAGCAACATGTTGAAATCCATCTGCTTTAATAAATGGGAGATAAGATTGTAAAACGTCTCCTTGTAAAACTGTCCCAAAAGCTAATAACAAACCGGCTGCTGGTAGAATGGCCACAGGTAACATCAAAGCCTTACCTATACGTTGAAGCTGACCAAAAAATTTCTTCCACATAATATATCCTCCATTTTCAAGAAACTATGTAACGTTCATGTACAAAACATAATATATTATAAGTCCCTTTATTTTTCGTCAAAACAAGATCAAAGGCACAAAAAAAGGCATGAGTAAATAAACTGAGCTTTTGCTCTGTCTAAGTACTCATGCCTGATCGAATCAGTTACACGTGCTTATTTATTGTTGTGTTAAGTGGTTGATATGTAACGTTAAATAAATAACTTCTGCTTCGTATACCGTGACACCTAACTGTTTTTGCATCATTTTCATTATTTTGACAGCAACATTATAGCACAGCGGATAATGCGCTTTCAACATCTTTTCAAATTCAGTTTGCGACTTGATCGTTTCACCTATACTCAGTCTTCTAATTAAAAATTGAATATGTCTAATAAATCTTTGATATTGTACAGACGTCGTATCAATAGATTGGTGTAAATCATGCTCCACAATTTGAATACATTTACTGATTAAATCATTAATGTTATTCATTTCACTCATTGTTAGCTTTTCCATATTAGATGCAATATGTAATGCTATAAAACCAACCTCATCTTCTGGAAATTGAAGTGACAATACCGAATTGAGTTTATAGATAACTGAAGCAGCTATTTTATAAGCTTCAGGGTATAGATGTCTCGTTTCGATTGCAAAAGGGTTACTAATATATTGGTTTTGCGTGAGTCGTTTATATGCAAATATAATGTGATCCGTTAACGCTACAATTAAGCGATTATCATCAATTTCTAAATCTGTATTAGTAATCATATTAATCGCTTCAATAATCGCTTGAATGACAGAATCATCGGCATGTTCAATAAGTGCTTTATAATGTTCTTGTTGCTTTTTCTGTTCTAGCGCATAAACTTTTTCTATCATTGTCTCATCATCTACAACCATCCCTGGTCTCTTATTGAACCCGATTCCTTTGCCAATAAGTACCACTTCACGCTCTTGATGCATACAAATAATAACATTATTGTTTAATGGTTTTGTAATTTGATATTGACCCATCATATACACCTTTCTAAGTTATTGCTTAAAATTATATAGCGTATTTTTATAAATTAAAACTAAGAAGATGTAGTTCTTTCAAATTAATCATATTTTATAAAAAGGATGGTGTTTTTCTCTATCTCGATAATGAAAGTTTGTTTAAATTTTATATTTCTCTCTGTCTATATAATCAAACATTCAACAAATTAAATTTCTACAAACACTGAATAGTTATGATTTCAAATTTTCATAATATGTCTTAGAATGACTATTGATGCTAAGGTTTTCAATTTGTAACGTTGTGTGCTTGATATTGTATTTATTTTCCAATAATTTAGAAACATTATTTATGACATTAAATGATTCATCCTCAGACGGAGCACTTAGTACAACATGGGCACTTAAAGAAAAGTGTTCCGTGGTTATACTCCACAAATGAAATTCATGAACATCATCAATCCCTTTTATACTTTTCATATCAGCAATTAATTTATCAATATCGAACTTTTCAGGCACAGCTTCCATCAATACAAACCAAGCATTTTTAGCAATTTTCCATCCACCACGTAATATAATTAAGGAAATGATGATACTGATGATTGGATCTATCATCTGCCATCCTGTTATGTGGATTAACACGACAGCAACAATAACACCGATTGAGTTTAATAAATCCCCCATGAAGTGCCATAATGCGCTTTGAACATTGATATTGTCTTCCTGTTTTAAAGAACGTACAAGCACGATTGTCAAAACGATATTAACGAATAAACCAATCGTGGCTATGATAACCATAACACCACTTTCAATTGGTTGTTGATAAATCATTCGCTTAACTGCTTCATACAGTATCCATAATGAAATAATCATTAATGCTAAACCATTTAAAAAAGCAGCTAATATTTCTAATCTCAGATAACCAAATGTAAAACGTGACGTAGGCTTTTTCGTTGCAAAATATATCGCAACCATAGACAAACTTAACGCGATAACATCACTTAACATATGAAACGAATCAGATAACAATGCTAAAGAATTTGAAAGTATGGCACCGACAAACTCTACTATGGTAAATATCAGTGTAATAATAAATGTTATCCACAGTGTTAATTTAGAGTTTTGTTGCTTTTTCCGATGATCAACGTGATGAAAATATTCTCTCCTACTCAATAACTTTAGCCTCCTATTCATTTTAACTACACTAAATTATACCTTCTTTCTAAAATGAATTATACTATTATTTTATATTAAAATATAAATATTATTGAATTGTTTGTCTTTCTATAATCGAACTCCCACAAAAAGAGCATATATAGTACAATTAAATCCTTTATTTTACTAATCCATTGAACAAATGTAAGCTAAATATGATATAAAAAGGGAGGCAAACATATGTTAAAAGACAAAATCGCAATTATTTCAGGTGCAGCGAGTGGCATTGGGTTGGAAATTGCTCAGGTGTTTTTAAATGAAGGTGCAAAAGTTGTATTTACCGATATTAATCAAGATGCATTAAATCGTACAGTTGAATCATTTAAATCAAATGGCTTTGATTGTATTGGTGTTACTGCGGATGTTTCTAATGAAAAAGATGTCGAAGTATTAGTGGATAAAACCGTAAAACAGTATGGACAAATTGATATTTTAATTAACAACGCAGGCCTTCAAAACGTGGCAAATATTGAAGATTTTCCAACTGATAAATTCAAACAAATGATAGATATTATGCTAGTTGGTACTTTTATTATGACAAAGCATGTACTTCCGCTAATGAAGCAACAACAATACGGACGAATTTTAAACATGTCTTCTATCAACGGACTTGTAGGATTTTCTGGCAAATCTGCTTATAACAGTGCCAAACACGGAATCATCGGTCTAACAAAAGTTACAGCTTTAGAGGCAGCCGAAGATGGTGTGACAGTCAATGCGATCTGTCCTGGATACATTGATACACCACTCGTTCGAGGCCAAATGAATGACCTTGCCAAAACAAGAAATGTGAGTGTTGAACAAGTATTAGAAGACGTACTATTCCCATTAATTCCACAAAAACAACTTGTAAATATTCAAGAAGTTGCTGATTATGCTGTATTCATTGCTAGCGATAAAGCTCAAAGTGTCACTGGACAAGCAATCGTAATTGACGGCGGCTATACAGCACAATAATTTTTAACAATTACAAAGACGATTGCTTTATTTAAAATTTGTAAAGCAATCGTCTTTTTATAATATATATGAGCATGAACGCACAGTACGCGCAGACAAACCGAAGACTTCCCGAGTGTGTAAAACCCATATTAGCTATGTTTCCATGATCAATTTTCGTATAAGTACATAAACTGATTTCTAGTTTTTCTAATATACCTCAAAACTTCGAATAATTTGATTCACAAAATGAATCATTCAGTATTTAATTGTCTATAACCTTTTTTCTTTACATCTCTTTTTTATAAGTATAAATTGATAACTGTAGTAGGTAACCTGTATAGAAAGAAGGAAATTGTAGTATGCAAAACTCAATAAAGTACCGTAAATTCATTTTACCTTTAGTGATTGGTATACTTATTTGGCTGCTCACCCCTTTCAAACCAGATTCACTTAGTATACAAGCTTGGTATATGTTTGCTATTTTTGTGGCAACGATCATTGCTTGTATCACACAACCAATGCCTATTGGAGCTGTATCTATACTAGGTTTTACTGTCATGGTAATTACAGGCGTCTCTGATATAAAAAATGCCGTACAAGGTTTTGGCAATAATAGTATTTGGCTCATTGTCATAGCTTTTTTTATTTCAAGAGGCTTTGTGAAGACAGGCTTAGGACGACGTATCGCATTACAATTCGTTAATCTTTTTGGTAAAAAGACCTTGGGACTCGCGTACTCACTCGTAGGCGTAGATCTTATATTAGCACCGGCAACACCTAGTAATACTGCACGTGCAGGTGGTATTATGTTCCCAATTATTAAATCTTTATCTGAATCATTTGGCTCAGACCCAAAAAAAGGTACAGAAAGAAAAATGGGTGCTTTTCTAATTTTCACTGAATTTCAAGGTAATTTAATTACTGCTGCAATGTTTTTAACTGCGATGGCTGGTAATCCGCTCGCACAAAACCTTGCAGAAAGCACTGCGAATGTACATATAACATGGATGAACTGGTTCTTAGCTGCACTTGTGCCAGGCTTGATTTCTTTGATCATAGTACCGTTCATTATTTATAAAATATATCCACCCAGTATTAAAAAAACGCCAAATGCTAAAAACTGGGCACATAAAGAATTAATGAAAATGGGTAAAATATCCATTCCAGAAAAATTTATGATTGCTATTTTTATCATAGCACTCGCTTTATGGATTACTGGAAGTGTCATTCAAATAGATGCTACATTAACAGCATTTATTGCACTTTCACTCTTACTCATTACAGGCGTTTTAAATTGGAAAGATATTTTAAATGAAACTGGCGCCTGGAACACATTAATTTGGTTTTCAGTGCTTGTATTAATGGCTGATCAACTTAATAAACTGGGCTTTATCCCTTGGTTAAGTAAGTTAATTGCATCCAGCTTAGGTAATTTTAGTTGGCCAATCGTGCTCATATTATTAATTGTTTTCTATTTTTATTCACACTATCTTTTTGCAAGCGCAACGGCACATGTTAGTGCGATGTATGCTGCACTATTAGGAGTCGCTGTCGCCGCTGGTGCACCGCCATTATTCAGCGCTTTAATATTAGGTTTCTTCGGTAACCTATTAGCTTCAACAACACATTATAGTAGCGGTCCTGCACCGATACTATTTTCTGCTGATTATATAAGCCAAAAACGTTGGTGGACAATGAATTTTATTCTCGGTATTGTTTACTTTATCGTTTGGATTGGCATAGGATCAATTTGGATGAAAATGATTGGTATCATGTAATATGAACTCACAACGTTTTTCTATTATAAAAAGGTTAAGTTGTTTGTTGATTTTACGCGCAACTTAACCTTTGTTTTATATATTTTGAATTATTAATTAAGACATTTTGATAATAATTCTACCGGCATCGCCATTTGCTAATTGATCAAACCCTTTATTTATCTGATCTAATGAGATAATATCACTGATTAATGGATCAACATTGAGTCTGTTTTGACGATATAAACTCACGAATCTTGGTATATCACGATCAGGAACACAACTTCCAACATATGAACCTTTAATCGTCCTCTCTTCAGCAGCTAACGTTACTTGTGAAAATGAAAATTCTGCTTTTGGATCAGGTAAACCTGTGGTCACTGTTGAACCACCCCGTTTTGTTATCGCGTATGCTACTTGCATTGCAGGTACTACACCTGCTGTTTCAAACACGTATTCAGCACCGCCTGTTACGCAAGCTTTAACATCATCAATCACATTTTCATCACTTGAGTTAAACACTGCTGTTGCACCTAAAGTTTTAGCAATTTCAAACTTGTCTTCGTTAATATCTAAAGCAATAATTTCATTAGCACCAGCCAGTCTCGCACCTATTATAGCATTGAGTCCAATGCCACCCAGACCCACTACAGCTACGTTACTCCCCGGTCTAATCTGAGCTGTATTTATAACAGCACCTATGCCTGTAATGACAGCACAACCAAACACTGCTGCCCGTTCATATGGAATTCCTGGATCTATTTTTACTATTGAATTTTCTGAGACAACAGCATATTCTGAAAATCCAGAAACACCTAAATGATGATGTATGACATCTTTTTCTTTAGATAGTCGGAACCCACCTTCTATCATCTCACCTTTCTCATTGGAAGCTGCACCATTTTCACATAATGCTGGTCTTCCTTCACGACATGGTATACATTTGCCACAACTAGGGATAAAAGTACAGACAACGTGATCTCCAACTTCAAAATCACTAACACCTTCACCTAGTTCTATAATTTCACCTGCAGCTTCATGGCCAAGTGCCATAGGCATTGGTCTTGGACGACTCCCATTAATTACTGACAAATCAGAGTGACATAAACCCGCGGCATGAATTTTAATTAGCACTTCATTTTGTTTAGGGGCGTCAAGATTTAAAGTTTCTATTTTTAAAGGCTTCATTTTTTCATATGGCCCTTCAACACCCATTTCATATAATACTGCAGCTTTTGTTTTCATTGCTTCACACATCCTTTACTCATAATATCCATCCGTAGACTTTCTAAAAGATTCAAATTGGTTACCATCATGGCCAAACCAAATCTCTGCGTTCTTTTCTTGAGCAAGGCGCTTAATATATTCCACTGAATTTGCCCAACCAACCGAATCATAAAGAATACCAGGTGGTTGTAATTTAGGTTCCATACTTTCTTGTGTGTAAATAGCATCAGAGGCTAAGATGAGTGTTCCTAACTCTTCAGTTTCAATTTCCAAACCAATCATTCCCCAGGCATGTCCACTACCAAAGTTAAGTACTTTCACACCATCTACAAGGTTTAGATGTGCTTGATCTCGCGCTATAGTTTGCCAAGTCAAATCACTTTTAATCCAAGCATCGATATCACTCCAAATGTACGCACCTTCTTGTTGATTACGCGCATAGCACTTCATTGCACCACTGAATTCATCATCGTGAACAATTACAGTTGCGTTTGTAAAATATTCTAAACAACCAGCATGATCAAGATGTAAATGGGAAGCTACTACTATATCCACATCTTTAGGATCGACACCTAATTGTTCTAGTCTATTTGGTAAGTGGCATGATTCATCCGAAAAATAAGGGAAAGCTTTTTGTGTTGCATTAATCCATCGTCCTTCTTCGCCCATTGAATTCGGATTACAAGCAGTATCAAATAATATCTTAGCATCAGGATGATCTATAAAAACGGTATAAATAGGAAATTCATGTAGTTCATTTTCTTTATTTGGATTATCTAATGTCGCTTGGTTTGAATTTGCAATCATTAAATTTTTATCCATTTTCATTCGCCCATTATCCAACACATATATTTTCATACGGTCTTTTTTTATATTCACCATACCAATCACCTCTTAGTATAATATTACACTAAAATGTAAGGGTTTTCCATAAATATACTAATACTTGCACTCAACACTTATATAAAAATGAATTATTATATTTTCACTTGAAATTCAATCAACTTTCGACACTTTTCTACGTATAAATGCAGTTTGTCCATATCACACAAAACACACAATACACTTTGGCACTTTTTACATACCCAAAACACCAAATAGTGCTAAAATTAAATTGAAAAATGTGAATATTTTCACATAATAGGAGGAGACGATTTTATGAAGAAGATTTTTATCGCTGGTGCTATCCCAGAAACCGGGCTTAATCAACTTGAACAACATTTTGACGTAGATATGTATACTGGTGAAACGCTAATTTCCGAAGCATTATTAATAGAAAAAATTAAAGATGTAGATGCATTAATCACTTTATTATCTACTAACGTGAGCCGAAAAGTTATTGAAACTGCACCAAAATTAAAAATCATAGCTAACTATGGTGCTGGTTTTAATAATATTGACATTGAAGCTGCGCGTGAACACGATATCAATGTGACAAACACACCCATTGCTTCAACCAATTCAACTGCAGAGTTAACAATGGGTATTTTACTTGCTGTTGCAAGACGTATTCCTGAAGGAGATCAACTTTGCCGTAATGAAGGATTTAACGGTTGGTCACCGTTATTCTTTAGAGGACGTGAAGTATCTGGTAAAACAATTGGTATTATTGGATTAGGTGAAATTGGTACTGCCGTTGCAAGACGTGCTAAAGGTTTTGATATGAATGTGCTTTATTCAGGTCCTAAACGTTATGAAGATAAAGAAGCTGAATTAAATGCAGAATATGTTTCACAAGACGAACTTTTAAAACGTTCAGACTTTGTAACTTTAAACTGTGCATATAATGAAAAGTTAAAGCACATGATTGACTATAATGCGATCAAAAAAATGAAACCAACTTCATATTTAATCAACGCATCAAGAGGTCCAATTGTTTATGAAGAAGAATTAGTAAAAGCCCTAGAAGAAGGTATTATTGAAGGTGCAGCACTTGATGTGTTTGAGTTTGAACCGAAAATTACTGAAGCACTGAAATCAATGAAAAACGTAGTTATCACACCACATATTGGCAATGCAACATTTGAAGCAAGAGACATGATGGCTGATATTGCAGCATCTAACGTAGTTAAGCAACTGAGCGGTGAACAACCAAACTATATTGTAAACTGACAGGAGTGAGAAATATGTCACAAACATCCAATCGCTTTTTTAAAATAAATGAGTTACAACATTTTTCTGACGATGCAGCGAAAAAAACCATATTTTATGAAACGCGACATTCAGCTGGTGCGGTTTGGTGTCTTAAACCAGGACAATCATTACCTTGTCACACACATAAAGATGCAGATGATGTTTGGATTGTACTACAAGGCGAAGGAACATTTTTCACAAATGATAATGAACAAAAACCCATTAAAGCCGGAGATATATTCGTTTCATTCCCAGGAGATGCGCACGGCATGACCAACACCGGTGATGAAGACTTTGTCATGTTAGGTTTTGCTACACCAATGCCATTAGACTTCAACCCATATGAATGTGCACAATAAGTGCGACATATTTTAAATATTATAAAACCAAAACCACCTGCTTGCGGGTGGTTTTCTTTTGGGCTATGAGCCTGATTTAGTGGTTAAACTCTAAAGTGGTATTGGATTAATTTTAATAACCTTTATATTCTTTAACACTTGATTTATGTATTTTTATCATGTTTTTTCTTGCTCTTGTATATATATTTCTGTTATTGCTTCATTTATCCCCTATTTTACTAACATCATTCAACTTGTGGGAAGTAGATGTGCTTACATATTTACCAATGATATAATAATGAAGTCGTCGTTCTACTTCTGTGTTTTAACTAACATGGAAGGTAGGGACACCATGTTTAACACTCTATTTGTAGTACTTATATCGCCTATTATAGTAGGCGTTATAGTCACGTTGTTTTCACATTGGTTAAATAAGCGTGATAAATAATCCGACGGCGACATAACCAAATACACCAAAAAGAGCCCGATAACTATGTCCGTAGTTATCGGGCTCGATGTTCACCATGTAAACACTCTATTTGTTGTTTATATTATAACATCATAGTGAGTAGGAATGCAAAATGCTTTAAGTGCGATACACTATTTAGGAAACATCAAATTTTTTTATGCCTTTTGGAAAGGTTTCTTCAAATTTCCCTTTTTCTTTGTATAAATCATACCAGGCCTCTGCAATAGAATCTGGATCACCTATTGTTCCAGGTTCTATCAATGTTCCTATTGCAAGATGTCTTACGATTATCTCTTTATCTTCCAGCTCATTGTAAAGATTTTCAGCATAATTACGCAATCCAGCTCCTATAATGCCAGCATTTCCAGCAAAAGGTAACGGGAATATTGTAGATACACCTGTTGTAAATAGGATTGATCCACTTCCTTTATTTATCATATCTGGTAAAACTTCGTTAACTAACTGAATTGATGGGAATAGATAAGTTTTTGACATTTCTGATATACTCTCTGGTGTAGTTTCTAATATATTTGTAAAGCTATCTTCTTTTGCATAAGGGCTAAACTCTATGACATCTATAGAACCGAATTCAACTTTAATTGCTTGGATAGATAGTTTTAATGCTTCCAAGTCTGTAATGTCAGCTGTAAAAGTTTTCACCTCAATGTTTAAGTTACTCAGGTTTTCTTGAATAACTTCTAATTTTTCAGTATTTCGAGATATAGCTGCTACTCTAAATCCTTCAGAACCAAACTTTTTAGCTAGTGATAGTCCTAAACCAGTACCTGCGCCTACAATAACAAACGTCTTCATTTAAGCAGCTCCTTGTTTGTGATATATTAAAGCAACAAAACGTTGCTATAAATAAAATATACAGTCAGTAAAATGATTTAACAATCAACAAACTATACTTAAATGTTGCTATAACAACAAAACTTTTAAATCGTTGAGGAAGTGGTTCAAATGGCAGAAAAAGTAAAAAATTTGAGAATGACACATACGAAACAGTCATTAATTAATGCCTTTTTTAGTTTGGTTAATAAAAAAGATTTTGAGAAAATAACAATAGCAGATATCACAAAAGGCGCTCAAGTAAACAGAGCTACGTTTTATGCGCACTTTGAAGATAAATATGATCTAATAGACTATATTATGGAGGATTTTGCTACAGTTTCTATTAAAAACTATATCTCATTTGATATGATTTTTAATCAAGAAAATATAAGCCAACTCATTTTAGCAGTTCATGATTTTTATAAAGAACCTAATATTGAATGCAGAAGCAGCTATGCTAGGTTAGCATTACCTCAAATGAGAGAAAAAATATTAAGAGAATTGAAACTTGTTTTATCAGAGAGCCTGAACGACAATTATGCAGATAGAGAAAAAGCCATATTTGTTCCTATTTTTGCACAAATGATTCATGAAGGTGCATTACAGTTAGTTGATAGTAATAATACGGTAGAGAAGGAAACATTAGCTAAGAAAATTGCATTATTTATAATTGGGAAAGCTTAATCGTTTTTAGTTATTGAAAATAAAAAGTCGACAAGTATAAGTGATTCAAGTTGCGAAAAAATGTATGCATTAAGGACGTCCTTTGATTCAACAAATGTTAAAAAAATTATCTTGATTTAATATCTATGAATGCAAATAATGCTTCTCATAGCGTCTCAACTTTCATAAAATGTAATTGAATTAAAATTTTATCAAATGCGCAAGAAAAGAGTGTGCAAATGCACACTCTTTTTATAAAAGATATTCTTTTCAGTTTTCCCGTCCATTTTCTTCAACTTCTGTTGTTGCTTTTTTAAAAAACATATCATAAATAAAAGATAAACTGGCTAATATGAAACCTAATGATAACAAGCCATTTAAATTCTTATTTTCATAGATATTTACTAAACCTAAATTTCCAATCTTATTACCGAATTGATTAAGATTAATATTTAAACTCATATAATCCAATAGTGTTGTTATTAAAAGAATAATTAAAATAATAATAATGGCATCTTTAAGTGCTTTAAAAAGTTTAGTTTTAATATTTATCACCCTATAATATTCAATTTAACAAAATTGATTTATTCCAATACCTCTCACTAACAAATAGATTTTCTTAGTATATACGTCTGCCCTGTTTTTTGTTGTAGGAAGGTTTCCAAAATAAAACCACTGCCATAAATATTAAAAAATAAATAATAAACCAAAAATCTAAATGACTTTGATTTACTTGCTGATATATAAAGATAAACATTAAAATAGACATAATTAATTGTACTGAAAAACGCAACCACATAATATATAAACTCCTTTACTTTATCTTTTTCAATTATTTAAATACTTTAGTTTTTATGTCTTTATTTTTCAAAAACTTATCAACTTCGTTTTGTTTTTTGCCATTAACTTCTTTTTTATATTGATCATTAATCTTATTTAGTTTTTTAGCATCTTCTAATGAAACATCATCGGATTCAGAATGTTTATTTAGTTTTTGTATATGACTGTTTATTTTATTAAGAAATTGATTGGTTGATGTAATATAATTTTTTGTTTTAATCGTTCCTTCTTTGTATCCTCGAGGTAAATCATTATTTTTTATAAACTTAGAAAAGTTATCATCATTTTCATTTGCTAGTTTAGTTAATTTATTTAGTTTTTTTGATTCTTTTTTAGTCAAGTTATCTTTATTTCTTATTTTCTCAGCGTTTTTGAATATACTATCATATGTATTTAAATAAGTTTTAAGGCTTTGCCTCATTTCTTTTCCACTAATATTTTGGTTTGTTTTATTTGAAGAGAACGCTTGTTTTGGTATTGGTGGGAGAGTTTCTTCTTCACTAGTATTTGATTTTTGCTTTACGGAACTACTTCCCTCACTGCTACATGCGCTAGCGCTAAATACTAAAACCAAAGTCATTAAAATAAGCAAGAACTTTTTAATATTCATTTTACTACCCCTTTTTTAATATTTTGAAATTTTAATTTGCTATGTACATCTAACAAACACAATATCATAAAATATATATTTTGTTGTGTGTATATTTAAAAAATTATGTTAATAAGGTTATAACTTAAATATGCAAAATCAAAGGATTTATATTGATTTTTAATCGATTTAACAAGATTAGACTAGGATATAGCATGTTTGATTATGATTGTACTTAGAGTCGTTGTACTAGTAAGTAGTGAGCAATAACTAAAAAATAACCATTCCCAACTTTTGACCGAGTAGGTAGAATGGTTATTTACGATTTACTGAAAGACTACCGTTTTTCGAACGGACTCATGGGATAACATGTTGGCTTTTTTGTAATTATAAATACTACATGTACAATGTATGCGGGAAAATTTAGAAATTGTATTGTTTTATTATAAGTATATCTATTTTAGATTTGGGCGACATAATTCAACTTATCGGAAGTACATATGCTTCAAAAGATACAGATGGTATAATAGTGAGGTCGCCTTAACTTCCGGCGGTATTTTCGGCGGAAGGAGGTGAGCATCTGTGGACTTTTTATTCGTAACGGTTATTGCACCTGTGATAACTGGATGTATTGTAGCTTGTTTTACCTATTGGTTAAACCAACGCAATAAATAGGCGACTATCCATATCACATAAAGAGCCCCAACCTACGGCAATAGGTTGGGGCTCGGTGTATATCTATGGACTTTCTATTCGTTACTTGTATTATAACATCATAGTGGAGAGGAATGCAAAACTGTGTGTTCGATATGATTAATGTGTATTTTTTAGCAAAGTTATTATGTCTTTTAAGGGTATACTAATTTTCGTTAATATAAAAGCTTTGTGCAGTTGCAAAACATACTTAGAAATATTAAACATACTATCATTGGTATATTTCGGTTTTTTTCAATAGGATCATTTTTAATACAGAAATAGAATTTAATTTTATATAAAGTTGTAAAAATGAATTATACTTAAGGGTGTCTTGTCAACATATAATATATTACAGCATTAATGACTAGGAAAAAGAAAATCACACTAAACACATTAAATTTAGTTGCGAGTGTAATATTTGAAAACAATGTGATGATAAATATTATAATTCCTATAATTGCTATTACATTGAATATTGCTAATTTATTTTTAAGTATAATTCTCCATTTTGATTGAGAGATTGATAAGTATTCAAGACACTTTGGAACTTAAAATCGTCACTTAGGAAGTGCTACACAATATAATAATAAAATTTTTAAGACACTTTGGAACTTAAAATTATCAATTGGGAAATATCACACAATATAATAGTAAAATGTATTATATTGTGTTTGTAACAATAATATTTAAGGAGTGTTCTAAATGTCAGAAATCGTAAATTCATTAAAAGAAGCGATCGAATCAGGAATCAATCAAGACTGGGTAACTATGGGTACAAGCATCGCAGATATTGTAGCTAAAGGCGTTGACTTTGCTTTAGGTTTCGTCGGCTAATTTTAAATTTATAATTCAAAAGAACAAAGCTTGTTTGAATCCAAACAAGCTTTGTTCTTTTTATTATTCTGATTATATTTTCAACAATAATTTATTTTTATAACAAAAATCAAGGACTGATAAATTTTACATTTCTACCTACGCTTATTTTTTAATATAAATCGAGGATATAATAAAATCATATTTGAAAGAATTTTTTCTGTATATCTTTTGATGATCTTTATTTTAAGATCTTTTGCTTAAAGAATCGATGTGGTAGTTTCTATCATTTAATTACATATTTCAACTTATCGGAAGTGAATATGCTTATGTATTTACAAATGATATAATAATAGAGTCGCCTATCTCTCAGGCGTCAATTTGACGTAGGGAGGAGGTGTTATTCATGTTGGAAATCCTTGTTCACATCACGACCACAGTCATCAGTGGTT
>NZ_KV826607.1:88677-90653 GCF_001835975.1 Staphylococcus sp. HMSC034G07
TCACATCACGACCACAGTCATCAGTGGTTGTATTATTGCGTTATTTACGCATTGGCTGCGTAATCGCAAAGACAAATAGGCGACAATAGCCACACCTACAAAAATCCCCTCACTATTTGCGGTAGTGAGGGGATTGGTGTATCCATGCTGGATTCCTTGTTAAGTGCATTATAACATCATAGTGGGCAGGAATGCAAAAATTATTAATGGGACATTAAAATAATATAAAAAATAGTTATATTGTATATTATTTGATTTCAATTAATATATTTTTTCAACTTTGTTTTTCTTATCTATTTTATTAAGCATAACACCTAGTATAAGTGTAGCTATAAAAATAGCAATAGAAATAATAGACATTGTATCAAAAATCCCTTTATAAAATAGACGATAAAACATAGCGCCTATCATTCCACCAGATAGGGGCCCCAGCACTGGAACTATAGCATATCCCCAGTTTGAACCTCCTTTTCCCGCGATTGGTAAAATAGTATGAGCTATTCTTGGACCTAAATCACGTGAAGGATTGATTGCATAACCGGTAGGTCCCCCAATGCTTACACCAATAGCAACAATTAAAGCCCCAACAATTAATGGGTTTAGACCATCTGCGATATTGTTCATACCAATAAATAACAGTCCTAAAGTTAAAATACCTGTACCAATAATTTCTGTGATGAAATTAGCAAAATAGTTGGGGATAGAGGGTGCTGTAGAAAAAACACCAAGTTTGACTTCTGGTTCTTTAGTGGCTTTCCAATGTGGTAAATATGCAAGCCAAACAAGTATTGCTCCTACTATACCTCCCAACATTTGAGCAATTATATAACCTGGCACCATAGACCAACTTAATGAATGATCCATAGCAAATGCTAAAGTAACTGCTGGATTTAAGTGGGCGTCCGAAATATTGCCAACAGCATAAGCGCCTAAAGAGACACCTAGCCCCCATCCTACAGCAATTACAATCCAGTCAGAGCCATGTCCTAAATTACGTTTTAAATTAACATTTGCACAGACACCGCCTCCCAATAACACGAGTATTGCTGTTCCTAAAAATTCAGCTACATAAACATTCATAATAAAAGCATCCCTTTCTACAAAAAAGACACTTGTATCCTCGAGTGAAGGTACAAGTGTCTCTAGTTCTCCCTAATAATTATCAACTTAAAAAGCATTATAAATCTTTTATGTAAACGTTGTCAAAAACAGTTAGAATCAAAAAATACTAGCTTCTTTTTTATTGACCTAGTTTAAATATTTTTTAAAATAATAATTGAGGCTGAAACACATATGTGTTTCAGCCCCGAAAGAATTAATTGTGAAAACTTCTAATAATTCAAATTTAGCATATAAGATTATTGTGAATCAATCGTTTTTAATATTTTTCCTTCTGTTTATCATTTCACTTTCAAAGTCTTCAGATTGTGAGTTTATATATTCTTTGAGTCTGTGCTTGTTAGGTGATAATGTTAAACCTAAAAACTTACGTTCTTGGTTGGCATCTTTATAGAAACTAACCATCATACAAAGCACGATGATAGAGAATGGTAAGGCAGTCATGATTGCCATATTTTGTAGCGCATTTAATCCATTATCTCCACCTGAGAATAGTAAAATAAATGCAATCAATGCTTGTGCAATTCCCCAGATGACTTTAACTATTACGGATGGGTTTAATGAACCAAATGTTGTTTGCATTCCTAATACGAATGTCGCTGAATCGGCTGACGTAATAAAGAATGTTGCTATTAATAGCAATGTTACAATGGATAACACAAAGCCTAATGGCACCTCATTAAACACACCAAATAATGCAGTTTCTGGAGGCATATCAAATATTTTAGGTGTTTTTTTCGCAGTTTCGATACCTAGAACACCAAATGCTGCAAACCAAACTAAACTTACAAGTACTGGTGCTAACAGAACTCCAGATACGAATTCTCTAATTGAGCGTCCTTTAGATACACGTGCAA
>NZ_KV826607.1:90753-182386 GCF_001835975.1 Staphylococcus sp. HMSC034G07
AACTAATCCACCAAGCTAATTGGAAGAACGTCCATGATTTCATCCATTCATTTTTTTGTGGATCTAATGGTGCTGTATCAAACATGTTAAATAAGAGCGTGTTTAAATACTCACCTGTTGAACTTGTTAACATATTTAAAATAAGAACAGTTGGTCCTACAATAAAAACAAACAATAAGATTATGCCGGCTAAACCAATATTAGCGTTACTCAAATATTGGATACCACGGCTTAAACCTGACCATGCACTTGTTAAAAATAATATGGTAACAATAAGTATAATTATACCTTGAGTCATGATAGTATTTGGAACATCAAATAGGTAGTTTAGACCACCTGCGATTTGCATAGCGCCTAAACCTAATGATACTGCTACCCCGCCAATTGTGGCAAAGACAGAAACAACATCAATGATTGTCCCTAAGGGGCCATCAACTTTATTTCCGAAAATTGGACGTAATGTTTTTGAAATTAATGCAGGTTCATTTTTTCTAAATTGGAAGTAAGCTAACGCTAACGCTACAACACCATATACTGCCCATGCATGGAAGCCCCATTGCATAAATGCGCCTCTTAAAGCTTCTTTATAAGCATGTGCTGACTGTGGCTCTCCAGATGGTGGTGATACAAAGTGACTGATTGGTTCAGCTGCTCCCCAGAATACTAAACCAATTCCCATACCAGCACTAAATAGCATCGCAAACCATGAAATTGTGTTAAATTCAGGTTTATCTTCAGGTTTTCCCAATTTCAATTTTCCGATTGGGCTAAATATTAAGAAAACACAGAAGAATATCATGAGTGCTACAATAACCATATAATACCAACCAAAGTATTCGGTAATCCAACCAGTAATATTTGTCCCTATTTCATTAAACTGATTTGGAAAGATTGCACCCAATAATACAACTATTGCGGTAATAATAATACTATAGGTAAAAACAGAAGACAGTTTCTTCCCATTAGCATTATGTTGTTTATTTTCCAAAATTAGTAACCTCCCTTATAATTGAACATTAGGCAGAATAACAGACTTTATATATTAAAACAACAGCAGCAAAGCTTGTTTTAATATAATAAAATGCGGTTAAAGCCGTCATCAAAGGGTTACAAAACTAAAACTAAAAGTTCAATATTTCTAAAAATATATTTATGAAAGATAAAATCATTTACTTTAAAATAAACTTGTGCATATTTTAATTTCAAAACAAAAGACTAGAAAATAATTTTAACATTACAATCTAGTCTTAAAAATATGATGTTTTTGAGAAATTATAACGCGTGTTACTACATTAAAAGCATTTCAATACATAATTTTGATGTTATTTCACTATCAGTACTGGTACAGGACTTCTTTTAGCAACTTTATGCGTAACATCTCCAAGTACATGTTTGATATCGATACTCACGCGATGGTTACTCATTACTACTAAATCAAAATCACCTACATCCATATCCCCAAAACTAATTCTCTCAAGTATGGTATCTTTTACAGGTCCAAATTCGATAGCGACTTTATAATTAATACCTTGTGCTTTTAATTTTTCAAGAAATGGAGAAAGCTCTTCTTCTTTTTCTTTAATGATATCTTCTTTATGTTTATTTTCATAACGTACACTCGCTAATAGATCATTTTCAGTCATGACATTATGAACAACTACAGTGGAATCTTCGCCGACTAATTTTGCTAAGTTTTCAGGAATGTTATCGAAATCATTATCAAAAGAGTATGGTAGTAAAATATTTTTATACATAATCAATCACCTTTCTTAATTAAACTGATACAAAACAGCACATGCAATTTTGCTCGTTTAAATATATTTTTGGTGCCTTAATGCGTATTTTACTAATGAAATAACTAACGTATTGAGCCGCATTTTATATTGAAACAATGAAGTATCGATACCATAAAAATTTTTAGTGTACTCACTTATTATTTAATTACCACATTTTTATATAAATTATTCATTAAATAACCATTATTAACATAATTTTTCAATTATTAATATTCTTCTTTTAATAATACCTATGGTTTATTGCTTACATGAACAACTAACCGTTACACGAATAATTTCTAAAATGATTTTCGTTTATAAAAATAGGCGCGACTATGAAGTCAATATCACTCAGTTGACCTCACACTCGCGCCATATATTGCTTATTTTTAATGTACTTGTTCTTGTCCTCGTTTATTCCAAGTTAAAATAAAACTTAACATCGCTAAAATACTAATAATGGTTAATAAAACAAAACCAAAATCCCATCCAAAATGTTGTACGACAAAACCTAAAACAATGTTTGCCATCACAGCTCCAAATAAGTAACCAAATAAGCCTGTTAGACCGGCAGCTGTTCCTGCTGCCTTTTTAGGTACATAATCTAAAGCTTGTAAACCAATTAACATCACTGGTCCATAGATTAAAAATCCTATTGCAATTAATGATAAATTATCTAACCATGCATGACCTGGTGGATTCAACCAATAAATCAATACAAAGATTGTAACGCCTAGCATAAAGAAGAAACCTGCTGGACCACGACGCCCTTTAAATACTTTATCGGAAATATAGCCACACAATAGTGTTCCTGGAATGCCAGCCCATTCATAAAGGAAATAAGCCCACCCTGATTCGTTTAAATTAAATTGTTTTTCTTCACTTAAATAAGTAGGTGCCCAATCTAGTACACCATAACGCACAAAATAGACAAAAATATTAGCAAAGGCGATCGCCCACACCCACTTGTTATTTAATACATATTTAAACAATATCTCTTTTGTTGTTAACTCTGTTTCAAGTGTTTCATGCGTCGTCGTTGAATAATCTTTGTTAAAACGTTCAATAGGTGGTAAGCCTTGTGATTGAGGAGTATCTCTGATCAAAAAATATGCAATAATTGCAATAACAATCGCCAATAACCCTGGATAAATAAAAACGCCTTCAAACCCTCTTAAATAACCAAAATTATAAAGCGCAGTCATAGAAATGCCCCATGTTGCAATCGGTGCCATTAGACCTCCTCCAACATTATGCGCTACGTTCCAAATAGACGTTTTACTACCACGCTCACTTACACTAAACCAATGTACGAGTACACGACCTGATGGCGGCCATCCCATACCTTGAAACCATCCATTTAGAAATAACATAATAAACATGATTGTAATACTAGAAGTAAAGAATGGTACGAATCCTAACAATAAATTAACAGTTGCTGTCAGTAACAAACCTAATGTTAAAAATACACGTGCATTACTGCGATCACTTACGGTGCCCATTACAAATTTACTAAAACCATAAGCGATTGAAATCGCTGAAAGTGCGATACCAAGTTCCCCTTTACTGAAACCATCTTCAATTAAAGAAGGCATCGCTAATGAAAAGTTTTTTCTCAACAAATAGTAACCTGCATAACCGATAAAAATACCTAAAAAAACCTGTAATCGTAATTTTTTATATGTATCATCTACCTTGTCAGATGGTAAAGGATCCACATGCTTTGCCGGTTTTAAAAAACGAAACATACAATCACCCCTAAATTAGCAATCATTTTTCTTAATATTTTATTTACAAATTATTTACTTAATATTAATATTTCCCGGGTGGTAAAGCAATACTATTATTAAAATTTGAATATTATTCTATAAGAAATAATATTTGTTCATGCGTAGTGTATACGATTGAAAAAATCATATATTTAATAAATAAAACACCTCGTAGTTATAATAAATCTTTAACTACAAGGCGTTACGAAAAATAACTATTACAATACATCAAAAAAATACATACTTAATAGCACAAGTATTATAAATAACCCAACACAAAGTATAAAACTATACATAAAAGTTACGGTATTACGTAATTTACTACTATAGATATCATTAGGGTCTTTTCCATGCATAAAAGCAATTATCCTATCATACGTTTGTATTCTATACGATTTTTTTAATGATTCTACTTTAAATGATGAAATAATCATTGTCGCTAAAAGTATAGTTTCAGCTATAATCCATAATGGCGTCCAATAGTAGAGGGTTGGACCTGCTAAGATTGCGGATAATAACATAGGCCAAATCATTAAATGACTCCATAAATTAAATTTGCTCTGTTTTAACTTTTGTTCCATAATCTCTATGTCTCCTTTAACTAAGTTATCTAAAGAAACTTGAAACAAAGAACTAAGCATTAACAAATTATGTATATCTGGATAACTTTTATCATTTTCCCAATTTGAAATTGTTTGTCGTGAAACATACAATTTTGCGGCTAAATCTTCTTGTGATAAATGATCGCGCTGTCTAAAAAATTTAATTTGATTACCTATGTTCATTTGCCAAGCTCCTTTAACTTGAGACTATAGTGTGTTTCTAATTTAGACTACCAAATTATATTGACATACGCACATTTAATTATGTAAAAACTCTTTGTCATGCTGCTATTACAGCATTTATTAGACATCCCTTAGTCTTACATAAAACAAGAGTAAGACCGCAACTAAATTATGTTTTAATTACGTATCTTACTCTCATTATTGTCATTCATCTTTAACTCGTTTTTATCACTGATTTTAAAAATCAGCATCCATCATCGTTTTATACTTACGTCACAGTTTGTTGTTGTTGATACGGTATAGGATGATCTAATTCAAATGAAGCACCTGCAGTAATTTTTTTATATTGATAAGTAAAGTAACCAATCCATAAAATTGTGAATACAAAGGCGAGAATATAACTTAAATTAAGATCCAAACCTAAACCTATCTTCTGACTTAAAATATAAGTGAAAATATTCCAAGTCATAAAGACTGCCGGAATTGCTGCCACCCAAAAATTCTTTTTCGCAATAAGTAAGTACATTGCACCTACCCATAAGGCGACGACAGCTGTAGTTTGATTTGCCCAAGAGAAATAGCGCCATAAAATAGTAAAATCTACCTGAGTCAAACCAAAGCTTACGATAAATAATGGTGCGGCTACAATCACTCGTTTTAACATACTACGCTGACCATAATTTAAATAATCAGCTATAATCATACGTGCACTACGGAAAGAAGTATCACCGCTGGTAATTGGTAAGATGATAACACCCAGTACTGCAATCGTTCCAAACACAGAACCTAATAATAGATGTGATGCTTCACTTACAACAAGTGCGGCTTCACCACGTGCTAAAACATCATTTAATCCACTATATCCATTAAATAAACTCATGCCTGCAGCAGCCCAAATCATAGCTATAATACCTTCAGCAATCATCATGCCGTAGAATATAAAGCGACCATTTTTCTCTTTGTTTGTCGTTCTCGAAATAATAGGCGTTTGTGTAGCATGAAAACCAGATAAAGCACCACAAGTAATTGTAAAAAATAGTAGTGGAAATATGGGAGCACCGTCTGGATGCATATTTTTCAAATTAATTTCAGGTATCGGTGCACCTGTTTGAATAAGACGGAAACCTATACCTACTGCGCTAATGAGTAATAATGCACCGAAAATTGGATAAATGCGTCCAATGATTTTGTCTATAGGTAAAATTGTAGACAAAATATAATAAACAAAAATCACAAATATAATGATACCTAATGCAATGCGACCATCTAATAAATTATGTAGTAACAACGCTGGACTTGTCACAAAAACTGTACCAGTAAGCAATAATAATAAAATTGAGAAGATATTTACAAAGTGCTTCATGACCTGACCTAAAAATTTACCAGCAAGCTCCGGTAAGTGTGCCCCTTTGTTTCTAATTGAAATCATTCCAGTCAAATAATCATGCACTGCACCTGCAAAAATACATCCCACAACAATCCATATAAATGCTACTGGTCCATATAATGCGCCCATAATCGGTCCAAAAATCGGACCTACACCTGCAATGTTCAATAGCTGAATGAGTGAATTTGATGACGTCTTCATAGGTAAATAATCGACATTGTCACGTTGATTATATGCCGGCGTTGGCCTATCTTGTTTCGTTCCGAACATTTTATCAATATACTTCCCATAAGTGAAATAACCTATAACTAATAATATAATAGATACAATAAACGTTACCATTTTAAATCCCCCTTTAATATGTAAGCGTTTTCTTAATTTAATCACATATTTTATTATTCTACAATCCTACAAACGTTTTTTTATTTATTTATTTTTAATTTTTAGAGAATATAAAATAAATAATACTTTTAAAATAATCTTTGTATTTAAATGATAACTAATTCATAAATATTTATAATAAATAAAAAAAGTACAACCTCATTTAAATGAAAACGAAGTTGTACTTTTTGCGGAGGTCATATGTTTAATTAACCTCAAATGTTATTTTTTATAAAGTTTAATTTTGATTTCATAATAATCATCATGGTCTTTCGCTTGATGTTCAAACTTGATACCACTTTTTTCAAGTTCCTCTAAACTTTTGCCTACCGCTTCACGTGCATCCGTTAAGTCTTTTTCAAATGCAAAACTTTGCGCTTTCACTTTTTCAGGGCCAACTTTTTGTTTTACTCTTGCTTCAGTTTGTTTCACATTTAACTTTTGGCTTATAATCGTTTCCACTAATGTTTCTTGATCTTCATCTGATAAACTTAGCATCGCACGTGCGTGACGTTCTGTAACTTTGCCTTCACGCAAACGTTCTATCACTTTAGGCGCTAATTTTAGTAATCTCAATTTATTTGCTATAAAACTTTGACTTTTACCTACACTTTTAGCTAATTCACTTTGTGTCGTATCGCCTAGTTCTAAAAGTTTCTTATAAGCTTCTGCCTCTTCAACAACAGATAAATTTTCACGTTGAATATTTTCTATTAAAGCTACCACTGCAGTTTCTTCATCGCCTAAATCTCTGATAATGACATCTGCGTATGTCTTATTCAACGATTGTAAGGCTCTAAATCTACGCTCTCCAGCAATAATTTCAAACATATCCTCTTCTATAGGACGCACTACAATCGGTTGTAACAATCCATGCTCATCTATTGATTCTGCGAGTTCTTTAATCTTATTTGGCTCAAATACTTGTCTTGGTTGATAACGATTTGGCACAATACGTTCAGTATGAATAGATTCAACACTATTATGATCCTCTTCAATATAACCAACAATGTCATCTTTATTTTTCAAACCAAATAATTTAGAAAAAGGTTTCTTCATATTTTATGCGCTCCCTCTAAATTAGTTGTATTAAATCACTTTTCTTTTTCAAGTAATGGAGACTTATTGGGCATTCCTGGTTTTCTAGGATATTTCTTTGGTGTCTCGCTTCTCTTATCTATCTTGATTATTTGCCTTTCACCAGCATCTTCTGGTAATTCATATGAAATGACATCCTGAAGTTTACCACCGAGGACTCCTATACCAAAACGCGCTTCTTCCAATTCTTCTTCGCCTTTAGCTGATTTTAAAGCAATGAATTGTCCACCCTTTTTAACTAACGGTAAACACAATTCGCTTAATACGGAAAGTCTAGCAACTGCACGTGCAGTTACAATATCATAAGACGCCCTGTAGTCTCCCTTCCCGTATATTTCTGCGCGATCATGTACAAAACTCACATTTTCTAAATCTAATGCTTCTGCTAACTGATTTAAAAAATGGATGCGTTTATTTAATGAATCTACAATTGTAACTTTTAAATTAGGATAAATAATTTTTAATGGAATACTTGGAAAACCAGCACCAGCACCAATATCACAAATTGTTTGCGCTTGTGTCAAATCCGTATAAAAACTGAGTGCAATCGAATCATAAAAATGTTTCAAATACACCTCATGTTCTTCAGTAATGCTTGTTAAATTCATTTTTTCATTCCATTCAACGAGCATTTGAAAATACGTTTGAAATTGATGTTGTTGATTCTCTGTAAGTTCGATACCTTGTGTGCTGAGTTGCTCAGTTAACCATTTTACACTCATCTTAACTTTCCACCCTTTGTATTTTACCTTGTTCTAGGAACACTAATAAGATCGAAATATCTGCTGGATTCACACCTGAAATCCGAGATGCTTGCGCAATATTTAACGGTTTAACTTCCGCTAATTTCTCGCGTGCTTCAGTCGCTAAACTATCGACTTTACTATAATCTAAGTCTTCTGGAATTTTCTTTTCTTCCATACGTTTTACTTTTTCAACTTGTTGTAACGACTTATTGATATAGCCTTCATATTTTGTCTGAATCTCAACTTGTTCTGCTACATCACTTGGTAATTGGTTTTCTTCTTCTAAAATTTCTAGAATTAAGTTATACGTCATTTCAGGTCTACGCAATAATTCCAAAGCTAATATACCATCTTTCAAACGAGAACCGCCTTGCGCTTCAATAATTTCTTGTACGCGTTCGTGAGGTTTTATTCTAATTTCATTTAAGCGTGCTTGCTCATCTTTTATCATTTGACGTTTTTCATTGAAACGTGCATAACGTTCTTCAGAAATCATACCTAATTTATAACCTAAATCTGTTAATCGTAAATCTGCATTGTCATGTCTTAATAATAAACGATATTCTGCACGAGATGTTAATAAACGGTATGGTTCATTTGTACCTTTTGTTATAAGGTCATCTATTAAGACACCAATATAAGCATCTGAACGACTTAAGATGACTTCTTCTTCGCCTAATACTCTTGATGCTGCGTTAATTCCAGCCATGATGCCTTGTCCTGCCGCTTCTTCATAGCCAGAAGTTCCGTTGATTTGTCCTGCAGTATATAGATTTTTAATTTTTTTAGTTTCTAGTGTTGGCCATAATTGTGTTGGTACAAGCGCATCATATTCAATGGCATATCCTGCACGCATCATATCCGCTTTTTCTAAGCCTGGGATTGTTTCTAACATCTGACGTTGAACATGTTCAGGTAAGCTTGTTGATAGTCCTTGTACATATACTTCATTAGTATTTCTACCTTCTGGTTCTAAGAAAAGTTGGTGTCTAGGTTTATCATTGAATCTTACAAATTTATCTTCAATTGATGGGCAATATCTAGGTCCTGTACCTTTAATCATACCGGAGTACATCGCAGATAAATGTAGATTGTCATCTATAACTTGGTGTGTTTCTCCATTCGTATATGTTAACCAACAAGGTAGCTGATCTAAAATATATTCCGTTGTTTCAAAACTAAACGCTCTACCAACATCGTCACCTGGTTGTATTTCTGTTTTAGAATAATCAATCGTTTTGGCGTTAACACGTGGTGGTGTACCTGTTTTGAATCTCACTACTTCAAATCCAAGATTTCTAAGATTATCAGCTAGTGAAATAGATGGTAATTGATGGTTTGGACCACTTGAATATTTCATATTACCTAAAATGATTTCGCCACGTAAAAATGTACCGGTTGTAATAATGACTGCATCTGCCCAGTATTCTGTACCAATGTTCGTACGTACACCTTTGATAACTTCATCTTCAATGATTAAGTCATCTACCATGCCTTGCATAATATCAAGGTTTTCTTCATCTTCAATGACTTGTTTCATTTCTTGTTGATAAAGTACTTTATCTGCTTGTGCGCGAAGTGCTCTGACTGCTGGTCCTTTACCAGTATTTAACATACGCATTTGGATATGTGTTTTATCGATTGTTTTTGCCATTTGGCCACCTAATGCGTCTATTTCACGAACTACTATACCTTTAGCCGGGCCACCAACTGATGGGTTACATGGCATAAATGCAATATTATCTAAATTTATTGTTAACATTAACGTTTTGGCACCACGTCTTGCTGAAGCAAGTCCAGCTTCTATACCAGCATGTCCGGCTCCAATTACTATTACATCATATTCTTGAGCCATATTTTTTTCCTCCCTTTTATTTCCCTAGACAGAATTGACTAAATAACTGATTTATCAATTCTTCACTTGCGGATTCTCCGATAATTTCACCTAAAATTTCCCAAGTTCTCGTTAAGTCTATTTGAACCATATCCATTGGCACACCAGCTTCTGCAGCATCTATAGCGTCTTGAATTGAATTTCTCGCCTGTTTTAACAATGAAATATGTCTTGAATTCGATACATATGTCATATCCTGATTTTGGACATCTCCTGCAAAGAACAAATCTCTAATTTGTATCTCTAACTGATCAATACCTTCTTGTTTTAGCATTGATGTTTGAATGATTGGCATATCTCCAACCATTTCTTTAACTTCTGAAATATCTAATCGTTTGTCTAAATCCATCTTGTTAATTATGACAATGGCATCTTCGTTTTTAATAACTTCATATAGCTTGCGATCTTCTTCTGTTAAAGGTTCGTTATAATTTAACACAAACAAGATTAAATCCGCTTCACCTAAAGCTTTGCGTGAACGCTCTACACCAATACGCTCAACGATATCTTCTGTTTCACGTATGCCAGCAGTATCTACTAACCTTAAAGGTACACCGCGGACGTTTACATACTCTTCTAAAGTATCTCGAGTCGTACCAGGTACCTCTGTTACAATCGCCTTGTTGTCTTGGATCAGGTTATTTAGCATGGATGACTTACCAACATTAGGCTTACCAACTATGACCGTTGCCAAACCTTCTCTCATTATCTTCCCTTGTGTACCTGTATCTAATAACTTATTAATTTCTGACTTAATTTGATTCGATTTTTCTAATAATACTTCTGTTGTGGCATCTTCCACATCATCATATTCTGGATAATCTATATTAACTTCTACTTGTGCAAGGATTTCGAGAATGGATTGTCGCTGTCGCTTAATCATATCACTTAAACGACCTTCAATTTGATTCATTGCAACTTTAGATGCACGATCGGTTTTAGAACGAATAAAATCCATCACCGCTTCGGCTTGAGATAAATCAATACGCCCATTTAAAAACGCACGTTTTGTATATTCACCAGGATCTGCCATTCTAGCACCGTGTGTCATCGTCAACTCTAATACCCTGTTGATGGTTAAAATACCACCATGACAATTAATTTCAACGATATCTTCTCTAGTAAATGTTTTCGGTGCACGTAAGACAGACACCATTACTTCTTCTACCACTTCATTTGTCTCAGGGTCAACAATATGTCCATAATTTATTGTATGAGAAGGTACATGTTCTAATGATTCCTTCCCTCTATATAATTTGTCTGCAATATTTACTGCGTCAACACCTGACAAACGTACAATACCGATAGCACCTTCACCCATAGGTGTGGATATACTCGTTATCGTATCTAAATCCATCATCCATCTCGCCTCCTTTTATTCTAAAATTTATCATTATAATATTGTAAATAGTTTTGGATTAAAAAGCTAACATCTTGTTTAAAAAATCTAAGAAGTTGGCCTAAGGGTTGTCTGAGGTAAGACTGACGTAAGTCTTAAATGTTCAATCTCCCCTACCCTATTTAATTCGTTTATTAAAAACTTTAGCGATTTTTAAAACATGTTCTAAACTTGCTTGGATTTGAAGAGTATCCATATCTTTAGCTGGCTGCCTAGCTATGACAATAATTTCCATTGGTAATATATTTTGCTTATGCACCTTGAAGCTTTCACGAATAGCACGCTTAATTTTATTTCTAACAACAGCATTACCTAATTTTTTAGAAACACTAATACCCAGTCTAAAGTGTTCTAGTTCTTTATTAGGTTTCGTATAGACTACAAATTGACGATTTGCTACTGATTTTCCTTTTTTGTATATAAATTGAAAATCACTGTTCTTTTTAATTCGGTATGCTTTCTCCACGAAACATCACTCGCTTATCTTTTCATTACATTCATTATTATATATCAAGCCATAACATGTATTGAATTTTTAATAATAACAATAATTTTGCTATTAATTTACGTTATTTTAAACCAAAAAAAAGACCACTGATGAGTCAGTGATCTTATGCTGATAATACCTTACGGCCTTTACGACGACGACGCGCTAAAACTTTACGACCGTTTTTTGTGCTCATGCGTTTTCTGAAACCATGAACTTTACTATGTTTACGTTTATTTGGTTGATAAGTACGTTTTACCATGCAAAAACACCTCCATCTGTATTCGGTTATCTAATTATTATAATAGATAAATTAATATAAGCTTTTTGCTTCAAGTCTTGATTTAATATTATTAATTTCTAGTCATAATTCAAGCAACTACTACAATATAACAAAATCTTTTTTATAAAGCAAGCATCAATTTCAAGCATATTTTCATCTTGCTAATAATACAAATCAGCACTTGATACTTTAAAACTGTATTGATAAATACATCTATTAATATAGTAGATTCACCTTAGCATATAAATATTTTTCGCTTCAAATCTATCGATTTTTCAATTATACAAATTTCATACACTTTTATAAATTATTTCCCAAAACCACAAATTGGTTATTTTTTGATATACTATTCATTCTTGTAAGTTATCCACTTATTCACAGATATACACGCTTGTTTTGTGGATAATATTCCATCTATACACAGGTTTATTGACGATTTAACAACATATTCACATCCATTTGACAGAGGTGTTTGTTAAAAAGTATAATTGTGTGGATAAGTTATGTAAATATTGATAAATAAGGGATTAATTTATAAAAATATATCCTAAATGGTTGTGTATAACTTATAATTCACTGTGAGTTATCCACTGAATGTGTGTAACTTGTGGATAATTATTAACAGCTTGTGATTATGTTTATTCACACATGTTATTTCTGTGTATAACTTTTAAAATATAGAAAGTTGGAGTTTGCTATTATGTCAGAACAAGAAATTTGGGAAAACGTTTTAACTTTAGCTCAAGAAAAAGTCAGCTATCCTAGCTATCAAACTTTTTTGAAAGATACAAAACTTTATTCGTTGCAAAATGATGAAGCTATTGTAGTCATTGACGATCCCTTTGTAGCTAATTGGTTAAAGACACATTATGTTGAAATCGTACAATCTGCATTATATGAAGCTATTGGTCATGAAATTACGCCAGTATTTTACTTTGAAGATGAATTAGAAAGTTTAAAATCTGAAAAAAAGCAAGATGCTAATCAGAGTACTGATGAAAAAGAGATAGATCTTGATACAGTGGATGTAGCAAAAATGGGTGATGAACAATTCAATATCAATAATACATTTGAAACATTCGTCATCGGCCCCGGAAACAGATTCCCACATGCTGCAAGTTTAGCTGTAGCTGAAGCACCAGCCCAAGCATATAACCCATTATTTATATATGGTGGTGTGGGATTAGGTAAAACCCATCTAATGCATGCTATTGGCCATTATGTATTAGATAATAATCCAGATGCCAAAGTAATCTATACATCTAGTGAAAAATTTACTAATGAATTCATTAAATCTATCCGAGACAATAAAACTGAACGTTTTAGAGAAAAATATCGTAATATCGATGTGCTCTTAATAGATGATATACAATTTATTCAAAACAAAGAGCAAACTCAAGAAGAATTTTTCCACACATTTAATGATTTACATCAAGCGAATAAGCAAATTGTTATTTCTAGTGATAGACCACCTAAAGAAATTGCTAAATTAGAAGACAGATTACGTTCTCGCTTTGAATGGGGATTAATAGTAGACATTACTCCACCGGATTACGAAACAAGAATGGCAATTTTACAGAAAAAAATTGGTGAAGAAAATATAAATATTCCTACTGAAGCCCTGACGTATATCGCTAATCAAATACAATCTAATATACGTGAACTTGAAGGTGCACTTAATCGCGTATTAGCCTTTTCAAAATTACAAGGACAACCGATCACAACTGAATTAACAGCAGCTGCGCTAAAAGATATCATCCAAGCACCTAAATCTAAAAAAATTACTATACAAGATATCCAAAAAGTTGTTGGAGAATACTATAGTGTGAGAATAGAAGACTTTAGTGCCAAAAAGCGTACAAAATCAATTGCATATCCACGTCAAATTGCAATGTATTTATCACGTGAATTAACCGACTTCTCACTACCTAAAATCGGGGAAGAGTTTGGTGGACGTGATCATACTACTGTTATTCATGCACATGAAAAAATTGTGAAGGATATCAATAATGATCCGACATTTAAACAAGAAGTCGAAAATCTTGAAAAAGAAATTAGAAACCAATAAAACAATCTGTACTATAACAGATTAATAAATCAATTTAGAGGTATAACAAAATAACTTATTTTTTAACTTTGTGGACAATGTGCAAAAGTAGTACACACTGTGCACAAGTTATCCACAGTCGTCAAACAATGACATGATTGTATTAATTTGAGTTATCCCCTAATCCACAAGCCCTACTACTATTACTACGGGTTTAAAACCTATATAATTATTATATAAACGACTGGAAGGAGTTTAAAAATGGAATTTACAATTAGAAGAGATTATTTTATAAATCAATTAAATGACACATTAAAAGCAATCTCCCCAAGAACTACATTACCGATACTAACGGGTATAAAAATTGAAGTTAAAAACAATGAAGTCATACTTACTGGTTCAGATTCAGAAATCTCAATAGAAATTACAATTCCTAAACAAGTAGATGGAGAAGATATTATTGAAGTTGCAGAAACTGGTTCAGTTGTACTCCCTGGTCGTTTCTTTGTAGATATTATTAAAAAACTACCAGGAAAAGAAGTTAAATTATCAACAAATGAACAATTCCAAACTTTAATAACTTCTGGACATTCAGAATTTAATTTAAGTGGTTTAGATCCAGATCAATATCCTTTATTACCACAAGTTTCACGTGATGATGCGATTCAATTATCTGTAAAAGTCCTTAAAAACGTGATAGCACAAACAAATTTTGCAGTGTCCACCTCAGAAACACGCCCAGTACTCACTGGTGTTAACTGGCTTATACAGGATAATGAATTAATATGCACAGCGACTGACTCACACCGCTTAGCTGTGCGAAAAGTAGCTTTAGAAGATGAATCTGAAAATAAAAATGTCATTATTCCAGGTAAAGCTTTAGCAGAATTAAATAAAATTATGTCAGATAGTGAAGAAGATATCGATATTTTCTTTGCTTCAAACCAAGTGCTATTTAAAGTCGGAAATATAAACTTTATATCACGTCTCTTAGAAGGTCACTATCCAGATACTTCACGTTTATTCCCAGAAAACTATGAAATTAAAATAGGCATCGATAACGGAGATTTCTATCATGCTATTGATCGTGCCTCTCTATTAGCACGTGAAGGTGGAAACAATGTTATTAAATTAAGTACAGGTAATGAATTAGTTGAATTATCCTCTACATCACCAGAAATCGGTACTGTAAAAGAAGAAGTAAAAGCGGATAACGTTGATGGTGGCAATTTAAAAATTTCATTCAACTCTAAGTATATGATGGATGCACTAAAAGCAATCGATAACGATGAAGTGGAAGTTGAGTTCTTTGGTACGATGAAACCATTTATTTTAAAACCAAAAGATGATGATTCAGTTACACAATTAATTTTACCAATCAGAACATATTAAACTTTTGTTTAAAGAGATAGAACCTGAGACAAATTGATGTCTCGGGTTTTTATAATATGGATATTTAAAGCATAGTGAGACAACTTAAGTAGAAAAGGTCAGAATTTTATCTTGTCTTAAACTCTGTCACATTTAAATCATTGTCTCACTCTTTTTTTAGAAGTAATTTCATAAAATGAAACGTGTATATTGATAAAGATATATTAATAATAAACATTCAAAGATACGTACAAGCTACTTAGAGCTTAAATATAAGCAACTTAAACTTTTTTAGACTTATGATACCTAAAATTAATAATTAAGCTGAGAAAGTCTTTAAAATTCAAAATCACAATATTACCATTCGCTTTATATAAAAATACTTTTATGAAGTATTGCGTAGTTAAAAACATTAATAAATAATTATTTAGTTAGAATATTTTTAAAAGAAATAGAATAATACGAATAAAAGTTTGTTATAATATATGAGTATTACATTGTTAAAAGTACCTTTATAAATAATTTTCAAAAATAGTAAAAATCATACATAAGAAAACGCTTTCCATCTGCATTTTGCATGAAATTTTTCTCGAAAAAAGGTATAATATATAGATGAGTTTAAAAGGAATGGAGTGATTGATTTGGTTGAAGAAGTAATTGTTGATGGAGACATTACTTTAGGGCAATTTCTAAAGACAGAAGGTATTATTGAATCTGGTGGTCAAGCGAAATGGTTCCTGCAAGATTTTGAAGTAATGATCAATGGTGAGCGCGAAATACGTCGTGGTAAAAAATTAAACCATCAAGATAACATCGTTATACCAGAAGTCGGTTCATTTTTGATTATACATCAAGGTGAAGAATGAAACTAAAGACACTCCAGCTAGACAATTATCGTAACTATGAGTCAATTACCCTAAATTGTCACCCTGAAGTCAATATATTGATTGGTGAAAATGCGCAAGGGAAGACTAATTTATTAGAATCTATTTATACATTAGCATTAGCCAAAAGTCACAGAACATCAAATGATAAAGAACTCATACGTTTTGATCGAGACTATGCTAAAATAGAGGGTGAACTCAGTTATAGATATGGAGAAATGCCTTTAACGATGTTTATAACTAAAAAGGGTAAACAGGTTAAAATCAATCACTTAGAACAAAGTAGGCTAACACAGTATATAGGCCACTTAAACGTTGTCTTGTTTGCACCTGAAGATTTAAACATTGTCAAAGGGGCACCTCAAATAAGACGTAGATTTATAGATATGGAACTTGGACAAATTTCAGCTGTTTACTTAAACGATTTGTCTCAATATCAAAGAATTTTAAAACAAAAGAATAATTATTTGAAGCAATTGCAATATGGTCAAAAGACTGATAGCACTATGCTTGACGTCTTAAACCAACAATTTGCAGCATATGCACTCAAAGTTACATTAAGACGTGAACATTTTATTAAAGAACTAGAATCATTAGCCAAACCTATTCATTCTGGTATTACGGATGAGAATGAAACACTGTCATTAAAGTACCTTCCTAGTATCAAATTAGATGCTGAAGAAAAAAGTGAGACGGAACGCTTAGAGGAAGTCTTAACTTTACTAGATGATAACAAAGAGCGTGAAAAAGATAGAGGTGTCTGTTTGTTTGGCCCTCACAGAGATGATTTAGGTTTCAACGTAAATGGTATGGATGCTCAAACTTACGGTTCGCAAGGACAGCAAAGAACGACTGCGTTATCAATCAAACTTGCAGAAATTGAACTGATGAATATTGAAGTAGGCGAGTACCCCATTTTATTGCTAGATGATGTGTTAAGTGAATTAGATGATTCACGTCAGTCTCATTTATTGAGCACAATTCAACATAAAGTACAAACATTTGTGACGACAACATCAGTTGATGGCATTGATCATGAAATTATGAAAAACGCTAAACTTTATCGCATTAATAATGGCGAAATTATAAAGTAACGGAAAGTGAAGGTGGAAGCATTGTCAGATGTGAACAACACGGAAGATTATGGTGCTGGTCAGATTCAGGTATTAGAAGGTCTAGAAGCGGTTCGTAAAAGACCAGGTATGTATATAGGCTCAACTTCAGAAAGAGGGCTGCATCACTTAGTTTGGGAAATTGTTGATAACAGTATTGACGAAGCACTTGCTGGTTATGCTGACCAAATCGAAGTTATTATTGAAGAAGATAATTGGATAAAAGTAACAGATAACGGCCGTGGTATCCCTGTTGGTATACAAGAGAAAATGGGACGTCCTGCCGTTGAGGTTATTCTAACTGTACTACATGCCGGTGGTAAATTCGGTGGAGGCGGTTATAAAGTCTCTGGTGGTCTCCATGGTGTGGGGTCTTCTGTTGTAAATGCTTTATCGGAAGATTTGGAAGTATATGTATATAAAGATGAAAATATATATCACCAAGCATACAAAAAAGGTATCCCTCAGTTTGATTTGAAAATCATTGGTAAAACCAATGAGAGTACTGGTTCTACTGGTACTGCGATTCGTTTTAAAGCTGATCCTGAGATATTCACTGAAACAACAACATACAATTATGAAGTATTGCAACAACGTATCAGAGAACTAGCATTTTTAAATAAAGGTATTTCAATTACTTTAAGAGATGAAAGAGAAGAAGAGGTTCGTGAAGATACGTATCACTATGAAGGTGGTATAAAATCTTACGTTGAAATGTTAAATGAAAATAAAGAACCTATTCATGAAGAACCGATTTATGTACATCAATCCAAAGATGATATTGAAGTTGAAATAGCGCTTCAATACAATAAAGGTTATGCTACGAATCTTTTAACATACGCAAATAATATACACACTTATGAAGGTGGGACTCATGAAGAAGGCTTTAAACGAGCGCTCTCACGTGTGTTAAATAGCTATGGTCTTAACAGTAAAATTATGAAGGAAGATAAAGAAAGACTTTCAGGTGAAGATACACGTGAAGGTTTAACAGCTATTGTTTCAATCAAACATGGTGATCCACAATTCGAAGGACAAACTAAAACGAAATTAGGTAATTCCGAAGTACGTCAAGTTGTTGATCGTATATTCTCTGAGTTATTTGAACGCTTTTTATATGAAAATCCACAAGTAGGTCGAACAATCGTAGAAAAAGGAATTATGGCTTCACAAGCACGTCTTGCAGCTAAAAAAGCGCGTGAAGTGACACGTCGTAAATCCGCATTAGAAGTTTCTAGTTTACCAGGAAAACTGGCTGATTGTTCTAGTAAAGACCCTTCTCGTAGTGAAATTTTCATCGTCGAAGGTGACTCTGCCGGGGGGTCTACAAAATCTGGACGTGACTCAGAAACGCAAGCCATCTTACCTTTACGTGGTAAGATATTGAACGTTGAAAAAGCACGTTTAGATAGAATTTTAAATAATAATGAAATACGTTCTATGATTACTGCTTTTGGTACTGGTATTGGTGGAGAATTTGATTTAAGTAAGGCACGCTATCACAAGATTATCCTTATGACAGATGCCGATGTTGATGGTGCACATATTAGAACATTATTATTAACATTCTTCTATCGTTTTATGAGACCGTTAATTGAAGCGGGCTATGTTTATATTGCACAGCCACCATTATTCAAGTTGACACAAGGTAAACAGAAATACTATGTGTTTAACGAACGTGAACTAGAAAAACTTAAAGCTCAATTAGATCCAAGTCCAAAATGGTCTATTGCACGTTACAAAGGTCTTGGTGAAATGAATGCTGACCAATTATGGGAAACTACTATGAATCCTGAAAACAGAGCTATGTTACAAGTATCATTGGAGGATGCGATTGAAGCTGACCAAGTTTTTGAAATGTTAATGGGCGATGTTGTTGAGAACCGTAGACAGTTTATTGAAGATAATGCAGTCTATGCAAACTTAGATTTCTAAGACAATGAACTGAATTTTTGAAGGAGGATATCTTGATGGCTGAATTACCTGAATCAAGAATAAATGAACGAAATATAACGAATGAGATGCGTGAATCGTTCCTAGATTATGCGATGAGCGTTATCGTTTCACGTGCGCTACCAGATGTTAGAGATGGTTTAAAACCAGTACATCGACGTATATTATACGGCTTACACGAACAAGGCATGACACCTGATAAATCATATAAGAAATCTGCGCGTATTGTTGGGGACGTTATGGGTAAATATCACCCTCACGGTGACTCCTCGATTTACGAAGCTATGGTTAGAATGGCGCAGGACTTCAGCTATCGATATCCTTTAATTGATGGCCAAGGTAACTTTGGTTCTATGGATGGTGATGGAGCAGCGGCGATGCGTTATACAGAAGCGCGTATGTCTAAAATCACACTCGAAATGTTGAGAGATATTAACAAAGATACGATTGATTTTGTTGATAACTATGACGGTAATGAAAGAGAGCCGGCAGTCTTACCATCAAGATTTCCAAATTTACTCGTAAATGGTGCATCAGGTATCGCAGTAGGTATGGCTACTAATATACCGCCACATAACTTGACTGAAGTGATTAATGGTGTATTAAGTTTAAGTCATAATCCAGACATTACGATTTCAGAATTAATGGAAGATGTCCAAGGGCCAGACTTCCCTACAGCAGGGATTATTCTTGGTAGAAGTGGCATACGCCGTGCATTTGAAACTGGACGCGGTTCAGTTCAAATGAGAGCAAGAGCTGAAATTGAAGAACGTGGCGGCGGTCGTCAACGTATTGTTGTTACTGAGGTTCCGTACCAAGTAAATAAAGCACGCATGATTGAAAAAATTGCCGAATTGGCACGTGATAAAAAAATTGACGGCATTACAGATTTACGTGACGAAACAAGTTTACGTACTGGTGTACGTGTTGTGATTGATATACGTAAAGATGCCAACGCTAGTGTTGTATTAAATAACTTATATAAACAAACACCATTACAAACATCATTTGGTGTTAATATGATTGCTTTAGTTGATGGTAGACCGAGATTGATCAACCTCAAAGAAGCATTAGTTGAATATCTTGAACATCAAAAGATAGTCGTAAGAAGAAGAACGGAATACAACTTGAAAAAGGCACAAGACCGTGCACATATTTTAGAAGGATTAAGAATCGCACTAGACCACATTGATGAAATTATTCGTGTGATTCGTGAATCTGAAACAGATAAAGTTGCAATGGCAAGCTTGCAAGAACAATTTAAACTTACTGAACGACAAGCGCAAGCCATCCTTGATATGCGATTAAGACGTTTAACAGGTTTAGAAAGAGATAAAATTGAATCTGAATATAATGAATTAATTGCATATATAGAAGAATTAAAAGCGATTCTTGCAGACGAAGAAAAACTATTACAACTTGTTCGTGATGAGTTAATTGATGTTCGTGAACGCTATGGAGACGAACGTAAAACAGAAATTCAAATGGGCGGTCTCGACCACATTGAAGACGAAGACCTAATACCAGAAGAACAAATCGTCATTACATTAAGTCACAATAACTATATTAAACGCCTACCCGTTTCAACATATAGAGCGCAACATCGTGGTGGTCGTGGTGTACAAGGTATGCAGACCTTAGAAGAAGATTTTGTAAGTCAACTTGTTACGTTGAGTACGCATGATCATGTCTTATTCTTCACGAATAAAGGTAGAGTGTATAAACTTAAAGGATATGAAGTGCCGGAACTCTCCCGTCAGTCTAAAGGTATACCAGTAGTCAATGCGATTGAACTAGATAATGATGAAACAATTAGTACAATGATCGCCGTCAAAGATTTAGAAAGCGAAGAAGATTACTTAGTATTTGCAACGTTAAATGGTATCGTTAAACGTTCAGCATTACGTAACTTCTCACATATTAACAAAAATGGTAAGATTGCGATTGGTTTCAAAGAAGATGACGAATTGATAGCTGTGCGTTTAACAGATGGTGAAGATGATATATTAATCGGTACAGCTCACGGTTCTTTAATCCGCTTTAATGAGTCGGCATTACGTCCTTTAGGTCGTACAGCTGCCGGTGTTAAAGGTATTACATTAAGAGAAGGCGACAAAGTCGTCGGATTAGATGTTACTAAAGCAGAAACAGATGATGAAATTCTAGTTGTGACTGAAAATGGTTATGGTAAGCGTACGCCAGTTAGCGAATATCGTTTATCTAACCGTGGTGGTAAAGGTATTAAGACTGCTACGATTACAGAACGTAACGGTCAAGTGGTATGTATCACATCCGTTGAAGGTAAAGAAGACTTGATGATTGTTACAAATGCCGGTGTAATTATCCGCATAGGCGTTGAAGATATTTCACAAAATGGACGTGCAGCTCAAGGTGTGAGATTGATTAAATTAAACGATGATCAATTTGTTTCTACTGTTGCTAAAGTAGATGAAGAAGAAAAAGAAGCTGAAGAAATTGAACTACAAGAAGCAGATAATGAACAAATTGAAGGCGTTACAAGTGACAATCAACAATCAGAATCTGTAGTATCAGATGAACTATCAGAAGGCATTGTGCATACCGAAGTTGAAGAAGATTCAGATGAAGATGGTCGTCAAGAAGTGAGAAAAGACTTTATGGACCGTATCAATGAAGATATTGATAATAGTGATAATGAAGAAACTGAAAACGAAGACGACGAATAATCTCAATTTTTAGCAGTAAACCAATAGCTGTATTCAAAATTGAAACATTTAAATACACAAGTGAGTTTGGGACATAAATCCCCATTCTCAAAATATAAGAGGGTCAATCCTTAATATGGATTGACCCTCTTTATATTTAAAGTCTGACGATTGACTGTACATGCTTGCCTAGGGCATGGTGCGAGCCTATAGTCTCTCACTCATAAGATTCCCTCGGGTGTCAGCACATTACAAAATCGGTACAATTTATATTTTGTTATTCCAAAAAGCCTTTACGTATAATTTAATCAGCACTATTAAATTAACGAGAGGCATATATATAAAGATGATAACTTGACTCAACATATACTACCAATAGAAACTTAAGATCAGTATCCCACAAATGATATGTCACGATATGTGAATGAAATCGTTGAAACAATCCCTGAAAATGTATTCGATGCATTTAAACATCACGTAGTGCAACATCATATCACCCCAATTGAAAAAGGCAATTTCTATATGATTTCAATAGAAATTGCCTTTTCATTTGTCTAAGCATTTTATGTCTCAGATACATTTTATTTTGGTTTTAAAAATTTTTATCACCGATGTTGATTTAACTTTCCAATGCTTTCATAGCATATGGAATTTCACTAATTAAATGGGAAGGTGGGACTACATACATTTTGTTTGATAGTTCTTCACCGATATAACTATGTGTATAAGTGGCACTCGTAACCGCTTCTTTCGTGTCGTCGAATTGACCTACAAAACTTGTAATCATACCAGCAAGTGTATCCCCCATGCCACCTGTTGCCATCGCAGGCGTGCCGATTGGCAGTTTGTAATCCTCATCTTTGAAATAGATTTCAGTGCCATGCATTTTTAATACAATTGTTGCCCCAATTCTATCAGCAGCTTCGCGATTACGTTCATATGTTTGTTCTTCTATTGCGATCCCACTTAAGCGTTCCCACTCTTTTTGATGTGGTGTGAAAATAACATTGCAAGTTGGAATATCTGGTTTTAATTTACTAAATATAGTAATAGCATCTCCATCCACTATAAGCGTTTGATGTGGTTGAATGTTTTGTAATAAGAACGTGATAGCATTATTTCCTTTGAAATCACATCCTAATCCAGGACCAATTAAGATACAATCTGTATTTTCAATCATTTTAGTGAGCATTTTAGTATCATTGATATCAATCACCATTGCTTCAGGACAACGTGAGTGTAGCGCTGCATGATTTGTTGGGTGTGTAGCTACTGTAATTAAGCCACTACCACTATAGACACAAGCGCGTGCAGCAAGCATGATTGCCCCACCTAGATTCGCATTTCCTCCAATTAAAAGAATTTTGCCATAATCACCTTTATGCGTTTCATCTTTACGTTTTGGAATGCTTACTGATGAAATTGTTTCCAACATTGAAACCCCCTTTAATTCTATTAGTTATTTCAACTTTTAATTTGTATATTTGATCATTATATTGTTGATTTGTAATTTTGTGCTTTCTGAGAAAAATTGTGTGTTTATAAGCATTATGAAAGCTTTTCTCTGTTGCTATTTTTAATTTATTTTTTAAATACAATAGAAAATATTATACCTGGTTTGCATTTTAGTCAATAGGTAAAAGCATTAAGAATTTGTTTATTTTTAGAAATAATAAATTTGCCATCTTTATCTTAGTAAAATACTAATTTAATACCATGTTACGGATATGGATGAACCTATTGTTCTTAAAAATATGGAAGCGTATACTCTAATTAATTGAAAATCATTAGAAGTAAGGAGATGGGGAAATGACATTACAGCTTAATGGTGAAAATTTAACAATAAATGCAATTAAAGATTTTTTATATCAAAGTGATGATGTAAAAGTAACAGAGGATGCTTATGAACGTGTAAAACAGAGCCGTGTAACAGTAGAAAAGATTATAGATGATAAAGAAACAATTTATGGTATAACGACTGGATTTGGCTTATTCAGTGATGTACGTATTGATGAGGGAGAATACAATCAATTACAAGTCAATTTAATTCGTTCACATGCATGTGGTATCGGAAAACCTTTTTCACAAGATGTCGCGTTAGTTATGATGGTTTTACGTCTAAACACATTGTTAAAAGGTCATTCTGGTGTGACAATCGATTTAGTAGATCAAATCATATATTTTATTAACAACAGAATTATTCCAGTTATTCCACAACAAGGGTCTCTTGGTGCATCGGGTGACTTAGCACCACTTTCACATTTAGCTTTGGCGTTGATTGGAGAAGGTAATGTCTATTATAAAGGTGAAGAAGAAGACAGTCGGTATGTCTTAAATTTATTAAATCGTGAACCTTTGAGCTTACAGGCTAAAGAAGGACTAGCTTTAATTAATGGTACGCAAGCTATGACTGCACAAGGTGTAATTAATTATATAGAAGCGGAAGATATTGGTTACCAAGCAGAGTGGATTGCTGCAATAACACATCAAGCTTTAAATGGCATTACGGATGCATATCATGAAAAAGTGCATCGCGCTCGAAATTTTCCAGAACAGATAGATGTTGCTTCACGCATGTTAGACTGGCTCGAAGGTTCTAAATTAACAACGACACAAGGAGAAATTCGCGTTCAAGATGCTTATACATTACGCTGTATTCCACAAATACATGGCGCAAGCTTCCAGGTGTTTAATTATGTAAAAGAAAAACTTGAATTTGAAATGAATGCGGCGAACGACAATCCATTAATATTTGATGAAGATGATGAAACATTGGTTATTTCTGGAGGGAATTTCCATGGCCAACCGATTGCATTTGCATTAGATTTCTTAAAGTTAGGGGTAAGTGAATTAGCTAATGTTTCGGAAAGACGTCTAGAGAGATTAGTAAATCCACAATTAAACAATGGTTTGCCAGCATTTTTAAGCCCTCAACCGGGTTTACAGAGTGGCGCGATGATTATGCAATATGCAGCTGCAAGTCTTGTTTCGGAAAATAAAACACTCGCACACCCTGCTAGTGTGGATTCTATTCCATCATCAGCTAATCAAGAAGACCATGTTTCTATGGGGACAATTGCTTCACGCCATGGCTACCAAATGATTGAAAATGCACGTCGTGTGTTAGCAATAGAAGCAATTATCGCACTTCAAGCGGTAGAATATAAAGATGTCGAAAAATTATCACCTAAAACTTATGAAAAATATCAAGCTTTACGAAAAGTTGTACCATCTATCACTGAAGATCGCCAATTTCATAAAGATATAGAAGCTGTTTCACAGTATTTATTAGATCAAGCTTATACTAATTAAGTTGAGTGAATTTTTAATGAACATTCAGCGATTGCATAATCTTGGCCTTGAAAAGTAATAGGTTATTTGCTATATTAAAATCAAGTAAATAAAGCTATTGTTCGTAGGATAAGTAGTGTTGCACTTCTGGTTTCAGAGAGCTTGTGGTTAGTGAGAACAAGTAATCAGGGTCAATGTGAATCTACCTACTATATGAGAACAATCGGGTTTAACCGTTATTTTGGTGAAAGTGCAGTCTCTTTTGACTGTTAAATAGGGTGGCAACGCGTAAAGACCACGTCCCTTGTACAGGGATGTGGTCTTTTTTGTGTTCTATTCTTAAAAAAATAGAAATTGAAAGGATGGAAAGTGACATGTTAGATATTAAACTATTTCGTAATGACCCAGAGTTTTTAAAAGACAAAGTTGCAAAACGTGGTATGGATACAAAAGTAGTAGATGATGTATTATCACTTGATGACAAACGCCGTGAATTAATTCGTAAAGCTGAGGAAATGAAAGCTGAACGTAACAAAGTAAGCGGTGAAATTGCTGAAAAAAAACGCAATAAAGAAAATGCAGATGATGTAATCGCAGAAATGAGAAAATTAGGTGATGACATCAAATTGTTAGACAATGATTTAAATGATGTGGATAAAGAATTAGAAGACTTATTATCTCGCATTCCAAATACAATTCATGATGATGTACCTGAAGGCGATTCTGATGAAGATAATGTCGAATTAAAGCGTTGGGGCACACCAAGGAAATTTGATTTTGATGAAAAAGCACATTGGGATCTAGTAGAGTCATTGCAAATGGCTAATTTTGAACGAGGCGCAAAAGTCGCAGGAGCAAGATTCGTGTTCTTAACTGGCGAAGGTGCACAGTTGGAAAGAGCATTAATGAATTATATGGTTACAAAACATACGACGCAACATGGTTACACAGAAATGATGGTACCACAATTAGTAAATGCTGATTCAATGTATGGTACTGGCCAATTACCAAAATTTGAAGAAGATTTATTCAAAATTGAAAAAGAAGGATTATATACAATTCCAACAGCAGAAGTACCATTAACAAATTATTATCGCAATGAAATTATTGGTCCGGATGTCTTACCTGCTAAATTTACTGCGCAATCAGCGTGTTATCGTAGTGAAGCAGGCTCAGCTGGTAGAGATACAAGAGGATTAATCCGATTACATCAATTCGATAAAGTAGAGATGGTACGTTTTGAAAAACCAGAAGATTCTTGGCAAGCGTTAGAGGAAATGACAGAACATGCAGAAGCAATTTTAGAAGAGTTAGGCTTACCGTATCGTAGAGTTATTTTATGTACAGGTGACATAGGCTTTGGCTCAAGCAAAACGTATGACTTAGAAGTATGGTTACCAAGCTATAATGAGTACAAAGAAATTAGCTCTTGTTCAAATATTACTGATTTCCAAGCACGTCGTTCTAATATTCGTTTTAAACGTGAGAAAACAGCAAAACCAGAATTAGTGCACACATTGAATGGAAGTGGTTTAGCAGTAGGTCGTACATTTGCTGCAATCGTAGAAAACTATCAAAATGAAGATGGTTCAGTCACTATTCCAGATGCATTAGTACCATATATGGGTGGTAAAACAGTGATACACCCAGTTAAAGAAAAATAGAATTCGTTTAAATGAATTCATCAGCGATATTTGAGATAGTTTAAATATTAAACTTTCAAAATAGTGGTTACAAGTTAATACTGAAGTGCAAGTAGAGGTTGAGATAAATGAATGTCTCAACCTCTCATTTTATATGAATAATGAATTATAAGGCTTTTGATCTATTAAATGGCTTAATATTTTTAAAGAAAAGAAAGGGTAGGGGAGGTGTTAAATATCCCAGTTTTCAGTTTTTTAAATTTGTAAAATGACTTATTTTATTCAAATGATAAGGGGTGAGTCTAAAATAATAACACAATATTCCGAAATCTAAAATGTTGTATTAATAGGATTTTTAGACATCTGTAAGTCTTAGGTCATACATACCTCAGTCTAAAGATATTGAATATGTCTTTTGCTTTGTATTAAACTAGTTCTATTATTTTTATAAAATGTTTGGGAGGTGGCATGATGACAACACATCTAACTTTTAAGCAAGGTGTAAAAGAATGTGTACCGACTTTGTTAGGTTATGCTGGTGTTGGTCTTTCCTTTGGTATTGTTGCAGTGGCTTCAGGTTTCAATTTGATTGAAATTATTTTATTATGTTTACTTATTTATGCAGGCGCAGCACAATTCATTATTTGTGCATTAGTCATTGCTGGAACTCCAATTTCTGCAATTGTCTTAACGACATTTATTGTGAATTCTAGGATGTTTTTATTAAGTATGACCTTAGCACCAAGTTATAAAGGATATGGGTTTTGGAATCGTATAGCCATGTCTTCTCTGATTACAGATGAAACATTTGGTGTCGCTATTACACCACATCTAAAAGGTGAAAAAATCAATGATCGTTGGCTACATGGATTAAATATCACTGCATATTTATTTTGGACATTTGCAAGTGTTGTTGGTGCTATTTTTGGTAAATACATAACGAATCCCGATGCATTTGGGTTAGATTTTGCTATTACTGCAATGTTTATATTCCTAGCTGTTTCGCAATTCGATGCTATTAAGCAGTCACAAGTTAAAATATATTTAGTATTAATTGTTTGTGTAATTTTGTTAATGCTTATTTTAAGTTTCTTTATGCCTTCATACGTAGCAATCATCATAGCGTCGACAATTACTGCGGGATTAGGGGTGGTGATCGATAAATGACAACGACATTACATATGTTATTAATTATTGTTTTATGCGGTGTGGTAACGTGGTTGACACGTATTATACCGTTTATATTAATTACAAAAATCAAACTATCTGAGACAGTCGTAAAGTGGCTTTCTTTCATTCCCATTACATTATTTACTGCATTGATTGTAGACGGCGTCCTAGAACAACATGAAGGCTCAATGGTTTATAGTGTTAATTTGCCGTTTTTAGTGACGATGCTTCCAACCGTAATCATTGCCATCATTACACGGAGTTTAACGATTACGATTGTCAGTGGAATTTTAATAATGGCAATTTTAAGATGGATATTTTAAAGATATTATTGAAGTGGCTCACATTATCCGTTAGAATAGCAATAATTAGAAAATTTTGATAATTTTAATGAAATACTTGTTAAAATGGATATTTGATTTATGCATAGCTTTTTACAATTAAAATTAAATCTTATTTCGAGAAGCAGAGGGATTTGGCCCAATGAAGCTTCAGCAACCGACTTTAATAAGCACGGTGCTAATACCAACGATTCGCTCGAATAATAAGTATTGTAACTTCTTACTTATTATAAATAGGTGAGAAGTTTTTTTACTAAGTAGGAGGTAAATGATGACAAATTATACGGTTGATACATTAGAATTGGGACCATTTACAACTGAATCAGGTGAAACGATTTTAAATTTAAAATTACGTTATGAACATGTTGGATATGAAGGACAGCCACTTGTGCTTGTATGCCATGCACTGACTGGTAATCATTTGACCTATGGTACGGATGACAATCCTGGTTGGTGGAGAGAGATTATAGATGGGGGATACATGCCTATACATGATTATCAATTTTTAACATTTAACGTGATCGGTAGTCCGTATGGTTCCAGTTCGCCATTTACAGATGCTGATTTTCCTAAGCATTTAACATTGCGTGATATTGTCAATGCAATCGAATTAGGTATTCAAACATTAGGGTTTGATCGAATTAGTATTTTAATCGGTGGGTCTTTAGGAGGTATGCAAGCGCTGGAATTATTGTATAATCATAAATTTGAAGTAGATAAAGCAGTAATTTTAGCTGCGACTGATAAGACTTCCTCATATAGTCGTGCATTTAATGAAATTGCGAGACAGGCGATTCGATTAGATCATGGTGAAGGTATGAGTATAGCAAGGCAACTTGGTTTCTTAACGTATCGCTCCTCCAAAAGTTATGATAGACGATTTACACCTGATCAAGTTGTAAACTACCAGAAACATCAGGGTAACAAGTTTAAAAAGCATTTTGATCCATTGAGTTATTTAAGCCTGCTAGACGTCTTAGATAGCCACGATATAGATAGAGATCGTACTGATGTAGATGAAGTGTTTGGACGTCTGGATACTAAGGTTATGACTATGGGCTTTACGGATGATTTGTTATATCCAGACGATTTAGTATACGCCACAGGTGCGCGATTTAAATATCATAAGCATTGCTTTGTGCCAGATAATGTAGGACATGATGGTTTCTTATTGAACTTTAATGATTGGGCACCTAATTTATATCATTTTTTAAAAGTTTCTAAGTTCAAAAGAAAATAACGATATGATTTATTTTAGTTTATTTTGTATGATAAGACGTCTGGGATAGTTATTTTATCCTTTATGAAAGTTAAAATAACTGTTTTCCTATGATGTCTTCTTTTTTATAGCGAGCAAAATATGAAATTTGAAGTTGGAATCAACGACGGAAATGCAATTTAAAAAGGCGTTCGTTTTCAGATATTGGCCCCGATATTGAACTTCTGACAAAAAGGATTGTCAATAATTGTATAAAAGTTTTAAAGAGGTTAAAATAATAAACATAGACAAAAATTGTATAGGAGTGGCGAATTTGTTTTCTAAAATACATACTAAAGCCACTATACTTAGTGTAATTACGTTAATTATAGTTGCTTTAGCTTTACATATATTACCGATACTTGGACTCGTGTTGAGTTTATTTGCAACAATTCCAGGTATTATTTTATGGCATAAATCTGTAGAATCTTTTGGCTTAACGGCAGTCATTACAGTTGTGCTAACTACGTTATTAGGTAATATATTCGTGTTAAGTATCATGATCCTCTTGTTCGTAGTAAGTTTTGTAGTGGGTCAATTATTAAAAGAACGAACATCAAAAGAACGTATACTATATATAACAACGACTTTTATTAGTATTATTGCATTAATTGCATTTATGGTGTTACAAGCATCAAAAAAAATATCGAGTGCTGCTTCATTAATCAAACCGATTAAAGAACAGATGTATCACATAATTTCCAGCGCTTCAGTCAACGCAGATTATAAACAAATGTTTGAAGAGGCTTTCCGCCAATCAGCAGTACAACTACCAAGTTATATAATCATTGGCGTATTTCTACTTATATTAATCAATTTAATTATCACTTTTCCAATCTTGCGTAAATTCAAAATCGCTACACCCATATTCAAACCATTATATGCTTGGCAAATGAAGCGTTCTGTCTTATGGATGTATATTATTGTATTAATTTGTGTTATGTTTTCAACGCAACCAAGTGCGTTTCAAACGATCGTCTTAAACTTTGAAATTGTGTTATCATTATGTATGTACATTCAGGGGTTAAGTGTGATTCACTTTTTCGGAAAAGCGAAATCAATGCCGCCAGCACTTACAGTGATATTAATGGTAATAGGGACAGTTTTAATGCCATTAACACATATTGTGAGTCTCCTGGGATTTGTAGATTTATGTATCAATTTAAAACGTATCATTAAAAAATGATTTGAGGTGGAAAAATGAACCGTCAATCCACTAAAAAAGCGTTGATTTTACCATTTATTATTATGGTGCTCACAGCAATAGCGCTTGTCGTCGTTTGGTTTATTTTTAATCAATTGATTGCAGGTATAGCTACTGTTGTATTACTCATCATAATCGTAGGGACAGTACTAATGGTAAGACAAGCTTTACAAAAATTGGATAACTATGTAGATAATCTGAGTGGAAAAATCTCAGCAAGCAGTAATACTGCTATTAAAAGATTACCTATTGGGATGATTATCTTAGATGAAAACGAAAACATAGAGTGGATGAACCAATTTATGTCGGATCGTCTAGATCGAAATGTAATTTCTGATCCAGTCAATGAGGTATATCCTAATATATTAAAACAGTTAGAAAAAACACAAGAAGTGGAAATTCAAGAAAATGAATATCACTATCGCGTGAGATATTCAGAAAAAGAACATGTATTGTATTTCTTCGATATAACAGAAGAAATACATACACAGGAATTATATGAAGCATCTAAACCAATTATTGCAACACTATTTTTAGATAACTATGATGAGATCACGCAAAATATGAATGATACGCAACGTTCAGAGATTAACTCTATGGTCACGCGTGTAATCAGTAGATGGGCAACTGAATATAACATTTATTTCAAGCGTTATAGTTCAGACCAATTTGTTGCCTATTTAAACCAACGTATTTTAAATGAAATTGAAGCATCTAATTTTAGTATACTGAGTCAATTACGTGAAAAAAGTGTGGGTTACCGTGCGCAATTGACATTAAGTATTGGTGTAGGTGAAGGCTCAGAGAATTTAATCGATTTAGGTGAATTATCTCAATCTGGACTTGATTTAGCATTAGGTCGTGGTGGCGACCAAGTTGCGATTAAGCATATGAACGGAAATGTGCGTTTTTATGGTGGTAAGACTGACCCTATGGAGAAACGTACACGTGTTAGAGCACGTGTGATTTCTCACGCACTAAAAGATATATTAATGGAAGGCGACAAAGTCATCATTATGGGACATACGCGTCCTGACTTAGATGCTATTGGTGCAGCGATTGGTGTCTCACGATTCGCTATGATGAACAATTTGGATGCTTACATTGTGTTGAATGATTCAGATATAGATCCGACGTTACGTCGTGTGATGAATGCAGTCGATGAAAAGCCTGAACTAAAAGAGCGTTTTATTACATCTGACGAAGCATGGGACGTCATGACGTCTAAGACAACTTTAGTAGTTGTAGATACACATAAACCAGAAATGGTTATTGACGAAAACATATTAAACAAAGCTAATCGTAAAGTTGTGATTGATCATCATAGACGTGGTGAAAGCTTTATCTCTAGTCCACTATTGGTTTATATGGAACCATATGCAAGTTCAACTGCAGAACTAGTGACTGAATTGCTAGAATATCAACCAACAGAACAACGATTAACACGTTTAGAGTCGACAATTATGTTTGCGGGTATTATTGTAGATACACGTAATTTCACATTGCGTACAGGTTCAAGAACATTTGATGCGGCAAGTTATTTACGTGCACATGGTGCAGATACAATATTAACGCAGCACTTCTTGAAAGATGACTTAGATACGTACATTAATCGTACTGAATTAATCCAAACAGTGAAACTACAAGACAACGGTGTCGCAATTGCACATGGTTCGAACGAAAAAATCTATCATCCTGTAACAGTTGCACAAGCAGCGGATGAACTGTTAAGTTTAGATGGTGTAGAAGCTTCGTATGTAGTTGCTAGAAGAGAAGATAATTTAGTCGGTATGTCTGCCCGCTCACTCGGTGCAGTTAATGTTCAGCTGACAATGGAAGCACTTGGTGGCGGTGGCCATTTAACAAATGCAGCTACACAATTAAAAGATGTCACTGTTGATGAAGCAATCGAACAATTACAACAAGCTATAACAGAACAAATGAGTAGGAGTGAAAATTCATGAAAGTAATATTCACACAAGACGTTAAAGGTAAAGGTAAAAAAGGCGAAGTTAAGGATGTACCAGTAGGCTATGCCAACAACTTCTTATTGAAGAAAAATTATGCAGTAGAAGCTACACCAGGTAATTTAAAACAACTTGAAAAGAAAAATGAAGCTGCAGAAGCGGAACGCCAACAAGAAATTGAAGATGCTAAAAAATTAAAAGAAACATTGAGTCAAATTGAAGTTGAAGTATCTGCTAAAACAGGCGATGCGGGAAAATTATTTGGTTCAGTAAGTACTAAACAAATCGCTCAAGCACTACAACAACAACACGATATTAAAATTGACAAGCGTAAAATGGATTTACCAAACGGTATACATGCCTTGGGTTACACAAATGTACCAGTTAAATTAGATAAAGAAGTAGAAGGTACAATTCGTGTACACACAGTTGAACAATAAAAACGGATTGAGATATGAGGTGTAATCATAATGGATGGAATGTATGAACAAAATCAAATGCCCCACAGTAATGAGGCTGAACAATCTGTCTTAGGTGCCATTATCATAGATCCGGAATTGATAAACAGAACTCAGGAAGTCTTACTTCCTGAGTCCTTTTATAGAGGCGCGCATCAACACATCTTTAGAGCCATGATGAACCTCAACGAAGATAATAAAGATATTGACGTGGTTACAATTATGGATCAACTGTCACATGAAGGACGACTAAATGAAGCGGGTGGCCCACAATATCTAGCAGAATTATCTAGTAATGTACCGACAACTCGAAATATTCAATATTATACAGATATCGTATTTAAGCATGCAACAAAACGTAAGTTGATACAAACTGCTGATAGCATTGCTAACGATGGTTATAACGATGAATTAGAATTAGATACAATCTTGAACGATGCAGAACGTCGAATATTAGAATTGTCATCTACACGTGAAAGCGATGGATTCAAAGATATTAGAGATGTGCTTGGAGAAGTGTATGAGAATGCAGAATTACTTGATCAAAATAGTGGTCAAACGCCTGGTATTCCAACTGGTTATCGAGATTTAGACCAGATGACTGCGGGCTTTAACCGTAACGATTTAATTATTCTGGCTGCCAGACCGTCAGTAGGTAAGACTGCCTTCGCACTTAATATTGCGCAAAAAGTTGCTACACATGAAGACCATTTCTCAGTCGGTATATTTTCGCTAGAAATGGGTGCAGATCAATTAGCAACACGTATGATTTGTAGTTCTGGTAACGTAGATTCGAACCGTTTAAGAACGGGTATGATGACAGAAGAAGACTGGAATCGCTTTACAATTGCAGTAGGTAAATTATCTAGAACAAAGATATTTATTGATGATACACCAGGTATTAGAATTACAGATATTCGTTCAAAATGCCGTCGTTTAAAACAAGAACACGGTTTAGACATGGTAGTCATTGACTATCTGCAATTAATCTCAGGTAGTGGTTCGAGATTCTCAGATAACCGACAACAAGAAGTATCAGAGATTTCTCGTACATTAAAGGCGATTGCCAGAGAAATGGAATGTCCGGTTATAGCATTAAGTCAGTTATCACGTGGCGTAGAGCAACGTCAAGATAAACGGCCAATGATGAGTGATATTCGTGAATCAGGATCAATCGAACAAGATGCTGACATCGTCGCATTCTTATATCGTGATGATTACTATAATCGTGGCGAAGATGAAGACGATGATGATGGAGATACGAACTTTGAACCACAAACAAATGATGATAATGGTGAGATTGAAATTATAATAGCGAAGCAACGTAATGGCCCAACAGGGACTGTTAAATTACATTTTATGAAGCAGTATAACAAATTTACAGATATTGATTATGCACATGCAGACATGGGTTAAGAAAAAAGAATAAAATTTATTTTTCCGTACGATTTTTAAATACTTTTATTAATTGTACGGTTTTTGTTTGTTTTTAGTTCTTTCGTTTTTGATGAAGTATGTGTTGTGAAAAAGTGGATATCAGTTTGAAAACCTTGATGACACTATGTTTAAAGTGTGCAATAGCTTTTTTGGACACTCAACAAAATTTGAAAAAATGTAAAAAATCAATGTTCGATTTTTGTTTGCATTATTAGTGTGGTATTGGTAGAATACTTAATGGTTAATTGAGAAAAACTTGGAGGTGCTCATATGTCATCAATCGTAGTTGTTGGGACACAATGGGGAGACGAAGGTAAAGGTAAAATCACAGACTTTTTAGCAGAACAAGCAGATGTTATTGCACGTTTTTCAGGTGGTAACAATGCAGGTCATACAATTAAATTTGGTGGCGAAACATATAAATTGCACTTAGTACCATCTGGTATTTTCTATAAAGAAAAACTAGCAGTTATTGGAAATGGTGTAGTTATAGATCCAGTCGCATTATTGAAAGAGTTAGACGGTTTAAATGAAAGAGGTATTTCTACAGATAATTTACGTATTTCAAATCGTGCTCAAGTTATTTTACCTTATCACATAAAACAAGATGAATATGAAGAAGAACGCCGTGGAGATAATAAAATTGGTACTACGAAAAAAGGTATCGGTCCTGCTTATGTAGATAAAGCACAACGTATCGGTATCCGTGTAGCAGATTTATTAGACAAAGAAACGTTTGAAAAATTATTAAAAGAAAATATTGAATACAAATCAGCATATTTTAAAGGTATGTTTGATAAAGCATGTCCTTCATTTGAAGAAATCTTTGAAACTTATTACGCAGCAGGCCAACGTTTAGCAGCGTTCGTTACGGACACTGCAAAAGTATTGGATGATGCATTTGTAGCTGAAGAAAAAGTATTATTTGAAGGTGCACAAGGCGTTATGTTAGATATCGACCACGGAACATATCCATTTGTTACGTCAAGTAACCCAGTTGCAGGTAACGTAACTGTTGGTGGTGGCGTTGGTCCAACGTACGTATCTAAAGTTATTGGCGTATGTAAAGCTTATACATCACGTGTCGGTGATGGCCCATTCCCAACAGAACTATTTGATGATGATGGACACCACATCCGTGAAGTTGGCCGTGAATACGGTACAACTACAGGCCGTCCACGTCGTGTAGGTTGGTTCGACTCAGTTGTATTACGTCACTCTCGTCGTGCGAGTGGTATTACCGATTTATCAATCAACTCTATCGATGTATTAACAGGTCTAAAAGAAGTGAAGATTTGTACAGCTTATGAATTAGACGGTAAGGAAATTACTGAATATCCAGCGAACTTAAATGACTTACAGCGTTGTAAACCGATTTTTGAAACGTTACCAGGTTGGACTGAAGATGTTACAAGTTGTCGCTCATTAGATGAGTTACCAGACAATGCACGTAGATACTTAGAACGTATTTCTGAGTTGTGTGACGTTCAAATTTCAATCTTCTCTGTAGGACCAGACCGTAATCAAACAAACTTATTAAAATCATTATGGTAAGTCGTTAACCTATGTTAACGGATTTATAAATGTAAAATAATAAAATGTTGATATGAAAGAAACACCTTGTTGATGTAGCCTGAGATGGACATCGTTACAAGGTGTTTTTATTTATATCGTTGAATGTGTTACATATTGATTACGAAAGTTTAGAATGTGATCGACTGCTAGCTGATAACCTGTTTTATTACTAGATTGTATAGATTTAACTTTTCTGATATTACGTTGATAGCTTGGTATTTCATCTAGCATGTTTAAGACGATTTGTTTTAAATCATGAGACGTTATATTTTCTAGTTGTAACTGACGACCAACAAGTAGTTTTTCGATTTGGCGAGCCACAACAGGTTGATCCGCGCTTTGTGGAAAAGCTAACATAGGTACTTCCATCAACATTGCTTCATTCGTACTATTCATACCAGCATGTGTTAAAAATAGTGTCGTATGTTGCAATAATTCTGTTTGTGGCACAACATGTGCAACAGTAAAATTAGATGGTATCGCATTGAAATCTTCAAGTTGATTATCATGACCGATTGATACAACAAATGAAGCATCGATATCTGCAAATGCTTCAAAGCAAAGATTGAAAAATTCAATATTTTGATTGAATACCGTTCCAAGAGAAATATAAACGACTGGTCGTGTGGTATCAATGTGATCCATAAAGCCAGAATCTTTAGGTTCGAGTATGGAAGGACCAACAAATTTGTAATATTCAGGGTCAAAGGCGTCATAACCGACTTGGAATCCTTTCATTACATAAGCGATATTAATATTTCCCGGGTTATTCATGACTTCAAAACGGGAAGGAATGGTTACATCATATGTTGATTCAACATGGGCTTTCAAAGTGTTAAATGTTTCATCAGCATGTTGAATTTCTTGTTTGCTCACAGTCGAAGTTAAATGATTAATGAATGTTTCAAAAGATGTTTTTGTATGGGCAAATGAAGATACTGATGAAATCGATGGTAAATTTAATTTTTGCGCTAATATATAACCGCAACTAAACATAGAATCATGAATCATATAATCAAAATGCTCATTTTCAGTTTCTCTTAAAATTTGTGGCACAATGATATCTACAGTTTTTAATAAACCATTGATCACATTAAATAAATGATGATTTTCATGATCAGTGAAAGCTGTCATAATCGCTTCTGTAGGTAACGTTCTAATTTCAGCACCAGTATCTTTCAATTTATCTTTATATATATCGCTCGCGTAGTAAACAACTTCTTCGCCACGATTGACTAGTTCTTTAACCACTGCAATTGTTGGGTTTACATGTCCAGCAGAACCTGGATTTACAAATAATATTTTTGCCAATATTGTGCCTCCTTATTTATACTAATTATAATTTTAGCAAAATAAATTTAAAACAAAAAAGATTTTGTATTTATTATTTGGGTTTTGAAATAAAAATGAAAAAGTAGATAATTATAGAGCAAATCACAGAGTATTGATGCTCAAAAATAAGTTATGAAGCAGATAAAATACTGATTTGTCAGCATTGAGCATTATTTTCTTACTTTATACATTAATGATAGAAAATTATACTAAATAAATTTAAAAAATAGCTTGTCAACCATAATGAGAGTTGATATAATTTATCTTGTGCTTAAGAGAGGCTCCTTGGTCAAGCGGTTAAGACACCGCCCTTTCACGGCGGTAACACGGGTTCGAGTCCCGTAGGAGTCACCATTTTTAGGTCTCGTAGTGTAGCGGTTAACACGCCTGCCTGTCACGCAGGAGATCGCGGGTTCGATTCCCGTCGAGACCGTATTGCCCATCCAATAGGATGGGCATTTTTTTGTGCAATTTTCTAAGCTACATGTTTCAAACTCAATTCAATTGAAGGTAGTAGTTATGGATGCATGAATTTTAAAGTGAGCGCCTTCGTTTGCATAACGAACTGATGCTAGGTGAATGGTCAATTTAAAATGTAGACTTTAAAATAATTCATGTTAGTGCAAATTAGCTCAGTTCATAAAAGTATCGTTGTAAACGTGATGCATTCCCAGTATAAGCGACCTCATGTTCAAATAATGACTAAGCTATCTCAAAATAGCTTAGCCAAAATAACATGTCCTTTGCTGAGATATGTATCACTTTTTTATAGACTATGGGCAATATAGTCGCACAGTGATATCATGTTGTGTAGGCTTAATATATCTATTATTAACCTATTAATAGTAAAAAATGTTATAATTTTACAATATACCAATTTATTTTTTTGTTTAGAAAAATAGAATTAGCACGCTATAAATGGTAAATTATATTATAGAGAAATGCGTAGAAAAATATGTAAACGTACTACAATTTAGAAATGAGGTTTATAAATATGGCTAGAAAAGTTGTGGTAGTAGATGACGAAAAACCAATTGCTGATATTTTAGAGTTCAACTTGAAAAAAGAAGGTTATGAAGTATTCTGTGCATATGATGGCAATGACGCAGTAGATTTAATATATGATGAAGAACCAGACATTGTCTTATTAGACATTATGTTACCTGGTCGCGATGGCATGGAAGTGTGCCGTGAAGTACGCAAAAAATATGAAATGCCAATTATTATGCTAACCGCAAAAGACTCAGAAATCGATAAAGTGTTGGGTCTTGAACTTGGTGCCGATGACTATGTGACGAAGCCATTTAGCACGCGTGAATTAATTGCGCGTGTCAAAGCAAACTTACGTCGTCATTATTCACAACCAGCACAAGAAGTGAATGATGCATCTAATGAAATTACAATAAAAGATATTGTTATCTATCCAGATGCATATTCTATAAAAAAACGTGGTACAGATATTGAATTAACACACCGTGAATTCGAACTGTTCCATTATTTATCTAAACACATGGGTCAAGTTATGACACGTGAACATTTATTACAAACTGTTTGGGGCTATGACTATTTTGGTGATGTACGTACAGTAGACGTAACGATTCGTCGCTTACGTGAAAAAATTGAAGACGATCCATCACACCCAGAATATATAGTGACACGCCGTGGTGTTGGATACTTCCTCCAACAACATGATTAGGGGACAATATTAAATGAAGTGGCTTAAACATTTTCAATCTCTACACACGAAACTTGTTATTGTCTATGTATTGTTAATCGTAATCGGTATGCAGATTATCGGTTTATACTTTACCAATAGTCTAGAAAAAGAATTAACACAAACATTTAAAAATAATATCTCGCAATACGCGAAACAAATAGAAATTAATATAGAAAAAGTCTATGACGAAGACAACTCGGTCAATGCGCAAAAAGAAGTACAAAATTTATTGAATGAGTATGCCAATAGACAAGAAATAGAAGAAATTCGTTTTATTGATAAAGATCAAATTATCATGGCTACCTCAAAGCAGTCTACGCGTAGTCTAATAAATCAAAAAGCTAATGACAGCTCGATACAAAAAGCGCTATCTCTAGGAGAAATTAATAGCCATACGGTATTGAAAGACTATGGTAATGGTAAACAACGTGTGTGGGTCTACAATTTACCTGTGAAGACATCAGATGATGGGACAATTGGTGATGTTTATATAGAAGCAGATATCAATGATGTCTACAACCAATTGAGCAACATCAACCAAATCTTTATTGTTGGGACAGGCATCTCGCTATTAATTACTGTGATATTAGGTTTCTTTATTGCGCGCACAATCACAAAGCCAATTACTGATATGCGTAACCAAACTGTTGAGATGTCTAAAGGTAACTATACGCAACGTGTTAAAATTTACGGTAATGATGAAATTGGTGAACTTGCACTAGCCTTTAATAATTTATCCAAGCGTGTACAAGAAGCACAAGCAAATACGGAAAGTGAAAAACGACGCTTAGACTCTGTTATTACACATATGAGTGATGGTATTATCGCAACTGATCGTCGTGGCCGTGTGCGTATTGTCAACGATATGGCATTAACGATGCTAGGCATGATGAAAGAAGAAATTATCGGTCATTACATGTTAAATATGCTTAAATTAGAAGAAGACTTTTCATTAGATGAAATTCAAGAAAATAATGATAGTTTCTTATTAGATATCAATGAAAGTGAAGGCATTATTGCTCGTGTAAACTTCAGTACAATCGTACAAGAGACTGGCTTCGTTACAGGCTATATTGCTGTACTTCACGACGTAACAGAACAACAACAAGTGGAACAAGAACGTCGCGAATTCGTCGCAAATGTTTCACATGAATTACGTACGCCGTTAACGTCCATGAATAGTTATATCGAAGCATTAGAAAGCGGTGCATGGAAAGATGATGCGTTAGCACCACAATTCCTATCAGTAACACGTGAAGAGACGGAACGTATGATTCGACTCGTTAACGATTTATTACAATTATCAAAAATGGATAACGAATCAGATCAGATTACCAAAGAAATTGTCGACTTTAACATGTTTATCAATAAAATTATTAACCGCCATGAAATGTCGGCGAAAGATACGACATTTGTACGTGAAATTCCAAAACAAACCATCTTTACAGAAATTGATCCAGATAAGATGACACAAGTGTTTGATAATGTCATTACCAACGCTATGAAGTATTCACGCGGCGATAAACGCGTTGAGTTTCACGTGAAACAGAACTCACTGTATAATCGTATGACTATTCGCGTTAAAGATAACGGCATTGGTATCCCTATCAATAAAGTAGATAAAATCTTTGACCGTTTTTATCGTGTAGATAAAGCACGGACACGAAAAATGGGTGGTACAGGATTAGGTTTAGCCATTTCTAAAGAAATTGTCGAAGCGCATAATGGTCGCATCTGGGCAAATAGTGTAGAAGGACAAGGTACGTCAATCTTTATTACGCTTCCATGTGAAGTACTAGAAGATGGTGATTGGGATGCAGAGTAAAGAGCTAATTAAATCTATTATCCTATTTCTTTTAGTACTCATGAGTGCGATTTTAACTTATATGACATGGAACTTTTCACCCGATTTGGCTAATGTAGATAAACAAGATAATAGTAAAAAAGAAGCGAAATCAAACACAATCGGTAAACCTTTGAAACAAGGCATGCCACAAGTAATTACACCATATCAAGTCATTCACTCAAAAGGTGAAAGCACAGAAGGTATGGAAGCAACACGCAGCAATGTCGAAGAAACAATTAAACCATTGAAAAATCACCGTGTATTACACGCGGAACAAATGCATAGCAATCATAATTTAATTATTCCAGATTTGAGCGATGAATTTTTAGTATTGGACTTCACCTATGATATGCCACTCGCTACATATTTAGGTCAAGTTTTAAATATTAATGCCAAAGTACCCAACAACTTTAAATTTGATCGCCTGTTAATAGATAACAATCAAGATGGCAAAATTAAACTTTATGCGATAAGTAAAGATAGACACAATGTTGTACGTATGACGACAACAGTGAAGGCAGATAAATTCACGGAAGCATTGGAAAACCAACACAAACATATGCAACCTTACACAGAAATTATTACCAATAAAGATACGATAGATAAAGCGACACATATCTTTGCACCGAAGTCACCAAAAGGACAAAAATCTTACCATACAATCTATAATCACATTAGTGTAGATACCATGAATTCAATACTATTTAACGATTCTGTTGTAGTGCGTAGCTCAAGAAGTGGCTCAGTCACTTACAACAATAATACAGGTGTAGCCAATTACAACGATGAAACCGAAAAATATCGCTACACAAATCTATTAGAAGATGAAAACCGTTCAACAAACATGCAAGAAAGCATTCCAAGTACCTATGCATACATCAATAATCACGGTGGTTTTACAGATGATTTCAGATTGTTCCATACGGACGACAAACGTGGCGATCTGACTTATCAAATGTTCTTGAATGGACGACCAACGTTTAACGACGACGATTTAAATACATTGAAAGTCTCTTGGGGCAATAAAGGTATTTACGGCTATGCGCGTACGTTATTAAAAGCGAATGTGACGATTGATAGTGGCGAAAAAGAAGTCAACCTGCCAGGTGCTGAAACTGTGCGTTCGGAACTCGCCAATAATCCTGAAATAGATTTCGAAAAGGTTACCAACATGACGATTGGTTACCGTATGGAAGATAAACAGGACAACGGAGATATAGAAATCCAGCGCAACAGTGAATTTAAGCCATGTTGGTATGTAGAGTACGATGACAAGTGGCGTGCATACAAAGATGGGGGGCTAGAATAAATGAACTGGAAACACACGAAAACGTTATTTATTTTTGTATTTATTCTAGTAAATATTAGCCTTATCATCATCTATATTGATAAAGTCAATAAATCTCATATTAACGATAGCGCTGAAGAAAATGCAGTGAATTTTAAACAAGAAAAAATAGAAATTCCTGAAAATTTGCCAAGCGTTAAAAATATAGAAATGCAATTGCTCACTGCAAGATCTAATGATTTTTCATCTTATGCAAAAGCACGTTCAAGTATTTCAAGCGAAGCAGACGGTCAAAAAATCAAAGGTGAAATCAATGACCCGATTGATGTGAGTAATGACCAATACACAGATTTAAAATCATATGTTAAAGATAAAATCTTTAAAGGCCAAAATTACGAAATGAGTAAAATTGACGATAAACACGTCACCTTTGAACAGACTTACAACGATTTTCCAATAATGAACAATAGTAAAGCTCAACTTAAATTTAATATCAATGACGATGGTAAAGCATCGAGTTATAGACAAACCGCTATGAAATCGATAGAGCCATCAGAAGGTGCAAACAACGATAAGAAACAAGTAAATACTGCGAGAAGTTCGATAGAAGCGCTGTATTATAATCGTTATCTTAAACGAAACGATGAAGTGACCAACGTCCGACTCGGCTATTATACCGTCGTTAAAGAGCCTAACGTGCAAGTACTAGAAGCCAATTGGGAAATCAAAGTAAAACATAAAGACGAATCCAAGACATATTACGTCGAAGCCATTTCAGACAGTCCAAAGATAGTTGAAGAATAGTGCAAACATAGTATTTATGACTTCACGCAAGCACACCGTTTAGTGAGTATTGAAAGATTTATCATAAAAATAAGAGAGCGGATATACGAAATCAAAAGTATTCACATTGATTTTGATACCGCTCTTTTATTATGTGCTTTAAGATACAGTATTTAAAAAATCAAGACACCATATTAAACATTAAATTCAATTTAAGCTTCAAAGTATGTTAAAATAGATTATTGTTAAATCAAAGTTATAAACCAACTGCGTTGATTTAAGATGAACGCATGTAAACATAAATATGTACCACATAGGATAGTTCAAAAGTACATCATTTAAAAACAGTTTCAGCAGATATAAAAAACTTTAATAATTAGACAGAGGGCATGTTGAGGTCACATAAACCGTAGACTGCCTATACAAATTATAAGCAACGAGTGTTTATCGATTAGAAAGGGTGAATCGCTTGATACGAATGAGTGTCTTAGCGAGTGGTAGTACAGGTAACGCCACTTATGTAGAAAGTGATAAAGGTAGTATTCTCGTCGATGCAGGCCTGACAGGTAAGAAAATGGAAGAACTGTTTGGCCAGATCGACAAACAAATTAAAAATTTAAACGGCATTTTAGTAACACATGAACATTCCGACCATATCAAAGGCCTTGGTGTCTTAGCACGTAAATACGGATTGCCAATATACGCAAACGAAAAAACATGGTCGGCAATCGAAAAGAAAGATAGTAAAATTCCAATGGATCAGAAATTCATTTTTAATCCATACGAGACTAAGTCTATTGCAGGCTTTGATATTGAATCATTCAACGTGTCTCACGATGCCATAGATCCACAGTTTTATATCTTCCATAATAATTATAAAAAATTCACGATACTTACAGACACAGGTTACGTTTCAGATCGCATGAAAGGCATGATTCAAGGCAGTGATGCTTTCGTATTCGAAAGTAATCACGACGTTGACATGCTTCGCATGTGCGGCTATCCATGGAAGACAAAACAACGTATCCTCAGTGATATGGGACACGTATCTAATGAAGATGCAGGGCTTGCTATGACAGACGTCATTACAGGCAACACGAAACGCATCTATCTATCCCACTTATCACAAGACAACAACATGAAAGATCTTGCCCGCATGAGCGTTGGCCAAGTCCTAAACGAACACGACATCGATACAGAGAAAGAAGTGCTCCTCTGCGACACAGACAAAGCTCAAGCCACACCAATATACACACTATAGTAAGAAGCCCTTGCCCTTCATTGAAGAAGCGGTTAGGGCTTTTTTGTGCATTAATCCAAGACTACTGTAAGCTATTGTTGAAATGGCATGTTTGAATAGTTAGATGATTTTAATGGGTGAGCTGAAGATGATTCAAAGCGTAGTTGGCATATGAAATGAAATTGAGTACTTCTTAATACGATGGCTAAACGTAAATCTAGTTAAAGCACCAGTTTTCATATTATTGAGTTATCGGAGACTTATGCATGAGCCTTAGCTTAGTCTCACTTTAACGCTAGTCATCTTGCTGTGATGACACAATGAAATCATTTTAACTAAATTAGAGGTTTGTTTAACAAGCGATTTTTATAAAATGATTAGTCCATTAAAGTAGTTACATATATGCATTTACCTTATAATTTATAAACAGTGGATAACTTACCTAATAGCTTGAACGAACATGATATTTTGTAAAATAAGCGTAAATTTTGTGAATAAGTATGTAAGACAATCGGCAACTTATCCACGTATTTATCCAAAGTTATCCAGAGATGTGCACAATTAACATAGAAATACCCACATTATACACAGGGTTATCCACAAATAAACAGGTTATCCACCGCTACTTGTGAAAAAAACGTAAATTATTTTAAATTATCGTATACATTCCTGTTATAATAAGAGGGAATTGTGTGAATAAGTGTATAACTTGTGGATAAGTCTAATAACTATTGATTTTTAAGCTTTTACAGGAGGCAAATTATGAAAATTACTATACTTGCAGTTGGCAAATTAAAAGAAAAATACTGGAAACAAGCAATTGCTGAATACGAAAAACGTTTAGGTGCGTATTCTAAAATTGAAATTATCGAGGTGCCAGATGAAAAAGCACCCGAAAATATGAGTGACAAAGAAGTTGAACAAGTGAAAGAAAAAGAAGGCCAACGCTTACTAGCAAAAGTAAAACCACAATCCACAGTCGTTACTTTAGAAATAAAAGGCAATATGCTGACTTCTGAAGGACTTGCTAAAGAATTAGAAAGCCGTATGACACGCGGCCAAAGCGACTTCACATTTATTATCGGTGGTTCCAATGGCTTGCATCAAGATGTCTTAAACAGAAGCGACTACGCCCTGTCATTCAGTAAAATGACATTTCCACACCAAATGATGCGCGTCGTCTTAATCGAGCAAGTCTACCGTGCGTTTAAAATCATGCGTGGTGAAGCGTATCACAAATAAAAAATAGGTTGTGTATAACATGATATGAAGTGAATTGATGGAAAATAATATATGGATAGCCTTGATAACTGGAGTATTTTTTATGGCTCTAAGGAATGGATTAGATTATACGTGGGTATCAGAATTGCGAATACAAAGTTAAATTTAGAAATACTTTATCCAATCTATACAGAATGTTTTATTTCAGCTAAGAAAGTGAGAGGAGCGTATAGAACTCCTTTTACACAAGAAGATCTGTTATATTTATGAAAATAATAAGTTGAAGGAGAGTTACGGGATGAATAAAAGTAAAGTTTATGCCATTATAGTATTAACTATATGCTTAATAATTATGGTACTCTGCTTACCGTTTATAATTAAAAATGGTAGTTATTCGGCTATTTTTTCTGCATTCATTCCTATAGCAATAGTAATAATTTATCTTATCTTTAATAAGCGAAATAATAATGATAATTAGGTATTGTAATAACATCACTTATACTTTAAAAATGACGGAGGGATTGGTTAGAAGTGACAATATTTACAATAGGTCATTATAATTATAATCTAGAAACATTTCTTGAAATGCTAGAAAAAGCCAAGATAACAAAAATTATAGATGTTCGTTCATTTCCAAATAGTAAAAACATCCACAATATAACCAACATGACTTCATGGATTGGCTAAAAGAGCACAATATAAAATATAAACATATTTCATTACTAGGTGGAAGAAGAAAACGTTCTGGCGTAGTTGGAGAAAATTTGAATGCTGGTTGGAAAAATCAATCATTTCACAATTATGCAGATTATACTTTGACCGACGATTTTAAAGAAGGTATCAATATATTGATGGAAGAAAAAGATAATAACGTGGTTGCATTGTTATGTGCTGAACGTCATCCTTCAAGATGTCATCATTTGATTATTAGTAATTGGCTATAGGCACATAATGAAAATGTAACACATGTTATTTTAAATAATAATGGCATTGAATTAAAATCGCATAAATTAGGAGAATGGGGAGCTATGCCTATCATTGAAGATGATGGACATGTTGTATATCCCTTTATGACAAAATAAATTCCGATGATAAATAAAAAAGTAATTAATAAAAATCACATGATCAAAGAAGACCCAGTAGTGTGTCACAAGTGATGCTATTTGATAGATATTTAATAATACAATAGTCATTTGAAATAATTTAACAGCATCCAATCATACATTTATATAATTAATTAACAAAAAAGACCCGATTAGATTCGAGTCTTTTTCCTTGAACTTATTATAGTAGGAGTTGTTGTTAATGAGAAGAATTTAGAATTTTTAATATGGCTTCTTTGTTACTTATAAGATCGATTTGTTGAAGAATTTGATTCTTAGTATTATTCAATTTACCTTGTTTTAAAATACTACTGGAAAAATTTTTGGGTTGATAATTATCCCAATATTCTAATTCTGAAAATAGTTCATGATATGCTTTCATGATATATAACCACCTTTAATTATATTCAATAAAATAGCTCTTCAAATTAAGAAGAGCGTTACACATCTTCTCATCTTTCAGTTATTTAAAACTGTTGGAATTAGCACATCGCTATTTAGCTGTTGCTGGAGCTTCTAAGGGCCAAGTCCCTCCACTCACTCTTAATAAGAGAACTATTTTATTAACTGTATTATAACACATAATGGAATAAATTGGTAGTGAAGATCTACGAAAAAATGATTGGAAATTAGGTTGCTTTATTACAAAAATTTTAAAATAATTTTATTATTAAATTTAGTGTGTTATAGAAATGTTTTCTAATATTAATTCTTTACGAATATCAATAAGGTCACTGACTGTAAGATATAAAGACTTGGGTAATGCTTTATCTTTCCTTTTAATTAAATGATTTTTCATTTGTAGTGTTCCTTTCGTGATGTTCAATTTTCAATAAAAGCATTAATATAATTAACAAAATAAATGATGGTAACCAAACAAAGTTTAAATTGAATATACCAAGATAAATACAGAGTGCAAGGACTGGGAGTCCTAAAGCATTTCCCAGGGAATAAATATGTTTTACAGTATGACTAGCGTATGCTGTGACAATAACTTTTCTGAAAATAATTCTTGCGCTGCCAAAAGTGAAACCGAACAATAGCATTAATAGTAATTTCATTACAAGCGTCCCTTCAGCTAAATACCATATTACAGTGATAGCAATACTTATTATAAAAAATAAGTTCAACCAATTATTAGAACGTAATTTGCTGAGTATTATTCCAATTAAAGCCATTCCTACCCCTAAAGCACAGTCCAATAGTGCGACTTCATGGACTTCACCACTCTTAAAAGCTGTAAAAGTAGGTAACATAAAATTGATAGTTCCTAATATTGGCCACATAAGCATACTTATAAAGTAATGTGTAAATTTTACAGATTCTTTAGTATGAACTTCATCATCTTTAGAAGAAAGCTGATTATCCTCATTTTGTTTCCTAGTAACAATATAAAGAAGTAGATAGGTTAAGGCACACAATAAAAATATCCAACGAAGTGTAATAAAATTAACAATCACTGAAACAAACAAAGGTCCTATCATTAAAGCAACTTGATTGATAGTCATTGAAAGGGAACTATATTTGTTAATAAATACTTCACTTTCCTTTTCAACTAACTGTGAAAACCAAAATTCTAAACTTGTTTCTAAAAGAAAAAATACAATCCATAAAGCAAAATTTAGAATAATTAATTGCAAAGCGTTTCGATAGCATACTGTTATGGTAATGACTATGTAAAATAGTACTAAGAAAGATAATTTTGTCAGGCCAGCACCAGAATAATTTTTAAAGAATATCCCTATTAGAAATGGAGTGAATATTGCTGGCACAAATGAAAGGATTGTAGCCAGCGCTAAATCACTCGTAGATTCAGGATTTGCGAGTTCCCAATTTATAATGAGGATTAAACCTCCACAGATAAATCGATATAGTGCAGTAATGGTTAAATATTTAGTCATTATGAACATCACTACAATCAAAAATTTCATTTGCTAATTCATTGGCTTTGTGAATATGTTTGTATGTTTTTGAAGTTGGTAACTCAGGCCAGTTCAATTGAATGAGTCCTTCACGATTACTCCAATTTTCAGGGTCAGTTACGATATCTCCAACTTTTTTTAATACATTTATTTTTTTGATTTCGGGATCTTTTGATACTTCTGGATAATGAATATGCATGATTTTACCTTTTTGAGCTTTCATAAATGCTATGGCAGAAGTTTTTTTGGGAGTAAATAGATATGTAGGTTTTACGTCATTGTTAATATACATAGATATATGAAGGCTGTAGGGGTTAATGTTATAAGAAGATTCGACTAAATCCATAATAGCATCGCCACCAGGTCTAGCTGCAGCTTCTATGACATAGAGGTTGTTGTCTTTAATTTTTATTTCAACATGAGCAACTCCACGTGAAATTCCTAAAGATTTACAAGCTTGTATTGCCAGGTCTTTAATATTTTTATCTTTATATCTGAAACTGGGAACTAAATGACCCATTTCAGTAAACCACGGTCTAGGTGATAAATATTTTTCTGTAACAGTAATGACTTCATAGAAATTATGACCACACAATACTTCAACTGAAACTTCATCATCACTATCAATAAATGCTTCGATCAGAAATCCACTTTTAGAAACTTGGAAATCATCTGCATAGACCTCCATCGTTTGTTTCGATTTAGTATAGGCATCCATACATGCTTGTTTATTATTGGCTAAATAAACACCGCCACTACCTCCGAAATCAACCGGCTTTATAATTACTGGAAAATTAAATTCATTCATTAGCTGTTCTAATTGTAATAAACTATTAAAATACATAGACTTTGGTGTGGGGATATTAAACTTTTCAAATATTGACTTCATTATACTTTTATTTCTACAAGCGTTTATGACTTGTTCTTCAAGGTAAGGCAAACCGTAGTCTTGATTTAGTTTGTTAGCGACTTTTAGTGTCCAATCATTTAAAGGAACAATAGATTTAGGTTTGTAGCCTTGCGTTTTATAGTAAGCTATTTCATTTTTTATTTCTTCATAGTTTAAAGGATTGGCATTAATACAAAAATCCCAATAAGCATTATATTGATATTTTGCATTCTTAATAGCTGTCCAAACTTGAAAATCTCCGATTGCTTTGCCACCTGCATAAGATCTTTCTCTAAGAAACTGATCTGAACCTAATAATAATAGATATTCTTTCATATGAGCCTCCTCATTCATAAAAAATTTATTATATAAAAATATACCATATAATTTTGTAGTTTAAAATGATATAAAAATGGATTGTGCGTTTTGTTTTTGTCGAAGATCTTTATAGATATTTCTTAGAAGATGTTAGTTTTGAACATATAAAAGACTTAAGAATATCTACTTAACCTGTGCAGGTTTTATTTTGAAATTATTTTTTAAAAGTTACAATGTTCAACATGATTTATCTATCTTAAATGGTAACCAGGGAATAAAAAGACAAGGTAGAATGATGGGAGTTATTAAAGAGCATAATGTAATAATTGAGATTCTTGCAATTAAGATGAAAATGAAATTGTAAAAACTATGAAATCTTATTAAGAAAATCTATATAAAAGTGTAGACAACATTTTACTATCGTCTACACTTTTGACTTATTCAAAATTGAAAAAAAGAAAACACTAAATTCTTAAATATGAATCATAAAAACATAAAACTACATAGTTGCTGATAAGTAGAAGTCTATCACAAGTGATTGGTTTATTTAGCAGTATAGAAGGGGGTTTAAGATTATTTATTGTACGAGGTTTATAGGAATAGTAGTAATACTTTTGTTAAGATTTTATCATAAGTGGATTGATTTAATTTAACTTAATCATATATTACAAATTAGTTAAATGTTGAATCTGAAAATAGAAAATCAAAATTATACATGACTTAAAAAGACAAATACTATATAAGGTTTGACATAAACATTTGAGTTATTCAAATAATATTTGTTTATTTTATAACAATAAATCAAATGACATTTTAATAAATCAAAAAGATGATATTCGACAACTTTATTGTTATAATAATGTTGTGTAATATATTTAAAAATGAGTGATAATAATAATTTGAAAATTTATGACATAATTATATTGAAATGATTATTAAATTGTTTTTGAAACAATTTTAATATTGGGGGTTAAAATTTAATGAAAGAAAAAATTTTATATTGGGAAAATTTAAAATATAGAACTTGTAAAACGACCTCATGGAAAAATGTAAGTGAGTGGATGAAATTTTTTTTATTGATAGGAGAATTTGTTGATCAAAAAGATAGGATAAATTTTTATATTTCATATTTAGATGAATTTTATCCTGCGTTATTCATCGCAAAGGGACTAATAGATTCTAATTTATCCAGAATGAATAATAATTTAAACAATTATGATATAAATAATGATTTGAAAATAGGGGACAAAGTAACTTATTTAGTAGGAAATAAAGATGGAAAAAATATATGGAAAAAAGCAGAGGTAATTAATATTTTTAACGATGAAAATGCGCTGATGAAAGAATGGAACCCATACATAGAATTGAAATTTGAAAGAAAAAAAAGAAATGAATTTAATCATAAAATTCCTAAAACAATATGGTCTAAAAAGTTAAGGATTTCATCAAATTATAAAAACACTGCAGGTAGCGTTGTTAAAATGAATAAAGAGATAGAAGGATATTTCAAAGAAAAATATTCAAAGAAAGTTTTAGACTATATACAAGGCACAAATAAAAAGCAAGTTAACATTATCGGATTAAAAGTCCAAAAAGAGTGGGAATCTTACAGTGATTTTTTGGAATTCTCTGAAAACAATATCGAGTATACAAGTAATGATTTTATTTTTGCTAATGATTCTCAATATAGTATTAGTAATGTCAATTTTATTAAATCTGTAAATTCAAAATACAAGGTTGAAAGAAATATACCAACAATATTTGTGGGGGATAGTAGTGCGATTACATTATCTAAATTGAAAACAAAAAAAAATATAATATTATCTAATCGTAAAAAAAATAATGATACTTTAGCTGAGTTAGTAAAACAAAATATTTTAAGTGATTTTATGTTGGAAGATAGTCAAATGAATTTTAAAGAATTACATAATTTTTTAAATGAAAATGATGTAAAAATACCGAAAGGGGTGGAAATATTTGTCTATTAATAAGTTAGAGTTTCTTAATGACTATGATATATCAAAAAACAATATACATATAGAAAGAATACACTCTGATATATTAAAAGAGTATCACAAATATATAAAGAAGTTTTCAATGGAAATAAATGATTATGATGATGAAGAACTAGCATATAAATTTAACTTTTATAAGTACTTCTTCAATGATTTAATTTTAACTTTAAATGAATACAAACACGTATTTACTAATTTAGAGGTTGATGATTTAGAAGAAATCACTGCTTTTTTTAAAGAATATTCACAATATTCCGATGATAAAGAGGGGTTAAAAGAAGCTTTTAATTTATTGAAAAAAATTAAAAATGGTGATGTCGAGAATAAAATCGCTAATAGATTGGTAGAGATTATTAAGCAAAATAGAAGTGGGGATATTGCAATAGTTTGTGTACGCGATTTTACTATTTTTAGTGAAAAAAGCAATGATGAATTAACCCAAAATATTACTTTCTATAACCCGAGCCAATTATTAAAAGAAAATAAAATTTTTGAAACTCTTATTTTTATTGGGCCTCCTTATATATTTCCAAAATACAGAAATATATTTTATGGAAATAAAATTTATTATATTATGTTTGATTTTTTAAATAGCGGTAACTTTCAAAATAAAATTATACATAATAATAAAGAAGCTAATTCAAATTTATATAAGAATGTTGAAGTTATAAATGAAGAGGAACCTACGACATTAAAAAGTGTAGATTATTATATTGATTTGAAAGAGGAGATAAACTATAAAATCGATAAAATTTTAAAAACGCATACAATTTCCGAAAGTGAAAACCAAATACCAGAAAAATTTGGCCAAGGAAATTTAATAAGCTTTGTAAATGATAAGTATTTTATAATGGCTAAAAATGCAAAAATAAGAGTAATAAGGTTAAATAATTCAAATAAATTAAAAAATGAACTCACAGTAGAAAAATTAAATTTAAATAGCTTAAAAATAGGGGACTGGATTTTAATTAAGTCAGATTCTGATGAAAATTTAATAAAAAATGAAGCCAAAAAAATCATTGGTGAACACAAGTATAATCATTATTTAGAGAATGTTAAATTATATAAAAAATCATTATTGAAAAAATCAAAAAATTTCGAAAGTTTGGAGGGATTTAAGAGTGAATTAAAAAATCATGGAATAAATTTAAAAGATATAAACACACTGAAAACTTGGATTTCTCTTGAAACTGTGAAGCCTAAATCATTGATGGAAATTTTAAATTATTTGAATTTTAGTGATATAGGTAAAAAAAATATTTTTCATTCCGCTAAAGAGATAAATAAAACTCATATTTTAGCGGGGAAATTAATATTACAAAAATTATCTGAAAATATTAAAGAAATAAATTACACTGAATTTATAAATGAGATGTCTGAAAATAGAGAGTATATTTTAGAGACTGAGGATAAAGGAACATATTTTATTGAAGAGATAGAATTCATTTCAGAGAAGACTAAAGATTTTTTAAAAAAAGATATGAATAGATTATTATAAAGGAGAAAAAGATGTCTAATATATTAAAAAAAAATGTTGAAAATAGAGAAGAGATTATTGAAAATTTAAGAAAAGAAATAATTGGTCCAGATATAGATATGGAATATACGCAAGTAATAGATGAAAACACTACTTCTATAAATATAAATAATAATCATTTAAGTTATCGCTATGGTTCAAAAGTTGAGGAAATATTTAATCAAGGATTACCTAGTAAAAAATATGCAGCTGGCCTTTTGTATCCAACTAAGAATGTTTTGAATGCAGTTGAAGAGGATGATAATTATGAAAATGAGAAAGAACTAAAAGTAGATTTGAATAATATGCAAGATAATGGTGACATTTTGAAAAATGGAGAAGAAACTAATGAAGTAAGCATATCAGGTAATGAAATGTACAAACAATCTACTATGGGAATTACATTTGCTATTCCCGAGGAAGCTGATATTTTAAAAGTTAAGTTTGAATGTGGACGTTACAAATTATTAACAAATTATAATAAAAATTTACAAATCACTGGTGATTATAATAAAGATTGGTGGATGAGAAAAAGCTTAACAAGCGAAATCAATATCAAAACTAATCAAGAAAAAAATATAGAAAACTATGAATTAGTTTTGGAAGATAACAACAAAATAGTTAATGAGGATTTAGATGTCATATTATATTCGAATATTAGGAAAATTAGTAAAGGATTAAAAATTGTCACATTAACTATTGAAAATAAGACGAGTAAAAACAGCGATAGCCCCGATGAACAAATATTGTTTCAATCTGATTTAGAAGTAACAATTGAAGATGGAAGAGTATTTTCACCATATCCTAAACCATCAGAACTAGACATAAATATAGGTAAAGAAGAGAAGAAGTTTGAGTTTTTGTATTTAGATGAAAAAAATTATTCATTTGGTCATGATTGTGCGACTATATGGGAGAAAAATGAAAGTAATGAGGTTTATAAGATTAAATCTTCATTTTTGCCAGAGTATGAAGTGAAAACTATGACACCTGACATAATAATAAATAATCAACAACTGAGTATATATCATTCTGAATTGGCAGCTGTAAAATGTTTAGATGATTTAAATACAATTTTAAAACCATTAATTGAAGGATATGAAAAGTGGTATGAAATACAAGAACAAAAATATGTTGATGATTATTACAACGATATTAAAGAAGAGAATTTATTTTATATGAGACAAAGTCTACATAGGATTAAGAAAGGTTTGGAGGTACTACAAAATCCAAAAGCATTTTATACTTTTAAACTCGTGAATTTAGCTATGCTAATGCAAATGAATAATGGGAAAGACCTTCGAAAAATCGAGTATGATAACCAAATTTCTTTTTCGAAAGAAATTAATACAAATGGTTTTGAAGAACTAAATTATGAAAGTATTGAAAATTTAAATAAGTCTATAAAAAAGAAAATTAAAAGTAATGAATCTGCATTTACTGAAAAGAAATGGAGAGGCTTTCAAATAGCTTTTTTACTTCAATCTATCGATTCTATAGTCAATAAAAAATCTTTTGATAGAGATATAGTAGATTTAATTTGGTTCCCTACAGGTGGAGGTAAAACTGAAGCGTATTTAGCAGTATCAGCTTTTTCGATGATCTATAGAAGAATGTTGAATAAAGATGATATAGGTGTTGACACAATAATGCGCTATACGTTGAGATTGCTTACAACCGATCAATTTCAACGAGCATCTAGATTATTAGTGAGTATTGATTATTTACGTAGAAAATTTAAAGGATTATTAGGTGAAGAAGAGTTTAGCATAGGTTTGTGGGTAGGAAGTTCAAATACTCCTAATAAATTAGAACAAGCTAAAAAAATTTTGAAAGATAGCAAGATGGGTAAGAGTGATGGTTTTGTTGTTTCTCAATGTCCTTGGTGTGGAGCAGAGATGAAACCAATAAAAAACCTTACTTATGTCGGTTATAAATATACTGATACATTAGAGATATATTGTCCAGATAAAAAATGTGAGTTCCATAATCATTTACCAATATATTTTATAGATGAAATAATTTATAAAAAAACTCCAACTTTTCTGATTGGTACTATTGATAAATTTGTTCAATTAACATGGCAGCCGAAAGCTAGGTATTTATTTGGTTTAAATAATAAAGGTGAACGAGTTTACTCACCACCAAATTTAATAGTGCAAGATGAATTGCATTTGATTTCTGGTCCATTAGGTTCATTAACAGGTATGTATGAAACATTGATAGAAGAATTAACCACTGACAAAAACAGCCAAGCCAAGCCTAAAATCATTTGTGCTACTGCTACAATTAAAGCATATGAGTCACAAATAAAAGCGTTGTTTGGCAGAGAAAAAAGTAGTCTTTTTCCTCCATCAGGATTTAGTATAAATGATAATTTTTATTCTAAAGTTAAAACTGACGGTTTTGGTAGACCAGTACCTGGTAGAAAATATGTAGGTGTTTATACTACTACTCAAGGTAAACTACAAACTCAAGTTCAAACTTTTTCACGTCTACTTATTAGTGCAAACAAATTACCTGAAGGATTTAAAAATCCGTTTTGGACTATTTTATCATTTTACAACACGATTAATGATATTGGTAAAGCAAATACATTGGCAGATTTAGATATCCCTCATGAAATGGAAAGTTATTATAATAAAAGGGGGATAAATGATAGAAGGATACTAGATAACGAAAACGTAAAAGAATTAACGTCGAGAATGAAAAATAACGAAGTTGCAAAATCACTAACTGATTTAAAAATTAACTATTCCTCAAAGAATAACCAGGCCATTGATTTAGTGCTAGCTTCTAATATTATTGAAGTAGGAGTAGATATAGACAGGCTAGCACTGATGACTATCATTGGACAACCTAAAACCACTGCTCAATATATTCAAGTAAGTGGTAGAGTAGGTAGGAAACCGGATGAAAGTCCTGGGTTAGTCGTTACAATTTATAATCGTGGAGATAGTAATGATAAGTCACACTATGAACATTTTAATGAATTTCATCAGAAACTTTATGCTAATGTTGAGGAAACTAGTGTTACACCTTTTTCACACTTTTCAATTGAAAGAGGTTTCCCAGCTGTATTAATAGGATTTATGAGACAATTCTTTGATGAAAAAACGTTAGGATATGAACCTAATATTGAAATAATAAAAGACAATTTTGAAGTAATTAAAGACTTTGTGTATGGTAACATTTTGAAGAAAATGAAAATAGTAGATGACACGGAAAAAGAAAAGATAAGGTATCTATTTGAGGAAATAATAAAAGAATTACATAAATTCGAATATGATGCATGGGAAAATACAAATAATAGATATGGATATATAAATAGGTTGAACACACAAGAGATTGATGATGAACAAAGATCTATAATATTTTCAATGAGAAATGTTGATGCAGTGAGTAAGTTTAGAGTTCAATCAGTAACAGATTTGGATAATTATTTCAATTTTAATATGGAGGAATGAAAATGGCTAGAAAGATAGAAGTACCTAGAGGAAAGTTAGTTGGTATGAATGGTCCTGGGAGTCTATATATTGACACTGATGGAGTATCATATATTGTAGGTGCTGCAGAAAAATGGTATGAAAGTGGATTAAATAAAGAATTAACTAAATTTACTATTAATGATAATAGGCTTGAGAATTTATTGAAGGTAAAAGGGTTTCGCGAAGTACCAATTTATAAAAAAAATAATGATGATAGAGAAGTTAAAAATTCAAATGTAACGATACCAATTTCACGCTTTCCGCTAGCTCATTATTGTTCAAAATGTCATGTAATAAGTGAATTTTCAGAGAGTAGTTCAAGCAAAATAAAAGAATGTAAGATTTGTGGAGAGAAAAAAGAACATATCCAATTTCCATTAGTAGTAGTTTGTGAACACGGTCATATATATGATTTTCCTTATTTTAAATATACACATAGTTCTTCGACAGAAAATTCGAAAGTCACACATAATATATTTTTTAAAATGAACGGTAGCTCTATTTTGAATGGCAGTTTAGTTTGTTCTTGTGGTGCTTATCATTCTCTTAAAGGTGTTACTGGGAAATCAAAAGAGGGTGATGAAACACCTACACCCTTTCAGAGAGAGTTGAAAAATGAAAAATGTAAAGGAAAGCGACCTTGGGGTGGTAAAGATGTTTATGACAAAAAATGTAATGGCAGACCAGTAGCTATATTAAAGAATGCTTTAGGTGTATACCAACCAGAATTATTTTCAGTTTTATCATTAACTAATGGCCATAAAAGAGAACAATTATGTGATTATGAAAGTATTTTAGTTGAAGAATTTGATAAATTAAGTAATGACACACAAAATCTTCATGATGCTTCACTGAATGTAAAGCTATCTTTTAATGGTGAGCCAAACTCTATTATAAAAAAAGTCAATTCAGTTAGACGATTGCAAGAACTAGTAGTTCAAACTGGTTTTCACCGATTAATTCCTTCAGATGAAGAAGAAGCATTTATTAAAGCAACTGATGATACCAATAACAAAAAGATAATGTTTTCATCAAGTGATGTTTCAATCGATTGGTACCCAGCAAAAGAATTGTACGGTGAAGGTATATTTATAGAATTCAATGAAGATGTGTTAAATAAATGGGGAAACTTCAACTTGGTACAGGAATATATGAAGAGAAAGATAAATAAAATAACAGATGATGATCATTTAAAAGACAAATTTTCGAACCCAATTAATATTTTAATTCACACATTATCTCATGGATTAATTAAACAATTTAGTAAATTATCAGGTTATTCAATTACTTCAATAAGTGAAAAACTCTATTTTTACAAAAATAGATATGGCATACTTATTTATGTTACTGATTCAGATAAAGATGGAACATTTGGTGGACTTGTTCGTCTTGCAGAAGAAGAAAAATTTAAACTATCATTTAATGAAGCACTTAAATCAATGGAATGGTGTAGTTCAGATCCAGTTTGTAGAGAAATAGGGTATAATAATGGTCAAGGTTTATATTATTCAAATGGTGCAGCGTGTCATAATTGTACATATTTACCTAATACAAGTTGTTCATATAGAAATTGTTATTTGGATAGAGAATTTGTATTCATTTTAGATTCTAAAGTTTGTATAAGAAATCATTTCGATTGGTTTGTAGATAATGAATATCAGTGGAAAAAGCTAGAACATAAATTGAAAATTTTAAAAAATGGTGAAGAAAATACTTACGGTAATTGGAATACTTTAATAGATTTAGGAATTACAACTTCAAGTTATTTTTTAAATAGAAAATACACAGAACCTGATTATTTCGAAGGAATAGTTCAAATTGATAATGATGAGTATAAAGCTGCGTATATTTGGATAAAAGAGAAAAGAATAGTATTACTTGATGAGAAGTATCAAGGAAAAAAAATTCCATCTGATTTTTATGGTCTAATAAATGGATGGGAAATTTTAAAAAATAAGTAGGTGTCTGAATTGGTTAATATAATTCCTAGCTATAATTTACAAGATATAGATTTTAATGGTAGTAAAGGTGAAGCAGTTTTATTTGAAAAATTTAGTGAACTTGGTGATGAATATACAATTTTTCATTCTGTTGAATGGTCAGATAAAAAAGGAAATAAAATAAATGCCGGAGAAGCCGACTTTTTAATTTTCAATAAGAATTATGGCATACTTTCACTTGAGGTTAAACATGGTGGTATTATGGGAAGAAAGGGAGAATTATTACAAATTAACAGAAAAACTAATATAGAAAAACCTATTAATCCTATGAGACAAGCGGACAATTCAACATATAAATTCAGAAAAATTATTAATGGTTTAAATCTAGAAGACACCTATATACCTATATACTCTATGGTATGGTTAACAGGAGTTAGTTCGAACAATTTAAAAGGTAACTTGCCTTTAAAGTATTATAAAAATGAAAACACTTTTTTTAGTGAACATATTTTTGATGTTGAACTTGCTTTAGAAAATTGTTATAAATTTTATGGAGTTCAAAAGCATAGAATTGGAAAAGATTCAATGAACAAAATAATAGATAAAGTTGCCCCGGAGTTTCAAGCAATTCCAAGTATGAGTAATGTTATTGAAGAAAATAATTATTATTTTAATAGAATGACTAATGAACAAAATACTCTATTAGATTATCTTTTAGAGCAAGAAGAAGCTGCTATTCAAGGTGCAGCAGGAACAGGAAAAACAATGTTAGCGGTGGAAAAAGCAAGAAGACTTTCAGAAGAGGATAAAGTAGTATTTTTATGTTTTAATAGATTATTAGTTGAATTTTTAAGAAATCAATATAGTAGAGAACTAGAAAATGTTACATTTACTAATTTAAATGCCCTAGCTGCTAAGGCATTACGTAAAGATAAAATTGATGAAAAAGATATAAATTATTTCTTGAGTAATATAGAAAATTTTTCAGAAGTTTGGGATTTTAAGCATATTATTATTGATGAGGGACAAGATTTTACAGATAGTTCAATTGAGTTATTAAGAGAAATTGCCATAATAAAAGAAAGCTGTTTTTATGTGTTTTTTGATAAAAACCAAGTTATTCAACAGAAAGATAATCTTGAATGGTTAAATGATATGGATTGTAAGTTATTATTAAGTAGAAATTGTAGAAATACACTACAGATAGCTAAAACGTCTACTAAACCTATAGGTATTAATGAAAAGAAGTTGAAAATGAAAATTCATATTGATGGGAGCATTCCATATTATTATAAGGCTGAGAACCAAAGCCAACTTCTTAATTGGTTAGAACAAAGAATAAGGTATTACACTGATGAAGGTGTGAAAAAAAGTCAAATCACAATACTTACCACTAAGACAATTGAATCTTCGATTCTTAATGGGTTAGCTAAAATAGGAAGTTATTCAATCACTAACCAACCAAATAATAAACACATTTTGTTCACTACTGCACGTAAATTTAAAGGTTTAGAATCAGATGTGATTTTTATCATAGATATCGATAAAGATACATTTGTTAATGATAGTAATAGGATGGTTTTTTACGTTGCTTCTTCAAGAGCAAAGTCTCAATTAGAACTTATTAGTTTATTAACAAATGAGGAAGAAGAAGAGATGATTAAGAATATTACGGATTCACAAGATACTAGAAGGATTCGTTTACAAACGGATTTAGGTGTTAAATTAGTTAAATGAATATTTAACGTTATACAATCTTAGAAATGATATTAAAAATTATATAAAAGAGATTAATTGTATGGTGGTGTAGGTATTATGACTGAATATAAAACAAAGCAACAGGTTCATAATAGGGCTAAGGAAGCGGTTGGAAAAACACTAATAGAACTCAATGATGGTAAACCAATTTCTGGGACGAAAAGTTCTGCAGGGGATGCTTTTGAGACATGGTTTGGTAAACAAAAAGATAGTGATAGTAGACCAGATATGGAAGAAGCTGGGGTTGAATTAAAAGCAACACCTATAAAAAAATTAAAAAATGGACAATATAGTTCAAAGGAAAGATTAGTATTAAATATCATAAATTATGACAAAGTTGTAAAAGAAAATTTTGAAGAAAGTAGTTTTTTAAATAAAAATGGCACGATTGAACTAGCTTTTTATGAACATGATAAAGAACTTAAACAGGATGAATGGCTTATAAAAGAAGCAATTTTATATGAAATGAAGCATAATCCTGTGGATTATGAGGTTATTAAGCAAGATTGGGAAATAATACATGAATACATACAAAATGGAAAGGCGCATGAATTAAGTGAAGGTTTAACAAATTATTTGTCACCATGTACAAAAGGTGCGTCTTCAAAATCTGTAAGGACACAGCCTTTTTCTGATATAAAAGCAAAACAACGAGCATTTTCATTTAAATCAGGTTATATGACTTCATTACTGAGAAAGTATGTATTAGGTGATGAGCAAATAGATTCTATCATTAAAGACAAATTTGAAATAAAAGCAAAATCAATAGAAGATATCGTAATAGAAAAGTTTCAACCTTACATTGGTTGGACTATTGATGAATTGTGTGAACATTTTAATATTAAAAAAGGTGCGTATAATTTAAACTATAGACTAGCATCTGCCATTTTAAATTTGAAAGGGAAAATAACTAAAAACAATCCTTTTCCCGAGGTGGAAGAGTTTGAAAAGTCTTCAATAGTTGTGAAAACTGTTAAATTTGATGAAAATAATCGTAACAAAGAAAGTATGTCATTTGGAGCTTTTAAATTTGAAGAATTAGCTAATGAACAATGGATTGATGAAGATGGATTACCTAGTGCACAGTGGCATAATTTTTTATTAGAAAGCAGATTCTTATTTTTCGTAGTAAAGACTGAAAATGAAATGGATGTTTTTAAAGGCATTAAGTTCTTTAGTATGCCAGAAGAAGATATTGAAGGACCTATTAAAAAAATGTGGTTAGATACAGTAGATAAAATTAAAACAGGTGTTACTCTAGAAGCTGTTCCGGATAAAGGGACAAAAGATGGTTGGAGAATTAATAATAATTTTATAAGTAAGTCTGATAAATTAATATGTCATGTAAGACCACATGAACAAAAGAGAGATTACCGTAAAAATGGGCTATGTGCAGACAAATTACCGCATCCAGCTAAATGGATTAATAAACCAGAAAGTGATGATTATTCAAATGAATGGATGACTAAGCAGTGTTTTTGGATTAATAATGATTATATTAAAAAGCAAGTTGAAGAATTACTTTAGCCAATGTATGTTATAATTTAAAATGTTTAATTATGATATAAAGTAGAACGATCGTTCGCTTTTATGGTATAATGGTTAATAAGTAATTTTAGGAGGTCGCCTAATGAATGATATTAAAGTAGTAGAGCTATTTGCTGGTGTTGGCGGTTTTCGTTTAGGTTTAGAACAAACAAAAAATAGAATTTTTGATGTCACTTGGGCAAATCAATGGGAGCCCTCACGTAAAGTACAACATGCTTTTGATTGTTATAATAAAAGATTTGATACTGGAAAACATGTGAATAGAGATATAGGAGAAATATCAGATAAAGAAATGGCTGATACAAATGCTGATATGATAGTTGGTGGTTTTCCTTGTCAAGATTATTCTGTTGCTCGAACCTTAAACGGTGAACTTGGAATTCAAGGAAAGAAAGGTGTATTATTTTGGCAAATTATACGATTTGTTCAAAATACATATCCCAAATATTTATTGTTAGAGAATGTAGATAGATTACTCAAATCACCATCTAATCAGAGAGGTAGAGATTTTGCAGTCATGTTATCAACATTAAGTGAATTAGGATATGTTGTTGAATGGAGAGTGATAAATGCTGCTGATTATGGTAATGCACAAAGGCGTAGAAGAGTATTTATTTTTGGGTATAAACATGATTTAGACTATAGCAATGAGATGAATAAAGAATCCCTTGAAAATATCATTTATAAAAGTGGAATGTTTGCACAAGCTTTCCCAATTGAAAATGAGCCTAATAAAAAAAGAGTAGCAGAAACAACACTTTCAAGTGATATTGTTGAAGTTTCGGATAATTTTAAATTTCAATTTTATAATAGTGGTATTATGAGAGATGGCAAAGTTTTGACTATTGATACCATACCGAAATATGAAAAATCATTAACACTAAACGATATTATAGAAGATAATGTTGATGAAAGTTATTCATTAAATTCTGATCAAATTGATAAATTCAAGTATTTACGTGGACCTAAGAAGATTAAGCGTACTACCAAAGAAGGTCATGAATACTATTTTTCAGAAGGCGGAATGTCAGATACTGATGCGCTCGATTTACCCGCTAGAACGATGTTAACAAGTGAAGCTTCAGTAAATAGAAGCACACACTTTTTGAATGTTAATAACAATTATCGTACATTAACACCAATTGAAGCGGAAAGATTAAACGGTTTTCCTGATAATTGGACAGACACAATGCCAGACAGAATGAGATTTTTTTGTATGGGTAATGCCTTAGTTGTTCCTATTATAACTAGAATAGGTAATCAAATAGAGAAAATAGAACATATGACCAAGGACTCTTTCAGTCAGTTGAAACTGTTTTAAAATAATAATATTATACATTTAATACTATTCAGTAGCGATTGATACGTTACTGAATTTTTTTTGTATAAAAATTACTTAAAGGTGCTAGCGATATATCTATTTTATTTATTCGTAAAGCTTAAGATACTATTGCAGATATGAATATTCAAAACCATAAAACTCCAAAGGCCACAATCCCTATAACATCCCATAAAGTTTAAAGTGACCATATCAGTGATATGTACATAATAACGCTTATGATAAAGGGGTGGAAAATAATGGCAGCAGAAACACATAATGGTTGTGTTAAGTGTGGACATACAGAAGTTGAAGAAGGAACACTTTCAGCGACAGGTTCAGGTTTTTCTAAAATATTTGACTTGCAACATAATAATTTTACAACAATAACTTGTAAAAATTGTGGCTATACAGAATTTTATAAAGTGGATAAAAATAGAACAACAGATATTGTCGATTTGTTCTTTGGAGGATAGAAATTATAAATAATTACGACGGTGCATATAATACTGTTTTACGATAACTGTATAAATGCAGGTGAAATTTTATCGTATTTTATATCTAGTCAACATTATGAGGTGGACTATGAAATCTTTTTAATTAGATTTCTGGTTCACTTTTTTAATTTAACATTTACTTCTATTTAATTTGAACTTAATACTATTTTGTTACGTTCGTGGTAATCAATATGAATTGGTAACTTAAAAAATAGATAGGAGTGGCGTTATTTTATGAAAAAAAGCACCTCGAGTATCATATTTACGATGTCTGCGGCAGGAATTTTTGTAGGGACACAAGATGCTAGTGCATCGGAAGTAGAGGATCAACAGAAAAAAACAGAAGAAATCAATGAAACGAATCAAAACGATGATACAATCACACAAACTTCAGATAAAGCGTTAGAAACAGAATCACTTGCTAATAAAGTAGCTAACATTGAGGGTAATGATCAGGAAGATGCAGCAAATGATACAAAGGCACAGTCAAAAGCAAATAATAATCAAAATTTAAGTGAAGATAATTTAACTTCATCTAAAAATGCCGATGAGGAAGTAGACCAAAATACACAAATTACATATAAGCAACAAGATGAAAGTAATAAACAAATACAACCATCTGATAATCAACAACAAAAAGAATCATATACAGCAGCGAAAGAACAACCAAAGTTACCAAGTCAATCGACGTCCAATCAGTATAACCCAGGAAATAATCAACAGTGGGAAAATGAAGCGGATAAAACTGATGATGCTACTTTAGAGCAACAGTACAAAGAGGAACAATTAGATAAAGGAACAACAGAAGATAATCATAAGTCGAACAAATCGTTAACATCAGATGAAACAGCTACAACAAAAAATACAAATCAGCAAAATCATCCACCTCAACAAAATAACAATGAGCTTACTAATCAGGAATCAAATAATAAAAAAACAACTGCAAAACAAACACAATCAAATGACCATCGTTATGCGATCATGACGATTGGTAAAGATAACACAGAAAAGAATTTAACTTGGTACCATGAATCAGACGAGCAAGGTTATGTGGAAATTGCAAAAGCAAACGAGCAGGGTGATTTTTCTAATGCAAGACGTCTTGAAGGGGAAACACATAAGGGTAGCAACACTAAACGTTTGTTAAATAAAGATATACCAAAAATGAATTATACTCATGCAACGCTGCCTCATTTAGAAGAAAATACAACTTACATGTATCGCTTTTTTAATGGTGTTAATGGAGAAAAATCACCGATACGTCGTTTTGATACGAATAATAATGGAGAAACGAATTTTATCGCAGTCGCTGATCCACAACTAGGTGCTTCGGGAGATTTAGTGGAGGATAATGCAGGATGGCAAAATACTGTGAATCAAATGGCACAGTTAAATAAAAATCCAGATTTCTTAATGAGCTTGGGAGATCAAGTCAATTTGCCTTGGGATGAAAAGGCATATAGTGGTTTTATAGAAGCCAAAGGGATGGAAAATTTCACAGTTGTACCTACTTTAGGTAATCATGATCGTGCCAATAAAGCTTATTCTGAACATTTTAATATTCCTAATTTGCAAAATGGTGGTAAAAACCTTGCGAGTTCTGATTTTTATTTTACGCACAATGATACACTTTTTGTCAGCTTGAACTCTGAAAGTTTAGATTATAAAGGGCACGAAGAGACGATGAAGCGTGCGATTGCAGATACTAAAGATCAAAATCCCAAGTGGATTGTCGCACTCACTCACAGAAATCCATATTCAGCAGGTAAACATTCTGATAAGTTAGCAACAAAAATAAGACGTGATAAATTTGCGCCGTTGATGAAAAAGTACAATGTTGATTTAGTATTAGGTGGACACGACCATTCTTATAGTCGTTCACATGTTATGAATGGTAAAGATGCTCAAGTAAAATGGGATGAAAATGGCGCAGCACCACAAACATACTCGAACCCAAACGGTACAATTTATGTAACATTAAACTCTGCTAGTGGTAGCAAATTCTATGAATTAGATGGAAAAAAAGATTATGCAGTTAAATCAATACAGGATAACCAACCTGCTTATACGAAAGTGAATATCACGAAGGATTATATTGAAGTATTAACATACCATGTACCACAAGGTAATGAAAAACTTGGTGACCCGATTGATCGTGTCCGCATTAATAAAGATGATAATTAAACATGTTTTCAGTTATGATATGACAAGTGATCATTTTATCAAAATATAGAGCGGTAAGTCATCGGGTTGTGTGACGTCACTATACGCTACCGTTGATATGAGTTGCGTATTGTAATTGTAATGTTGAGTTTTACAGTGTGAGTGTGATATATCGCAAGTATTCATTTTTACCTACATCGCAATTTTAGAGAAATACGATATTTAACACCTTCATGAATAAAGCATAGTCAGAGTTGCAGAACAAGTAACACTTGTTGAATATATAAATCTTTTACTGGCGAAGAAACTAGGAAGAAAAAAATAAACAACCCTTTTAAGGGTTGTTGGGAAAGTAGTACATATGGCTAATCTTCTCAGAACGCTTATCAGGGCAAGTCAGTAACAAAAGCTTATAACCGAACGGCAAACTACCTATTATTCGGGTTGTCTTCATTGAATTTACAGCTAGTAAATATGTTGTTTAGCGCTATTAAAATCTTGTAACATTTCATACCATGCTTTTTCAATATTTTCATTTAATCCAAAAAGTCCACTCCGTCCTAATATATAGATATCTGGTCCAGCTTTTTGAATCTTTTCAAATGTATTTTTATTTGATGATCCGTCCATTTCAATAAGATAATTGTAGTTATTATCATCTCTAATAACACGTAATTCTTGTATTTTTTCCAATGTACTATCAATGAATTTTTCACCTGCAAAACCTGGATCAACAGTCATGATTGTTACTTTATCAACTAAATCTATATAAGGCATTATGATATCAATTTTAGTTTCTGGATTTAAAACAACTCCAAATTTTAAATCTGCGTTGTGTACTTGATTGATTAAACGATAAGCAATGCCATTCATAACTTCTGCGTGTACACATATAAATTCACTTCTGATTTTTATTAATTGCTCTATCCATTGTGTTGGATGCGTTACCATTAAATGCGTAGAAATTGGTACAGAAGAAATTTTTTTAACTTGTTCAATAAACCATGGTGACAACGTGATGTTTGGAACATAGTGTCCGTCCATAATATCTATATGATACGAATCGACATGTTGATCTAAAAAAGTGATTTGCTCTTTAAATTTATCTAAGTCCATCGTCATTAATGATGGTGAAAATTGTGCTTTAACCATAAATGTCACTCCTCAAGAAATTTTTAGTTCATTTAAATCTATATCGTCTTCTTCTGTTTCTTCTTGTATATCATTGGATTCATCAATCGGTTTTTTTAAAATAGTGAGTACAAATGCAGTAACAATTACGTTAGCCAAGACGGCTAGGACAAAAGTAAAAGGTTGGGACATGGTAGGAAGCACGAGAAAACCTCCGAATGGTACTTGTGCATCTCCGCCTAACACCATAGAAATCGCACCACCAACAGCACCACCAATTCCAGTAGCAATAACACTACGGATAATATCATTCAATGCAAGAGGTAGCACACCTTCAACAATCTCTATGAGGCCCATTGGGAATGCAGTTTTCAGGGTTTCAATTTCGACTTGTTTGTAAATATTTTTTTTGAATAACTTAGCGACCCAATAAGCTAAAGCAAATCCTAACGGCGTAGCAGTATTAACGACAATCAATGCAGTTATAGGTTCATGAATGCCTTGAGCTTGTAAAGTCAAAACGAAAGCGAATACTGTTTTGTTAATAGGTCCTCCGAAATCTATACTAGCTAGTACGCCTATCAATAAGCCATAGAATAATTTAGAAGTGCCACCTAACGATTGTAAATATTCTGTTAACCAGTGTGTAAAAGCACCTATTGGAACGCCAATGATATAGACCATAATCAATCCACCAATGAGTGAAGCGATAAATGGAATAACAAGCATTGGCATAAGGCCTTTAGCCCAATTTGGTAATTTTACAAACTTAATGATGATTAATACAAGATAGCCTGTTAGAAATCCACCAATGATACCACCTATAAAATCAGCACCGACTGCTGTTGAGGTTAAACCTATTATTACCCCAGGTGCGATACCTGGTTTGTCTGCAATAGAATAGGAAATACCAGTAGCGATTATCACAGGTAATAATTTTAATCCAATGCCTCCTATTACAGCGAGGACATCCCAAAATGAATAACCTGCTTTAGTTAAATCAGTCGAGCTATCTCCACCGAATGCCATTCCTATAGCAATCATAAACCCAGCACCACAGACTACAGGGATAAGATATGAAATGGCTGTTAATAAATGTGTTTTGAAATTTAAATTATTGAAAAATGATTTCATAATCCTGCCCCCTTTAAGATGTAAGTACCTGTATGATTTCTTCTTTTCTTTTGGCGTTAAGTAATTTAGAATTTATTTCATCATTTCCTAATTTTCTAGCTATTTGTGATAATAATTTGAGGTGATCTGTTGAGTTTTCGGTTCCTATTGCAATTAAAAACACAATTTGAGCACCGTCATTGTCTAATGATTCCCACTCGACTTTATTATTTAATGTAGCAATTGCGACGCCTGGCTTCTGAACACTTTTACTTTTGCCATGTGGGATTGCTAGTAAATTACCAATTCCGGTCACACCTTCATTTTCTCTGTTATAAACATCATTTAAAAAAACATCTATATTATCGATGTATTGCTCTTTTTTGAACGATGCTGCTAAACTTCTTAAGATCTCTTCTTTGCTAGTATAATTAGATTTAGGAAAAATTATATTTTTATCTAAGATATTTGTAAGTTCCAAATTTTTCATCTCCCTTAACTTTTACTCACAGCAATTTCTTCTATTTTTTCTATTAATTTATTTGGTGATTTAATTGCTAAATCTGTAGGTATTTCAACTATTTTTTTTCCATCAAAACGCTCTTTATTTGCTATTTTCACGTCTATTGCAAGTAATACAATATCTGCATTACTTATTGCTTCTTCAGTCAATTCATTTTCCGAACCAATTGTTCCTTGTGTTTCAATTTGAATGGAATGACCTTTCTTTTTAGCTGCTTGTTCTAATTTTTCTGCTGCAATATATGTGTGTGCAATTCCTACTGTGCATGCGCAAACGCTTACGATATTCATATAAATTACTCCTTTGTAATCAATTTTTTTATATAATCTTCATGCGCTAAATTCCTCATAAAGATTCTTATTAAGTCTTTGTCACTGTCTTCAACCTTCATAGGCACTAGTATTAAAATAATTAAATCAATGAACTTGTCCTGCCACTTTATAGATGATGAATTATTTTTTACTAACACAATACGTGTTTGATAAACGTAAGATTCTTTAATATGAGGTAATACTACTTTTGGATAGATTTCTAAGTCGCCTTGGGCCTCTCTATAAGCAATGTCCTTTATCATTGTATTCTGTTTATCAATAACATTATCTTCAATAAGTAAGTTTTCTATATCATCTAAAATTTCGTACGTATTATTTGATTGTGTCGTTATTTCAAATAAAATTTCATCCATAATGAACACCTAATTTCGGAATAAGGGATTTTAATTTTTGTTGATCATTTTTATTAAACATTGCACTTACAACAACAACAGGAATAACATCGAAATTTTTTATTGAAACAGTAGAAATTACTAAATCAATATCTTTAATAATTTCGCTGTTGATAGTGTCTGATGATATGACATCTATTACTTCTATCTCAGGAATATTTTTCTCGATTTTGACACGTAGTAGCTCTGAAGTGCCTATGCCGGTAGTACAGGAGATAAGTGTTTTGATTTTTCTAGGATTACGTTCTATTTCTCGAGCAAAATAAAGTGTTAGAAATCCGATTTCATCTTCTGAAATATTTGGAATTAGCGTTTTAGAAATAGCAGATGTTTGAGAATATATTTCAGAATATTCAAACTTTATTTGATCTAATAAAGTGTTTTTAATAAGAATATGGTTCTCTATTCGATTAATCATTGGCTTTATATGTTTCATTAAATCAATACGAAATGTAGTATTAGAAAAATCACTGTTCAATCTCTTTTCCATAGGTATTATTAAATTGCTTGTAAAAGTAATAACGTCATCCGAAAAGTCACATTCGCTATCCTGGTTTGAAGGTGTCTCGTGTTCTACGCGATATGATGTTAGATATTTATATAAGTAGTCTTTTTCTATGTTAGGTAACTGGGAAGATAAGTACGTTTCAAAATTTTTGATAATGATATCACTGATTCTGTAATATCTTTGGTCTATTGTATAATCAGTGTCTTCTATATTTTTATGTTTTTTAACTTCATGTTTTCCATGTTTTCTAAAACGTAATATTAGAATATATAAGTGTGAAAAGATATTGATATTATATGGATACGGTATGCTAACATTGAGCGTTTTTTCAATCGTATTTATTTGGTTATAAACAAAAATTTTATCTTTTTCTTCTATACTTTTAGGTATACTATCTGATTTTTCAATCTCTAAGAACAGAGTATCCATACTTTGCATTAATGCATTTCTAATATCAGATTCCTCTCCTGAAATTACCAAGGTACGGTCTTTACGAATCAGTTTTAAATTAAATGGTTGTGCCATTTCTATAATTATTTTTTCATCTACGGATAACATACTTTCACTAATATAGAATTTATTAATGATTTGATTCACAGTCGTTGGTTTTGGGGAGCTTATTAATAGGTCCTTAAAAATTTCATTTCTTCTTTCAATAGGAGACATAGCTAACTTTACACTTTTGGATATTGTATTTGATTCGATATCCAAACTATTAAAGTCAGGATCTATATAAAAACCTTTACCTTTTTCTGAATAAATTTTTTTATTATCAGTAGAACCATTAATTTCATTGATTAAACGATAAATGCTTTTAGAAGAGATCGATAATAAATCAGCTAGTTCAGTTGCTTTGGTATATCCAGAGTTGTTTAATAAAAAATTTATAATCTTATTCTTTTTTTCCTCCTTATTCATAAATATTCCCTCCTCCATACATAAAGTGTATAGCAATAATTTGTAAGCGCTTAATTTAAAATTGTCCAATGCAATGGACAATTTTTTATAATCTTATTAATCATTATATAATATAATAGGATAAACGTTTATAAATGTTATTTAACATAAAATATAATGTTTTGTTAATTTGAGGGAAACTTCATTAATAGTTCAAAATAAAAAAATCATCTAATAAACAAGTTAAAAATAGTTTATTAGATGACTCATCATAATCTTTTAATAACATTACTAAAAATGAATGTCTATATTGTGCTCTTGGCAAAAATCGTTGATATCTTTTGGTGGTGTTTTGTCGGTAAATATTTTACTAATATTTCCCAAATTGCAGTATGTGAGTAAAGTGGATTTTCCCATTTTACTGTGATCGGCTAAGATAAATGTTTCTGAAACTTTGCTCGTAATATATTGTTTTATTAAATTTTCTTCCATTTCGGAATTAGATAACCCATTTTGAATATTAACACCAGTTGCGGACATAAAAGCCTTATTAATATTGAATTTTTCTAGCAACATATTAGAATCCATACCTATAAACGACCTTGTGATAGGTTTATATTTTTCTCCAATAATGAATAGTGTTACATTTTCAAATTGTGATGCTCTATTCATAATATCTAAACTATTCGTTATTATAGTGAAGGTCATATTTTTATCAACATAATCTAATAGATGTATTGTAGTTGTACCTGTATCAATATATATAATATCATTAGTCTTTATTTCATTAGAGGCTATTTCTCCAATATATTTTTTAGATTGATAATTTTCTATATTTCTTTTATAGTAATCCACAGCTTTATGTGAATCTTCAATGACTTCTATTCCACCATAAACCTTCTTGACGATTTTCATATCTACAAGTTGGTTAATGTCACGTCGAATAGTATTTGTTGAGACATTAAAAGTTTCACAGAGTTCTTCTATTGATGCTGTCTTATTTTTTTTTATGAAAGATTCAATTTCATAAATACGCTTAGCTTTCATATATGATTCCCCCATTTATTACAATATACCCAATATTTTAAAAATAAACAATCAATAATTATAAAACTTACTCAAAAGTTGACACAATTTTAAGAATATTATAAAGTTATCTCAACAAGTAACCAACACATAATCAAAATATGATTAAAAATTTGTAAGCGGTTACTTAAAAATGATTGGAGGATTTTATAATGGCAGAAATCTTAAAGAACTATGTTAATGGCGAATGGAAAGTATCGAAGAGTACAGAAACACTTGATGTGTTAAATCCTGCAACTAAAGAAGTAATTGCAAAGGTACCTGTATCAACACGTGAAGAATTAAACGAAGCGGCACAATTAGCACATGATGCGTTTCAAGAATGGAAAGAAGTGGCAGTACCTAAACGTGCGCGTTTGTTGTTCAAGTTACAACAGTTACTCATCGATAATAAAGATGAACTGGCATCAATTATCACTAAAGAAAATGGTAAAAACACTACTGAAGCTTTGGGTGAAGTGCAAAGAGGAATTGAAAATGTTGAATTTGCAGCAGGGACACCTTCACTAATGATGGGTGATTCTTTATCAAGTATTGCAACAAACATTGAAGGTACAAGCTATAAATATCCAGTGGGCGTTGTGGGGGGATTACACCGTTTAACTTCCCGATGATGGTGCCATGTTGGATGTTCCCAATGGCAATTTCTCTAGGTAATACATTTGTGATTAAGCCATCTGAAAAAACCCCATTATTAGTAAATAAACTAGCAGAATTAGTAGAAGCAGCCGGCTTCCCTAAAGGTGTGTTCAATGTGGTACATGGTGCCCATGATGTTGTTAATGGTATTTGTGAAAATGAGCATATTAAAGCAGTTTCATTTGTGGGTTCTAAACCGGTTGGCGCATATGTGTATAAAAAAGCAACAGAGAATTTAAAACGCGCTCAATGTTTAACTGGAGCGAAGAACCACACAATCGTATTAAATGATGCAGATATTGATACAGCAGTCAAAGATGTCATAGGTGCAGCATTTGGTTCAGCAGGTGAGCGCTGTATGGCTGCAGCTGTTATAGCAGTGCAAGCTGATGTATATGACGAATTCAAAGAAAAATTAGTACAAGAATCTAAAAATATTGTGATTGGTAATGGTATAGAAGATAACGTATTTTTAGGGCCAGTTATTAGAGAAGAAAATAAAGCAAGAACATTACAATACGTAGACGAAGGTGTGAAAGAAGGTGCCACATTAGTACTTGATGGTAGAGCAGACAATAAAGAAGACGGCTATTTTGTCAAACCGACTATTTTTGAAGATGTCACAACGGACATGAAATTATGGCAAGATGAAATTTTTGCGCCAGTATTATCACTTGTCAAAGTGAATAGTTTAAAAGAAGGTATCACGTTAGCTAACCAATCTGAATTTGCAAATGGTGCTTGCTTGTTTACAGATAGTGCATCGTCAATCAGATATTTTAGAGAAAATATTGATGCAGGCATGTTAGGAATTAATTTAGGTGTACCTGCACCAATGGCAATTTTTCCATTCTCAGGTTGGAAATCTTCATTCTATGGTTCATTACATGCTAATGGTAAAGACAGTATTGATTTTTATACTCACAGAAAAGTCGTTACAGCACGTCATGGAGATCCACAATTTTAAGGAGTGAAAATAGATATGGCTGATTTACTAAACAAACCAGTACATCATCCTTTAAGCGATGATGTGCAAGTTATCCACGATTTAAAACCAAACGACATAAATTTAAACTATATAGGGTTAAAAGTACTCGATATTAGAACGGGTGGAATTTATGAAGAAACAACTAAAGACTTTGAATTATGTATAGTGGCCCTAACAGGAAAAGTTTCAGTGTCAGATGGTTATGACACATTTAATAATATCGGTACAAGGGATTCAGTATTTGAAAAAATCCCAACAGATAGCGTGTATATTTCAAAGCAACATAATATAACCATCGAGGCTGTGACAGACGCAAGAGTAATATTATGTTACGCACCTGCTGATGAAATACGTGAGACACAGTTTATACCAGCAAGTGAGAATTCAATTGAAGATAGAGGTAAATATGCTAATAAGCGTCATGTACACAATATATTACCAGATACGCATAAAGCGAGTGAAAAATTATTAGTTGTAGAAGTATATACGGATCAAGGAAATTGGTCTAGTTATCCTCCTCACAAACATGACAGGGATAATTTACCAAATGAGTCATTACTAGAAGAGACTTACTATCATGAAATGAATCCACGTACAGGATTTGTGTTCCAAAGAGTATATACAGATGATTTGTCACTTGATGAAACGATGGCAGTTGAAAATAGCGATGTCGTAGTGGTTCCAAAAGGATATCACCCAGTAGCTGTTCCAGATGGATATGATGGTTATTATTTAAATATCATGGCTGGACCTAAAAAAGTTTGGAAGTTTTATAATCAACCAAATCATGAATGGATAATTGATCGTAAATAAAAGGAGTGCACATATATGGCTAACAAGAAACATATCGTGGCAATCGGTCGTGCTGCAGTTGATTTAAATGCTAAAGAAATTAATAGACCTATGGAAGAAACGGCTAGCTTTAGCAAATATGTGGGTGGTTCACCAGCCAATATAATGATTGGTGCTGCAAAGCTAGGATTAGATGTTGGTATGATTGCTAATGTATCTGATGATCAACATGGGAGATTTATTACGAACTATTTTAATGAAGTAGGTGTAGATACTTCTCAAATTCATATTGATGAAGAAGGACGTAAAATTGGTTTAACTTTTACTGAAATCAAAAGTCCTACAGAATCTAGTATTTTGATGTATAGAGAAGCAGTTGCTGATTTATATCTTGCTCCAGAACATGTAGATGAATCATACATTGAAAATTCGGAATATTTGCTCATTTCTGGAACGGCTTTAGCGCAATCACCTTCAAGAGAGGCAGTCTTAAAGGCTTTAGCGCTTGCTAAGAAACATAATGTTAAAGTGATTTTTGAATTAGATTACCGCCCATATAGTTGGAGAAATAAAGAGGAAACATCGATTTATTATGAATTAATTGCTGAACAAGCAGATGTAGTAATTGGTACAAGAGACGAATTTGACATGATCGAGCGTTACCAAACCCTGTCAGATCAAGAGATTAGCAATTTGCTATTCACAAGAAATCCTAATTTAGTAGTGATCAAACATGGCGTACAAGGCTCATTTGCTTTTGATAAAGCAGGTGAAGTATATGAAGGAAAAGCATTTAAAGCGAATGTTGTAAAAACATTCGGTGCAGGTGATTCATACGCAGCTGCCTTTATCTATGCACTTGTTACAGGTAAATCTGTAGCGGAAGCACTTCAATATGGCGCGGCATCTGCAGCAATTGTTGTTAGTAGTCATAGTTCGTCAGAAGCCATGCCAACTGTAGAAAAAATAGAACAGTTAATCAAAGAACAAGCTTAAGGTGGTGGTAAAAATGGTCAATACAGTGAGATTAACAACAGGTGAAGCAATCGTTAAGTTTTTAACACAGCAATACATTTACGTTGATGGCGAAGAAACACGATTTGTTGAAGGTGTAATGAATATCTTTGGCCATGGGAACGTACTTGGTATAGGTGAAGGATTGTCAAAATATCAAGATGAATTGAAAGTGATTCAAGGTAAAAACGAACAAGGTATGGCACACGCTGCAATTGGTTTCAGTAAACAAAGTCTAAGGAAGAAAATTTTTGCAGTAACGACTTCTGTTGGACCTGGTTCAGCTAATCTTGTGACTGCAGCAGGCACAGCGGCTGCCAACCATATTCCAGTGTTATTCCTTCCGGGTGATACATTTGCATCACGCCAACCAGATCCAGTATTACAACAAATAGAAAATCCTCAAAGTATTGGGATAACAACAAATGATGCACTTAAACCAATATCTAGATATTTTGACCGTATAACACGACCAGAGCAAATAATGTCGGCACTTATTAGAGCATTAGAAGTTATGACAAATCCGCAAACGGCTGGACCAGTTACACTAGCGTTGAGTCAGGATGTACAAGGAGAAGTATTCGATTTCCCAGAGACTTTCTTTGAAAAACGTGTACATTATGTCGATAGATTAGAACCATCTGAGCGGGCGATTGAACGTGCTTGCGAAGTGTTAAAAGCAGCTAAAAAGCCTTTAGTTATTGTTGGAGGTGGCGCTAAGTATTCAGAAGCACACATTGAAATCAAACAACTCATTGAAGCGCATAAAATACCTATGGCCGAAACACAAGCTGGTAAATCAACGATAGAAGCTTCTCACCCATTAAATTTAGGCGGTTTAGGTGTTACAGGCAATTTAGCAGCGAATGTTTATGCTAAAGATGCTGATGTCATTGTAGGAATTGGGACAAGATATTCTGATTTTACAACGAGTTCGAAGACAGCTATTAACTTTGAAACTGCCCAATTGATCAATATTAATATCAATAGAGTAGATGCATATAAGTTAGATGCAACACAAGTAGTGGGTGACGCCAAAGTGTCTGTGGCAAAACTCATGAGCGCACTAGGAGAACATCAATTTGATATCACTGAGGCCGTTAATAGTATTAAACAACAGTGGAACAGTGAACGTGCTAGATTGGCAGAAATTAATATTAATGTAGAGGATTATACACCTGAAATTGCCAATCATTTTGATCATGTAAAGATTAAGCAATACGTAGAAGCATTACAGACTGAGTTACCACAAACAAATGCATTAATTGCAGTAAATCGGACAATAGCTAAAAATGCAATCATTGTTGCAGCAGCAGGTTCTTTGCCAGGCGATTTAGAAAGATTGTGGGAAACAGATGATTTCAATACGTATCACATGGAATATGGTTACTCAACTATGGGTTATGAAATTGGTGCAGCAGTTGGTGCTAAGATTGCAGAACCTGATAAAGAAGTCTATGCGCTAATAGGGGATGGTAGTTTCCTTATGCTGCACTCTGAATTAATCACTGCACTCCAGTATAACTATAAAATTAATATTATTTTATTTGATAACAGTGGCTTTGGATGTATTAACAATTTACAAATGGATAATGGTAGCGATAGTTTCTGCACAGAATTCACAGATTTTAGTGGTAAACCATTAAACATAGATTATCAAAAAGTAGCTGAGGGTTATGGCGCGAAATCTTATAAAATCAATGATGTGAAAGCACTGACAGAAGTGATTGAGCAAGCTAAAGAAGAAACTAAATCTACGTTAATAGAAATTAAAACATTGCCCAAAACAATGACAGATGGATATGAATCATTTTGGAATGTAGGTGTTTCAGAGCATAGTGACAAAGCATCCATACAAGAAGCATTTTCAAATAAAGAAAAAATAATGAAAAACGCAAAACATTACTAAAGCGGGTGGAAAAGCTATGACAAAAATTAAAATAGGACAAGTGGGTCTCGGTAGATTAGGTCAAGTTCATGCATCAAATATTGTAAATCATGTTAATGATGCCGAATTATATGCAGTCGCAAGTGTAGTAGATGAAGAGCTAGTATACGCGAAAGAAAAATTAGGCGTTCAACATTGTTGTAAATCCTATAGTGAAATGATAAATAATGACCAACTTGACGCCGTTGTTATTGTTTCTCCAAGTGGGTTTCATGCAGTGCAAATTACTCAAGCTCTTGAAAAAGGTTTGCATGTTTTCTCTGAAAAGCCAATCGGATTAGAGTTAGAGAATATTAGACAAGTCGTAGATAAAATAGATGACAATCCAGATATAGTATTTCAATTAGGATTTATGCGTAGATTTGATGAATCTTATTTATATGCAAAAGAAGCAGTGGAAAATGGAAGCTTAGGAAAGATTACAGCAATGCGTTGTTATGGTATTGATCCTAGTGTAGGGTTAGATAGTTTTATACAATTTGCTAAAAATAGTGCAAGTGGCGGTATCTTCTTAGACATGTCAATACATGATATTGATTTAGTAAGGTGGTTCACCGGTTCAGAATTTAAAACGGTTTATTCCCTAGGAAATAATATTGCAGCACCTGAATTATCTGAATGTGAAGAACTAGAAACTGGTGCATGTTTATCAGAATTAGAAGATGGCACTATCGCATATTTTTTAGCAGGAAGAAACGCCAAGCATGGTTATCATGTCGAAACAGAAATAATAGGAACAGAGGGCATGATAAGAATTGGTAACGCACCAGAAAAAAATTTAGTAACTTTATATGATAAAAATGGTGTTGTAAGGCCTACATCAGGTCATTTTCCTGAAAGATTTAGATTTGCTTTTATTAATGAATTAAATACATTTGTACAATCAATAAGAAATAAAGAAAAAGCTTCTGTTACAGGTGTGGACGGTTTGAAAAGTACAGAGGTAGCCATTGCTATGCAATCATCCTTCGAATCTAAGAAGGTTATTACGTTATGAGGTGAAAAGAATGACTAGAAATATTCGTTACGCATGTGCTCCAATCGCATGGACGAATGATGATATGCCCGAATTAGGCAGTAGCAATTCATTCGAACAATGTATTAGTGAAATGGCGTTAGCTGGATACGAAGGTACAGAAATAGGTAATAAATATCCAAGAGATCCTAAAGTTCTAAAGTCTTATCTTGAGCCACGTGGTTTATCGGTAGCAAGCGCATGGATTAGTTTATATTTAACTTCTAAACCATATGAAGTGACAGAAACAGCATTTATAAAACATAGAGACTTTCTTTGTGAAATGGGAGCTAAAGTAATTGTAGTATCTGAGCAAGGCAATAGTATTCAAGGAAGGTTAGATAAAGCATTGTTTAAAGATAAGCCTATTTTCAACGATAAAGAATGGGGTTTGTTAATAGATGGTTTGGAAAAGTTAGGAAAACTTGCTCAAGAAAAAGGTATGGAAATTGTATATCACCATCATATGGGAACAGGTATACAAACTACAGAAGAAATAGACAAATTAATGGAACAAACAAATAAAGATAACGTCTCTCTCTTATTTGATACCGGTCATCTTGTAGTTTCCGGAGAAAATCCTATAGAGATTTTTAATAAATATGAAGATAGGATTAAACATATCCACTTTAAAGACGTGAGACAAGAAGTTAAAGAGGCAGTAGATACAGGTAATCAATGTTTTTTAGACGGCGTTAGAAAAGGTATGTTCACTGTACCTGGTGACGGTGTGATTGATTTTGAACCTATTCTAAATCTTATATATCAGTCAAGTTATAGTGGTTGGATTGTTGTTGAAGCTGAACAGGATCCAGCTATAGCAAATCCATTTATCTACGCTAAAAAAGCAAAAGAATATATGTCTCAATTTCAATAAAATCAAACAATATATAAGGGTGGGAGTAATTTAAGCTCCAAAGGGGAGAGAGTTATCATGAGTATGTTTGCAATAATTTCATTTATTACAGTAGTTCTACTAATAGGTTTATATGCGTTTTTAAGAAGTAGAAAAATCAATACTAAAAATTCTGATGGCTACTTCATGGGTGGTAGAAGTCTAACAGGTTTTACCATTGCTTCTACAATTATCATGACGAACTTATCTACTGAACAAATAGTAGGACAAAACGGTCAAAGTTTTATGGCAGGTATGGAAGTAATGGCGTGGGAAGTAACTGCTGCAGTAGCTATTGTTATATTAGCACTTTTGTTTTTACCAAGGTATTTTAAATATGGTGTAGACACAATATCAGATTTTATTGAAATGAGATTTGATACGTTTACTAAGAGACTGGTATCGTTACTATTCATATTTACATATGTTGTGTCATTTTTACCAGTTGTACTATACTCAGGCGCTCTAGTATTTAATAAAATTTTTAATATTGGTGAAATTTTAAATGTTAGCGATATGACTGCTGTTGTATTAATTTCTACATTTATAGGTATTTTCGGAATTATATATTTATTTATCGGCGGCCTTTCTTTAAGTGCTCACAGTGACTCTATATATGGTATTGGACTCATAATAGGCGGACTTGCTATACCTTTTTTAGGATTGGTCATGTTTGGTGATGGTAGTTTATTAAAAGGTTTCGATAAAATTATACAAAACACACCTGAAAAATTAAATTCAATTGGTGCAGTCGACTCAGATATTGTACCTTGGCCAACACTATTCTTTGGAATGTTTTTTAATAACTTATTCTTTTGGTGTACCAATCAAATGATTGTACAAAAAGCACTGGCAGGTAAAAACTTAAAAGAAGCACAAAAAGGAGCAATGTATGTTGGTATATTTAAAATATTTGGAGCATTATTCTTAGTTTTTCCAGGTGTACTTGCTTTCAATATGTTAGGAGATAAAATTACAAAACCTGATAATGCGTACCCTATGTTAATTAATGAGGTTCTACCAGGTTGGGCGTATGGTTTGTTTGGAGCAGTTATTTTTGGAGCAATTCTAAGTTCATTTGTGGGGTCACTTAATAGTACGGCAACCTTGTTCTCACTTGACTTTTATAAATCAATAATTAATAAAGAAGCAACAAATAAACAAATTTCCAGAATGGGCAGATTAGTGACAGTCCTTGTAGGTATTATTGTAGTAATTATCGCTCCAATGATTTCACTATTTCCACAAGGTTTATATGCTGTGGTACAGGAATTCAACGGTATTTATAACATGCCGTTATTAGTACTTATACTTGTAGGATTTTTTGTTAAACGTACGTCGCATCAAGGTGCTAAAATAATGTTTATTTCACACATAATTTTGTATGCGCTTTCAAAAGTTTTGCTATCAGATATACACTATTTATACGTATTAAGCGTATTATTTTTTATAGATTTATTTATAGTACTATTATTCAACAAATTAAAACCATCAGACGAATTTGATTTTAGTGTAAATTACGCAAAAGTAGATATAACACCGTGGAAATATAGATATATTGTAGGCGGTATTATTATTGTTGTTGTAATCGCAACTTATATCTTATTCTCACCACTTGGTTTAGCTCAATAGGAGGGTAATTATGACACTTACATTTGGAGTGATTGGTGCTGGCCGAATTGGTCAATTGCACATCAATAATTTACAAAATAATAAAAATGTGAAAATTAAATGGGTTTCAGATTTGTATTGTGACAAAATGTCAGAATGGATTGAAAAAGCTGGTGTTGAAAATAAAACTAAAGATCATATGGATATTATTAGGGATCCTGAAGTAGATGCAATTATTATTTGTTCACCAACTGACACACACGTTGATATTATCAAAGCAGCGGCAGCAAATGGTAAACATATATTTTGTGAAAAGCCAATTAGCCTCTCTTTGGAAGAAGCGGAAGAAGCTGTTGAATCGATACAAAAATCTGATGTAAAACTTCAGATGGGCTTTAATAGAAGATTTGATAAAAATTTTAAGCAACTTCAAGGTATTTTAAACAAAAAAGAGTTAGGGAATGTTCAAACATTGCGAATTACTTCAAGAGATCCTGAACCACCTCCAATTGAATATATAAAGCGGTCTGGTGGTCTATTTATGGATATGAGTATTCATGACTTTGATATGGCAAGGTATTTAATACAATCTGAAATTGTAGAAGTTTATGCGACAGGAGAAGCATTGATCAACCCAGAAATAGCAGATTATGATGACATCGACACTGCATTAATCACGTTGAAATTTAAAAATGGCTCTATGGCAATCATTGAAAATAGTAGAAGAAGTGTTTATGGGTATGACCAGCGTATAGAAATTTTAGGAGATTATGGCGCAATAGATGTAGGTAATGAACAGTCTTCAACATTAAATTATTATCGTACAGATGGTATCAGAAGGGATAATCCACCTTATTTCTTCTTAGAAAGATATAGTGACGCTTATAAAGTAGAAATGGATGCGTTTATAGCAGCTATTCAAAATGATACAGATGTCATCTGTTCTATTGAAGATGGATATAAAGCACAACAAATTGCTTTGAAATGTAAAGAATCACTGATATCAAATCAGCCAAAAAAAATATGAAGAAGGGTGTGATGTGAATCGATGAATAGAATTATACAAAAAGCTAAGGAAGAACATTACGCCATACCTCAAATAAATGCCAATGGGTTAATTTGGATAGAATGTATTTTGAAAGCAGCTGAAGTAACACGTTCTCCCATTATCATAGGAACAACGGATAAAGTAATTGAATTTCTTGGTGGCTATCAATTTATTTGTTCAACGATCAAAAATAAAATTAAAGCGATGGATGTAACGATACCAGTTATTGTTCACTTGGATCACGGTTTAACTGTTGAAAATTGTAAACAAGCAGTAGATGCTGGATACGATTCTGTAATGTTTGATGGATCAAAATTACCCATTGAAGAAAATATTAAACAAACTAAAGCAGTCGTAGATTACGCTCATAAAAATAATGTCATCGTAGAAGGAGAAGTAGGTGCTATAGGAGGTAATGAAGACGGTATAATTGGTAACGTAAAGTATGCTAATTTAGATGATTGTTTAAGATTAGCTCAAGAAACACATCTAGATACATTAGCGCCTGCACTAGGGTCAGTTCACGGAAAGTATCAAGGAGAACCCGATTTAGGCTTTACAGAAATGAAAGCCATACAAGAAGCTATTGATATTCCGTTAGTATTGCATGGTGCTTCAGGTATTTCAGATGAAGACTTATTAAAGGCAATACATTTGGGCCATGCAAAAATTAATTTCAATACAGAAATTAATATTGCCTGGAGCAATCAATTAAGACAAACACTTAATCAAGATAAGTCATTGTTTAATCCACAACAAATTTTAAACCCTAGTAAAGAAGCTATGGTAGAAACAATTCAATCTATTATTTATAAATGTACGTCTCATAATCGTGTATAGAAAATCATATATAGATAAGGAGGGTAAAATAATGCCATTAATAAAAATTGATTTGATAAAAGGAAGAGAAAAAGAAGAGATTAAGCAAATATTAGATATCTCTTATGAAGTCATGTTAGAAACTTTTAATGCGCCTAAAGGTGACAGATACCAAATTGTTAACCAACATGAAGATTATGAAATGAAAATTTTGGATACAGGTTTAGGTGTAGAGCGGACAAAGGATATAATCGTGTTTACAATTATTACAAGGCCAAGAACCCAACAACAAAAGCAACGATTTTATAGAGAAGTGGTAAATAAACTTCATGATGACATAGGTATACGTAAAGAAGACATCATGTTTAGTGTAGTTGAGAATACGGATGAAGATTGGAGCTTTTTTAATGGAGAAGCCCAATTTTTAAATGGTGAACTATAAAAGATTAAGTATTGAATATTCTTCAAAGTTAAAATAGGTTAGATGAAATAATTATTTTCTAGGGTGCTAATTTCTTTAATCTTTTAAGGGAATCAGTAGCCTAGTTTTTTTATTGATTATAAACTTTACTGGAATTTTCAGAGTAACGACTTTTTATACATTTACTTTACTAGAGTTAAAATAGTTTTAAAAATGAGTTGGGGTAATACTAGAGTAAAAATTATAACAATAGGAATATAAAATATTAAAATATCAGTATCTACTATTACTTATTAAAATGAGATTACTTTTAAAATGCCATTTATGTGAGTGCTATTAAATATTAAAAGAAAGATATTAGATTCGAAAATAGAGTATCAAACACAAAATAAAGACGAAGTGTTGAGAGACACTCCGTCGATATCATAATAATTACATTGACCTTTTGTAGTTATTGTAATTTTGACTCTAATTGATGTACAAGATGGGTGAGCATAGCATTAATAGGCGTAGGTATGTTGAATGTTTTTCCATAAGCAGCTATTTGCCCATTAAGGTAATCTATTTCTGTTAAACGTCCGTTTGTATAATCTTGATGCATTGATGGATAATGAAGGCCTTGAGCTTCTTTTGGATAAGCTGCTTCAACTTTTTTTAATAGTGCATGACTATCTAAATGAATACCTTTTGCTTTGGCAACTGCGACAATTTCTTCAATGATAGGCATAACCATTTCAGCTGAATCCGGATGATTATCAAATTCATAAATCGTTTTGTTTAATATCGTACATAAAGGATTTAAAACACTATTTAATGTAGCTTTAGACCATATTGCTTCGAATACATTATTACTAATTTGAGCATTCAAATTTGCATCATTAAGAATTTGAAGTATAGCATGCGTATGGTCATCGGTCTCACCATCTGCGCTTTGTAAATATATAGATCCTTCACCCTCTAATAATAGTTGTCCTGGTCCACGTAGACCTGCAGTCCACATCGTTACTGCTAGATAAATTTGAGATAAAGGGACGATTTGTGATAATCGTTCTTCATGACCTAAGCCATTCATCATACTCATTATAGCTGTATTTTGATGGATGCAACCAGCTTCTTGTAATTGCTGTAACATTGCTTCCGAGTGCATAGCCTTAGTCAAGATAATGATAAGGTCAAACTCAGTTGAAACATCTTTGGTTAAAACTGCTGGGATGTTGACTGAATAGTTATCCGTCTCTGTTTTAATGTCCATACCATCTGTATTAATACGTTTGACGTGTAATTCCCAATTATCAATAAGTGTAACATCATAGCCAGCTTCTTTTATGGACACACCAATTCGTCCACCCATTGCGCCAGCTCCTGCTATGCCTATCCTATACATCGAAACACGCTCCTTCGTTATTTTCAGTTTGAAAAATATTAAAATACAATTTAACTATATCATTTACATATATCGACAACAATATTGTGCAATTTATAATTTTTGAATATTTATGTGAGGGGTGTAAAGAGGTAATTGAATCGCTAATAATTTTTAAAACTTAAATATATGAATGATTACGTGAAAATTAAGAGAAGATAAAAACCCCCAAACAGTGGCTATTCATTGTTAAGCATCTTCAATCAAAATCCTATATATACTTGCATTTAAAAAAATATGATGTATGATGAAAGTGAATAATTACACCATGCATTTAACGTATGCCAAATCGTAGGAGTGATAACTTCAAACGACTGTTAAATGATTGTCATGATATAGCGACTTTTCATTATTATTTGGTTCAAACATCGTAAATAGAAGTATGAGCGTGGTTGTCAATCACAATCATTTGATGGGAATTTGAGAAATCGTTACTAATTTAGGGATTGTTCCACTTGAATGAAGTTTAAATAACTAAAGCCAAGCGGTATTCAATACTAAAGGAGTGATTGATTATGCGTAAAGTAACTAAATTATTATCAACGACGGCCGTTGTATCAACACTTGTAGTAGGATCCTCAGCAACGTATTTTTCGACGATAACGAATGACGTACAAGCAGCGGAACAAGTTCAAAAATGGGGTAGTGGTGAAGGTGGTTCAAGTGGTGGAGAAAGTATGAATAGTCAAAACGTTTCAAAATTACAATCACAAACACCATGGTATAAGTATGAAGGCTATACGACATACGATCCAACATTTACGTTAGATTATAATTTCGTTAGAGCTATGAAATATGACAATGTAACTATCAATGGATATAAAGTAGATCCTAAAGCGTATAAAGATCATGCTTATAGTAAAACAATTTATGATACAACGATAGATTTTAACGATAAAGACGAAGTTATCCAAATGAGCTTTAAAACGAAACCCAAATCTGTAACTAAATCAGAATTTATAAAAGCACATGAATCTAACATGGATAAAGACGATGATGCTTCAGAATTAAAAGATGAGACAATGATTCCGTTTTATACAAATAATGGCGGTTCATATAAGGGATTCTTTGATGAAGATGGTTATTTAACTAAAATAATTATTGGGCAATAATTCAACGTCGTATTTTACAAAATCATTGTTGTCAGTTATAGAACGCATTGATTATTGATAAAAATTCAGAAAATATGAAGTTGGCTATGTATCATGCGCGTGTAGTTAACACAAAGCGTATGGAAGCCTGATATTTCAACCCCTCAAGAGCAGGAGACAATCAGATTTAAACCTGATTCTCTTCTGCTTTTACATTTTTTTAGAAAATGTGTGTTAAGCATTGCTAATATAATATTTAAGTTTTTTGGCTATTTCAATAAACGTAGCACTGTTTATCCAGTTTCTTCATAAATATAATTTAATATATAAAGATGCCACCTTTCTAACACTTACCAAGATTGAATAATACGATTACATTGACATTAACAATAGGTGTAACTATAATGGTTACATGAGGTGGTTGTTATGAAAATAAGCAGTCGTTTTACGGTAGCTGTTCATATATTAGCTTTAATTAAGATTGAAAGAGAATATACTTTAACATCGACTCAAATCGCAGATAGTGTGAATACGAACCCTGTGGTTATTCGAAGATTGATGGGAAGACTTAAAGAAGCTGGTTTTATTGATGTATCTCGAGGCAATTCAGGTGCTAAGCTTTTGAAACCTTTGGATGAAATTACATTATTTGACGTCTATAAAGCTGTGGAAGTGGTTGAAAAAGGACATTTATTCCAAATACATGAAGATACGAATATCAATTGTACAGTTGGTGCCAATATTCAAAGTGTGTTGGAAGTTATTTTGGAAAGTGCGCAAGACGCAATGGAAGCGGTATTAAAAGGTGTCACATTAGACAGTATCGTCAATAAAATACTCGTAAATAACGGATAAATCTATCCGTATGACCGACTTGTAACTGTAACTATTACAATTACAACCGTAATTGAAAAGCATTTAATAAATTATTTTAAAGCAACCTAAACGATTATCACAAACCTTATTAAATTGAAAGGAGGGCTGGTTGTTCACTGAAAATAAGTATTTATTCTGTGTGTTTCTATTTTGTTTTATAGGTAAAGATCATCATAAAAAAGTAATTTAAGAAACTGGCGCAGATGTATCTATAGAAGGGCAAACGTTTGAGTTAAGACCAAAACCGTAACCGTTAGCACAATTAGATCTGTTAGTGACTTGTCAAAAATAGCATTTTGTCAACAATTGTCATTGTAACAATGTAAGCAGTTTACCCTTTTATTAGTAGTCATTTTAAACATATTTTATTGATTAAAAATTGGAGGAATTTATTATGAGAATTGGAATTATTGGAGCAACTGGAAAAGTTGGAAATTTGGTATTAGAAGAGGCAATAGATAGAGGACATGACGTCACAGCCATCGTTAGAAATGCTTCAAAATTATCTAATAGTAATATAAATGTACTAGAAAAAGAAATATACGACATTACAGCGGAAGACTTAAAAGATTTAGATGTAGTTGTGAATGCTTTTGGTGCACCACTTGGTGAGGAAGAAGTACATGTAACTGCTGGGCGCGCATTAATTGAAGCATTAAAAGGAACAGATACAAGAGCGATTATTGTAGGCGGTGCTGGTAGTTTATATGTTGATAAAGCACAAACGACTAAGTTAATAGATACGCCAGAATTCCCAGAAATATTTGTACCTACTGCAAAAGGTCAAGGTAGAAATTTACAAGATTTAGAAGCTACACAAGGTATAACTTGGACCTTCCTTAGCCCATCCGCAGATTTTAATGCAGAAGGTGTCAGAACAGGAAGTTATCAATCAGGAAAAGATAATTTATTAGTGAATTCAAATGGTAATAGCTATATTAGTTATGCTGACTTTGCCATTGCCATTTTAGATGAAATTGAAAATCCACAACATATAAATGAACGCTTTACAGTTGTTGGAGAAGAAGCGTAAGTATATAGTAGATAATTTAATTTTATTGGGGAAGAGGTAGAAACTTAGTATCTTAGAAAACTTACACAATAGGGATGGGTAATCATTAGATTTATTGAAAAATATCTTGTACCTACTCTAGGATAATAATGAAAAAATTCAGATGAATTGATACGTATGTATAAGTAGTGTACATTTTCATTTCAGTAAACTACTGCACTTATTAGAATTTAAAGCGAAAAATAAATATGTATTTTAAAAAGAACGAATCCATAATGATATGCTCCCTTCAAAGTAGACACTTAAAAATGTAAACTCTGAAGGGAGATTTTTATATACAATTACCAGTATAAATGGATTGATAACCATCATCAAAGTCATTCCTAATTTTGACGAATTCATGAAATTTTAAATCCGCGATTTTATACATTTAATTACTATTCGAAAGTAGAGCAGTCATTAAAATTAATTCATTTAGGTATATCACGCCATGAAAATCTGTTTTATAAATTTTATTTTAAATAAATAATAAGTTTTATATTTTTTTAAAAAATAAAACAAACTCATTGTGGACAATTTAGTTAGGTGATATTAAGATATAAGTAAGTTTTATATAAGGAAGGAGAAAAGAAAATGAAGATTTTCAAACAACACGAACAAAAACAGCGTTTTTCAATCAAAAAATACCATTTTGGTGCGGCTAGTGTTTTAATAGGCGCTATATTATTTGTTGGTACAACAAATGATGCGTCTGCTGCTGAATTGGATGAAAAACCTTCTTTGACTGTAGATAGTGGAACCATAGATTCAAAAGTAGCACCAGAAATATCAAAAAACTCAACAGACGCTTCAAAAGCTGAAAACGTACTCTCGAAAGAAGTGGCGATGACATCAGAGAATCAAGCAGATGCATCGAAATATGAGAGTACAGTTGTAAAAGAAACACCAGAAGCTACAGAAAATCAAACAGACGCTTCTAAAACAGAAAATGTATGCTCGAAAGAAGTAGCGGCAACACCAGAAAATCAAACAGATACATCGAAATTTGAGAACACAGCTGTAAAAGAAACATCAGAAGCTACAGAAAACCAAGCAGATGCTGCAAAAGAAGTATCAGCAACACTAGAAAACAAAATAAATACTTCAAAATCAGAGAACGTAACAGCAAGTGAAACACCTAAATCTATAAAAAAACGTGACATTCCAGATGCATATGATTCAAACAGCATGCTTAGAAGAGCGAATGCAAGTTTAACTCAACCCCCTGCGGATGGTTATAGTGTTAACTCTGAACTCCCAACTAATAATAAGGTGACATATAAAATTCATAAAGCGGCTGATCCGAAACAATATACATTCGAAGTAGCTAGAAGAGGTGAAAGTGGAGACAGACAATATGTCTTTTCTGTTAGAAAAGAGGATGTTGATCATGTAGGGGCACCCACAAAATTTTTCGTTACGGTATTTAATAAAGATAAAAATACATTAGTAAAAGAGATTGATATCAAGACCATTACACCTAGTGATATTCAGCTCGATGAAATGACTTTTTTAAATATAGTTGCAAAAAAGAATGGGTTTTCATTCAGGTTAAATAAAATCGATGTAAATGAACCATCAAATTTCCTTCCCATCTATGGAAATTCTGCACAATTGGTAACGGGTGAGGTTGTGAGTTATTCAATTGTGTTACCACATTGGAAAGGTCAGACAACATATTACTATGATGAACAAGGTAGAGAAATTGTACCACCATTCACTCAATATGGATGGACTAAGAGTACTTATACAACAGAACCTCCAGAAATTGCTGGATACGCATTTGATAGTACAAGAGCGCCACTTAATCAAAATGGAAAAATTAACAAACAATCTTCTAAAATAATTGGTAATGTTCGATATAGTAAAGCGACAACGAGTCGTGGCACAATGTATCGTAAAGATAAAATTCTTGACGATAAAAGCACTGTAGAAAGTGAAGTATGGTTTACTTATGCTAAAGCACCGGATACATTTGATCCAGTGAATGGCAGTAGTGCAGATAGAGGAAGAATAGCATCGAATAATCTGCCAGATATAAATTATGATTTTGAAAAAAATACTAATGGTTATGAATTTAGAGAAAAAATTGTAGATGGCGCATCTGAAGGGAAATATCAACAACTCGGTTTGGAGGGGAAAGTGATATTTCAAAAATTCCGTTTCCATAAAAATGGATTACCTTCAAATGTAGCAATATCTGTTTCAGATTATGATGGGGGCGATGCAACGTCTAGCTCAGTTGTGAGACTAAAAAAAGGTGAAGTGACTAATTCCCGATATGATAATGGAAGAACATTTGATATTTCGAATAACTTTGAGTATCCAGATACTGTTGAGTACTATTATATTAGCCAAAAAGGGGATGTAGTTGTTAGTTATGTTGATACGGAAGGCAATGAATTAAAAGGCCTTGTTGAAGATGTGAAAGGTGGGTTTGCAGGCACAGATTATGATACTGTAGTAGACCATCGTCCAGTGACAATTGAAAAAGATGGAAAAACTTATAAACTCGTTTCGGCAGGTAATTATACGATAGGTAAAGTTGATGACCAGGGTCATTTAACTACATCGGATGCACCGATAGGTAAAATAGCGGTAGGGAAGAAGACGGTTACTTATGTTTACGAAGAACTGAAACAAGGTAATGTCGTGGTAAATTATGTTGATGAAGCAGGAAATCCGATTAAAAAATCTGTAGAGGATACACCGGAATCAAACGTAGATACGGCGTATGATACGACGGATCACAAACCGAAAATCATTGGAAAAGATGGGAAATTATATTTATTCTCAAAAGTAAAAGAAGGAGACCATGAAACAGGAAAAGTTGTAGAAGGAACAACGTCAGTGACATACATCTATAAAGTATTAGGCAGATATATTCCGTTTATACCAGAAAATCCAGGAGATGCGTATGATCCAAGTAAACCAGGTACAAATAGGCCACCAGTAATGTATGATGAAACGCCAGAAGAACCGTCAGATAATCCACCATTACCATACATTCCAGGTTATACACCGAAGGATCCGAGTGGTAATCCATTGATTCCAGTAGATCCAGACCATCCAGAAAAAGGATACATTCCACCATCTATAACAGATCCAAAGGACCCATCAAAGGATACACCGGTGCCGTATGAGAAAGATCCGACACCAGAAGTGAAACAAGGTAATGTCGTGGTAAATTATGTCGATGAAACAGGAAATCCGATTAAAAAATCTATAGAGGATACACCGGAATCAAACGTAGATACGGCGTATGATACGACGGATCACAAACCGAAAATCATTGGAAAAGATGGGAAATTATATTTATTCTCAAAAGTAAAAGAAGGAGACCATGAAACAGGAAAAGTTGTAGAAGGAACAACGTCAGTGACATACATCTATAAAGTATTAGGCAGATATATTCCGTTTATTCCAGAAAATCCAGGAGATGCGTATGACCCAAGTAAACCAGGTACAAATAGGCCACCAGTATTGTATGATGAGACGCCAGAAGAACCGACAGATAATCCACCATTACCATACATTCCAGGTTATACACCGAAGGATCCGAGTGGTAATCCATTGATTCCAGTAGATCCAGACCATCCAGAAAAAGGATACATTCCACCATCTATAACAGATCCAAAGGACCCATCAAAGGATACGCCAGTGCCGTACGAGAAAGACTCAACACCACCAAGTACACCGGGTACACCAAGCACACCGGA